>DAINPP010000046.1:0-23646 GCA_036743375.1 Thermotogae bacterium | reverse complement strand
TCAAGGAAGTTCCGATCAAGGGAGAAGTCCCCTCTGCGGAGAATATTCCACAGGGATGCCGATTCCATCCGAGATGTCCTTATGCGGTGAAGGCCTGCTGGGAAGAATCGGAACCAGAACTGGTCGATGCCGGTAATGGACATATGGTGGCCTGTAGTCGATATAAGGAACTTATTGGGAAGTAATTGTAATAAATAAATTGAACAAAAAAAGGACGGAAGAGATTTCCGTCCTTTTTTTGTTTTTGTCTGAAAGATTAATATTCCCAATAGACTTTTCCAACTGGATCATCTTGACATGTATTATCACATGTGTTATTATTTCATTAGAAGTGAAATAATACATGAGGTGATTTAATGATCAAATGTGTGAATCTTACCAAGAAATACAATACAAAGGTTGCGGTAGATAATCTCAGTCTTGATATAGGAACTGGTTTGATTTATGGCTTTCTTGGAACCAATGGGGCCGGTAAGACGACGACGATTAAAATGCTTACGGGTCAGTTGCCGATAACATCTGGAGAGGCTGAAATAGCCGGAATGAATGTGATGAGGAATCCGGTTGAAGTGAAAAGACAGATAGGAATTGTCCCGGATGAGCCGAAAATCTATCCTTTTTTTACCGGCAATGAATTCATTCAATTCATACTCGATCTCTTTAAAATGAATAATTCGGTAACGAGAAAAGATTTTAATGAACTTTGTGAGGCCTTCGATATCGATTTCCTGAACGTTCCCATATCCGATATGTCTCATGGGATGAGACAGAAGTTGATGGTTACAAGTGTTCTCATGCGTAAACCGCGGATTATTTTTCTTGATGAACCGACGGTTGGCCTTGATGCAAGAAGTTCCAGAATTATTAAAGATTTACTGAAAAAAAGAGCACATGAAGGGGCAACGATATTTCTGACGACACATGTTCTTGAAATAGCCGAGAAGATGTGCGATCGTATCGGAATTCTGCATAATGGGGTTCTCTTAACCGAAGGGACCATGGAGGAGTTACGTGAAAAGCGGAATATGGATGATTCCACTTCACTTGAAGATCTCTTTCTGGCATTGACAGATCAGGCGGAAGATGTACAGAACATCGTCAACGCGCTGTAGGTTGTGGTGTACATGTTTCATGATTTATCCGTTCTTTTAAAGTATAAGGTGTTTATGGAGAATTCCAACTCGAAGAAAAGACAGAAAAACAGCCTTCTCTTTCTTGTTTTATTTTGTTTTGGCTTTCTTTTTCTGATCTCAAAAAATCTGTTGACCGTTTACAATGAGCTTTCTGTCTTGACGTTTGCAAATGGGAATTTTGGTGATATCTACATGAACTTTATCATCACCTTTTTTTCTCTGTTCTTTATCTTAAGCTTTTCGAGTATGATGTCTTTTCATCTGAAAAAAAATGAAGAGATAGATTTTCTGCTTACACTGCCTATAAAGAAGTCCTCTATTGTTACTTACAATTTGATCATCTCCGGGATTTCGATGCTGCTTTATCTTGTGATATACCTTGCACCTGTAATTGCCTTTTTTTCAAATAAAACACCATCGTTTATCATATTCGGCAGTATAGGTGTATTGATGAGTGTTCTGCTGCTTGTGTTTATCAGTTCTATTTGTGCGGTTTTGCTCAGTAGCGTTGCCTCTCAGAAAGTGTTGAGAGTGCTGATGATCATTATCAATCTGATCTATGCCGGAGCCTATATTCTCATGTTTCAGACCTTGCCGGGATCCATACTCAATTCAGGAGCATTACCGGATGCGTTGATGAAAGCGGATGGTTTTTTCAGATCGGGATTTAATATCTTTTCCATTGGGATAAATGCAGGAGAAAGGCCCTATTATCTTATCATTCTATCTGTCTTACTTGTTCTGTTTGGGCTATTGTATTTTTATATGTCAGACAGACTCAATTTTAAAAAAATAAGAGTGAGGAATGGAAAATCGGCCGTAAAAGAAAGTGCAGCAAAATCCAATACACTGCTCAGAAAAGAATTGATGATTTACAGGAGAAACGAACAGTTGATTTATTATATCTTTTATCCCGTTGGATTTGGATTATTGATGGGGTTTATCAACAAGGATTTCTTCACCTCACTTTTTACTATCTCTATAATGGGGTGTCTGTTTATTTCCATGCAGACCGCCTACTCGATGTCCCTTGAGGGGGGGAGTATCGAACTCATAAAAATGCTTCCGATTGATTTAAAAGACTTTATCAGAGTCAAGCTGCTTGTTCCCGTTGTCATCAATTTTCTGCTCCTTGTCATCGTTTTTTTCTGTTTGAATCTGTTTATAGGTGTGAGACCCCTATCATTAATACTCTTGCCGGTTATATCTGTCGTTCAACTGATGGCTTCCCTTTCCGGGATGGCCTTCACATTGAAAAAACCACCGCAACAGATGAGTAATCCGAATGCCTTTATGCGTTCTACCTCTTTTCTCGGACAGTTTCTTGTTATTTTAGTCCTATCGATGATTACCGTGCTTCCCGTTTCGATAGCCATACTACAGACAGCTGCAACTGTTTCGCCGTTGATCAATGCACTTTTGATCGGCGTAAGCTGTGCGGGGCTTTTCATCATTATTATTCTGAGTGTGAGGCTGTGGAATACGATTAAAAAGAAAGTGTTTGCCTGGTGTTGATATGATAGAGCTGATAAGACTGACGGCTTCGGAATACTTTTTTTATGTTCTCGAATACTTAAAAGAGAATCCTAAATCCAACGCGTCAAAGATTGCGAGACATTTGAGGGTACATATTATTACCGTGCAAAAGATCCTGGATGGAATGACAAAGTATGGATTTGTGGAGTATGAATGGAAGGGCGGTATAGGCCGTCCTTCCAAACTTTATTCCTACATTGGCGGTTCATTTGAAATCAACATAGATTCGTTGTTGAATGAATTTTCAGACCGATATATGAAGATAAGGGAAAAGGCCGGACATGAGATTCGATTCAATCTCGATGTGGATAAGGGGGTTGTAAATGCACTTATACTCGACAAGCGGGGGAAGAATAAAATCCTTCTCGATAAAAGGGAGGGCGAATTTCTCAATTTGCTTCCCACACCGGATGAGGAATACAAAGAAATCTATCTGTTGGCATCAAAATCCGGGATGCCGGTGCTTGAAGCGATAGAGTTTGTGAAAGGTCTCAAGGAGATTAACCTGATAGACATCGAAAAGGGAAAAATGGGGGATAAATGATGCCATGGAATGAAATATTCTGGTTTCTTGTCGTATTTCTCGCTATTCAATTGATTTATATGCTATTGCTAAGTCGTGGAAAGGTGAGCAAAGAATATCTGAAAAATAATACGGTATATAAAATGATTGCCATTTCTGTTATGCTGATCATCATGAATTTCGTGGATTATCGATATATCTTCATAGGATTGCTTGCGCTTTATACATATATCATCATCAAGTGGATCTTTAATGTCGTCAAAGGCAGAGAAACTGCGACGAGACTTCTGCTGTTCACGGGGGTGTACGTTCCAATATTGCTGAGTAATTTTTTCCCCAAACCCTGGAATGGTATCCTCATGATGATAGGGTGTCCGATGTCGCTGATATTTCTCTGGCATACCTATAAAAATCCATATTATAACGCCTGCTGGCTGGATACTGTGATTAATGAGATCATGGAAGGTGTCAACAAGGGCTGTAATTATACTTCCAGACCGATTGTACTGGAAAGGGAGAGTTCTCAACCCTTCATCGTGACTTACAAAGGGATCAAAATATGGTTTAAGAAGGAATATATTATTTTCAAGATCAGTGAAAATTATTTTAACAAGTTGGGGAGACCTGATTTAAAAAGTTTGGCGGAAAGGGTGTCGGAAAAAATCCTTGATACGAAATACCCAACCAGTAACAAAATGAAGTAACTCGCAAAGTTCAGATGTTATATATGTATGAAATATCATACTTGACAATCTTCTTATATCTTGATATCATATAAGATGAATTTCTAACATTATATTAGAAATTCATCTATTTTCTTTTGAGGTGAGTGGAATGGGTAAAAAGATTCTTTACAGTGATACCTTTGATTACTGGGCATCGCTCATGGGTTGCTTTTGTGTGAGAAAAGACAAGGAAAATGAAATAGAATATGAGAATCAGACAGACTCCGAGATTTCTGAATATTACGAAGAGCTGTGGGAGAAAATACTGAATTCACCAGAGATGTTGTTTGTGAAAAATGATCTGAAGATGATGACAGAGAGTGAAAGATTCTTTTTTTTAGTGATGGAGTTGTTGAGGGAGAATTCTGTTAATGAATTGATAGAAATGGATGTGGCCACTTTTTATACCAAATCTCTGGAAATAAATTTTGAAGGGGAAAAGACCGGTGATAAGGATGAAATCTTTACCGCGTTAAAGGCGGAACTTGATGATAATTACAATACAACCGATTGTGATTATATAATGATGAAAGAACTTGTGTATAATACAAGGGTGTTGAAAGAAAGACTGAACGATGTCTTAAGGAAGACGTATGATTATTTTCTTGAAGAGATTTATACGGATGAGAAAAAAGGGGCTATACAAAAGGAATTAAATAAGTTTCAAGGTCTTTTAAATGAAGATGAGGGAGAATTTCTAAAGAGCATCACACTGTTGAATACCCCGGAAAAGGATTTTATACCGGAGGAACTGGATATCTACATGACCTATTTTGCACCATACAGTTATACGTTTATGATGAAGCGTCTGACGCTGATGTTTGGTATCGGGATGCCGGATCAGATTAAGAAAAGGAATGAGAAACTGAATATCGAAACTTTTTTAAAGATTCTCGCCGATCCGACGCGATACAAGATGATAAAACTGCTTTCAAACAAGGCTTATTACGGGGCAGAGCTGGCAAAGGAACTTGGTCTGAGTACGGCGACGATCTCTCATCATATGGAGAAGATATACAACCTGAAATTGACCAATGCCATCAGTGGAGAGAATAACAAACTTTACATACAACTCAACAAGGTGGATCTTGAGAGTTATCTCGAGGAATTGAAGGCGGATCTCTTAAGTTGAAATGGGAAGAAGAAAACGATGGATTCAAACGTCATCAAGATGACTGAAACGTCGATCACTGATTCACTTGAACTGAGGAAGGACGGCCAATGTGCGTTTTTTTGCCGGTAGACAGAAGATGACTCTGACTTTTAATGAAAGATCAATAGAGGTGATTGAATGAGCAAGAAGATTTTGTATTTGCCCGAGATGGATTATATAATCTCACTATCTACTTATTTCATGTTGAATGGTAATAACAATTATGAAAGGGACTTCGATTTTGCAACGGAGGATTCTTCTTGTGTCTGGGAAAGTTTTTTGAAGGATCCGGAACTGAGCTTTATTCGTAATGATGCAAAGATCATCTTTGGCAGCCGTACGTTTACCTTTGTCCTCAACAGATATATCCGTGAAAATTCGGTAGAAGAGCTTATCAACCTCGATGCAGCAGAATTTTACAACATCCTTCTGGATTATAAGGAATTGACCGAGGAAAAGAGAGAATATCCGGAAATAGTTTATGCCGAATATGAAAATGAAATTAATGAAAGCTATATGAAAAGTGATGCGGACTTTATCGTCTTGAAAGATGCCATCTTCAACACGGAATTATTTAAGGCGAGATTAAATGATGTTCTGTCCAGGACATATACAATCTTCACTGAAAGTCTTTATACGGAAGAAATGCAAGTGGAAATAGAGAATGAGGTAAGCAATTTTCAGAATCAGCTCGATAAGGATGAAAAGAAGTTTGCCTCAAGTCTTACCGTATTCAGCGAGACTGAGTCCGAAGGCCTTCCGGAAGGCCTGAAACTCTGCATGCTTCATTTTGCCTCACAGGAGTATATTATCATGATCTCCAGTATGATCGTATTCTTTGGCAGAGAAGTGCCGATGTATGTCAAACTCCTATCCGAAGGCGCAGGGACGGAGTTTTTCATCAAGGCCCTATCCGATCCGACGAGATACAGGATGATTAAACTGCTTGCCGGTAATTCCTATCATGCCTCAGAACTTTCCGATATTCTTGATTTCCCCATTTCGGATCTTGAAAGACATATTCTTTCTATACAGAAGGCAAGACTTCTGAAAGTGGTCAAGGGTGAAAATGACAAAGTCTATTTTGAAATCAGTAAAGAGGACCTCGAAAGAAGAATAGATGACCTGAAAAAAGATTTACTTGAATAAGTATAAACGGTTTATCGTGTTCCTGAAGTCTGTAGCTCAAGAACCCTGGTATCTCCCAACTCGTTAGGTATGATATGAAGTGTATAGTTCTTGAAACTGTTAAAAGTGTGAGGACTAAGCAGACTCAAAAATAAAGGCAGTTCTTAAGAGCTGCCTTGTGATATGTTTAGCCTTTTATATCGGAGTTGTCAAAGATGAAATAGGCGATCGTGTACATGACAAGTCCAAGCATGATGATGATGATAGAGTTTAAGAGATACATTCTGTCGTTGATGACCGTATCGGCCAGTGGAATGTAGTTAAAGATGCTGATCTTCGCAAGCCAGCCCACACTTTCAAAACTCCTTCCGAGTGAATCTCCGAAGTACATGAAGATCGTGATTCCTATGGAGATCGATGTATTCAGGTTACTTTTCCGGGTAATACAGGAAATCAGAGTTGACATGCCCGAGAAGAACACGAGGACGCTGAGTGTATATAAACCAAAGGAATAGAGAATATTTAAACTGTACGGAATCTTGATAAACAGGTTAAAAGCGCTTATCAAGCCAACGGTGAAGATTCCGGTCAGAATTCCTATAGAGGAAAACATCATCAGACTTTTGGCAAAGAATACGGAGGAACGTTTGACCGGTTTTACGAGCAGGTACTCTATCGTTTTGTATTCAAATTCTTTTGAAAACACGTTTCCCGCAAGACCGGCAGCGAACACAGCGGATAAGATATATACAAACGTCATTCCTTCCGAACCGAAGATTCCTTCGGGTTTCGAGAAGACTTCCGGTTCAAAGTTGAACATCTTCAGTAAAAACTGAGGCATCTTTTCTACAAACTTCATCAGTTCCCCCATCTCGTCGAGAATCAGATTGGTCATCGGGAGATACATGAAGACAAACCCAAGGAATACGACCGTCCATATTAATAGAGAAAGTGAATTCCATATGAATTCTTTTCTGTAGATGTTGAAAAACATATTATTTCCCCCCTTCGGTGTAATAGCCCATGAAAGTTTCTTCAAGGGAAGGATTTCTGATTTCCATGTCTTTATAATCAAGTGTATTCAGAATGGTCATGAATTCCTTTAGCTGTTTTCTCTGTATCGTAAAAGTGATTTTTCCGTTATTTTTTGAGGTATGCTCGAATTTTGACAAGGCCCCTTTGTCGGATAAATCATAGACCGTGATGATTTTTTTGGCATATTTTGTCAATTCTGAAATGGCCATTTCCTCAACGAGAATACCTTCCTTGATGATCCCAACTCTTTTGCTGAGCCTTTCGACTTCCATCAGATTATGTGAAGAAAAGAGTATGGCTCTCCCCTTATTCCTTTCATTTTCTACCAACTCGTAAAGCTTTTTCTGAAGCAGTGGATCAAGACCGTTGGTGGGTTCATCAAGGATCAGAACTTTAGGTTTGTGGACAAGGGCCTGAACAATCCCTACTTTCTTTTTATTTCCAAGTGAGAGCTCCCTGAATTTTCTGGTTTTATCCAGTTCAAGAAAATCGCACAATTCATTTTCATATTTAACATCTATCGCCTTATAAAAAGCCCTGTTGTATCGTAGAAAATCAGAGACCTTCATATTTCCGTACAGATTGACCTCTCCCGGAAGGTAACCGATATTCTGTTTTATCTTATTCAATTCGGATGGGACCGCATAACCGTCAATCCTTACAGATCCGGAATCCTGTTTCAGGAGACCGAGGATAATTCGTATCGTTGTCGTTTTTCCCGCACCATTTGGTCCGATGAGCCCGTATATTTCACCCTCCGGAATTTTAAAACCGACATCGACGATTCCACGATAATTACCGTAGAACTTTTTCAAGTGATTGACTTCTATCATTTTATCAACTCCAGTACAGAATTAAAAACGAGCGCTCGGTGAGAAAAGAGAACTACGGCGATTATATCACAATACATAAATCCATCCCCATGGAAGTAATTTTCAACGAAGCAAATTTACCGTGAATCTTAAACATCGCCTTTTAATTGTAAGAAAATAAAAAAAGGCGCATGTTATGCGCCTTTTACCAAATAAAGCAGATTCTCTATTGACTTGCCGTATGTTTTTGATCTTTTCTGAACATAGGCCATGGTGAATCTTTTGATAGTCCCATACTCTCCGTTGCAATAGAATATAATTTGGCCCCATAGGTTCCGATATACAAGGAACCATCAATGTCTATCACCGGGCTGGATTTGATGTAATCCTCAGCTTCAAAGGTCCATTTCTGTTTTCCGTCGGAGCCGATAGCCAATACCTTTTTCTCCCACGTGCCGATGTAGACTGTTCCGTCCTCACCTATGGCCGGACTTGAAGACCAGAACGGCCCTTCTTCTATTTTATAAGTCCATTTAATCGTTCCATCCTTGTTCAGGGCATACAATGTCCCGTCATAAGCACCGATATAGATCGTCCCATCCATATAGATCGACGGACTTCCCTTCAGTTCCGCTTTCAAATCGGTCTTCCACAACAATGCACCGTTTTTATTCAGTGTATAGAAGTACCCATCGAAAGAGCCGATATAAACATTCTCATCTTCATCAAGTGCCGGACTGGATCTGACAAAACCATCGGTCTTGTATTTCCATTTAAGAGTCCCGTCACCGTCCAAAGCGTAGATATACTCGTCATCCGATCCAAAATAAATAGAACCGGAATGACCTACCGCCGGACTGGATCTGATTTCATCTTCCGCCTGATAACTCCATAATTCTTTTCCGTCTGATGAAATGGCATGGAGTGCTCCCGTTGAATCACCTATGTATACCGTACTCCGTGAGTTTACCGCCGGACTCGAATAACAGGAACCCTGTAATTCCTTTTTCCATAGCATCTGACCCGCGTGGTTTACAGCGTATACAAATTTGTTTCCCGTTGCGATATACATCGTCCCGTCTTTACCGATAGACGGACTCGGGAATACCACGTTCCCGCAGTTGAATTTCCAGATGAAATTCCCCTCTCTGTCTATTGCATACAGGTAATCATCATCGGCACCGAAGTAAATGATCCCGTCGTCTGAAACAGCGGGACTGGATCTGATATCATAATTTGCTTTGTATACCCATTCCACCGCACCGGGACCAAACCCCGTCTTGAAAGACCACACCGGTCCGGCGGTTTCTTCGCCGAGCTCATCTTTGGCGATTACCTGCCAGAAATAGTCTTCATTTCCCGTCAAAGCGCCTAATTTACACGAAGTCTTCTGACAGTTTGATACGAGGAGTCTTAATTTTCCCGGTTCGGTTCCGAGATAAACATCATAAGTCAGTACATCGTTATCCGGATTTTCAGGAATATCCCATGTGAGGATGGTATCTGTTGCCGAAACACCTTCAGACTGATCCGCGATACCTGGATTTACCGGTCCGAGAGGTGGCTGATTGGTGTTGAATGAGAAAACATCCGATTCGGTCTGTCCGTCATATAAATCCTTTGAGACGACCTTATAATAATACTTTTGACCACTTTCAAGTCCGGAAAGGGTGTATTGTTCTGTTTCGAGATCTTCGGCAACGAGGTGTAGATCATCCTTATCCTTTCCAAGATAAAAATCATGCTTCAGATTCTGTCCGTCGTCCTGATCCTGTGAAATCCAGGAGACTGTGAATGGCATCCCGACAACACCTTCCTGCTCACTGCGGTTTGTCAGAAGAGGTTTTTCAGGTGCTATATTTTCAAATGTAACCGTCATAACCGGAGTCTTTGTCTGACCCCCTTTATCATCTTTGGCAACGATTTGCCAGTAATAAGTCCGATAAGGTTCTATCAGAATCTCCGAGTCGGATGGACTCCATGTATTTCCGATTATATTTTCAGCGACAAGTTCTGGTGTCTCGGTTATTGAGAAGTAAACATCGTAAAGCATTTCATCGTCATCTGCATCGGACGCATTCCACTGAATGGCAAAGGTATCTCTTTGCGTGTCCGTTTCGGTGGCATCAATAATCGGTGCCCTGTTAACATCTTTTATCAGCAGGTCATAGGCCTTTACGATACTGTCTTTTTCATCGGATATTTCGATAGAGATAGAAGTTGCCGGCTCAGAATCAAAATCGGGGAGGAAGGAATAAATTCCATCACTGATTGAACCGGGACCCGAAAGGAGTCTGAATGAAAGGGTATCGCCATCGGGATCGGAGAAACATTTTCCAAGGTCAATTCTGAGTTCTTCATTTTCGGAAAGCGTCTGCTGTTTGTTCAGATTCTCCACTTCAGTTGGTATTCTGTTAACATCCTGAACGATGATAGAGAATTTGTCTTCCGATGATTCCTTACCGTCGCTTATTGAAAAACTGACGAAATAATCCGCCTCGGAATCAAAACCGGGAACAAAGGTATATAACCCGTCATTATTCAGCTCACCGGGCCCGGATAGCTTTTCAAAGGAGACGGTATCATCATCCGGATCCTCGATAAATTCTCTGAGATTAAGTGTGAGCAACTCATCTTCTTTCACGGTTTGAATCGGGATAATACCGAGTGATGGAATCTGATTGACATCACTGATCACGATATGAAAATTCATGTTGATCTCAGTCGCAGGATCTTCGATCCTGATTTTTACAAATTCCCTGCCCTGTTGTGAGAAATCCGGTTTGAATGTATAAATGCCATCCTTGATCTCTCCTGGCCCTTCAACGATACTGTAAGTAAGAAGGTTGGCTTCGGGATTGTCTATCTTTTCACTGAGGTTGATCTGAAAGAGTTCTCCTTCTCTGACTTCAAAATTTTCCTGAAGATTCTTGACCTGCATCGGTCTGTAACTATCAAGAACCGTAATTTCAAACTGCTGCGAAGTTTGACGGAACTGGTCT
The DNA here is from genome assembly GCA_036743375.1 of Thermotogae bacterium. Classification (GTDB taxonomy): domain Bacteria; phylum Thermotogota; class Thermotogae; order MWEM01; family MWEM01; genus DAINPP01. Next base: position 12,599 of record DAINPP010000046.1, on the reverse strand, counting down.
TTTGCACCTACTTCTACAACATAGGATCCTGAATCATCAAATCCCGGATTATAAACGTAAGTTCCATCCGAAACTCCTCCAGGTCCGGAGATCAGGGAGAAATCAATCGCCCTGTCTTTTCGCCCTTCAAGGAAACTATTAAGATCGATGTTCAGAGTCTTGCCTTCGTAAACCCGGTTCGCTGGAATCTTCAATTCCAGTTCGGGAAGAGACAAGGTGTCGAAGAAGGAATACAAAGAAGTTACCGATTCACCTTTATCGGTTGAATAGGATATACTCCAGAAATATTCTTCTGAAGGTTCGAGTTCTGCCGTAAGCTTAAATTCATTTTCAGAAAGTCCCGTTTTCTGAAAAACCGTTTCTGTCCCCCCAGTAGTCAACCTGTAAATCTCCAGACTGTAAAGAATGTTCTCCTTTTTTTCCTCATCCAAACCCCAGTAAAATGAAGGAGTGAGAGAAACGTTCTGTGCCCCGTCAGTCGGAAGCTTTAAAACAGGTACTTCAGGAGTGGTTACCCCCATCTGGCAAGATACTACAACGATTATCAGAGCCAGCATGGCGATCATAGAGATAAACAATATCTTTTTCACCAAGAATCACTCCATTTGAAAGAATGCTGATAATTAAACCCCGCTATATTATACACCTTTAATCAAATTTAACTGATAACGTTGAACAAAAATTAATCTTCATGTAAAATAATAGTATACAAATGCAGTACAAAATACTATAAAATTATGGGGATGACAGAGAAACATGTTATAGTATCAGATAAAGAATATTATGATGTGAAGAGGGGATAAAAGTATGAAAAATCAAGAATACTTGAAAATTGGTGGAAAGAAGACCTATACAGTCAATTATCCTAATCAGGATGCACTGGCAGTGATTTTGTTTGTACATGGTCTTGGTGAACACATCGACAGATATGAGAGATTTGCCGTAGAAATGAGAACTCACAGATTTGCCATCTATGGATTCGACAATTTTGGGCATGGAAAAACGAAAGGTATAAGGGGAAATACCTCAGTTGAAGACAGTTTTAAGATCATAGACTATATGGTTCAGAAGATACGTAGAGAAAATCCCAAACTTCCGATAGGAATTTTTGGACACAGTCTCGGAGGACTTATTACGCTCAGGTATCTCGAAGACCATTCGGATATCTTCTACGCTGCCGTAGTTTCTTCACCGGCTATCGTTGTTGATGAGGAAACGCGGAAAAAAATGGAAAAGAATGCCTCTATAGCGAAACTCATTCCGTTTATCACGCTCAACAATGCTATCAGACAGGAGGATATTTCAAGAAACAGGAATGAAGTGATCGAATATTCAAGAGATACGCTGGTACATCCCCGAGTAAGTCTGAAGCTTGCCTTGAGTATTCATAATAACGTTAAAAAGGTAAAGGATAATGCATCAAGCATTATGACTCCGATTATGTTTCAGAAGGGAACCGGGGATCATGTTGTACCTTTAGAGGGAACGGATGAATTTTTCGGAGCGATTGGCTCGGAAAAAAAGATTTTATGTAAGTATAACGATGCGTTTCATGAGACCATTTATGATCCTGAACATGGCGAACAGTTCAGACAGGATATCATCGGATGGTTCAGATCCAATATTTGAAAGGGTAGTGAGGAATGGAAAATGAAAAAATCTTGACAGAAATTGTCATAGAGAAATTTTTAAACGGCGGACAGGGATTGGGACATGATGAAGAGGGAAAGCCGGTCTTTGTTGAGGGGGCCTATCCGGGGGAAATCGTAGATGTCAGAGTCGAATCGGAAAAGAAGAATTTCATGCTGGGAAAAGCGGTGAACTGGAAATACAGAATTCCCGAGAGAAATCAACCGGTCTGCAAGGTTTTCAGAAAATGCGGAGCCTGCGAATGGTTGGATCTTGATTACAACTTTCAGCTTGCAAGTAAGGAAACGATTATCACAGAGCAGTTTCAACGGCTCGGGAATATTGACACAACCGGATTGCTGCAACCGATACTTGCCTCGGCCGGAACTCTATCGACGAGGAACAAGATGGTTTACGCCTGTATGGGGACTCCGGGCGGAATTGTGCTTGGTCTGAAAGAAAAGGCGTCAAACAGGGTTATCGAACCAAAAGGCTGTAAGATAGCAGATGAAAAATTTGAAAAGATAAGAATGACCATGCAGGAGATCTTCAACGAACTGTTTACCACCGAGGATATCTTTCATGAAAGAAGCAGAAGGGGGTTCTTAAGGGGAATTGCCGTTAGAAAGACTGAATATACGGGACAGTATATGCTGATTCTCATTACCTCTTTCAATGCGAACAAACAGGTCAATATGATCAAGGGAAAAGTGAAATCGAGACTATCGTTTGTGGATTCTATGATACAGGTATACGGTAAAAAGAAAACACTGCTCGCAGGGGAATACAACACGGTGTTTGGCAAGGGGACTTTAACGGAAAAGATAGAATGGTTTGATTACAATATACCCCCTACTTCTTTCTTTCAGACGAATACAAAGATGCTGAAATCCTTACTTGAAACGATCAAGGAGATTGCCCAGCCGAACAGAGAGGAGGTTCTCCTCGATCTCTACGGGGGGGTTGGTTTCTTTTCCATTTATCTTGCGCCCCTTTATAAAAAGGTCATTCTTGTAGAATCGCAACACGATTCGGTGAAGGCCGCGGTGGCGAATGCCTCACTCAATAAGCTGACAAATCTGTCGGTAAAAGGGATGATGGTCGAGGATTATGTAGATGAATCCGTTTCAATTCAACCAAATACACTGATCGTCGATCCACCGAGGGCCGGGATTGATAAAACCGTATTGACGAAGATCATAGAGATGGCTCCGGAAAAGATCGTGTATGTCTCGTGTGATCTTGGGACATTGGTGAGAGATTGTGTGATTCTGCAGGAAGCCGGATACAAAATAGACCTCATCCAACCGGTTGATATGTTTCCGCATACGGCACATATAGAAAACATTGTAAGATTATCCAGATAGGCAAGTGACTATTTCAGCTCTAAAGACATTTAACCGTTGAAAAGGCTAAATGTCTTTGTTTTTGATGATTTTAGGTTTACCGCCTTTTCAGCCGATGACCTGAAAAAAGAGGGATGTCTTTAAGAAACTTCAGGATGGGACGTGTGAAATGATGATGACTTATGAAGAACTCAGTAACAGAATGAGTAGTCTGGACGAGGAAGTGCAATTAAGAAGGATTACACAGGAGACTCTGAATGAATTGCTGGACAATGCGATACAGGTACAGCATATCAGTGCACAGGTACAGATACTTCTTGGAAAGGGCTATATCTATTATTATGAGGGAGAGATCAAAGAGGCAAATGACTATCTCTTCAATGCGTTATCACTGGCAACCGAGATAGATGACAAAGACTCGCTTATCAGGGCACAACTCGCTCTTGGTGCTACATACGGTGTTTTAGGTTTATACGATTATTCGCTGCAATATCTGATGACGGCTTTGGAGATCGCTCAGGACTATCATCTCAAAGGTAAACTCGGGCAGCTCTATAACAATCTCGGGACGACGTTTTTTTATCAGGATTTAATAGAAGAGGCCGGAAAGTATTCGAAACTTGCCTATGATTTTTTTAAAACGAGTAAAAATACGGTTAATCAATTTATTTCATCTCTGAATATGGCTGTTTATAAGATGCGTATTGGAGAATTTGTTGAAGCTAAGGGGTATTTACAGGAGGCTGAAGAGGACATTGACAAGGTTCCGCCGGTTTTTAAATGTGCGCTGAATCTCCATCATGCAAGACTTTTAGCCTATAATGAAGACTTCAGGCGATCGATAGAAGTGATGAATACTGTCTTTAACGATTATTTTAATGAGAATACGGATCTGAATCTTTATGATCTAATCCTTGAATGGTGTCTTGTGTTGAAGGAAAAAGGTCAACTGCCTTTTGCAAAAGGGATTCTCGGGAAATCCGTTGAGTATCTCCGTGAAAGAGCAACACCGGTCTATGCAGAGATGATGCGACTACTCGGTACACTTTATAAAAGGGAGAAAAGATTTGAAGAGGCCACTGAGCTCTTTCAGAAAGCGGTAGATATGAAATCGGATATCTACAAAAAAAATCAGCAGCTGATCACGTATAACGCTTTGAAATTACTGGATATCACAAAAAAGAACCGTGAATTGATAGATGCATCTTACAGAGACGCATTATCCGGTTGTTTTAACCGTCATGCACTCGAAGTTGATGGACAGAATTATATCGATCAGTCGGCAAAATCAGCAAAGGGAATTGCTTTTATCATGTTTGATATAGATTATTTCAAGCAGTACAATGACTACTACGGGCATTTAGCCGGGGACAACTGCATTAAAACTATTGCAGAGGTTATCAGAAAAGTTTGTCCCGGAGAGGAAAGACTGTTTTACAGATATGGCGGAGACGAATTTCTTATCCTCTGGAAACTTCAGAACCTTTCGGAAAAAGAAATCGCACAGAAGATGCTTGAAGCGGTGAGAAATATGGAATTTGCTCACGAAAGGTCCACAGTTTCCGACAGGGTAACTGTTTCTATCGGTATTTCTACCTTCAAGGGAAAAACTGAAAATTTACAGTTGGGAATAGATGCGGCGGATATCAATTTGTACAAGGCCAAATTCAATCGGAGAAACCGCGCCTGTATTGATGATCTCCTGTTGAGAGAGTAGAAAGTGAGGAGAAAAGGCTGATGACGTATGAAGAGCTCAGTGAAAAAATAAAGGATTTAAATACGGAAGTTGTCACGAGGAAAATTACAATCGAAGCGCTTGATGAATTATTAAAGGTTGCGAAGCAGACCGATCATATCAGTGCTCAAGTCCATATACTGGCGGCGATGGGGCAGACGTATTATTATCATGCGGAAACCAAAAAGGCCTTTAACTTACTCTTTGATGCCTTTTCTCTTGCAAATCAGATAAACGATGTAGAGGCACTAACCAGAACCCAATATAATCTCGGAGGCGTATATGCGGCATTGGGATTGTATGAACAGGCCTTCCAATATTTTCTCATGGCCATGGAAAGTGCGAGGAAAAATAATCTCGAATCTTTTCTCGGCGGTATTTATAACAATATAGGCGTCTGTCTCTTCAAACAGGATATGGTAGAAGAAGCGGGAGAATATTGCAGACTCGCGTACGATTTTTATTCAGATAAGAAGAATCTGCTTAATCACGTTTTTACAACGCTGAATATGGCGGTTTATATGATGAGGATTAACGATTTTAAAGAGGCGGAAAGCTATTTACAGAGTGTAGATCCCTATATCGATGAACTTCCACCTATACTCGTGTGGGCGAGAAAGATGAATTATGCGAGATTACATGCCTGTGAAGGAGAGTTTGAACGTTCTGTTGCAGAGCTGAATGCGATTTATAAGGAATTTTTTTCGGAAAAGGTTGAGACGGCCCTTTATGATCAGGTCCTTGAATGGTGTTATATTTTAAAAGAAGGCAATAAGCTGTATCTCGCTAAGGAGTTTCTCGAAGAGCTCTTTAACGGTCAAAAGGATGATCAGTCTACAACCGTAGCTGAACTGATGCTGTTACTGGCGTCTCTCTATGAAAGCGATGGGGAATATAAAAAGGCCTCTCAATATTTTACGGAAGCGGTAAAGATCAACGGCAATTTTTACAGGCAAAACCGCCAGTTTGTTTCACAGAATGCCCTGAAACTGATCGAATTGACCGAAAAGAATCAGGAACTGGCCAATAAATCTTACAGAGATGCCATGACCGGGTGTTTTAACAGATTTGCCCTGCAGTCGGAGGGAAAACAGATTATCGATGATTCTGTCAAATACAGGGAGGACATCATCGTTATCATGTTTGATATAGATTATTTCAAGCAATACAACGATTATTACGGACATTTGAACGGTGATAACTGTATTAAAACCATTTCAAGCGCTGTTGAAAAAATTCTTCCCGAAGAAAAGAAATATATATATCGTTATGGGGGAGATGAATTTTTAATTCTATGGCCTTTAAAAAATCACAGTGGGGTTGAGATCGCCCATATCATGCTTGAGACCATCAGAAATCTCAGACTTCCTCACGAGAATTCTCCTGTTTCGGATATTACAACTATTTCTATCGGCATTTCTACCAAAAAAGAATATCATACAAACTTGCAAACAGCCATTGATGCTGCTGATATGAACTTGTACAAGGCCAAATTCAATCAGAGAAACTGTGCCTGTATTGACGATGCATCGTTTATCAAGTGATAGAATGAGGAGTATTCGGTATTTTGTCGTTTCATCACGGAAAACAGGATCGGATATAGATAAAATTCAGTTGCTTTTGATACAAAGAGAAAAATAAAAGGGGGATACCATTATGCAATCTATCGGCGATAGAAAAAAAATAGCTCTTCCATCGTATATTTCGAGTAAAAGGGTGCCCGTTGATTCTCCGGAATGGGTTGTTAATGACGGAAATTCATGCTTCGGTACTTTTAAAACGCCTCTTCAACACGTTAATTTAAACAGTTGCAGAAAACCCTGCGGGAAATATATGCCGGATTTTTTAAAACCGTTTCGACTGAAACAATGGTTTGCTTATCTGATCGATTTTAATAAGGGATTTATTCTCAGTGCGGTATATGATACAGGGCCACTCAGGTTTAATGTAATTTCATTTTTTGATAAAGAAACACGCAAAGCTCAATCCAATATGGTGTTTACCCTGAAAAAAAGAGATATCTTTCCGGAGACACTGATCGATTCAAAAATATGCCTTCAGGCGGGGCATTTTTCTCAGGAAATTGTCAATGCCTTAGAAAATGGAAAGATCGACATCAAGGCCTTTTATCCCGGAGATAAGAAACATTTCTCCTATCGGGCGAATGTAGCACTTGAAAGCGTATCGATACCCTCAATTGTTGTCATGCCGCTTGGGGAAAATAAACCCCTGTATATCCATAAAGAACTCTTTAAAGCAACAGGACGGATTACCGTTGGTAAGCGGGAATTTAAACTCGATGAAAAGGCGATCTGCGCTATTGATGATCACAAGGGTTATTATCCCTATCACATGGAATATGACTGGGTAGCCGGTTTCAGAAATGATGAAAGGGGAACACTTGCTTTTAATCTGGTAGATAATCAGGTGCTCAATCCGGATGATTACAATGAGAATTTCATATGGATAAACGGGGAGATGCATCAGCTGCCTCCTGTGAAAGTCAGTAAAAAAACGGATACCCTATGGTTTGTCAATGACGTTCATGGGGCTGTCGATCTTCGATTTGAAATAGAGGATGATTTTACAAAAAAAATATCTGCCCCCTTTTTTAAGGCAGATTATCGTGCACCGTACGGAAAAATAAGCGGAACGATAATCGATCTTGAAGGCGTACAGCATTCCCTTGAAGGAACTTTCGGGATTGGTGAAGATCTAAATTACAGATATTGAGCGGTAGAAGCGTCTTTTCAGGGAAAAGATGCTCGGGAGGTTAACTTTGAACAATTCATATGAGAATTTAATACAGAATCAAAGAAATTTTTTTCGTAACGGCACGACAAAAAGACTGGAATTCAGGAAAGAAATGCTGAAAAGACTCAAAAAAGCGATATTAAAGCATGAGTCGGCCATCATTGAGGCCCTTTATAATGATCTTGGGAAATCGGAGGCAGAAGCCGTTTCTACAGAAATCGGCATGATTCTGAATGAGATTAACGGGGTGTTGAAACATCTTCCGCAGTGGAGAAAGAAAGAGAGGGCGAAGACGAATCTGTTTAACCTGCCCGGAAAATCGTATACGATTCGCGAACCTTATGGGGTAACCCTTATCATAGGCCCCTGGAATTATCCCTTTCAGCTTGTGATGGCGCCCCTTGTCGGAGCTATCGCCGGTGGGAATACGGCGGTTGTCAAGCCATCTGAAATAGCTTCGCATACAGCGGCTGTCATAGACCTGATCCTGTCGGAAACCTTTGACAGGGAATATATTGCCGTCGTACAGGGTGGAATACCCGAGACGAATGAACTGATGGAACTGCGTTATGACAAGATCTTCTTCACGGGAAGTACGAAAGTGGGGAGCCTCATCATGGAAAAGGCCGCAAGACATCTGACCCCTGTAGTGCTGGAACTCGGCGGTAAGAGTCCGACGGTTATCGATCGAACCGCAAATCTGGATATTGCCGTCAGACGTATCGTATTCGGCAAAGGGACTAACGCGGGGCAAACCTGTGTCGCACCTGATTATGTCCTGATACATGAAGAGGTCAAAGAGGCTTTTTATCAGATGTTTGAAAAAGTTTCCAATGAATTTTATACGGATTCTGCCGTTCATAATAATGACTTTGGCAAGATTATCAACGAACGGAATTATGAGAGGGTCAAGGGGTATCTTCAGGATGGCCGAATCGTATTTGGTGGAGGAACGGATGATGAAAATCGAAAGATAGAATTGACACTCGTAGAAGTTCAAGATCTTGAGAAGCCGATTATGCGGGAGGAGATCTTCGGGCCCGTCTTGCCCGTTATTTCTTTCAGAAATTATGATGAGATAACGGCTATCATTCACAGAAATCCCGATCCACTTGCCATGTATATCTTCAGCGAAGACAGGCAATTCATAGAACACCTGATACGGGATATTCCATTTGGCGGGGGGTGTGTCAATGACACGATTATGCACCTTACCAATGAGCATTTGCCATTCGGTGGCCGCGGAACAAGTGGAATCGGAAATTATCACGGTAGACACAGTTATGATACCTTTACACATAAAAAGGCAATTCTTCATTCGAGTACAAGATTTGATTTGAAGATGAAGTATCCACCGGCCATGAAAAAGAGTCTGAACCTGATCAAAAGATTGATGTACGGTTCGATAAACGGAAGCAGATAAAAAATAACATGTGATAGGCTTTTTAAAACAAAAAAACCGGGAATTTAAAGATCCCGGTTTTTTTGTTTTTTGCAAAGCGTACTTGACAATATTTGCAAAGTTTGCTATACTATTTATGCAAAGCGTGCATTGCGGAAATGGAGGGCAGATGAAGACGAAAATTAAAGAGTTACGAAAAAAAGAGAAATTGTCCCAGGCAGAACTTGCGTTTGAAGTCGGCACGACAAGACAGACGATCACTTCTATCGAATGTGAAAAGTACACCGCTTCACTTGTTCTTGCTTACAAGATAGCGAAATATTTTGGAATGACGATAGAAGAAGTCTTTGATTTTTCTGAAGTGGAGGATTGATGATGGAGAAGTACAGGAAGATATTACGAAAAAGAATTTATTTAATGGCTATAGCGATCATCACAGCTGCAATTCTGTTGTTGCTACAGGTGTCAGGCCTTTTAAGTACAAAATTGGAAAGTGAATTTTCAACAGGAATGGTTTCCGGTTTTCAGAGTGGGTTACTTACAGCATTGATTGCGGTATTTACGGTGGTCATTGTCAGATATCAGAAGGCTTTAAAGGATAAAATGAAGCTGCAATTGTTGTATAACCGGGAAAATGATGAAAGAAAAAAGATTATCAAGCAGAAATCCGGGGGAAATATCGTCATATTTTACTCTGTAGTGATTGTGTTTGCGGCCATCATCGCTGGTTACTTCAACACAACGGTCTTTCACACACTTGTTGCCTGTGCATTATTTCAGCTTGTTGTCAGTTCTCTTCTTAAATTTTATTATCTGAAGAAATATTGAGGGGGAAGCCATATGAAGAAAAGATTTAACAACACAATGATGATTTTATATCTGACAGGTATGAGCCTCTTTCTCATAAGTAGTTTGTTTCGTGAGAATTTAAGCGATTTTCTGTGTGGTTTTCTTGAAGGTTTGTCGTTTACGCTCATTGTTGGAACCTTTATTTATATGTGCTGGTGTTTCGCACATAAAAAGAATCCGTTCCTGATCATGATAAAAGGTGAGGAAGATGAGAGATAAGAGAAAAAACAACATCGGTCTGTTAACATTTGTTTTATACCTTGTATTGATGAGGTTTACCGAAACACCGGCATTTTTGCTTGGTGTGGTCTTGGGTATTTCGATGGCGTTGATAATCTTGGGAAATCTTTCCGAGCGAAGGATGATACAAATAAAAAATATGAAAAAAGGGTTCTTGCAAAAATAAAATCATGGGAGGTATCGGGTTGAATACAATTTTTAACAGAAGGAGTATCAGACGATTTTCGAATCGGAAGGTAGAAGCTGAAAAGATAGAGAAGATGCTCAGAGCCGCTATGCAGGCTCCGTCAGCCGGTAATCAACAACCTTGGGAATTCATTGTGATTCAAGACAGGGATAAACTAGAAAGATTATCCAAATTCAGTCCATATGCTTCTATGACCAGAAACGCCTCAGTTGCATTTGTCTTCCTCGCAAATACGGAAAAGTTAAATTATCCCGAAAATTGGGAGCAGGATATGGGGGCTGCAACTCAAAATCTTCTCCTCGAAGCGGTTGATCTTTCTCTTGGCGCTGTCTGGCTTGGAGTGGCACCCGTTATAGAAAGGATCATGACTATCAAGCAGATTTTTAACTTGCCTGAAAACATTAAGCCCTATTCGGTTGTCCCTGTGGGGTATCCGGCTGAAGGTGCTGAAAACAGATTTATTGACAGATTTGATAAGGACAGGATTCATTACGAGAATTATTAAGGAGTGTCCTTGAATAGGTAACTTGGGTCTCAATTTTATATCATTTTGAAAGCCGATTGAGCATCACGCTTCTGATCGGCTTTCTATGCCGCTAAAGGCTGTACCGATCGCGGAAATAAATAGATGTTTCTCTTCGGTCTATTCAAAATAGAAATTCTTAATTGACACTGAAAAAAAACATGGTAAGATATCTATATCGGACAGGCGGGATCATACAAAGAATTTATTTGTATGATCATGTGTAAAGCGCATATTGAGTGGTTAGAAGAGACGGTTCAATTTCTGAAAGATGAAAAGGAGATGTAAAGGATGGCAAAAACCTTGGTTTTATATTATTCTTATGAAGGCAATACGAAAAAGATAGCGGAAATCATTGCTAAAGAACTCGGCGCGGATATTGAAGAGGTGAAGCCGGTAAAAGAGATGAGTTCAAGAGGATTTGGGAAATTTGTATGGGGTGGCAGTCAGGTGGTTATGAATAGAAAGCCTGCATTGAGACCGATAAAAATGAATCCCGATGATTATGAGCTCATCTTTATAGGAACACCCGTCTGGGCTTTTACTTATGCCCCCCCAATAAAAACCGTGATTGAAACGGGTTTGTTTAAAGATAAAAAAGTTGCTTTTTTCTGTACGCATGAAGGGGGTCCCGGTAAAACAGAAGAAAAGGCCAAAAAAGCCATAGAAAAAGAAAATGAATTTATCGGATCTATAAACTTTGCGAACGTTGCAAAAGATTTTGTTACCCTTAAACCTGAAGTTGAAAGATGGGCAAAGGAAATGAGTGATAAATAAACAGGTCGCCGGGTAGCTGAGCTTGTGTGTATAAAGCGGCTATTTACAGAGTGTGATACCATTATTAGTTTTATAAAAAATAAATAAGAGACTTTACAGTTTAGCGTATCAAAACCAGACTATTCAATTTGGTATTCATTGCTTTTTAAATGAGTCAGATAAACGGTTAAGTCTTTCGGTTCCTTTTGTGCTTGACCAAATAGTAGTATTTCGAGATTCTCTTGAATCTTATCGATTAGCGGTTCTTTGCTGGAAGGATTTTCTTGTTTAAATTCAACGGTGAAAATAAGGGCTTCCAGTAGTCTTTTTCTGTCAAATTTTTTTAAGGTATTGATGGTTGGAGCATCTTTCCTGATGCTTTCATCGGTTTGTTCCAGTCCATTTTTAATCAGTGTTTTGATATAACCTATAATACAGTTGTCCCCATCACATTCCCCGCAATACGGTTCACCGAGACATATTTTTTCGACTACCTGTGCAATCTTATGATAATACTCAAAAAGGGATTGAGCCTTTGATTTCAGACCGGATGGAATCCCCCTTTTCCTCTTTTTAAAATTGTTATGAAGAAGTAAGAAAGTGAGAATTCCCAGTACGGTAAAGAACGGGACGATGTATAGAGGTGTCAGAACCTCACGAGGCAAAGTCTGAGAGAGCTTGAGAATTCCGAAAAACATGAAAATAGAAGTGGCCACTATTTTGATGATATATTCTGGAATTTTGGCTCCGATTGTCTTACCGACAAAAATTCCGATTCCGCCGGTGACGATCATTCCGAGAACAGTTCCACACAATATAAGTAGGGGATAATTTGCTTCCGCCGCAAGGGTGATGGCTGTCAGCTGTGTCTTGTCTCCGAGTTCTCCGAGAAAAAAGGCAAGTGATACGGTAAAGACCGGCCCGAATCTGGATTTTTTCGTTTCTTCTTCATCCTCATCCTCAGAATACAGCGTCCAGAGTGCAAATCCGATAAAGGCAAATCCAGCTATGATCTGCAGAAAATTGATTGGAATAACCGTTGAAAGGTAATTCCCAAGTAAGACCGCGAGACCATGATTTAAAAAAGCCCCGATAAAAATCCCAAGTAATACCTTTTTTACCGGATATTTTGTGGCAAATGCCATTGCAAGTATCTGAGTCTTATCCCCCATCTCTGC
>DAINPP010000045.1:5043-24492 GCA_036743375.1 Thermotogae bacterium | reverse complement strand
AATTGACAAAAGATTTTTTGTGTGTTAGTATCCTTATGAAAATTGAATAGATTCCTTCGGGGCGGGGCGAAATTCCCCACCGGCGGTAAAGTCCGCGAGCCTTTGTGGTTGATCTGGTGAGATTCCAGAACCGACAGTATAGTCTGGATGGTAGAAGGATGTCGATATAAATAGACGATATTAATAAAAAAGCCCTGAAGAAATTTCGGGGCTTTTTCTTTTTCCCCGAAATCAAGTGAATAGTTCCTTTTGTTAACAGTACGGCTGTTTTGTTTTTTATTACGGAAAAGGAGGACGTATGAACAGAGATCTTTATTTTATGAAAAGGGCGTTGGAGTTGTCCCGGCAGGGGATTGGGCAGGTTAATCCGAATCCGCTTGTCGGAGCGGTGATCGTCAGGGATGACCGGATCATCGGAGAGGGTTATCATGAGCGGTACGGCGGGGCTCATGCGGAGATAAATGCGATAAATAATGCTATAGAGGATGTCGAGGGGGCAACGATGTATGTCACGCTGGAGCCCTGTTCGCATTTCGGAAAGACGCCACCCTGTGCTCATGAGATCGTCAGAAGAAAGATTAAGCGGGTAGTGGTAGGGATAGAAGATCCGAATCCGCTCGTTTCGGGAAAGGGACTAGAATATCTGAAAAGTAATCATGTGGAGGTCTTCTGCGGGCTTTTGCAGGAGGAGATAGAAGAGCAGAACGAGATATTTCTGAAGTATATCCGGACAAAAATGCCGTTTATCATTCTAAAAACGGCGATGACGCTTGATGGGAAGATAGCTACCGTCTCCGGTGACTCAAAATGGATCACAAATGAGACTTCAAGGGCCTATGTTCATGAAACGAGGGGGAAAGTCTCAGCCGTCATGGTTGGCGTGAACACCGTCGTCAGGGATGATCCGTTCTTAACGGTTAGAACAGGGACAAAACCATCAGCAGGCTCTGTCAGGGTCATCGTGGATTCTACCGGGAAAACCCCAATAGATGCAAACGTGCTGAAAGATACCTCAACTGTACCAACGCTCATAGCGACTACCGACGGGATACCCGTTCACATCAGGAAAGCGTATGAAAAAAGGGGGGCACGTTGTCTGATTCTGCCGCGGAAAGACGGACGGGTAGATCTGAAAATTCTGATGGAGGAGTTGGGGAGGATGAATATCGATTCCGTTCTGATCGAGGGTGGGGGAACCCTTAACTGGACGGCCTTGCAGGAAGGACTGGTGGATAAGGTGATGTTCTTTATAGCGCCGAGAATAGTGGGCGGAGCTGATGCTATTACGCCGGTTGAGGGGGAAGGGAAGATGAATATGAAGGAGTCGGTCCGGATAGGCAAACGGTCAATCCGGGTGTTCGATGAGGACATTCTGATAGAAGGTTATGTCAAGGGGATGAAGTGATGTTCACGGGACTCATCGAAGAGATTGGAACCATACGGAATATCTTTACCGAAGGCCAGTCTTCAAGGCTGACCATAAGGGCGGAGAAAATTCTTCAGGGGATACACTATGGGGACAGTGTGGCCGTAAACGGGGTTTGTCTGACGGTGTCGGAATTTAAGGGCAAGTTGCTGACTGTTGATGTGATGCCTGAAACTTTTAGAAGAAGCACGTTAAAAAATCTCAGAGTCGGTCAGCCGGTCAACCTTGAAAGGGCTTTGAAAGCGGACGGCCGATTTGGAGGGCATATCGTAAGCGGACATGTTGACGGGACGGGGATTATAAGAGAATGCTCGGGAGATGGCATTGCAAAATCGCTGTCAGTTCAGACCTCCGAATCCATCCTGGCGCATGTCGTTTTTAAGGGGTCGGTGTGTCTCGATGGGGTGAGCTTAACCGTTATCGACGTTTCCGAAGGAGTCTTTATCGTGTCGATTATCCCCACCACGCGGGAAAAGACGACATTATCGGCGAAAAGGCCCGGAGACGAACTGAATATAGAATGTGATCTTATCGGGAAATATATCAGAAATGTTCTTTTATCCGGAAGGCGAACTGCGCATGAAAGTAAAAATCGAATTGATGAGAATTTTCTGAATAGAAACGGCTTTGTTTGAGGAGGAGATTTATGAAAAAAACGGCTTATATCGAAGAGGCTTTAGAGGAGCTGAGATCCGGCGGGATGATCGTCGTGTCGGATGATGAAAAAAGGGAAAATGAAGGTGATTTACTGATCGCAGCGGAAAAAATTACCCCTGAATCTGTCAATTTTATGACCAGATATGGCAGGGGACTGATCTGCCTGCCCATGGAAAAAGAAAGGGCGCAAACCTTGAATTTATCGCCGATGGTTCTGGAGAATACCGATTCAAAGAAAACGGCCTTCACCGAATCCGTTGATTATATCGGTGTGAAGACGGGAATTTCCGCATTTGAAAGGGCGGAAACGATCATGCAGCTCACGGATGAGGCAGTGGCCCCGGCTGATTTTACAAGGCCCGGGCATATCTTTCCACTTATCGCCAAAGGAGGCGGTGTTCTTGAAAGGGCCGGTCATACGGAAGCGGCGGTTGACCTCATGAAATTGGCCGGATTAAGGCCGATGGGAGTCATCTGCGAGATCCTGAATGAAGATGGATCTATGGCGCGATTCCCGGATCTCAAGGTCTTTTCGGAGACACATGATTTGAAGATGATTACCATCGAAGATTTGATTCGATTCAGGAAAAAAAGGGAGAAAATCATCGAAAGGTTTTCAGAAGCGGCCCTTCCAACGCAGTCCGGTGATTTCAGGATCATTGGATACAGGAATAAAATCAGTGGTCAGGAGCATGTTGCCCTTGTAAAGGGGAATGTTTCAGGCAAAAGGAGTGTTCTGGTACGCCTTCATTCCGAGTGCTTGACGGGAGATGTGTTTGGTTCAAAACGATGTGACTGTGGCGAACAGCTGAAAGAGGCCATGAGGCGAATCGGCCGGGCGCAAAGTGGTGTGCTTCTGTACATGAAGCAGGAAGGCCGGGGGATCGGTTTACTGAATAAGATCAGGGCCTACGAACTGCAGGATGAGGGGGCGGATACGGTAGAGGCGAATTTAACACTTGGTTTTCCGGTAGACATGCGGGAGTATTCCGCTGCGGCGCAGATGCTCTCCGATTTAGAGGTCGAATCGATCGAACTGATGACGAATAATCCGGAAAAAATCAAAGGTCTGCGGGAATACGGGATCGAGGTTGAAGGCCGGGTTCCGTTACAGATCAACCCCAACAGAACGAACGAGTTCTATTTAAAAACCAAGATGAAGAAGATGGGACATTTGCTGAAATTTAAAGAGGAGGAAATGAATTATGAAAACCTATGAAGGACATTTGAACGCAACCGGGTTAAAATTCTGTATCGTGGCGGGACGATTCAACGAGTTTCTGGTCAGCAAGCTGCTGTCCGGTGCGGTCGATTCACTGAAGAGACATGGGGCGGATGAAAAAGATATCGAGATCGTTTGGGTTCCCGGTGCTTTTGAAATTCCCCTGGCGGCAAAAAGGATGTGTGAAAACAGCCAATACGATGCGGTTATTTGTCTCGGTGCCGTCATTCGCGGGTCCACTTCACATTACGAGCATGTCTCAAACGAAGTATCGAAGGGGATAGCTGCCGTCTCACTCCAAACGGGAAAACCCGTGATCTTCGGCGTACTGACAACGGATAATATAGAACAGGCCATAGAACGGGCCGGGACAAAGAGCGGCAATAAGGGGTTTGATGCTGCGGTCAGTGCAATAGAGATGGCCAATCTGATGAAAGTGATATAGCAGTCGGTAACCCGATGGATTAAACGCAGATTTTTACAGCTTCATTCTCTCAGAAGCATACGATACAGCTGATGAAGCAGGGATGAACATGATATAATAGAAAAGCGGAATGAAAGAAATAAAGTAGAAAAATCTGAGAATCGATGGAGGTAAATGTGAAAAAGATACTTCTTTTAATCGTCATTTTTACAGTCGTATTCAGTTCTTGCTTTTCAATAGAACTTGAGGCTTTTCTGAAAAAAATCTACGAACAGTATCCGGATGCGGTAGCCGCAGAGCTCGGCTGGCAGAGTGCCTTTGACACCTATAATGCCACCCTGCTGAAGGCCGATTCGAAGCTCAGTATTATCGAGGCGGATCTTGACCGTTTAAAGGCTTATAAGACCTATATGGATGAAAAGTGGGACGTCCTTGAAGAGGTGCTGAATATACTCTTTGAGCTGGAGAAGACGGATATAGAATCCGGGATTGCCGATATAGAGAACAGGATGTACAGTGAAGACCTCGAGAATAAAAAGAAGGCCTCCTCTTATGGCGGAGTATCGGATATGGAAGTCTCACTCGCGGAGATAGAAGCGGATCTGAGTCAGTCGAAACTGGATTATTACAAGAATTACAAGTCGGAAATGGGTAGTCACATGCGGGATGTTCTGTTCATCTCAGAACTTCCTGAGCTCCAGTTTACGGATATAGAACTGAGGTCGCTTACAGTTGAAGAGATCAGTGATATCAAGGGAAAGAATATCGAAAGACAGATCGAAAGTCTTACCAAACAGGTTGAAGAAACGAAATACAAACTGGCTCAGACGGGAATGACGACTTCCTACCTTGCCGATGTGAACAAGCGGGCGGCCAAGATACACGAGCTCAGGGAACAGTCCGTTGAATATTCCGTGATCTACGAGATCAATATCGCCCATGAAAAGGTGAAACTTGCCATCGCTCAGTACAATGCGGCACTGGCAAAGAAAGAACTGTACATGGACCGGTTGGTGAAATTGCAGGAGGCTCAGAAGGAAGGCTATATCACTTCCTACGATTATTATCAGGGGGTATTGACTATCTACGAATACGACCGAATGGCCTGGCAGGCCAAACATGATCTGTTTCTGAGTCTCCTTGAGTATTTGAAGGCAAGGGGAGAGGATCCCGTTGAAGGATTGCTTCCGTATTTTGAAAAGTGAGGATGAGCGATGCAGACTATAAGAGAAGCGGAATACGTTATCGGTGAGCTGGTCAGGGAATTAAACCCGGAAAGACGTGTAAGGGAGATACTTGAAAAACAGAAGACCTCCTTCAAAGGCAGGCGGATTCATGTCCTTTCCATCGGCAAGGCGGCCTGGGATATGGCCGATGCGGCCTGGAAAGAACTCGGTGATGTGATTCAGCAGGGGATTGTCATCACAAAATACCATCATTCAAAAGGTGAGATAGGAAATTTTGAGATCTTTGAAGCCGGACATCCCGTGCCGGATGAGATGAGTGTGAAGGCAGCCGGAAGGGCTGTGCAGGCCTTTGGCAATCTCGATGCGGATGATCTGATCCTCTTTCTCATATCCGGGGGAGGTTCTGCCCTGTTTGAGATACCCATCGATGGATTTGAGATAGAGAATACGGCTGAGGTAACGGAGATCATGCTGAAATCGGGCTGGGATATCAAGGTTGTCAATTCGATTCGGAAACGTTTATCGACGGTTAAGGCCGGACAGTTTGCCGACATCGTGAAACCGGCGCAGGTCAGGGCCTATATCATCAGCGATGTCATCGGGGATGAGGTGGAGGATATCGCATCGGGTCCCGTCAGCCCCGTGTCAGAACGCAATGCAGATTTTCTGAAGAAGACTGATTCGCTGGATTTAAGTCTGTTCGATTCGCTGAAAAAACGTGAGGTATTCCTTGAATCCCTTAAAAGAGAACTTCCGGAAACAGCGGAAAATGCGCAGACTTTTATCATAGACAACGTATCTCATGCCTGTGCTGTTGCGGCTGAAAAGGCCCGTCAACTCGGTTATCATACCCGGGTGATCACCTCGCATCTTGAATGTGAGGCCTCCGAGGCCGCGAGATTTATCTGTTCTATCGTGAAAGAGGTTTATTCAGCGCATACCGCTTATTCCCTTCCATGCTGTCTGATCTTTGGCGGGGAGACCACCGTCCGGATAAAAGGCGATGGCCTGGGCGGCAGGAATCAGGAGATAGCCCTGACGGCTGCGATAGAATTAAAGGACAGGGCTGAAGATATCACCCTGTTTTCGTTCGGCACGGACGGGACAGATGGCCCGACGGATGCAGCCGGCGGCATTGTGACGAGTCAGACCTGGTCCGAGATGGCGGAGAAAGGGCTTAGTCCGGAAAAGCATCTTCTCAATAATGATTCCTATCATGCGCTGAAATCGGTTGGAGGGCTTATCATGACAGGCCCGACGGGGACGAATGTGAACGATGTCATCTGTGTTTTGATGAGATGATGTAGAGATTGCCGGAAAAATCAAAATAAAACCGCAGGATCATATTTCAGGATCCTGCGGTTTTATTTTGATTAAAGTTTGAGCTTTTGAATCGTTTAGGCTTATTTATTCAGCTTTTCAAGGATCTCTTTCAGATCTTTTTCCACGAACTTGCCCTTGCTGAAGCTGATGAATCCCCTGAGTGGCATGTATTTCATCATGGAATTCGCTATTTCAGGGTTCTCTTCGGAGACATCACTGATTCCGGAGTCTTCAAGGAACGATTTCCTCAGATCTTCCGTCAGTTCCTTTCCCTTTTCGGTCTTCATGATATCCCCCATCGTGCTGTTTCTGTCAAAGGACTTCCTTATCACAACGGTTGATTCCACTTCAATAGTCTTCTTCAAGCGAATGTCAGCCGATGAACTTCCGATGGATATCTCGTAAAGGCCACCCTGTACATGCCAGTCTTTGATCTCCGTGTTATAATAGGCGAAACTCCTCTTGTTCAACGTGAAAGTGACTTGTTTCTCCTCTCCTGGAGTTAGTTCAACCTTGTCAAAGCCCTTCAGTTCCTTTTCGGGTCTTGTAACGTCGTCGTTTTTATCGGTGACATACAACTCGATGATTTCCTTACCGGTTATTGCTCCCGTGTTCTTAACCGTTACCGTTACAGTAACGGTTTCCGCATCCGTTATCTTTTCTTTGTCAACAGTGATTGCCGTATAGTCAAATGACGTGTAGCTGAGTCCGAATCCGAACGGGAACAGAGGCTTGATCTTCTTTTTGTCGTAATATCTGTAACCGACGTACACACCTTCGTTGTAGCTGACTTTATAGCCATCACCCGGGAAGTTCAGATAGGAAGGATTGTGCTCCAGTCTTTCAGGCATGGTTTCTGCCAGTTTTCCTGAAGGATTGACATCTCCGAAGAGTATCTTTGCGATGGCACTTCCAAAGGCCTGACCTCCAAGATAGCCTTCTATGAGACCTGTAACTTTGCCGATCCATGGCATTTCTACAGGTGCTCCGTTGTTGAGGACGACGACGGTGTTCCTGTTGACCGCAGTGATTTCTTCTATCAGTGAATTGTGATTGAGCGGCATATTCATGTCTTTCCTGTCATAGCCTTCGGATTCATATCTGGCCGGCAGTCCGGCAAAGAGAATGACGATGTCCGCCTTCTTTGCTATTTCTCTGGCATCATTCGTGAGTTTGGTGTTAACCTCGTCACTTTCGATTTCGTATCCTTTGGCATAACTGATCTCGGCTGTTTCACCGGCGATCTTTTTTATCTCCTCAAGGGGAGCCGTTATCTTGAAGGCGTTGACGTGTGAACTGCCGCCCCCCTGGAATCTCGGCTTTTCTGCAAATTCTCCAATGACGGCTATCTTGGCATTTTTCTTTAGAGGCAGGATGTTTTCTTCGTTCTTCAGGAGAACGATACTTTCGGCTGCTGCTCTTGAGGAGGCTTCATGATGCTGTTCCTTATCGTAGGTATAATCTTCCTTCAGATTTTCGGCGCATTTGAAAATCAGTTTCAGCATATTCTCAACCATCTTGTCAAGAAATTCCTCTGTCAGACTGCCGTTCTGGACGGCGTTGATGATCTTTTCCTCACCAATGCCATCACTTGAAGGCATTTCCAGTTCGAGTCCGGCCTTCAGTGCATCAACGCGCTGATTAACAGCACCCCAATCGGACATCACGATCCCGTCAAAACCCCATTCGTCCCGCAGAATATCCGTGAGTAGTTCTTTTTTCTCCGAGCAGTGTGTGCCGTTTATCATGTTGTAGGCACACATGACGGTCCACGGCTGGGCCTCCCTTATCGGTTTCTCAAAATCCGCGAGATAGATTTCTCTGAAAGTTCTCTCGTCAATTGTCTCATCGACACTGAGACGGTTGTGTTCCTGATTGTTTGCCGTGAAGTGTTTCAGAGAAGTTCCAATGCCCTTGCTCTGAACCCCCTTGATGTATTCAGAAGCCAGTTCACCGGAAAGGAAAGGATCTTCTGAGAGATATTCGAAGTTTCTTCCACAGAGTGGTGAACGCTTGATGTTGATAGCCGGTCCGAGAAGGATGGAAATCTGTTCCGATAGGCTTTCCTCCCCGAGTGTTTCACCGAGTTCTTTCAACAGTTCTTTGTCCCATGAACAGGCCAGTAATACCGCAGGTGGGAAACAGACTCCCTCTACCGTTTCACTCTCTCCTGTTTCAGAATTTTCCACCATCTTTCTCAATCCATGAGGTCCATCCGTCATCATGATGGCAGGGATACCGAGTCTTTCTACCGGTGTGGTATGCCAGGAATCCGATCCGGCACATAAGGATGCCTTTTCCTGCAGTGTCATTTGACTAATCAGTTCTTTAATCTCATACATATTCATATACTCACTCCTCATAAAGAAATTTATTCTTTCTTCTGTTTTGTTTCAGTATATTATGAAACATGTTTTATACAATAAGGGGAAAAAGTCATTCAAGGCGGGTTAACTGTAAATAATTGTGAGAAGACTGGAAATACTTATTATTTGAGAGAATATCGGTTGGATCCGGAATGTTTCCCGGTCAGCTTTTTCTCAGAAAATATTCACCCCTGTCGGGCCTGAATTGAAAAATCTTGACATTATCCGGTCTGTAATCCCTGTATTTGTCGTTGGAGATGATGTGGTATTTTCTGGCATAGGCAATTTCAAGAATCTTTTCATCGGCAGGCGAATGAAAGAAGACATTTTGATTTTTGAGAAAATTGGTTTCCCAGTAATGACGCTGTTTCTTGATGATAAAATCGGCGTTGGCGTCGAAGACGAAGATCAGGGGGAAATAGATGATTTCGTTTATTCCGAGGACGTTCATCAGTTCCTTCAGACGGGTTGGATCCGGCTGAATCAGTCCGGAGTGGATGATATTGCTTCCGTCGATGACAACTCCTTTTTCAGAACCGAGTGTGATGATCCTTCTCAGATAAGGATGGATCGTATCCCTTTTCATCGCTTCTATCAGTGTCATCTTCTGATTGTCGTCCAGTGTCTTATAGAATTCCTGCATCCATCTGATCTCTATCTCTTTCAGCCGGTACATATCCAGTTTTTTTATTTCCATGAGTATCTCATCGATCATCTTGTGATCCTGTGAGTCGACCAGTGTGTTTCCGGTCAATTTGCCTTTTCCGTCGGACAGGGTCTCGACTGCGGCGGTAAATTCGATTGGATCCCTGAAATAATCTTTTATCTCACTGGCATTGATCATCTTCGTCAGCGTTGTGTTGAACTGCATATAACTGAGTGTTTCACCGTCTATTTTAAAATGCTTTTTGGCAAAGGCAACGACAGATTTTGTCGGAAGATAAAAATATCTCGGTGCGGTATAAAAGAGAAGAGACGAGATCATCCAGTCATCGCATTCGAGGATGCCGGTTGCCTCTTTCAGCCGCGCTGAAAACTTACCCTTTCCGTAAAGGATTTCATCTATCGCTATGGTCAGTGTTAACTGATCCTTGTATTTGAGCTTCTGGTATAGTCTTTCGTCACATTTTTTCAGTATATTATCCAGTGTCTTTTTGGATAATTGTTTTAATTTTTCTCTCGCGAGTGTATTGCAAATAACCTTTGAACGCGCCCTGAAATCACTTAAATTTTTCAGATATTCTGCATCATAAGCTATGTCTTTTAACTTTTTCAACTTCAAATCACTTTCCTTGAATCCGTTTCATTTGATGATAAAACTTCAATATAGTGTTTATTCATTCTTATGACATGATGGAGAACCAGATCGGATAGGTAAAAAGAAACAGGAACGTTGAGTAAACAACGACGGCACTGGAAAATTCCAGTTCATTTTCCCTCTTTTTCGCTTCTGAGATGCCTTCAGCCATGATCGCCGTGTTTGCCGCTGTCGGCATGGCTATCTCGAGTACAAACACCTGGTACACCAGTCCTTCCATCCCGATGAGCTTTCCGACTACCAATGCGATTGCCGGTGGAAGGAAGAGCTTCATGAGAGAAGCCGGCATGATCTGTTTCAAACTGCTTAGCTTGAGGGGAATCTTTGACAGATTAATCCCGACAACGAGTAGAATGACCGGTATGGCACTTTGGCTCAACATCTCGACAAAATTAAATGCCGGGAGCGGAAGATCTTCCCTCCAGTTGAATCCCATCGCACCAATAATCCACGAAATAACAAAAGCGTACAGCCAGGGAACCTTTAACATGTTTTTCAGGGCATTTTTCAACATGCCGTTCCTTTCTGAGGACAGCAACGACATTCCCACTGTGGGCAGTAAAACCATATTGGTACTCGCCATGATAACGGCCAGTGGAATCGCATGTGGTCCGATTGAGTACTCAAGAACCGGATAGCCAATATACCCCGTGTTTGAGAAAATGTTCGTATAAGCCCATAAGGTATAGGACTTTCCCCTGATCTTTCCCAGTATCCAGTAAAAGAAGATGATACACAGGGTGACAATGATTGTACCAAGAAAATATTTCCAGAGATGTTCCAGTTTAGGCACGTGTTCTGTTACATACGTGAAGACAAGAACAGTTCCAAAAAGCCAGAAGGCCAGTTTGGATAGCATCTCAGAGGGTTTCTTAAAGATCTTTCCAAATGCAAAACCGGTCAGAAAGATGGCAAAGACAGGCATTATAGATGAGAATGAATGTAAAAACAGATCTATTAAATTTTTCAAGATCTCACCCCTTTTTATTCTGCTTATGTCTGAGGAAATAGATGATATTGGCGATATCCGCGGGATTGATCCCCGGTATTCTTCCCGCCTGTCCTACCGACTCGGGTCTGATCCGGGTTAGTTTCTGAACGGCTTCCGTTGCCAGGTTTTCAACACGGGAATAATCGACGTCCTCCGGTATGAGGAACGATTCCATATCCTCGAACTGCTTGATCTCCCTGAAGGAGCGTTCGATATATCCCTCATACTGAATCGCTATGTCTAACTGTTCTATTAATTCTTCGTCTTCTATCGGTTGCGGATCCCATTGCCGGACCTGTGCGTAACCGATGTTCGGCCTTTTGACGAGATCGACCAGCCGCTTCGTTTCCTTCAGAGGGGACGAATCGTTTCCGGCCAGCATGTCGTTGACCTCATCCGTTGCCTTTATCCTTATATTGGACAATCGCTGAATCTCCCGTTCGAGCGTTCTTTCCAGTTCGACTGTTTTTTGGTAGAAATCCGCATCGATCAGCCCGAATTCAAATCCGTATTTTGACAGACGCATATGTGCGTTATCATGCCTGAGAAGCAACCGGTATTCGGCCCTTGAAGTGAGCAGTCTGTAAGGCTCATCGGTTCCCTTTGTCACCAGGTCGTCTATCAGGACACCGAGATAGGATTCATTTCTCTTTGGGAACCAGTGATTCTTTCCTTCTATCTTCAGCACGGCGTTGATGCCGGCGATGAAACCCTGACCGGCCGCCTCTTCATATCCGCTTGTCCCGTTCACCTGACCGGCAAAGAAGAGACCGGAGATGGTTTTCGTTTCAAGATAGGGGGTCAGCTGTTCGGGGAGTATGAAGTCATATTCGACCGCATAGGCCGGTCTGACGATCTGGGCATTCTCGAGACCGAAGATGGAATGTATCATTTCTTCCTGTACACGAAACGGTAGACTGGTACTCAAACCGCCGATATAATATTCATCATTTTTTCGCGTTTCGGGTTCAATGAAGAGTTGATGTGAGTCTCTGCCGGAGAATTTCAGCACCTTGTCTTCTATCGATGGACAGTATCTCGGACCTATCCCACCGATCAGCTTTATATCCCCATAGAGGGGCGAGAACTGTATGTTCTCCCGGATGATCTGATGCGTTCTTTCATTGGTTCTCGTGATATAAACCGGCCAGTCGGTGGGAAGAACCTCCTTTTTGGTGAAGAATGAAAAGCCGAGAGGCTCTTCAGAGGTGCTCTGTTTTTCCAGTTTATCAAAGGCGATGGTTTGCCTTTTGATCCTCGCCGGGGTACCTGTCTTGAAACGCCCAATTTTCAAACCGAGTTCTTCTATGGAGGTTGAAATCAGATCGGCGGAGAATTCACCGAGTCTGCCGGCGCTCAACTCCGTCGGACCGACAAAGATCTTCCCCTTCATAAAGGTACCGGCAGTAACGATGACGCATTTGGCCGTGTATTTTTCACCAAAATGGGTTTCTACCCCAGCAACACTGTCGCCGCTCAGTAGAATCTTTTCTACCAGACCATATCTCAGCGTGAGATTTTCCTCGTTCATCAGCGTACGAGTCATATTCTGACTGTAGTCATATTTGTCGACCTGAGCCCTCAGAGCCCTTACGGCCGGCCCCTTGCTCGTATTGAGCATACGGATGTTGATCATGGATTTATCCGTATTTTTTGCCATCTCCCCCCCAAGGGCATCGATCTCCCGGATGACGATTCCCTTGGCCGGTCCACCTACTGAGGGGTTACAGGGGGTCCATGCAATCGTATCCAGATTCAGATTCAGCAAAAGGGTTTTTTTCCCCCTTCTCGCTGATACAAGTGCCGCTTCAACACCGGCATGGCCGGCTCCCACAACGATTACATCAAAATCTGTGTTTCGGTTAATCAAATCTATACTTCCTTTCTCAATAACAATTTTATTTTGTCTTTAGTTTAAAGATGATCAGCGAGGCCGTCAAACTTGCAAACAGGTAAATGACCAGATAGATGAATTCGTTGATCAGTGAACTGAAATCCTTTCCGGCGATCATTATCTTTCGCATCACATCCGTGAGCACCGTTATGGGCAGAGCCGGTGCGATGAACTGCATGACACGCGGCATCTGTGAGAGTGCAAAAAATACACCGCCTCCGAGAAACATCAGGAAAACGAGTGCGACGGCCGCTCCCATTGCCACATCCCCGTTGGAAGCGAAGATAGAGATCAGCAGCCCGATTGACAGATAGGTCAGCATACCCATCGTCAGAAGCAGTCCAACGAGCCAGATGGATCCTTCATAATTGATGTTCATGAAGTATATCGTTCCGAGTAAAAGGGTTACCGTCTGAATGATCCCAAGGATGGCATGGGCACAGTATTTTCCGAGAACGTACGCCAATCTGCTTGAAGGCGAGACGTGAAAGCCGTCGAGGATTCCCCTATCCTTTTCCCGGCTGACGGAACCGATGATGCCGATCAGCATCGTAGACAGGATAACGAAGGCCAGTACACCCGGCGCCATCACATCCGGATAATCCAGAGAATTGTGTTCGATCCCCTCAACACGCAATTCGGGGATTTTTACTTCCGTTGTTCTTGTCACTTTTTCATCGAGATTCATATCGATCATTGCACCGTATTCGATTTCACCGAGCACCATCTTCAGCAGTTTGAATATGGTGACGCTTTCGAGTAAAGAGGCACTGCTCGGAATATAGGAGATATAGGTCTCGTTTCCGGCCAGCATGTTTCCGGTGAAGCCAAGGGGAATGACGATCAATCCGTCTATGTCTCCTTTATCGAGTGCTTCATGGGCTGCATCTATATCTGTCAGCTTGTAGATGTTTTCCTGTTTTAAGAATCCGAGGATGAAATTGGCGAGATATTTTCCGGCAAAACTCTTATCCTCACCCAGTACACCTATCTGTACATCATCGAGCGCCCGTTCCGTGGGGATAAACATGAGTGAAACCGTTAACAGAAGGAAAGGGGTTATGATCAATATGGCGAAGTATACCGGATTTCTCACGATATATCTCATTTCAGTTAAAAAATGCTGGAAAAAAGCTCTCATTTAAATCACCTGCACAGAATTATATTTATGGACTGTAAAAATAAACAATCCGTGATCAACTGAATTATATCAGAAATGTAGGCATTCAACTATACGAGACGATACATAAAAAAACTCCGGCCTTTACAGCCGGAGAATTCTTCTTTCAGTCATTCGGCAGATCAGTTGATGATATACGGACTGAGTTCTACCGAATAGATTGTCTTATACGGAAAACCGCTCTGTTTCACATTCAGATATTCGACCGTGTATTCGGAATCTATCTCGAACGAAGGCAGTACATCGAGATGATTTTCACCACTCTCCGTAAAACTGTCAAATTTCATCCCTATCTTCAGATCGTTGTGCTGTGAATTGAAGATGTCCATGAACGATAGGGAACAATCCACGTGAAGAAAAGGTGTGATGCTGACTTCGTCGCTTGTAACGACACCGGTTGCCGAATCAATGGTCATGCTCCTTCTGAAATCCCCTTGTGGAATCCATTCCGTGTCGCTGGTCCAGTCCTGAGAATCTATCCTTATCGAATAATAGGTCTCATCGAGTGAATAGGTTATCTTTGAGTTGATTCTGCCTTCCCCCACAGATTGAGCAGAAAATCCAAAGGTAACATCTCCATAGAGTGGAACGTCAGGTCCATCGAGAAAGATGGGCTCCGAAATGATCTCAACCCGGTCGATATTTCTCTCCCTAGAGTCAACTTCGATCGTAAAGTCGCCGGTTATACCGAAGATCGGATGATAGAAGAAACGGCGAAGAGAATTGTCAAGATTCATCTCAAAATCGATATCCATGTATTCAAGCGTAATCTGAACGGGATTTTCGGAATAAAGCTTGATGATGGAATCGCCGCTTGTGGAAGTGTGATTCATTCGGCCTTCCCATAAAATCGTTTTTTTCGATGCATCTCTCGGAAGGATCAGATAGGGTTCATCCGGGTTTTCGCCAGAAATGGATTGATATTTTGTTCCCCTCAGAAACGCGTTGATCTCCTCATTGGTCAACTCATCGAGCGTGAAGACCACGTTGTCTCCAACGACGTTGATCCCCTCTATTTCCATGACGGGGAAGATATCGTTGGTGATGGTAGCATTCAGTAGCAGATAATCACCGACTTCTGTGTCGTATTGAAGAGAATTACGGCTG
Organism: Thermotogae bacterium; assembly: GCA_036743375.1. Taxonomy (GTDB): domain Bacteria; phylum Thermotogota; class Thermotogae; order MWEM01; family MWEM01; genus DAINPP01. The sequence goes on along the minus strand of DAINPP010000045.1, from coordinate 9,397 downwards.
ATGGCCATCGTGTTATCCGATTTGTCAAAAGGTTCCACGACACTCAGACAATTTGCACAGATAACAAACTTATCATAATCCCTGATGGTTAAAATGGAGGAGTTGGCTCCAGAATCATCTGGTATGGTGCGAAATGTAACGGCGAGATCGGCTGCTGAATTCAATTCTATAAAACAGGCTGAATTGATATTCCGGCTGCTGATGGATGCGATTTCCTTGTTTCCGGTCCATTTGATATCCCATATGGAGTCTGAATTGATATCATATGATTCGCCTTTTCCGAGAGATACAACACTAACTGTTTTCGAAGATTCTGATGTAAAGCGGATTAGTTCGAAGGAAAGCTCCTCGTCGCTTATGGTCTTGAAATCCATATAAGCATAGTCCTCGCTGCTGTTGTCTCCATCCTGTTTGAATATTCTGATTCCTATCATCTCGTCCGTGCCGAACATGGAAACTTCAGGATTAGATGCCGAATAGATGATCTTTCCATTCCTGAAAAAACCGTTTTTTACAACATCAAGCCCCAGATACCCGTCAGGTTCCTGTCTTTTTACATTTGCACAAGAAGATAAGAAAAGAATTATAATAAACAGCAGAAACAATAATGATAAAGTGGTTTTACTCTTCATATATGTTCCCCCCTATATTCATATCAACGAATTATAACATGAATCGACTGTATTTTAGTATAAGAAAATTATAAAAAGGTAAAAAATTTGCTTTGGAATATCGTTTTTGTGTAATATAATAGAATTAAGAAAATTTATGGGAGGATGGAAGAAATGTTAAATTATGGCGATGTGAAGCACGAGGCTGTGTTCAGAAATTTCGAGAAGATCAGTATGATTCCGAGAGGTTCGGGAAATGAAAAAGAGATAAGTGATTTCCTGTTGAAGTTCGGACGGGATCTGGGATACGAGGCCTGTCAGGATGAAGTGCTCAACGTAATTATCAAAAAACCGGCTTCAGCTGATTATGAACACCTTGACCCCGTGATCCTTCAGGGGCATATGGATATGGTTTGTGAGAAGAACAAGGGAACCGAACATGATTTCTTAAAGGATCCCCTCAAATTAAAGATTGAAGGAAACATATTAAGTGCCGAAGGGACAACACTCGGCGGAGATGATGGGATAGCAGTTGCATACTGTATGAGTATTCTTGAGGATAAAACCCTCAAACATCCGCCACTTGAGATATTTATTACAACAGAAGAGGAAACCGGACTGGTTGGTGCGATGAAAGTGGACGGTTCGAGATTTGAAGGGAAGAGACTCATCAACATAGACGGTGAGGAGGAGGGTATCTTCCTGGTGTCCTGTGCGGGTGGTGTCAGGACAAAGATTACCCTTCCGCTTGAAAAGAAGAAGGAAATGGCAGAAGAAACCATCTTCGAACTCAGTGTTGCGGGATTAAGAGGGGGACATTCCGGTGCGGATATACACAAGGGAAGAGGCAATGCAAACAAACTGATGGGCAGGATCCTTTATGAGATAAAGAGTACTTTAGGCTTTAACCTCTATTCAATCGAGGGTGGTGCAAAGATGAATGCCATTCCGAGGGAGTGTACGGCGATCATCGGCGTGGATCCCGAAAGAGTGGAGGCCCTTAAGCGACTGCTCGATTCTATTATGCAAACGATTTATTCGGAATATAAAAAGACAGACCCCGATTTCAGAATTTCTCTGTCGGAAATCGACAAACTTCCAAAAGACAGAAAGTTGCCCTGGAGGAAATCGGAAAGAAACAAGGCAATTCATCTGCTGATGGCTACTCCGAATGGTGTTAACACCATGAGCCAGGATATAGAAGGCCTTGTCGAAAGTTCAAACAATCTCGGTGTCATCACCTATAAAGGGGACAAGGTGCTCTTTGAGAACTCCACAAGAAGTTCGGTGGCCTCAAAGAAAGAAGAACTCAGCAAGAAACTCGAAGAACTGGCGGAATTCTGTGACTGTGAGATCAAACATACTTCTGACTATCCGGGTTGGGAATACAAAGAGGTCTCACCACTCAGGGATCATATGGCAAGGGTCTATGAGGACAAATTCGGAAAAGCCCCTCAGATAGAGGCCATTCATGCAGGACTCGAATGCGGACTCTTCCTCGATGTCATCAGTCCAGATCTGGATATGGTTTCGATGGGACCGAATATGTACGATGTCCATACGCCGGATGAACGGATAGAAATAGACTCTGCGGACAGACTTTACGGATTCCTCGTGGAAGTCCTCGAAAAGATGAAGGAGATGTAAGTGGTGAAGGATATCTATTTAAAAGAGGCCAATGAACTACTTGATTTCATCGAAAGATCACCGAGCAGGTTCCATGCGGTGGATGAGATGGGAAAGATCCTGTCCGAGAAAGGCTTCAAAGAATTGAAGATCAACGAAAGATGGGAACTGGAAAAAGGCGGGAAATACTTTACCACGAAGAACGATTCCTCTCTGATCGCTTTTATAGCCGGAACGGATGAAGTTGGTAACGGTGGATTCCGAATCACGGGATCACACAGCGATTCTCCCGCTATCCGGATCAAACCGAATCCTGAGATGAAGGTTGAGGGGAAGGAACTCAAGCTCAACACGGAGATCTACGGGGGACCGATCCTGTACAGCTGGTTTGATAGACCCCTCGGATTTGCCGGAAGGGTAACCCTTGAAGGGGATAGTCCCTTTGAACCGGAATCCGTACACGTCTGTATCAGAGAAAAGAAATGTATCATCCCGAGTCTTGCCATACACATGAACAGGGATGTCAATACCGCTTTCGGACCGGATAAACAGAAGGATATGCTGCCACTTCTCAGTTCAATCGAAGAGACGGTCAACGGTTTCGATTTCAAGAAGATGCTGGCGGAAGAACTCGATGTGGAATCCGAAAGGATCATCGATTACGAGATATCCCTTCACGATATGACGAGGGGGCAGATCCTTGGGATGAACGAAGAGATGATTTCCTGTTCTCAGCTCGACAATCTTGCGATGGCTTATGCCTCACTCATTGCCTTATCCGAGTCTGAAGCCGGTGTCGCAACGAAGATCATCGTCGTCTTTGACAACGAGGAAATCGGCAGCCAGACCATGCAGGGGGCTTCTTCCCCACTACTCGGTGCCATACTTGAAAGAATTGCCATTGCCCTCGGGGGGGACCGGGAGAACTATATCCGGGCTCTTGAAAATTCGTTCATCATCTCCGCAGACATGGCGCATGCCCTTCATCCGAACAGTCCGGAAAAGCATGACCCGACCAATCATCCGGTTCTGAACGGAGGTCCGGTCATCAAGATGAGTTCAAATTTCAGATATACCAGTGACAGCGAATCGGCCACCGTTTTCGAATTACTCTGTAAAAAGGTGGAGGTACCTGTACAACGATTTGTCAACAACTCAAGGGAAAGGGGGGGCAGTACCATCGGCCCAATCACCGCCGGACAACTCGGCATGCGTTCGGTGGATATCGGAAACCCGATGCTCTCCATGCATTCCATCAAGGAACTTGCCGGGGTAGCTGATCATCACTACCTGCTCGAAGTCCTGAAGGAATTTTACAGATAATCAGATATAAGTCCCCTCCTTCCGTAGGAGGGGACCACTTTATTTTATTCTAAAATCTCCTCGAGATAGGCCTCGATCTTCTCAGCTGCACAGATAGAAAATCTCTTCTCCAGATACCCGATGAATCCCTCGTCCACGCATCTTGAAACGGCCCGGTTAATACTCCGCAGAGGAGCGCAGGCCTCGATTGAAAGCTGTTCCTTGCTTAATGTTTCGAGATCACCCATCTTATGATGGGTGAACAAACTGTACAGAACCCTGTCTTTGACGGTCATGAAGGCAATCTGAGCCATCTTGTCGGAATTTCTGTTCAGCTTCAGGGCCATATACCTGAACAGCAGCATGTTAAACTCAAAATCCAGTTTCATCCACCGGATTACAGATTCCTTTTTCAGGAGGATGATCCGGCAATCCGTCTTCGCAAAGACATTCAGGGGTTTGAGCTCCTCGTAGAACAGTTCCACTTCACCGAAACAGGTGTACCCTTCATCTACCGAATATAGAAAGAAGCTCCCGGCCATGTTCTGATTGTAAACCTCCGTAATCCCGTCGATCTGTATGTACAGATGTTCGATCTTCTGTGTCGGGGAGATGATGAGACTTCCTTTCTTAAAATCTCTGTAAAAGAATTCCTTTTTGATCTCAGTCGGTGCTTGTTTAACCAGGGTCTCTAAATTCATCATCCATGATCATTCCTTTTTTGGTCATTTGACCCTTTTGATTATACCCCATGGAAGCAGGATGAATCAACGGGAATGATAAGCCCTTTGACGTGTAGGCGCATGCTTACGCAA
>DAINPP010000045.1:0-4943 GCA_036743375.1 Thermotogae bacterium | reverse complement strand
GCCAATGGCCAGAAGACAAACCGGAAGCTCATAAACCACACCGCCGTACTGAAAGGTCGAACGATCAACAGAGAACAACTTATACTGAGAATGGTTGAGACAATCGCTGTTGAAAGGGCATAGCATCCGCCTTCATAACGCAACATGGTCTTAAGCTGTTTCTGTGTCATTCCGACACTCTGCAGCATGGCGAATTCACGACGGCGGACCAGTTGGCTCGTTAAGACGGCGTTGATGAAGTTGAGTATGCCAATCAAGCCGATAATCAATGATAGAGCTCCTCCGATTATCATGGCCGTACGGCGCATTCCCTCGAGATCTGCGAGAGCCGTGAATTTTGACTTGTAATTCATCAGAGGGTCCACGTTATCGGTGTAGTGTTTTAAAAAGGATTCCATAGCGGATTCCCGGTCACTTGAGACATCAAAGGCATAGCTCATGATATAGTCCACCTCTGTCAAGTTCCTGAATACATCACTCGGTAGAAAGAAGACCGATCCCATCCATGTCCCGTCGGTGTTGGTATCCGAATTTGCGATCACATGACCGAGCACGGTCATGTCGCGGATGTTGTCAGAGCATTTCAATGTGATTGTATCGCCAATTTTGTGGTTAAAGGAACTCATCAACACGTTTCCACTATCATCCGCCTTCACCCCTTCCAGAATATAATTGCCCGAAGAGAGCTTCTTTGCGTCAAGCTCACCATCAATGAGCGTTAAACGTGAAAACGGAAACGGGTCAAGTCCGTAAATTGCGGTGGAATAAGAACCATCCGGCCATTTGTTCATCGTCTGACCGGAGTTTTGACTCGTATAAGAACCTCCGGTTCCGTATAAACAGCCACCGGACTCAAACCCCGCCTGTTGTGTTACCGCATCAACAAAGCTTTTACTTAAGGCGCTGTCTGCACCGGTGTATTTGTGGTTGAACAAGTCGGCGTGTCCGATCTGAAAATCCGAGGCGTTAAATTTACTGAGGGCCTTATTCACATCGACACTCTGTGAAAGGGTAAATACCGTGTTTGCCAGGATGATACTGAGGCTGAGGCTCAGGATGACCAGGATGGTCCGCTTTTTGTTGCGACCAAGGTTGGAAAAGGCCATTCGTTTTGGATTTGCCCCGTTTTTGGACTTTTTAACCTTTTTCCGACTTTTCTGTGAGGCGTCCGTATAGCCGATGGCTTCCAACGGAGAGACTTCTGCGGCCATTTTACCAGGCCTATAGGCGCTGATGAAGACGGTAACCAGTGTAAAGACGGTAGCGCCGACGAAGATCAACGGATGTGGAGACACGGAGACGACATTCCCCGCATAGGTGGTTTGTGCCATCAGGGTTGGAACGAGGATTTTACCGACAAAGAATCCCGTCAGAAGTCCCAACGGTATGCCGACGACTGAGAGTAACAGGGCTTGATGACGAATGATCGTGTGCAGCTGCCGGTTGGTGGTTCCGATGGTTTTCAGAAGTCCGTAGAACCGTATGTCTTTCAGGACGGCTATCTGAAAGATATTGTAGATGATCAGATAACCCGTAAACACGAACAACAACAAGGCCGATGAAAGTGCGATTATGGTTCCCACATCGAGTCTTGTACCCGTTGACATATAGGCCCAGTTGATCCCCGTTTCAACATAATTGGGCGCATCTTCTTCCATGGAATAGCCGGTTTTCATCAGGAGGGCCTTAAGGGAATTTTCTATATTCAGACTGTTGTTGAACTTGATATATCCCGATATCGTTCCCGTGAGTGAGTTGTCCGTATGATAGGTGTTGTTAAGCTCGTCCGCGTGAGCATCTACATAGGCACGGGAAGTGAAAATTTGTCCGACGTTAAAGCCTGGAGAACTTTCCCACCAACCGGATAGGATGAAATCACGTGAAAGCTGGCGGCCGTGAACGGTGAGTTCCAGTGTGATCGGAGCGCCGACTTCAAGCGGCACATCGAGTAATTCCAACGTCTTGGTATCGGCGATTACCTCCTCTTCGGCCACGGGTTTGTGCCCACTTGTCGGTTCGGCAAAGCCGAATCTGAGTCCCACGTCATCGTAGTACCAAAACTCTGTATGGCGTTTTATAAGACTGCTGTTGTCTACGCTGTCACTGAGCATGCGACAGTAGGCCCTTTCCTTGACCAGCGGGTCTCCGGTTATTTTTTCATATTCCTCATCCGTCACATATTTGATTGCCGCATGTCCATCACCTCCGGTCATAACCATGGTTGCCCGTTGCATACTCTCCAGGAGCCCGAATCCCATGGTCAATATACTGGTAAACAAAAGAGTTGTCAGGGCGATTGCGAGAATGGAAATACGGTTTCTCCGTTTGTCGGCAAAAAGACTACGCCTGGCGAGGCGTTTTGCCACTACTCCGTTGTTGTTTTGAAACATTGTCTGACCCCCTTACGCCACGATCCGGCCGTCTTCAATGCGGACGATCCGGTTGGCCAGCTGGGCAATCTCGTTGTTATGCGTGATCATGACGATGGTCTGATGAAACTGCTGACTCGTCATTTTGAGGAGTCCCAGCACTTCCTGGCTGGTCTTGCTGTCTAAATTGCCGGTTGGCTCGTCGGCCAGGATGATGGCCGGTTTGGTTGCCAATGCCCGTGCAATGGCCACACGCTGCTGTTGTCCACCCGACAGGTTGTTGGGCAGATTGTTCAGTTTTTCAGTTAGCCCCAGCATCTTTGTGATTTGATCTATGAAAGCTTCATCTGGTCTTTCACCATCGAGATGGATGGGGAGGACGATGTTTTCGTAAACATTCAGGATGGGGACAAGGTTGTAGTCTTGAAAAATGAAGCCTATATTCCTGCGGCGAAAAATGGTGAGCTGTTCGTCGTTCATCCTGGACAGTTCCTTTTCGGCCACTTCCACGCTACCGGAAGTTGGTGTGTCCAGTCCTCCCAACATATGCAGCAAGGTGGACTTTCCACTGCCGGAGGTACCGACAATGGCCACGAATTCACCTGCTTCTACGTTTATCGCGACTCCGTCCAGTGCTTTCACAAGACCTGATCCGGTCCCGTAATGCTTTTTTAGTTTATTTGTCTTCAATATGCTCATGGCAGACCTCCCTGTGTTTGTTTTCTGCTCTCATCATACAGGGTAAATGTCTCTCAAAAGTTTCAAGCCAAAGCGCAATTCTCACGATTTTGAGACATTTCATTCCGTATCGGTGAAGCCCGGATCAAAATGCCCTCTCATGGGGAAGCCATACCGAGAAAGTCGATCCCTTTCCCACTTCGGATTTGACCTGAATGTAGCCCCCCTGTTTGGCGATAATCTCGCGGCAGAGAAAAAGACCAATACCGACACCGCTGACATCGTGTACCTCATCTTCGCGGTAGAAGCGCTGGAAGATCTGTGCATAATGTTGTTCGGGAATCCCTTTTCCCGTGTCCGTGATATCAATTTTGGTAGCTGTTTCCCATCGTTCTACCGTCACGGACAGCTTACCGCCTGACGGGGTGTATTTCACAGCGTTATCCAAGATGTTGAACAGAGCTTCCGCGGTCCATTTCTTATCATGAGGGACGATCAGAGCGGGATCACAGCTTACCGTAACCTCGATCTGTTTTTTTTCAGCTGACAATTCCACGCTTGCCAACGCGAGTCCGATCGTTTCGTAAAGTGGTCTCGGAGAAACGGAAAGGGTGATGATCCCCGCCTCAAGCCGTGATATTTTTACCATGGCCTGCATCAAAAAATCCAACTTGTTGATCTGTGAAGCCATCAACCTGTGAAATTCACGTTCCTTTTCCAGTGTAAGCTGCTGCTCGAGCATGGTAGCGTTGTACATCTTCAGGTTTGTCACCGGTGTTTTGACCTGATGGGAAATATCTGAGATCATTTCCTGCAGCGCTTGCTTTTCTTCCTGCACTTGTCTTCTGTCACTTTGCATGATTTCGTACAGGCGCCGGAACTTATGATTGAATTTCCCCATCAGTGTTTCCGATTCCAAATCGAACCGGACGGTTTCCTCGCCGTTCATGATATTGTCGATACAGCTATTCAGAGAATCCGAAAAGGCCAGCAACTGGTCACGAAGTAGGAGGATCAGAACGATGCCGAGTAGCAGAAAGAGAAGAGAAAAGACGAGGGTGGTTCCGCGGATTATCGGGTTGTCGGTGTTGCAAAACACGATGGTGTTAAAACAGATGCTGAGGAGGAGAAAGGCCAAGCCGATACAGATGTAAATTCCATTTGTGGATAGCCGTTTGTTCATCTTTTATCGCCCATCCATATATATCCCATGCCATAAACGGTCCGGATGTACTTTCTGTCTCCGCTTTCGATCTTGCCTCTCAGACGGTTGATGTTGACGGTCAGGGTGTGCTCATCCACAAAATTGGCATCCACATCGTACAGCTTTTCCAGCAGAACGTGACGGGTCAGAAGGTTGTCGGGATTGCGCGTAAAAATTTTCAGAATTTTATATTCCGTGGGCGTGAGAATCACCGGTCGATTACCAACCGATGCCGTCAACTGATCAAAATTAATCACAAGATCACCGCATACATAAAGTTGCTGATTGGACGATCTGTCTGAACGTCTCAAAACGGCAGCCACTTTTTTTCTGAGAATATGGATGTTAAACGGTTTTGTGATGTAATCATCCGCCCCCAAATCAAAACCTGTCATCATATCGGTTTCCAGATCGCGGGCACTCAGAAAGATTATCGGGATGTCCCCTTTTGCCTTGACCTTCCTGCAAAGGTCAAACCCGTCTTCGTCCGGTAAATTCACATCGAGAATGATCAGATCAGGGGCTTCCTCCCGGATCTTTTCCATGGCCGTTGCCGCATCACGAACCGGTATGGCCTGATATGCATCCAGTTCGAGATTGTAGCATAACCCGGAATTCAACATTGTATCATCTTCTACTACGAGAATTTTATGCATCTTATGACTCCTTCTTTTTTACCCGAGATGGGATTT
>DAINPP010000044.1:2493-25788 GCA_036743375.1 Thermotogae bacterium | reverse complement strand
CTTCCTCGGGAAGTACTTTATCCAGGGGTTGATGGCCGGTTCCGTCAAGGGATAAGCGCTGGCATATAATAAAGAACGGAGGCACTTTTATAAAGTGTCTCCGTTCTTCCCTATAAGGAGTCGTTATTCCAGAACGATTTTATTGCTGTAAATGTCCATTACCGTCAACGTTTCCCCGTGCAGAGACGCGTTGACCATGTCGACGAGAGAAGGCAGAATCTTGATGTTTCCGGTGTTTGGGGAGATCACATGCTTACTGACCTTTTCCTCTATCTGCATGAGTGCGGCGGGAGGAATACAGTTTCCCACTCCTCCGATGACGATAAATTCAGGGTTGAGGAGGTTGATGATATTGACCAGTCCTATCCTGAGATATTTGTAATAGTCTTCCATTATCTCCTTTGCGAGGGGCTCGCCCTCTTCTACTTTCTCCATGAGTTCAAAAAATTTATCCACATCGTATTTTCTCTTGAATGTTCCGCCGGCTCTTTCATATTCTTTTCCGAGTTCTTCCACCGAAAGATAACATTCAAGACACCCCCTGTTTCCGCATTTACATCTCGGACCGTTCATGTCAATACTCATATGCCCCAGTTCACCGGCTGTGAAGCTGAATCCCGAAAAGATTCTTCTGTTGATGAGAATGGCACCGCCTACCCCCTGAGAGATATAAAGGTAAATCCCGTCTTTGAAATTTTCAAGATTTTTGTTCAGATACATCTCGGCCTTCAGTGAAAGTTTGGCTTCATTCTCTATGAATACGTCAAAATTGTCACCGAATTTTTCCTGTATCATCTTTTTCAGCTGGACATTTTTCCAATTCAAATGTGGAAGACTGGATATCTCGCCGGTTTTCTGTTCGACGATTCCCGGGATGGAAAAAGAGATGCCTATAAAATCCTCCGCTTTAAAATCTGAGATGAAACGTTTGTGTATATGCTCTACAAATTTTTCTGCACTTCCCGGTGTTCTGAAATCGGAAATGACTTCATAGGAATTATCGAGATAGCCGATACCGAGCTGAGATTTTTCCACACCGAGTTTTACGAGAAAGACCTTGGCCTTGTTTTTATTGGCAAGCAGCTTTACCGAATTTCTTCCGGGATTTTCACTCTTCTTTTTCCCGGTTTCAAACAACAATTCTCTGTCCTTCAGAAAATTGATGATATTTGTTACCGTACTAGGGTTGAGTCCCGTTTTGACGGCGAGTTCCTTTCTCGTTATTCCCGGTGAATATCGCACCATGTTCAATATGGCTTTCTTATTGGAGATTCCAACTCTTGCTGCATTCAAAGGTTTTGTACTCATCTTTTCCCTCTTTCCGAACAGACCGTCTGATATGACATCTACCTTCTCTGATAAGCTGAAAACACTATCTCTCAGGTGATATCGTTTCCTTCAGAGAGTATAACATACAAAGAAAACGTTTTTTGTATAGCTTGTTTTAACGCGGAAGCTTTTCAATTTTCAGATTTAAGTATCTTCCATAAGATATTGATATAGGTCTGAGCGAGGAGCTCTTCCCCGACGAGTCCGGCAAACCGGTCCTGAAAGAGAATTTCACCGATTTTTTTTGAGTCTTCTTTCAATTTCTCCGTCAGCTTTTTTTCGAATTCCTCTTTTGAGACCTGATCGAGCCAGATGAAAAAATCATCACAGTCAACGGACAGGGGGGATTTGAATTTAACCCGTTTCCAGTCGTATTTCGCCTCTTTGACCCCCTCGAAATATTCGGGGATGAGCAATGAATAGAGCATGTTTCTGATTTCACCGCCATAGGTATAGATTTCATAATCCATGCTTCGCTTTCTTTTGATCTCAACCGGACAATAACCGCGGCTTTCATCTATGGTTGTCCTGACCAGGTCAACGGTGTTCATCAGGGCATCGTATACGGCTTGATCCACTTTGATGGTTTCGGGGAATTCAGGTGTACAGACAAAGCGTGCGGCCGCAGAGGCAAAACGTTCGGCAATCTCGCCGCCTTTACCGAGCCACATGGGCTTTGATCCCTTCTGTGCCGGAATCACTTTGAGTATTCGCTTGAACGGATCGGATTCGATGACTTTCCAGGCCCTCCCCGCGAGGATGAAGCGTTGTGAAAAATCGCCACCTTCGAGTTTCTGCTGTGAAGAGATGGTGGCATAATGGATCTGTCCGACTTCGATATTGTTATACAGCACGGCGTACGATCTGCCGGCGTCGAATACGGATACAAATTCACCGGCTCCTGCTCCCCCGAAGAGGGCTGCTCCGTTTGCCCCAATCCGGATCTCATTTCCCCTGATCGATAAAAAGCCTTCTTCTGTCAGATGACTGATCAGTGTCTGGAGATCAGCTGCACCGATATCTTTAAAACAATAGGCATTTTTCAGCACGGCGATATCCCTGAAGGTGATGACCTTCTCTGCGAGAACCATAGAGATGATCTGATGCGCAAGGAGCTGCGGATAAAAGCGAATCATCTCAATCGGCTCCACCGCGTTGTCCTTGAACAGTTGTACGTTGGCAAACAGGCTGAGATGTTCATCAATCAGTTTTTTTTCGTTTTCGAGTTCCGTGTTGATGTATATCAGGGCCTTTGCAACACCCGTTTTCCTGCCGGCCCTTCCGAGTCGCTGCATGAAGGATGCCGCGGATTTTGGAACGGAATAGAAGAAGACATAGGCCACATCCCCGATATCAATACCCATCTCCAGTGTTGTTGTGGCGATCATGATCTTGTAATCCGGAGAGGATTTAAAAAGGGTTTCGGTCTGTTCGCGGATTCCCTTCCCCATCGAGCCGTGATGCAGAAGGCTTCTGAATCCGTTTCGGATGAAATAATGATTCAGTACCTCTGCCTCCTGTTTGCTCGAGGTGAAGATGATCCCCTTCCCGTTGAAGCTCAGCATCTTTTCTATGTCCGATTTCAGGTTTTCGAGAGACCGTTCTCTGACCATGATCATCTTTCTGGAACTCTTCGAATCATCCACATGAACCGTCTCCCTCTCGCTTCCTCCCTGTATCCACTCGAGGACCTGCTGTGGGTTACCGATCGTTGCACTCATTGCGACACGCTGAATGTCATACCGGCTGATATGATCAAGCCGTTCGATGAGTGAGGCGAGTTGAGCTCCGCGTGGACCGTTGATCAGGGCATGCAGCTCATCCACAAGCACGAATCTCAGGTTTTTGAAAAAATCGTGATGATCGATCTTTGAAGAGATGAACATGCCTTCCAGCGATTCCGGAGTCGTTACGATGATGGAAGCGGATTTGAGGGCAAGTTTTTTTTCCTTCTGAGAGATATCCCCATGCCAGCAGTATGTTTTTAAAGTAGTTCGTGACGTCAGTTTTTTCAGTCTGAGATAAATATCGTTGATCAGGGCCTTTAGCGGGGCAATATAAATCATAAGCGGTGTCTGGGAATTATACAGCTCTTCGTCCGAAAGCAGGGTGGAAAGGACCGGCAACAGGGCGGCTTCGGTCTTGCCGGAAGCCGTACCGGCAGTAAGTAACGCATTCTTTCCTTCTATGATCTGTTTATAAGCCTTGTCCTGAAGCTGCCGGAGTCCCCGCCAGCCCATATCCTTAAAGAGTGTTTTTCCAACCTGGCAGTCCACATCATTACTGATATCAATCAACCTCCGCAGAGTCAAGTATGAGTACGACCCTGTCAATATCCTCGATACTCGTTCCGGCCGCCGGGAACTGTTCTTTGACGATTCCCTCGCCACGTATTTCAACCTGACTGATACTGATATCGAGATTTTCGACTATGTCGTAAACATCCTTTTTGGTATAATTCGTGAAATCCGGCAGTTTCCACGTCTGAACGAGGATTTTTTCGGGCAGTGTCTGTTCCGGCGTCGTGATCAGATCAATAATCCCCGAGGTGATCTCTCTGAAAGCCGGTGCTGCGACATCTCCACCGTAGTAAAGGTCTCCTTTGGGCTCGTCCACACTGATCAGCAGGGTATAAACCGGATTTTCAGCGGGGAAAAAACCGATAAAGCTGGAAACGTATTTACCATCGACATATCCGCCCGGACCGGCCTTCTGTGCCGTTCCCGTTTTTGCCGCTACGGTCAGTCCCTTGACTTGCGCCTCCAGTCCGGTTCCCGTTTTAACCGTTTCTATCATCATGCCATGCAGTTTTTCTATAACATCCTCCTGATAAACCTTGTGATAGTTTTCTTCATTCTCCCTTTGTGCCAGGATAGTCGGTGAGATATAATACCCGTCGTTTGCAATGGTGTTCATGGCGGCACATAACTGAACAGCCGTAACGGCTATTCCCTGTCCGATTCCCATCTGTATGCCGGTCAACCTGTTCCAGTCATTTGGCGAATGGAGAATCCCGTTGACCTCTCCGGGCATCTCAATGCCACTTTTACTCCCGAATCCCAGTGTTTTGAGTTCATCATAGAATGTCCAGTTTCCCATCTCTTCGAGGACATCTAAGGCAATTTCAACCGTTGCAACATTACAGGATTGTGATAGTGCTTCGGTTGTGTTGATATCCCCATGCACATGGGTACAGTTGATGATGGTTGGCAGGTCGGCAAACGGTTTGACCTTTCCCGTACAGTGAAACATGCGGTCCATTTCAAGGATATTGTATTTTAATGCCATGGCGAACGTAAAGGGCTTCATCGCCGAACCGGGTTCATAAACGCTCATAATGGGGGCCTCCCATCCAAGCGTACTGTACATGCCGACTATCTTTCCGGTCTTTGTTTCCATGAGGACTCCCTGAGCAGATTCGGCGTCAAACTGCTCACGTGTCTTTTCGAGTGTACTGTACAGCAGTTTCTGCATTCGGAGATCTATCGACAGTTGAACCGGTTTTCCGTTTTCAGGTTCAACGATATCCCTTATCTCTCCGAGCCGGTTGTAGATTTCAAAGTTTTCATAATCGATCTCCCCCTCACTTTTTGGCGAGAGAACCTTGTTAAATTGTTTTTCAATCCCGTTGATGCCACCGCCGAAAGAATCCGTCTTTCCTATGATCTGATTCATGAATGGGTAAAGAGAATTTCTTATACTGACCGTATCGTATGAGATGAAGATGGATAAGGGCTTTGGAATAGACATGGGGTCTCCGTCGTTTGTACCGACACGCATGATGTTCGGGCCGATGAACCTTGATTTCAGTTCGGATTCGGTGATATCGAAGAGCGATTCAAGCTGCTCATAGATCTTTTTTTCATTAACACGCCCAAGTTCAAGGACACGTTTATAATAGGCAATATCAAAATAATAATAAGTTTTCTGAAGGTTATTAACAAGAGGAATCCCGTTGGCATCATAAATGATCCCACGGGTGGAGGCTATCTGATATTTTTTGTTCGGCAAGTTATCTGTCTGATCTCCCTGAACAGACAGAAACAAACCCCTTGCCAAAAGAATTAAGAACAGAATGAGGAAAACAAAAGTTAATAAATATACTCTCTTTGCATTCACTTCTGGGCTTTCTGCTGATTCAAGAGTATTTTATCGCTGTAGGCAGCGATCTTTTGATTGTAATCTTCAATCTGGGCGTCAATCCTGTGCAGTTCCAATCTCATGTCCGAGGTTTGAGCCTTCATCCTTGAAGTCTCCATCCCGACAAGAAACGGGACTAAAAATGCTATAAACAATGCCAGAGTTACCAAGACAACCTTAACAGTGCCATTAACCAGCGATAATATGCCATGCAGAGTCTCTCTTCGACTTGCGGCTTGCTCGGTATCGTTAAGTGCAACTGTTCTGGAGCTATAAGTATCAGCCTGTTTAAAATGAGACATACAACCCCCCCAAAATAATCGACCTGAAAGATCAGATCAGATCCATAAATAATTACCCATCAACAGGTTCCATAAAATCCGGAAGCCTATGATACTCGTGTTTCCCCAATAAATAAAAAATAAAATAAAAAAACAATCTTAAAAAGACGAATTAAGCTAACTCTCCCCTTTGAGTTGCGCTGCTCTCATCTTCGTACTCCTTGAACGTCTGTTTAAAGCGATTTCACCCTCGGAAGGCACAAGAGGCTTTTTCGTTAACACATCGAGTACCCCTTCCCTTTTTTTGCTGCGGAAAAAATTCTTTACAATCCTGTCCTCCAGCGAATGGAAGGACAACACTACGATTCTACCATCTGTATCCAAGATGTCCAAGGATTTCTCTAAACCGTTTGTAAGCTCGTCTAATTCACGGTTTACGAAGATTCTGATTGCCTGGAACGTCCTCGTTGCAAAATTCTTCTTCATCTTGTTTCTGACTTCGGCCGGGATTCCTTCCTTCACCGACTGGACGAGGTCTCCGGTTGTATTCAAAGGGCGATTGGCGCAGATTCTCTTTGAGATCGAACGGGCGAATCTTTCCTCACCGTATTCTCTGATGATCTCCTCAAGTTCCTCCTGTTCAAGAGAATTCAGCACCTGTCTGGCACTCTTTCCACTGTCGACATCCATCCGCATATCAAGCGGACCATCCGTCTGAAAACTGAAGCCCCTGTCTTCATAATCCAGCTGATAGGAGGAGACGCCGAGATCAAAAAGGATCCCGTCTATTTTATCGATTCCGAGTCCGTTGAGGATGATGTCCATATCCGTATAGTTTGCCCTGAAGAGCTTCAGACGGCCTTCGAAGAGTTTCAGCCTTTCTTCACCCCATTTGAGGATTTGTATATCCTTGTCTATTCCGATGACACGTGCCTGTGGAAAATGTTCAAGGATCAGCAGCGAATGTCCCCCTTCACCGAAGGTCGCATCGAGAAATACACCATCCGGCTTTTTGACAAGATATTCTATGACTTCTTCTGGCATAACGCTGATGTGATATTTTGCTTCTGTTGACAAAATCGTCTTCCTTTCCGAAAAAAATTAATCGTTTTCGGTTTAAATAGGGTGATTTTATTATAGCATAAAAACTTTAGAATTGAATCGTTATCGAAACCTTAACTAAAATAGATTCGTTTTAGAAATAATTTATATTTACTTGTGGTGAATCGCCCCCCATACACAAAATATTGGAACTGATAAAATATGAAAAAATAGTTTTCAGATTTTTTTTAAAACCCGCTTTCAGCGATGCAACAAAACGCAGAAAGCCACATTAAAATAACACATAAATATAATATTTGCTCAGCGATAATTTAATGCCTGAGTCTGTGTCTGACCCACTTTTTCTATATGAAAAATGCTATCATTGCTGTATTGAAATTTTGAATCGTTGAGCTCAGCATGATGACAGGAGGGCTTATGGCTTATTTATTCTGGTTTATAACACTCATTCTCTTTTCCAGTCTTGAAGTGGTTTCAAAACCCGTTATGGGATTAATAGATCCGTTTACGATGACTTTTATGCGTTTCTTTATCGGGGGCCTGTTCCTGATGCTGTTAAACGGTTTCACACGGAAAAAGCAAAAGATCCGTATGACGGGAAGAGACTTCATTCTGATCCTGCTGACGGGTTCCCTGAACAGTATCGTCTCTATGACGCTGCTTCAGTTCTCGATAAAATTTGGCAATGCGTCCTCTGCTGCCACACTCATCTCCACAAATCCTATCTTCACCGCACTTTTTGCCGCGCTGATCATAAAAGAAGACCTCCCAAAAAGAAAGCTCATCGGTATCCTGACGGGATTTACCGGTATCCTCGTCTTCGGATTCGGAATGCTCGAGGGGGACACCCTGTCTGGAATACTTCTTGGCGTTGCTTCTGCCGTAACTTTTGCCCTTTATTCGGTATTGATGAAAACTTTTGTCTCAAGATACGGCTCGCTTAGGTGTACCGCTTATTCTGCTTTTTTCCCGAGTGTTATTTATGGGGCGGCTCTTTGGTGTTCCGGAACCTTGAAGATTCCGGTATTGACCCCTTCGAACTGGCTGATCGTCCTGTATCTCGGGATCTTTGTGACGGGTATCGCTTATGTATGCCTGATGGAGGCGATAAAAAGGATGGGTGCGACAAGGGCCGCCACACTGTTTTATCTCAAACCGGTTCTTGCCACACTGCTTGCGAGTTTCTTTCTGAGTGAATCGGTCGGTATCTTAAAAATATCCGGAATGATCATCATCATCTTTTCTTTATTCCTATAAAAGTGTCGGATGTTCGTTCTGTTGATTTAAAAATAGATATTTTCTATTCCAAATAACAATATTCTAATTTTATTACGTCAAAATGATATATTAAATTAAAAAGGCGATGATCATCGTGAAAAGATTTTTTTTATTTTTTATCGGATGTCTGCTTATTTTAAACGGTATGTTATTTTCCGACAGTATAAGGACTGCCGCCAATTATGTAGAATATGTTTTAAGCGGAGAAGTGGCCAAAGCGCTTGAAAGAACCTCTAATGATAATCTGACTGAAGAAAAACTCATTGACATACGGTTGAAAATTTTTAACGAATATGGGTTGTTGAATTCCTATTTAAAGACAGATATCACCGACAAAGACAAGGTGATTCTTTATGCACTGATGGAAAGAGGTTTGTTGAAATTTGATGTGATGCTTGACGCTTTATACAGGGTCTTGTCTTTTGAATATGAGGCGGTGAGTGAAATTCCGGTTTCAAAATCGAGAATAACCATAAAAACGGAACCTGAACATTCAAGCGTCTACTTCAACGATATTTTTCAAGGCTGGGCCCCTCTTGAATTGATTAAAAATACGGGGAAATGCAAGATCAGCATATACAAAAACGGTTTTGAAGAAAAAATCCAGTACCTTCAACTCAGTGAAGGCGATGATCTCTTGCTGAATATCACTCTGCGTCCCAAACGCCTGTTATCTGAAATGGACTTTAAGATCGGAAACTCAGTCCTGTTGAATTCCTTTGATCGGGGAGGGTGGTTTCCGGCTGACTGGATTTCGGAGACGATTAAACTCGTTGAACCGGTTCCCCTGCATCAAACGCAGGGAGAAAAGGCCTTAAAGGTAGAGTTTGAGACCTCAGAACCGGGAGAGGTGGTTATTCAGTATCCTTTTTCCATCGAACCGCGTAATCTGGAAAAGACGGATCTTTTTTTTCTCGATGTCTTCTGGGAATCGGAAGAAGATGGTCTCTTATCTATTGCCCTTCAGAATGGAAAAGACTGGACCTGGTATGAAACGGACAGTTTTCTTCTGAAACGGGGAAACAATTTTTCGGTGCCGTTGAACCTTATCGTAGGGAATGAAATGGGCGAAGTGAAAGTCCTGAATATCAAATTTTTTCTCCCGGCGGAACAGACAACCGGTACCGTATATTTTGATAATTTAAGGGTTTATCAGTCCTCCGAATGATCATTCTTCCTCTCTGATAAAAAGATCATTTAGCTTGTCCAAGTGCGGTAATCAGATCAGCGTTCCAATCGAGGGTATCTAGATCAAAGAGTCCGAAATTGCCGGCAAAGTCCCAATAAATCCAGGTGATCTTCATCGCTTCAGACAAATTTCTCACATAATCCGTCCAGTTTACCCTTGATAACGGGTCAATCTGTGAATATGTCCCGAATTCGCCCATAAAAAGTGGAACACCCGTTCTCTTACTCCAGTTCGATGCGATAACCAGTTTTTCAACGATTGGTTCCGGACCGGCCGGGTTGAAGTTGTATGGAAGATAATTGTAGTCATAAAACCATTTGACAATTTCGGGATAGAGGGAGGCCTGTGTCGAGGGCTCAATCGGATAGGGGGGCGGCCCGGGCCATAAGATACCGGTGGTGCTGTAGGCTTCACTCAACCAGGGGACTCCCTGATGGGTAAAAAGATACGGTTCATACATGTGGAAGGTTGCAAGTATTCGTGATCTGTTTTCGGGTAAGGAAAGCCCTTGTAATGATTCCGCGTTTCCCCATTCAGCACCTGTGATGATGAGCCATCTCTCTTTTTCTATTGCCCGTATGGCCTCAACTGCTTCTGATTGTATCTGGTCCCATATTTCTGCCGTCAATTTGTCATGAGGCTCGTTGAACAATTCAAAAAAAAGTTTTTCAGGATATTGATTTAAAAATACGGTTGTAAGCCGTTCCCAAATCTGAATGAATTTCCCACTGTTTTCCTGAGGCAAATTGTTGAAATCGTCAAATCCATGAAAAGACAAAATAACACTCAAATCGTTTGCAATCGCCAGATCGACAACATGCTGTACCCTTTCAAGAAAGGTGTTATCTATTGTCAGTCCGCGTTCTTCTACGATATGATATGACCAGTCAACCGGTATTCGAACCGTTTCGAACCCTTTTGAGGCGATTTCAGGGAAGAACCAATCCTGTATGACAACTCCCCACTCCCCTTCCACAGGAGCTTCCAGGGCGTTTGCAATATTGATTCCCTTGCCAAAAGGAACTTGAGGCATCGGAATTTGCAGGGCGGAGGTACATCCGGGAAAAATGAAGAAGAGAAAAGCCGGTAATATAATCATTAAAATGAGTCCTTTCATGATCAGTTTTCCTTTTTTCGGGAGAAAAGCAGATAATTTTCTGATTCATATGCGGGCGTACTTTCAAAATACTCACGGAGTATGTGTTGATCGTAAAGCCTGTAAGTCTCTCCAAATTTGTAAAATAAAATGGCATCTGCATACAGTTGGGGATTGAGTGAGATATTGATGAAATTGGGGGTCTTGGATGTTAAAAAAAGCCTTGCATCCTCGTGAAAATAGATAATACCGTATGTTTCTTCCCAATCCGTCAGGATATTCTGATATCCTTTCATCTGTTTTGCAACCTCTTTGTATTCGATTACTTCTTCAGATTCATAGGTGTTTAGTACGGCCGAGAAAAATAGTTTTTCCTGCCCCTGTCTTGTGTACATTGCGGAATATACATCGAAAGCGAAGATAAAGACGAGGAAAAAGAGAATGATGCGTTTCTGTCTTCTCTCGTTGAACAGGGGGCCGAGATAGGGAAAAAGGATAATAATGTTTATCATCGATATAGAGATATAAAAGGAAGAATTTACCGGGAATCCCCCGAGATTAAGGATTAATGCCAGAATAACGGGGGCTATAAATGCCATGAAGAGTGGAGAGGTAAAAAAGAGTTTGAATTTGCCAAGTGTAAACAGTATATATAAATATAACACGAGCACAGGCCATCTGGCATAGATATTCTGCTGAAGATATTTATGAAAGCCCTGAATACCATCGGTGAAATTCAACAGGAGATTTTCCCTGAAAAAGGATTCGATATCCGCTTTGAAAATCCACATCAGGAAAATCCAGCTGACCAGAAAAAATAATGAGGGAAAGGTAATCGTGATAATAAAATTGATATGTTTTTTCCTTTTGGCATAAACGATAGAAAAATAAACGGCAAAAAAGATGACGAACCAGATGATTTCAAACAGGATATAGAACAGGAGTCCAAATGTGATGGCGGCCATGAAGAGAAAGAAAACCCTTTCGTTGAGTGTGAATTCGAGGATAAAATACATGGTAAGACTGAACAGAACGATCAATATGGCCATTTCGGGACTATCTGTCACGATAAAGATGGTTGAGGGTAAAAAGGCGATGAACAGGGAAATAAGGACTTTCAGCGTTTTACTCCGAAAATTGTTGAAGATAAAAAGGATGAGGTACGAAATGATAAGGGTAACAAAAACAATTGGAATGAAGGAGGGCCATCTTGGTGTCAGGGAATAATTAAGCGCATCGAACAGTGGAATATTATAATTTCCGTCGTTGATGAAGGAGAGATTATTTGCCCTGTTTAACAGTTCATTGGCGCCAAATTGCAGGCTATCCGGAGGATAGACATTATTTTCAAGCATAGAATAACTGATAAAGAGGTATAAAGAGACTAAAATCAAAAAGGTGAGAAAAAAGAACCTTTTATTTTCAAAAATAGAGGGTAATTTGGTGATCTTCATCGTTGTTCATCTCTCTTTGAAAGTCCGTGAACGGTCTTCTCCCAGTAATGAGGCTTATAGAGCAGCTGTCCCAGTGCTTTATAAGCGGCAACGGAGTGAAGTAACCAGTAGAAGGGATTCAACAGACTGACGGGAATGAGTGAATAATTTTTTCTTCGGAAGGCCCCGAGCAGGTTCATATAGATGCCGAGAAAATTTCCGAAAAGAAAGTTAAACAGTGAAATAGCGAGGGTGAAATCGTTGAAGATCTGCTTCAGAAAAAAGGGATCAAAAAGCAGCCAGATGACAAAAAAGGCCCATAATAGTGGATTGATAAGGAATATCAACGGTGTCCCGCCGATAAAAAACTGGAATGAAAACCATTTTTTCAAGCCGAGAATCTTCAGCATATGAAAGGGATTTCTGTTGTATACGAGCGTTGTCTGCATATATCCCTTCACCCATCTCGAACGTTGTCGGATCCAGTTCCATACCTTTGAATTGGCCTCTTCAAAAGTCGTAGATCTGATAATCCCGACTTTATAGGATTCAGCCGAGGCCCTGATCCCAAGGTCCGCATCTTCCGTTGTGTTGAACGGATCCCATCCTCCTATTTCCCTCAATTTATCAACCTTAAAGTGATTACTGGTTCCGCCAAGCGGAATCGGGAGATTCAGACTGAACAGTCCCGGCAGCATATAATCAAACCAGTAAGAATATTCAAGGGTGAACAATCTCGTCAGCAGATTCTGATTCATGTTGAAATAATTCAGTGCGCCCTGAAAACAGATATAGGATTCATCCGAATTTTTAAAGGCGAGATAGGCCTTCTTCAACTGATCGGGTTCGGGAACGTCTTCCGCATCGTAGATGACGAGGTATTTTCCCCTTGAAAAGAACAACCCGTAATTACAGGCCTTAGGTTTTGTCTGGGGCTGTGAAGGGGGGATGATGAGAAAGCGCCAATTGGAGGGCGGATTGGCCTTTTTGGCCGCTTCATAAGTTTCGCCGTCCTTTTCTTCAAGCAGGAGGATAACATCCAGTTTGTTTTGGGGATAATCAAAGTTTTTAACGGCTTCTATGAGTGTTTTTATCACTTCAGGTTCCCTGAACACGGGAATCAGTACAGTGTATACCGGTAATTCATCCTCTTGAATATTTTTCAACTCATGAAGGTTTTCGGTGTAAACAACTTCATCAATTGAGCCGCTGATGGTCAATATGAATTTAAACAAGATCATGATCAGATAAACAAACTGCATGATCAGGATTAACACTTCAATGGTGGTAAAGAGTGAATAATAAAAAGAAACTCCCAAACCAAGGATGATTAAGAGTATGAAAATCAGCTGGCCCCTTGAGAAGACACGATAGGCTGATTCCTCCGGTGCCCTGTAAAAAAGGCCAAAGACCGATTTGTCTACGAGCTTTTGCGCATAGACATGCTGAATCAGTTCAATGATGTCAAGATCGGTCACCACCCACTCTTCTACTTCTTCCACTGTGAATTTCTCTTTAAAATAGGTCTTTGTCTTTTCGTTTCCGGGATATGAGTTGAGAATGATGATCTTATTCTCATTCCGTTTCAGCTTAAAGGGAACGGCCTGCATTTGAAGACAGGCTTCTTCGGGGATACTCTGACTGAGTCCCAAATCTATTTCCGCCTTTACCGCATCAAAATCGGGTGTGGCAAAGTAGAGATGATAATGAATACTCAATACCCGGAATAAGTCTATTCTTTTGATGTATCCGAGTGTGGTCAAGATCCAGCCGATTCGGCCTCCCTGTTTCTTTTGAATGTCAAGTGCCTCTTTCAGTTGTTCCGAAGTGATCAGCTTTTCAGAAAGGCAGATATCACCAATTCTCGGTGCTTTCATGGCCTTATCCATTGCTATCGTCCCTTGGAGGTCTTCCTGTAAGAGACGAGGAGAATGATTAGAAGGATGGCGGAGAGGGCCAATATAATCCAGAGTCTGTATCTTTCCCAGAACGTCATCAGACGCTCATTTTCAGTCTCTTCGGCGGCCGATAGGAAAAAGATGTCCTTCTTTGGACCGATTTCAAAAGAAAACACCTCATGTTCTGTTAAAATACCGAGATTTCCCGGGATTCGCTTTATTTCAGAAATGAAAGACGGGTCAATTTGAAGTGAATCCTTACCGTAATGGGTGAAAAGAATGGCGGGTAATCCCTTATAGTCAAATGTGTGAATGATGTCGAAGTCTCCGTTCGATAAAGCGGAAAAAAGAACACTTCCATCGTCGGCCTTTAATGTGAACGAGTCCGATAAATTGAGCAATTCATCGACCTTTTCCACATCATCTGATAACAACAAGAAGACGATACTGTCATATTTTTCAAAATCAAATGTGTTCTCGAGGACTTCTTCAACGGTAAATACGTGGCCTCTATCCGGAAATACGGACGATTTTCCCTTTTCAAAGGAGATCTGAAGTAAATTCAATGCATGCAGTTCATCTTTTTCGGATACCACATAGAGTGTATTTCCATAGAGGTTATTTGGGAAATCGTTGATTGTTGTATTGTCAAGTGCTTTCACAGTGGAAAAATTGATAGTGGAATTGGGATATATAGTTACAGTGAACGCATCACAGTTACTCATCATGTTTTTCATATCAAAGGTCAAAGTGTTAAACGCCTTGAAATAACTCGAAGGAATTCGGACGGAATCGGTATACAAGTCTTTTGAAAGATCGTTCAAATGATAGGATTCAAGCAGGTAGCCATTTATATAAACGCTTAATGTATTTCCACTATCATGAATTCTGTCGGAAACCGAGAAATTCAGGTTTAGTAAGGCATCCTGTGGAACTCCGCCAAAGGCGTCAATGCCAAAATCGTATGTCCTGATTGCCCCGTAAACGACATTGATGCTGCTGTCGGTTACCCCGAAGCTGCTCAAGGGGACCACATTTCGCCTTTCCGGCGTGTTTAATTCGAGGACGGTTAACGAGGATGACGGGGCGTAATTATAATAGAGTGGGTTAAAGCTGTTGTAAACATCCGCATTGGGATCGATATACAGTATCTCTTCTTTGACACTGATAGCATATGCATTCAGCTGTTCTGTCATGATGATGTTGTTGATATCGGCTGTTGCCACATCGGAGATAACCGGCCGCTGCTTAACCGATTTGCCCGAATACCCGAGATATTCACCGATATTCACGATCGCCTGAAGTTTTTCATTGATATCCTCTACGAGGATGCCGTACGTTTTTTTAGGGTTATAGATGGAGAAAAATTCTGGGATGGTATGAACGGGAACGGGTTCATAATCGTATGCTAAGGTGGTGTTTCGATCGATCCTGAACCAAAGCGCCTTTGTGTCTATTTTTTTGTTGTCGCAGATAGAATAGTCAAGAATGACCGTTACTGTGATCTTCAATAAAGAGGCGGTTTGAAGATATCTGTCGGGAATCTTTATTCGTATACTTCCATCATAATCATTAAAAAAAGATGTGTAGACCGGTTCGTTGTTTATAAAGACTGTATACAGACTGTCTAAGCCGACAAACTGCGTGAAATTGTATATTAGGGAAAATTCAGCGTTTGAGATTTCATCAGCATAATAAAGTGGATAGAAAAAATCGGCAGAAGAAGTAACTCCATATAAGTATATGTCATCGTTGAAATTCAGATCTTCAAGATTGAATACGGCAGTCTCTGAACTACCAAAGCAGACGGATAAGATAAAGAAATAAAAACCGATTACAAGAACACTCTTTTTCATATTCTCACACTCCCTGTAAGCTGTTTCATCACTTAAGAAAAGGCAAAACTTCCATTTTGATTTGTATAATCTTTTTGTAATAAGTAACAGAAATTAAGTCGTATTTTAAACACACTTTATTCAGCTTTGGACAAAGCCGACATAAAAATGATTGGCAGAAGAAACAACATAAAGAATGCTATAATTACTATGTATCAGCCTTATGAAATAATATTAACTGAGGTGATTTGTTATCGGGGATAAGAGCAGAAAAGGTGAATTGTCATTGAGTAGAAGAATAGTCTTGATCACGGTGTTCCTCATCCTTGTCTTGTTTTCGGCCTTTTTTATCTGGGCTTCCAACGCGTCAGGTCCCGGAGAAAATGCACGGAAGGCCATGACGGGAAACGAACGGGTAGAGGTGATACATAACAAATTTATCAGGTTCATACCTGAGCAAGGATCCAAAAAGGGACTGATCATCTATCCCGGTGCGAAGGTTAACCCTCAGTCGTACGCTGAAATCGCGTTGGAAGCAGCGGAGGCTGGCGTGTTTTCCGCAATCGTTTCGATGCCGCTGAATCTCGCCGTATTCAGCCCGGATAAGGCAGCTGAAGTCATAGCTGAATATCCGGAGATAGACGAATGGTATCTTGCCGGGCATTCACTTGGTGGAGCGATGGCATGCCAGTATGTTAAGGCACATCCTGAAACAATAACGGGACTGATCCTTCTCGCTGCCTATCCGGCTTCGGCTTCAGATCTATCGGATATGGATGTCAGGGTCCTGTCGCTGTACGCCTCGGAAGATGGTCTGTCAACGGTAGAAAAAATAGAGGTGGCAAAAGAATACCTCCCCGATGATACGGAATATGTCCTGATTAACGGTGGAAATCACGCACAGTTTGGAGATTATGGCAGACAGAACGGAGACGGTGAGGCTTGGATCAGTCCGTTTGAGCAAATGCAGCGGATCGAAGAGAAGATCCTTGATTTTATAAATTCTAAGGGATGAAGACGAATGAAAGACAGTTTAAAACCAGGTGCTTCAATTCCCGGAATATGAGGTGATCCCATTGAAAAAAGAGATAATATGTGCCGGAGAAGTGCTTTACGATATGATTTCGCAGGAACCGGGAAAGACCGTTGGAGATACGGTCCGTTTCGAAAAAAGAATAGGTGGTTCGCCGTTCAACATCTGCTGTGGCTTATCGAGACTCGGGGAGTCTGTCTCCTTCTTCAGTCAGATAGCCGATGACAGTTTCGGGAAGAGTATCGAAACCGATCTGAAAAAGGCGGGAGTAGATCTAAAAAACACCTCGGTAAAAGAAGGATCAAAGACCTCCCTCGCCTTTGCAGCCGTTGACGATGAAGGAAAAGCGGATTATGAATTTTACCGGGACAATACGGCGGATTGCCTGATCTCTATCGAACAGGCTGAAGCTGTAAATCTTAAGGATTGTGTGCTCTTTCACTTTGGCTCGCTGGCCATCATAGACAGACCGGGGAACACGGCCTATATCAGACTCTTCAATCGGGCGACTGAAATGGGTGTGATGACTTCGTTTGATCCAAACGTCAGAGCATTCTACATAAAAGACAAGGCGGAATACCTTGACACGGTCGATGGGATTATCCGAAAGACCTCCGTTTTGAAACTTAGCGATGAAGACCTGTTTTATATTACCGGGATAAATGAGCCGGAAAAGGCCTTGGAGAAGCTTCCAAAAAGCACTGAAAGATTAGATTTTGTCACACTCGGAAAGGCAGGGTGCCTCATTCATAAGGATGGCCTGTTTAAAAAGATAGAGGGTTACAGCGTAGATGTTGTCGATACCGTGGGATGCGGTGATGCCTTCATGGCAGCCATCCTCAAGATGATCCGTAACAGGGATGCTTATGAACCCATTTCGGATTTTGAACTGATGGAACAAGCCGCCCGGTTTGCCACGGCTTGTTCGGCAATTGTTGCCACGAGACAGGGTGGTAACACGATGCCTTCGGTGACTGAAATTGGAGATTTTATGAGGAACAGAAATTTACATTCAAATGTTTCAGTAAATAACTCATGAAGTGCACGAACATTACAATCGGAGGTTTTAAACAAAACATATGATAAATAAAAAACTGTATTGAGCTTTTAAAGTGGTATGTAAGTGTGATTTGCGAGTCACCTGTGTAGTGCTCGTTGAAATAGTTTTGATATAATTCAAACGTTATCTTGATGCACATTCTGAATGAGTAATTGATAACCGCATTATTTATCCGATTGAACTAAGTTTGGCACAATAATGAGGCAAAATACTAATTAATCAACTTTAACGGGGGAAAAAGAAACTTAACTTTGATTTGTTTTTATGATAGAATGAGAGATGATACGCATAACGAAAAGATTAATTGGAGGTCCTCATATGAAAAAAATGGGAATTATATTGATGTTGGTCATAATATTGGCGATGTTATTTGTCTCATGTGTTCAAGAAGAACAAAATTCGGGGCCGGTAAATGATCAGGTAACGCTTGGCACAATTCAAGGCCATTATACACTTGAAGATGAAAGAGAACTCGGCAAATGGGTGTTGTATTTCGATAAGGATGTTCTTCAAAAGGAGATAAGAAAGGCAACAGAATACCATCTTCAAATAGGAAATGAGACCTATACCATCGGGGTGAACCCATTTGATCAGGAGATGTACATCCTATTTCTCCCGGAAACTCTGGAAGCTCAACACATAGAAAAGGGAATCATAAAGACGGGGACCCCTCCCTCTGCCTCACACAGAACAGGTGAGGGGGATCTCGAGATCGAAGCGGTATACATCAGAAAAGCCGAAGAAAACGGGACGGATCTGTATGAGCTGAGACTTGAGACCTATCTCAGTATGAAGGCAGCCAAAGACCCCTTTGTCTACGTGGATGAAGACCTGAACAAGGGGTTGAACCGACCCGTGTACGTCAAGACAAACGAAGAAAACGTCTACATCATGAAATATTATTATGACGCCCGTCAGGCTGCGACCGAACATACGGTAGCGGGAGCCTTCGGATTTCTGAAGGAGAGGCCCAACCACGAATCGCTGCTCACGTTCGAGAATCCGAATCGGGTGGATCAAGCGGGGGATGTCCAGGTACCGGATACGAGAGACCGATTGAGAAATCTTGGTCAAATGGGACCGTTGAGTGTAGACAGTACATACACGTATGACATAAAAGACGATGAAACGAATCTGATAACTGTGGAGATCAAACCCTCCAACGCATCAGGATATGAAAACAGTGAATATTTTGAATTGCAGATCAAAAATGCCACATGCTGTTACGCCTATGAGGTAAGCGATGATCTGTTCAGGGGAACGATAGAATACGCGACGACCAGTAACATAGAACTCATCAAAAATGCACGTGTTCAGGCAACTTCTCTCAGCACCTGCACGGACTTCCGGGTGAAGGCGGGACATGAATCGTATGCACGTGTGATCACAGATACGGCAACCGTTTTGAACGTGGCGAGTGGAACCACCGTGGGAGAAGTAACGGGATGGCTTGAATCAACGGATGGTTCGATTCAGCAATACAGCGTCAGTAACACCGCCGGTTCGCTGGATCCCACCGACCTCTTTACGTCACAGGCAGCAACTCTGACCGTCCTCTCAAGATGGGGGGAACCTTACAGAAAGACCTTTGAGATCAGAGTCAATGCCACACCTTTCGTACGCCTTCAGAAGAAGACGGCAGAAGGAGAAGAATCGTCATGGCATAACACCATCACGGCGGCCATTTCTCAAAGCAGCGGGGGATCCACGATTACCTGCTGGCCCGGAGAGTACAAAGAGGCGGTCACCTTCGGAGCGAAGAACCTCGTACTGAGAAGTACGGAACCGGACAATACCGCTATCAGAGATCGAACATGTATCAATGCGACCGGCACGTCACAGGCTGCTGTGACCATAGACGGAGGACAGAGTGGGGCCACCGTGATCGAAGGGTTCACACTCACAACGCAATCCACGAATCATCCCGGCATCCGGGTTGAGGGGGACAGCACTCAGCCTGAAATTCGCTACAACCGGATCAGACAAAACGGCAATACCAACGGTGGAGGAATCTACCTTTCAACTGTCAGTACATACAACTCGGGAAACGTTGTGAACATTCATCACAACACCCTGGAGGACAATACGGCGACTTACGGCGGAGGAATCTATGTGGGAGATAATCGAACGGTCCGCATCGTGAGCAACACCTTTGAAGACAACACGGCAACGACGGCCGGCGGGGCCTTGAAAATCGGAGGCAATGCCGAAATCGTGAACAAGAACGGTGATGCCTGGAATGCCCATCTGTTGCCCGGAACGGCTGCCACATCGAGCGAACTCGAAAGAGTTACTGAAGTGAATGCATATCTTGGAAATACCATAAACGGATCAAGTACGGCTCCAGGAGCAATTGTTAATTATGAACGAACCGCGGCACCGGAGTCGGCCAACATCGTGGTCAATGCCATTGACGATACGGTCAGGATTTACGGGAGTCTGACGGAAGGGGAGATCGCGCGACTCTACGTCCATGACACCGACAGTATCGAAGTGGCCAGCGCCGTCTATCACGCGCCGGTTGCGTCAAGGCCGACGGGAGTCTACGTCGAGATAGATCATCCGGTGGAAGCGGATACGGATTATTATGTCACCCTTCAGACAAAGCGTTACGTTCAAAGCACAAAGGGTGTTTGCCGGGCATCAGCTGGTCCGGACGCAGCGGAACTGAGTACTCCGGTAGATGGAGCCGGAGACGTATCACCACTCATCAAGCTGACATGGGAAGCGGCTAACGGCGCCGTAACCTACACGGTATATTTAGATACGGATCCGTTGGCGCAGAAGTTGGAGAAGAGCGCCGTGACCGATACGGAGTACACGACCGGCACACTGGAAAAGGGAACGCGGTATTATTGGCGCATCGAGTCCGTTGATGCCTATGGGGCCACCGCAACGAGTAAGGTGGCCAGTTTCACGACATCGACCGGTCCATTCTCGGGAGGGGATGGTACAAAAAATAATCCTTACGGCATCGCCAACGTCGATCAGCTCTACGACGTCAGAAATTACAGGGATGATCCCAATTATTTCATACAGATTGCGGACATAGACCTGACGGGACTGAACTGGGTTCCGCTGAGTAGATACCAACATGAATTTATGGCCTGCTACGATGGCAACGGCTACACGATCTCAAATCTCACCATAACCAGCC
Organism: Thermotogae bacterium; assembly: GCA_036743375.1. Lineage (GTDB taxonomy): Bacteria > Thermotogota > Thermotogae > MWEM01 > MWEM01 > DAINPP01. The sequence goes on along the minus strand of DAINPP010000044.1, from coordinate 4,997 downwards.
CGGCTACAACCGAAGACATGTCGTTGTTTGGTGATCTCGGAACTGGTGCCACACTCACAAACATCACACTTGAAAACGTCTCGGTAATCGGCAACCAACACGTTGCAGCGCTGGTCAGCTACTGTGGTTCGGGTAAAGCTGCCTGTATCTCAAATTGTCATGTTCAGGGAAGTGTCGAGGCAGCCGCTTCCGGTCAGTCTTATGTAGGCCTGTTGATAGGACGAAACGCAGGTACGGGAGCTACCATAACGAACTGCTCGGCTATGGGACAGGTAACTGGCGATGAGATGGTGGGTGGATTTTCCGGACAATGTGGCGGATGGGTTTATACCTCATATGCCTCGGTTACTGTCACGGGAACCTCTTATGTAGGTGGATTTGCGGGACAGATCTCAGGAGGCGATGTGTTTGACTGCTATGCCAGAGGGAAAGTCACGGGCGGGAGTGATTTCGGCAATGTGTCTGGAGGTTTTTCCGGAGGTATTACGGGGCCGACAAGCAAGGTTATTAACTGTTATTCCACAGTAGCAGTAACCAATCAGGGAGCCCCAAATGGATTTTCAACAATTGATGTCAATTCAAAAATTTCAGATTGCTTCTGGGAGACGACGAACAATATCACATCTTCGGGTGCCGGAACGGGAAAGACGGCTGACGAGCTGAAGAACAGTTCGAACAGTTTTTATGACAATTGGGATTTTGATGCAATATGGGACACAGATGGGTCCAAAAACGAAGGGTATCCCTATCTGAGAAATAATTATCGGGAATGATTTCATGTGAACGATCGCATTGGGATAGAATAAAACGGAAGAAACGTAGAAATTCGTAAGCCGTAGGTGAAAAGAACGAGTTAAGGTTTGTATATGAAAAACACACATCTGAACCCAAGGGGCGATGACACCAAGTACCCAATCTTGTGGTTCAGATGTGTGTTTGAGATGGGAGAAACCCTTCAGCCATTTTTCTGATAAAATAGTCTGGAAGCAAAAAATAGAGTTTTTATAACAGAGGAGAACCGTATGGGGAAAAAGATCGGCCTGTTACTGCTTTTTATCATCATCAGCAGCTGTGCATTTTCAAAAGAAGTACCAGACGAAGTCTATGTGACCGACTGGCAGGGAATCAAAAAGGATGTGTTTACTGAAGATGATTCCGGGATCGCTTTTGCGTTTAAATACAAAGAGTGTTCCGATACACATACATTCTCCGGGAAATGGTATTATCCAAATGGAACGCTGTATTATGGCGGTAGTAAAAACGGGCATGAATACGATAAAGAGAAACTGAAAAAGGCCCACTGGATAGGTTATGATTTTAATGCCGATAAAAAAACAACCTTTTTGGAAAAGCTGAAGGCAAATCCGGGCGAATGGAAGATCGTCGTTTATCAGGATAATGACTATCTGACCACGCTGTATTTCAGGTTCATCAGTATCAGCAACGAATTCCTGCCGGAAATGGTACAGGTGGATGGCGGAACGTTCCTGATGGGAAACACAAAGGGAGAAGAGGATGAAGCTCCGGTCTGCAGCGTGACGTTGAAATACGATTACAGTATGGGAAGATACGAGATCACAAACAAAGAATACATGACCTATCTGAACGAAACCAAAATTGATGGCAGTGGCAGTAAAAACGGAAAAGAATTAATCGACATGGACGACGGAGATTGTGAAATCGGATTCAGTAACGGTCAATTCTTTCTGAAGAAGGGAAAGGAAAAGGCACCGGTGAGAGAAATCACCTGGTGGGGTGCAATAGGTTACTGTAACTGGCTGAGTGAAAAGGCCGGCTTTTTTAAGGCTTACGACAGCAGCGGTAATCTTCTCGACAAAAATGGAAACATAACCAAGGACATTACAGAAGTGGAAGGCTACCGTCTGCCGACCGAAGCGGAATGGGAATATGCCGCCCGCGGCGGAAAGGAAAGTAAAGGCTATACCTACAGTGGGAGCAACAGCATAGAAGAGGTTGCCTGGTATAAAAACAACTCGGGAAATGCAACACATGTCACCGGACTGAAGAAGGCAAATGAACTGGGACTGTATGACATGAGCGGCAACCTGGTAGAATGGTGTCAGGATGGGTACGACGCTGACTACTACAGCAAAAGTCCCTGTGAAAACCCCGTCAACCTGAGCAGTGCTTCCGAACGTGTGACCCGCGGTGGCTATTGGGGCGGCTCAGCCTATAGCAACAGAATAACCAACCGTTTCAATCAGGAGCCCTCCGTCAGTGGACAGGGAATTGGCTTTCGAGTCGCGAGGACGGAATAGAGACTGTTTGAATAGAGTTCTTCAATCACCCTCAACAAAAGCTTCTATAGTTTTACCATCGACACCAAGGGCAATCTTGAGTATTCTGGTATAACCTTCTGAGAGCAATTCAGTTGTATAAGCCTTTTCAGAAATCTGCCTCATTCCGTCTTCAGTTTTCCTGACTGAAGACTTTATTTCTATAACTGCACTGTAATCAGATTTATCCTTTGCTTTCAACTGTAT
>DAINPP010000044.1:0-2393 GCA_036743375.1 Thermotogae bacterium | reverse complement strand
TTCCTGTTCAAGATAGCAAAGGACAGACCAGGGATTGTAAATCGTGGTTATACCAAATTTGTAACCGTTATACCAGGTTTTCAAATCCGAAGAGACAGTTTGATTAGATTTCAAGTTTAATTCAGTTAACAAGGTTAAAACTTCCTGTTCGGTAAAACCAAAATAATGCGAATACCTCTCATCCAGAACCGTATAAACTAACAAATTATTCAATCCTGAGAAGATACTCTCTTTAGCCACTCGATAGATTCCCGTTAAAACCCCTTTAAACAGGAAAGAATTATCTTTCAAAGCACCGGAAAGAAGTCCGCGCATAAAGGGGATAACCTCATCATAATAACCGTAAGTCCAGCCACTCTGAATAGGGACATCATATTCATCTATGAGTAATATAACCGGTTTGTTAAAGACCCGGAATAAAAATTCAGTGAGTTTTTTCAGAGCCTCCTGATAATCTACGATATTCGCCTTGCGGTTGATAATATTTGAATAAATCTCTTTTTCAATATCTGACTTAAGGAATGGAAAAACCGTTTCATAAAAACTGTCGTATAAACCGGATAAAAGATTTTTCAATTTTATTTCAGTGTTCTCCCAGCAATTATCCTTGAAATCCTTGAAAGTAATGAAAATGACAGGATATCCGTTGATTTTCTTCATCATCTCTTCATCTTCAGAGATTCTCAACCCTTTGAAGAGTTCCGATGTTTCAAGCCTGTTGTCAAAGAAATAGCGCAGCATACTCATGTTCAAAGTTTTGCCGAATCTTCTGGGCCGTGTTATGAGGGCTATATCTGCAGCCTCCCTGTATATTTCGGCGATCATTTCCGATGTGTCAACAAAATAATAATCGTTTTCCATAATTTTTTTAAAATCACTGATTCCGATGGGCAACCTCTTCATCACTATCACCTCAAAAATTCCAAACCTGTCTCTCTATTATACCTTTTCTCCCGTGATAATCCCAATCAGCCAGGTTCTCTCCTCCCCCTCAAACTCAAAGGTACACAGATAGCCGAAGAGTTGTGAAAGGTTGACCTTTTTATAGAAACGGGAAACTTTTTTATAATCCGGGTCGGAAAAGCGCTCACTCATCACCTCTTCAACGTCAAAACGCCAGGGTGTGGTGGAATAGCGTACATATTGACGGAAACAGTTGAACACATATTATTCTGTTCAATCAGTTTTTTTTTGAAATGCAAATAAACGACAAATATGGCATTTAATGAAAGGTACTGATTTTCAATAGATCCATTGAAAATCATATACATTCTGATATAATTTTAACACAAAGATATAAGAATGATGATTTATAGAAAACGTTGTTTGTTTAGTTTTTGAAAAGATAAAGAAAAGACATCTCATTAACAGTTATGTGAAAAAAATAATATAAAAGGGTACAACAAACAAAACGGAAAAGTGATGAAAAAAAGTTCAAGATCATATTATTCGTTGTCCTTTTATCTTAAATCTGGATCGCCCTTGTTTTGACGACAGAAGAACCGTTTCAAAACACATGTATTCACTGCCAGCTATTTATATCATTTCTCCCGATGGTGTGATTGACCGTCACGGTGTCATTCCGGATTATGAAATAACGGTCGGGATAGAGGATTACGACGTGGAAAGAGACCCTGAACTGGAATTTATTCTGTCGGAACTCGAAGAGTTGGACGTTACAAAGGAGGGGTGTTTGAATGATATACGAATGTCATCATCCAAGTTCTGAAAAGTTCGCCATACTTCTGTCTGAGATAAATAAGACACTTGGAAAAAAGAAGATTCTGGATAATATCAATTTTTCTGTCAAATTAAATACCATACATGCGGTGATCGGTCCAAATGGAGCGGGGAAAACAACGCTGATGCGAATTATACTCGGTCTGCTGAAACCAGATGGCGGTAGTGTTGAATTTATAACTGATGCAAATGATATATCTGCCATGCTTGAAACGGATTATCTGTTTGAGACAAAAACCGCCTGGGAAAATCTGGAATATTTCTGTGGCTTTTTTAAGCTTGATTTTAAAAAACAGCGGAATAAGATTCTTTACCTTTCAGAAATTCTGAAAATTGAGGACTCCCTTGACTTAAAGACAAATTACTTTTCGAAAGGGATGAAACGAAAATTCACATTATTAATAACCCTTTTAAGGGATTCCAGTATCCTCTTGCTTGATGAACCAACATCAGGTGTTGATCCTGAATCAAGGGTGCTGATAAGAGATTTGCTGTTTAAATTGAAAGCTGAAGGAAAAACGATGATCATTACTTCGCACGATCTTGCCGAGATACAGAAATGCAGTGATACAATTTCAATCCTTCAGGATGGAAAGATCTTAGAGACGATTATCAATAACGATTCAATTCATGATCTTGAGGAAATCTATTTT
>DAINPP010000043.1:19848-26106 GCA_036743375.1 Thermotogae bacterium | reverse complement strand
CCCTTGCCTCAGTAGGGAACGGAAAAAAACGGAAACCCCTTGCCTCAGTAGGGAATTGAAAATTAAGACAGTCTTTTGGGCTGTCTTAATTTTTATTAGATGAGGAGGAATAATGAAATTAAAGTTCTATTATATAGAAAACAGTTATATCCAATTTCTCAGAAATTTCGACAACAAAGTTACAATAATTAAAAGTACGGGTAAAACTCGTCCTTATGTTGGAATAGTTTATAGTATCAATACCTATGAATATTTTGCACCTTTATCCTCCCCAAAATATGCACAGAATGGTACTCTTTCAATGAAGTATAAAAATAAATATAAGGATAAAAAATCCCCACTGTTTGAACCAATTAATGACCTTAAACACGGAACCATACAAATAAATAACATGATTCCAGTCCCTTCTTCTGAATTAATAAAGTTTGATATAAAAAACGTACAAGATTCGGATTACAGATCTTTATTATTAAATCAATACATATACATAGATAACAACAAAAAGACTATTTACAAGAAAGCTAAAAGATTATATGATTTTGTAACAAAACACGAAATACCAAAATTTATTAATTTGTCTTGCGATTTTAAGTTATTGGAAGAAAAATGTGATGAATACCCCTGATGTAACGATATAGATCAAACAAATCTCCTTTCCAGAAGGAGATTCGTTCTTTTATTGTAAACCATCAATCTCATCCCTCAATATGCCCAATAAGCCTCTGAGCCCCGAGGGCAGGTGTCAGATTTCCGTCAAGAATCAATTGTTGAACGGTATCAAAATCTTCCTTAACCGCTTCATTCTCATAAAAACGCTTTCTGAGATATTCGTCGATCATGGCCTTCATCCAGTCGATCTCCTGTGAATGCCGTCGCTTCATAAAAAAGCCCGTTTCTGTGGTCTTTTCTCTGAATTGACAGATCACTTCCCAGATGTCGCCGATACCATTACCTTCTATGGAAGAGGCCGTATACGCCTGTGTGATCCATTCCGGGGTAGAGGGCTGAAGATAATGAAGGATACGGTTGAATTCCCCTTTTGTGACCTCCGCCTTTGTTCTGTTTTCGCCATCGGCCTTGTTGATGAGTACCGAATCGGCCAGTTCCATGACACCCTTTTTCATCCCCTGAAGTTCATCACCGGCTCCGGTGATCGTAACGAGTAGGAAGAAATCGACCATCGAACGAACGGTGATCTCGCTCTGTCCGACCCCAACTGTTTCTACCAGAATGACATCATATCCGGCGGCCTCACAGAGAATCATCGTTTCCCGACTCTTTCTCGCTACCCCGCCAAGGACACCACCGGAAGGTGACGGACGAATAAACGCCTCTTTTCTCGTGGCGAGTCTTTCCATTCGGGTCTTGTCCCCGAGTATGCTTCCCTTCGTCAGAGAACTCGAAGGATCAACGGCCAGGACGGCTACCTTGTGCCCACGGTCGCAGAGATAATTGCCGATGGCTTCGATAAACGTACTCTTTCCGGCACCCGGCATGCCCGTTATGCCTATTCTGACGGAATGACCGGAAAACGGCAGAATCTTTTTAATCAGTTCCTCTGCCATGTCACGATGTTTGTGTGAATTACTCTCCACAAGTGTGATCGCCCTCGCGAGTATGGTCCGGTTGCCTTCACGGACGCCCTGTTCGTAATCTTCAAGTGTCAGTTTTATCCTCTTTTTAACCAATCGCGGTTTCTTTGAAATCGTCGTGGAAAAACCGTCATGGCTGGAATTGATACCAGCCATGACGGAAGTTGTAAAGTCTTCTGATGAGTTATCGGGAACCCATTTGGGTCTTTTTATGTCCTCATTCTTCATCGTTGAGTCCGAGTCTTTCAAATAGTTCCTCAAGGACTTTCTTCGCGGATACGGGCAAAACGGTCCCCGGTCCGAAGATATGTGAAGCCCCGTGCTGTCTGAGATAGTCATAATCTTGTGCCGGAATAACCCCGCCGACAACCACCATGATATCCCCTCTTCCAAGTTTTTCAAGTTCTTCGATCAGCTGTGGAAGCAGCGTCTTGTGTCCGGCGGCAAGTGAGCTCATTCCGATGACATGCACGTCATTTTCTACCGCCTGTGCCGCTGTCTCTGCCGGTGTCTGGAAAAGCGGTCCGATATCCACATCAAAGCCCATGTCGGCAAAAGCCGTCGCAACGACCTTTGCCCCTCTGTCGTGTCCATCCTGTCCCATCTTTGCCACCATGATTCGAGGTCTTCTACCCTCTTTTTCCTCAAATTCATCAGCCAATCGCTTAACCGTTTCGATCTCGTCCGATTCCTTGTACTCACTACTGTAAACACCGGAGATAGAACGGATGACCGCCTTGTGTCTGCCGCTGATCTTCTCAATGGCATCCGAGATCTCACCGAGTGAAGCCCTGTTTCTCGCCGCCTCGACGGACAGTTCAAGGAGATTCCCCGAGCCGGTCTGTGCAGCCTTCGTGATGGCTTCAAGACTCTTCTGAACCTTCTCTTCATCTCTTTCTGCTCTCAATTTCTTCAACCTCTTTATCTGTGCTTCCCTTACCGCCGTGTTGTCGACTTCAAGAATATCGATCGGCTCCTCTTCCGCGAGTCTGTAGCAGTTTGTCCCGATGATTTCCTCACTTGCCGAATCGATCTTCGCCTGACGTCTCGCCGCCGCCTCTTCTATTCTCATCTTTGGAACACCCGTTTCTATGGCTTGCGCCATACCGCCAAGTGATTCTATTTCCTCTATATGGGCCCAGGCCTTTCTGGCCAATTCATCCGTCAGTTTTTCTACATAATAGGAACCGGCCCACGGATCGATGACACTGCAGATCCCCGTTTCCTTCTGAAGGTAGATCTGCGTGTTTCTGGCAATTCTCGCCGAGAAGTCTGTCGGCAGTGCAATGGCTTCATCCAATGCGTTGGTATGCAGCGACTGCGTATGTCCGAGAACGGCACCCATCGCCTCGATACAGGTTCTCGCAACGTTGTTGTACGGATCCTGTTCCTGGAGACTCCATCCGGAAGTCTGTGAATGTGTCCTCAATGACATGGACTTGGAATCTTTGGGGTTGAACTGCTTGATGATCTTTGCCCAGAGCATTCTGGCCGCCCTCATCTTTGCCACTTCCATGAAATAATTCATTCCGATTCCCCAGAAGAAGGACAGTCTCGGTGCAAAGGAATCGATATCTATCCCCGCATTCACTCCGGTTCTGACGTATTCAAGGCCGTCGGCAAGCGTGTAGCCAAGTTCGATATCCGCCGTTGCCCCGGCTTCCTGCATATGATAACCGGAGATACTGATACTGTTGAATTTCGGCATGTTCTGTGAAGTATAACTGAAGATGTCCGCGATGATACGCATGGACATCTGGGGTGGATAGATATAGGTATTTCTGACCATGTATTCCTTCAGAATATCGTTCTGAATCGTTCCCTTGAGATCCGCCTTGTCCACGCCCTGCTCTTCTGCGGCAACGATGTAAAAGGCCATGATCGGCAGCACCGCACCGTTCATCGTCATGGAGACGGACATCTCTCCAAGCGGGATCCCGTCAAAGAGTGTCTTCATGTCGAGGATACTGTCAACGGCAACCCCGGCCTTACCAACATCTCCAACAACCCTTTCATGATCGGAATCGTATCCCCTGTGCGTCGCAAGGTCAAAGGCGACCGAAAGACCCTTCTGCCCGGCGGCAAGGTTTCTCCTGTAGAAGGCATTACTCTCCTCCGCGGTTGAAAATCCGGCATACTGTCGGATGGTCCACGGTCTGAACACATACATCGTTGCATACGGTCCGCGGAGAAAAGGCGGCAAACCGGCTGTAAACTTCAGATGTTCCAGTCCTTCATAATCCGCCCGGTGAAAGAGCGGTTTTACCGCTATCTGTTCGTTGGTCATCCAGTTATAATCTGTTACTTCTTTCCCCAGTTTCTCCGTCGCCTCTTCTTTCCACTCAGAATAATTCGATGACACATTCTTTGAAGAGAATGCTATTTTTGTAAAATCAGGTTTCTTACCCATCATTTTGCCTCCCCTTCTGTTGTTGCCCAATCCTGAGCATTTCTGAGAAATTCATAGATGTTTGTCTTCACAAATATATAATCATCAAGACCGGCTGCCCTGTAAGCCGCCTCAAGATCCTTATCGGGTTTACCGGCGAGGATGACCTTCATATCCGGTCTCTCTTCCTTGATCCGCTTCGTGAAGGGAACGACCACTTCCGGATAGACCTTATCCGATGAACAGACGGTTACTATTCTCGTCCCGCTGCGAAGTGTTGCCTCTACGGCTTCCGCTATCCCCTCTTCCGAGACTCCAAAGCTCTGATCTCCGATGACGTTAAAGCCACCGACTTCAAAAAAGCCCTTTGTAAAGTCTGTCCTCGGCTTGTGTACGGATAGCTTTGCAAAATTTGCACAGAAGAGTTTGGGAGCTTCTCCGTTACTCTCTCTGATGTCGAAGGCCCGGCATCTGAGTTCTTCAAAATCTTCAGAATCAAAATACTGTTCAACGGACCTTATCCGTTCATTTCCGTTAAACAGGTAGCGTCTGACAATCTCTATGGATGCACCGGCCTTGAACATATTACAAACCGCTTCAAAATCTGAGCCCTCACCTATAGAAGCAACTGATTCTGCCTTCTCAGCCGAAATCCTTTCGAATATCGCTTTTCTGAGGGCAAGTTCCTTCTCCACTTCGATCTCAAGCGGTGTCTCTTCAAGATTCGGGTACATGTTGTTTCCGACGATTACCGCTTTTCGAGATGTAAATTCAGCTCTGCGAAAGGCTTTTACGGTCTTAAGGTCGTTCTGAACCAGCCCGGCTCTGAAATAGGTCACGAAATCCCCGTGTTTCTCTATCTCCTGGAATTTGCTCCAGACCTTTTCACAAAGCTTCTCGGTGATGTCCTCTATGTACCATGTTCCGCCAACCGGATCTATCGGCATCGTAAAGTGACATTCCTTTTTCAGGATGAGCTGAACATTCTTCGCCACTCGCTTTGAAAAATCGTTTGGGATCTGTTCTCTTTCATCAAACGGGGAGACATGCAGTGAATCCACACCGCCCATTACCGCAGAAAACGCCTGCGAAGTATCTCTGAGCATGTTGACATATGGATCGTAAATCGTCTGTGTTCGCGCAGACGTTCTGGCATGTATCTTAATCTTCTGCGAATCATGTGATCCGCCAAAGGCAGCTATGATATTTGACCATAAGACCCTGGCTGCCCTGAATTTGGCAATTTCCATGAAGAACTCCGCTCCGACGGAAAAGGAGAAGGTGATACGGGATGCAATTTCATCGATCGTCAGCCCTCTCTCCAGCATCTCACTGATATAAAAGACGGCCGTGGAAAAGGCATAGGCCAATTCTTCAACAGCGGAAGCCCCGGCATTATGATACGAATGGGTCTGGATCAGGATCGTCTTTAGATGCGGTGCCCTGCTTCCGGACCACCTTAATACCCTCTCCATAGAATCCATTGCCTCTTCCAATGACATAGTCAGCGATCCCGTTTCGGCCAGTCGGCCAACGGGATCGGCACCTACCGTCCCTGAAAGGGATTTCATCCCGACAGCCTTTTCTTCACAAAAGGCATTCAGCATAGAAAGAAAGAGCTCAGAAGTTGCCCCACAATTGACATACAGCGGATAATTCTCCAGTTTGACTCCGTTAAAGGCCGTTTTAAAATCTTCATACTCAAAGAGGTTTAACCCATCAATACAGGCTTCATCTTCTGTCCGGGGAAGTACCCCGTCCCGTGAACCGGAACTCAGAACTACGTTTATTCCATCGACTCCATTTTTAATACTTTTAATCAGGTTTTCATTCCATTTTTTCGCCAAGGGTTCTCTTTCTTCCTGCATGATCGTCCATGCCTGATTAAGATACCCTTCCGTCTGAGTGTCTCGTCTGAATTTCTCAAATCCGGGAAAACTCTCCTGTTGTGTGATCAGTTCTTCTTCCTTCAAATTGTAAATTGGTTCAAGAGTAATTCCCTCTGCTGTTTTTGTGTACATCTTCTTGTCAAAGGGTACACCTTTCAAAAGTTTCTCGGCTGCAACTTTCCATTCCTCGTAAGTCGAAGGTGAAAATTCTTCAAAGAGTTTTTCACGTCCTTCTCTTTCGATCATCTTTAATCTACCCCGCTTAAAAAATTTTTGATAAAAAATACCTGTGGCATTCAAAAATCGAACACCACAGGTATTATAACATCAACGGATAGAATCCCACGTTCATCTATTCGGTCAATTTAATCCGTTTACTCCTTAAACT
>DAINPP010000043.1:0-19748 GCA_036743375.1 Thermotogae bacterium | reverse complement strand
TCCTTAAACTAAAATCGTCTACTCCTCAAATTTAAACTGCGAAACGAACTCATGCAGTTTGTTGGCGATAGCACTAAGGCCTTCTGCCGTCTTGCCATTTTCTTCAGCACCCTTTGAACTCTCCTTTGTCGCTTCATTGATCTCCTCAAGCTGTTTCGATGCTTCGAGGACACTCCTTGAGGAAGAATCCATGTTCGACGCAATCTCCTCCGATGCCGCGCTTTGCTGCTCAACGGTAGATGCAAGATTCTGCACATTATCGTTGATTTTATCCACCTGTCGAATGATACTCTCAAATTGATCCAAAGCGGATTTGAGAGCCGCATTGACATCATCGATGGACTGCTTGGTGTTATCCGTCGATTTCTTCGTCTTCAAGGCATTTTCATTGATCTTCTGAAGAATATTGCTGATATTCGAAGCCGAATTCTTCGATTCTTCGGCGAGCTTTCTGATCTCATCGGCTACAACCGCAAATCCCTTTCCCGCCTCTCCGGCACGGGCTGCCTCTATTGCCGCATTTAATGCAAGGAGATTGGTCTGCTCCGCGATAGAAGAAATCGTATCGATGATACTCTTGACATCTTCGGCCTGTTTAACGAGTTCACTCACCATATCGGCCGTTTCGGCCGTCTGATGGGAGGTGTTTTCCATGAGATTTCCCACCTGATCCAGTCGGGTCTGACCTTCATGCGCATGAGAAGTCGTATCCGACGCGTTTTCCGTTAAGTCCCTTGTGACATGGGCCAGATTCTGTGCACCAGAAGAAATCTCCTCTACACCGGCATTGACCTCTTCTATTGAAGAGGAAAGAACATGGAAACTCGAGGTGATATCTGAAATATCCGCTGAAATTTCCTCCGTTGAGGCCACCTGTTCCTCTACGACAGCCGCAAGGGAGGCTGAGGAATTATGCATCTCTTCACTCATATTCTTTATCTCTATCATGCTCTCCTCAAGGGAAGTGGCCATATCGTTAAGCGCGAGAGCCATGTCTGTAATTTCATCATGACCTGTTTGCTTGAATTTAATATTGAGATCCTTCTCTGCAAATTTAGCCACTTTATCCTTCAGATCTTTCACACGCTTTGAAATGGACCGGCCGAATAAAAGCGCGATAATGACCGCAGAAACAACGATGATAACCACCGCAAGGATCATGACCAAACTCGTCTGCATGAGGGTCGCCTGAACGTCATCGACGTAAATTCCCGTTCCAAGAATCCATCCCCATGGCTTAAACAATTTCACATAGGACACCTTCGGTACAGGCTGAGTAGAGCCAGGTTTTTCCCAGGAATACTCGACCATTCCCTCACCCTGCTGACTCGCTACCTTTTCCATCTCTACAAAGAGATAAACCCCATCCGGATCCTTGTTGTTTTTCAAACTCGTCCCGTTCAGTTCCAAACTAATCGGATGAAAGACCATCTTCACATCACTGTCTATAACGAAAAAGTAATTATCTTTATCATATCTGATCATGCCAAGAAATCCCTTTGCCTCTTCCTGAGCCGCCTCTAACGTTATCTCTCCATTTACGACTCTCCTGTTCAGATTTTCAAAAACACCGGTTACACTCTCTATCAACGATTGCGTCTGGGCTTCTTTTTCATTCATAAGCGCAGAATTTGTGTTGTAAAAATACAGGACCATAAAGACTACCCCGGTCACAATCAGTATACAGAAACTGAATACGATAATTTTCATGCCAAGGGTTTTAAATTTAAACATAAAACCACCTCTTTATTTAAATTTGTAGAATAATACAGAAGCCACAAATATTTTTGCTTATTTTATTAGACGTATAAATTCAGATACTGTTTGATTATTTTTTATATTTTTATACAAATAAATTTTGAAATAGAGATTCCCGAATCAGAATCGTCGGTCGTGTCACCTTAATCTGTTGTCATAAAGGGCCATAGCCCATCGTATAATTTGTTTTCTGAGGACAATCGAAGATTTGTGTCCGGTTGGGATGGTTCGTTCCGTTTTGTTCTTAAGAAGCTGGGCAAGCTCTTCCGTCGCATTCTTCGGCATGATCTGATCAAAAGCGGCTTTGACAAACAGGACCGGCTGATCGATCAGCGGTGCGTACGCGAGCGGATCATAATAATAACAGGGGATCGGGCTCTTATCGAAAATATCGTCAACCGAGTGGATGTTCTCCCGGATCCATTCGACCGGATTCCCCCTGAAACGCCTGACACAATCCGCTTCGTTGAGACAGCCGTAGGGATTGCCGTTCTCTCTTAAATCCTGTCTCACGGCCTCCGCATAGGAGGAGTAGAAATTGATCCATCGCCAGTTGCCACCGGTGATGACGAGCGTTCCCTTCCTGATCCGTTTATCGATTCCCATCGCCATCGCGGCGATCATTCCACCGAATGACAGACCGAAGATAAAGACGTCTTTCGGATCGTATCCGGGCTGATCTTCGGCATAATCCAAAATCTTTCTCGTATCCCGGATTCCCATATGAAACCGTTTGACGCAGTAATCCGGATCAGCGGACAAAAATGGCTGTCCACCGTTCATCCACTCTTTCTTCTGTTTGTAATGGTACGGTAACAGCTGAAACCAGGTTCGTATACCGCGACGCGCAAATTCAGAGGCAAACCACTGGATATACGGGATATTTCCCTCACCGATCCCGTGTATGAGGATCAGATCCCCCTTTACTCTGCCGTCTTCGGGTTCGAAGAGACGGACATAGGATCTGTTGTTCTCCTCTATCGGATCGATAAAACCGGCATAATCGGGAATGAATTCATATTCCCGATAACCATCGCACGGGGTCATCGTATGAATGAATTCGGACTTCTGATACCGGTCCGCACGAAGATTGTTCATTCCGTTCCCCCGTTCAGTTTAAGTTGTGAATCTATCGTGGTTAAGGTCTCTCCATACATCTCATTCAGTTCTATTTCCCTCATCTTTCCCCTTAATTCCGTAATCGTTGAGACCGTTTCCCTCCCGGATTGAGCCTTTCCCACCTTGAAATGACGCTGGGCAAAGGCCGCGACCTGGGGAAGATGGGTGATGACAAATGTCTGAACCCCATTACCGGAAAGTTCACTGATCTTTCTGCCGATGAGATCTCCAAGGCGTGCACCTACTCCCGCATCGATTTCATCGAATACGACACTTGGCACATCCATGACACGCTGGATTACCATTTCCATCGCGAGGAATATCCTGGACATTTCCCCACCCGAAGCGATCTTCGCGATGGGCAGAAAATCCGATCCCGGATTCGTGGACGCCGTGAATTCCAGAAAGGTCCTGCCACTGGGCTGGAAATCATGTTCCATCCATTTCTGATGCGAAAACCTGACCCTGTCCATCTTCAGGTCCTGCAACTCCTTCATCACTCCCTCTTCTATGACAACGGCCGCCTGTTCCCGGATTTCAAACATCCGCTCATCGAGTTCACTCAGTCTCGCAACCGATTTTTCTATATCGGCATCGATTGTTTCCGCACGGGACATCTTGCTCTCTATCAGGAGTTTTTCTTTTCTGAATTTCTCAAGGTTCGTGAGTACATCGTTCAGTTCGGGGCCGTATTTCCTCTTGAGCAGTTCGATCACGCGCATCCGTTCCTCCAGTTCGGCCATCCGCTCTTCGTCAAACTCAAAGTTATCGAGATGATAATAGAGGTTTCGTGACAGATCGCTGAGTGCCTCCTGTGCCGTGGTTGCACTCTCAAGCCATTGAGAGGCCTCCTCTTCCACATCCGTGATATCCTCTATCTTCTTACAGATATCTCCGATCTGATCCAGCACGTTCGGCATCCCCGGAATGTCCTCTAACAGGGAAAGGACCTGAGACAAACGCTTTTTGATGAACTCAAAATTACTGAGCGCCTTTAATTCAGCCGAAACGACCTCATCTTCTCCCTCTCTCAATGCAGCCGCTTCGATCTCCTGTATCTGAAAATTGAGGAAATCCAGTGTTCTGATCATCTCGGAGGAATTTCCCGGCAGTTCCTTCTGCAGCCGCTTCAGCTTTCGGTATTCCTCCAGTTCCTTCTGATAGGAAGTCTTCAATTCCGTCAGATACTCTTTGGTGTACCGGTCGATCAACTCCACCTGAAACTGTACGGATCTCAGATTCTGAAAGGCGTTCTGAGAATGGATCTCAAAGGTCTTCGGCAGAAAATCCTTCAGGATCTTCGAGGATACGACCGATCCGTTGATTCTGGCGGTCAGTCTGTCTGCCGTTCCGGCTATCTTGATCAGCAGATGCTCCTCAATGGGAACATCCGATTCCTTTAATTTTTCTACGATCTCATCGTTGTTGTCAAACAACGCTTCGATCCAGAACCCGTCCTCAAAAGGTCCTATCATCTCTTTGGCCTTGAAGTCTCCAAACAGACTGCGAAGCATCTTTATGAACATCGATTTCCCCGCGCCCGTTTCTCCCGTGATCACGTTATACCCCTCGTGAAAATCTATGGATACATCTTTAAAAAGAAGAAAATTTCTTGCATGTACCTCTCTGAGCATTTAACCCCTCCGTCCCCAGAACAGTTTAGTCTCTATCAGTTTAAGCAATTCATCATCCTTCGGATAGGACAGCTTGAATCTCCTGTCCGACAGGCAAACCCTGACCTTTTTGGCTTCCTCAAGTGGCAGACCGTCAACGGACACCTTCATGATATCCCCGTTTGTGAGACTCACCGTGATTGATTCTTCGGAATTGAAGATGACCGGACGATTGGCTATCGTATGTGGTGCGATCAGATTCAGCTGCATCGTCGCACATTCGGGAAAGATGATGGGACCTCCAAGCGAAAGGGAGTAGGCGGTAGAACCGGTCGGTGTGGAAATGACCACCCCGTCGGCCGCCTTCGGCTCAAAAAAAGAACCGTTGACACCGATCTCGTACATCTCGACAAGATTCAGATTAACCCGCTGCAGAACGACATCGTTCAACGCAAGACACGCCTTACTTTCCCCGTTTTCGCCGTCGGAGATGATCTTAAGGAGGGCTCTTTCGGATATTTTTGAATCGTTGAGGATCTTCGGATCTTCCAGTACCCTGTTGTATTTATACCTTGTCATGAAGCCGAATTTTCCGAAATTGATACCGGCTACCGGGATGTCCTTTTTAACAGCGAGGGGAAGAGAGCGCAACACGCTCCCGTCCCCTCCGAGTACCACTATCATATCCGGTTTTAAATCCTTTCCCGAATCCTGTTCGTACAGTTCCAGGCCATAGACGGCATATTCCGTCTCTGTGGATAACATATAGGCGACCTCTATTCCGGCTCTCATAAAGGCCTCTTTCAGATCAAACAGTTTCGTTTTTATTCCATCCTTATGCGGGTTATACAGTAAAACAACTGAATTTATCATTTTTCCCTCTCCGGAATGAGTCCACATCACCTTATCTGATTCTGTAACCAATATCCGCTATCGTCTGAACCAGAAATGTGTCGACAAAGATCAAGATGAGTATCGCCACATACGGTGAAAAATCAAACCCACTAATCGGACGGATGAACCGTCTCAAGGGGTTGAGTACGATATTTGACAAGGTTTCGATTCCCTGTTTAAACGGGCTGTACCTCATCTGCGGGAGAAAACTCAGAACGGAATTTATGATGAGCACAAACATATATCCATACAATACAATATGAAGCACATTGGCTATTCCCAAAAGCAGGTTTCCTAATACAAACATCTCTTACCTCCAAAGTTTATAAAATCGGGGAATATTATACTACATTCATTATGTCTATTCTGTGATGTCTGCACTGATTTCCTCTATGATGATAAATCCGGCCTCTTCTCTGGAAATAGGTGTCGTAAACCCCCTGAGTCTGATCTTCAGGACATCGAAGGCACTGTCATTCTCTTCGACCATGATGGTCATTCCCGGCAGGATGCCCGACGAGATCAGTTTGTTTCTCTGCACCTTTGAGCCGACCAGTTTGACAATCTTTACGTCGGCAGGTGCGTTGGCCTCAACGAGCTTCCTTCCCTTGATCACTCCCTCTTCGTTGAGATATTCCCGGAACTTATCCTGGATATCCGAATTCTCATTGAAGAATTCAGAGAGTTCTCCGATCTTTCTGAAAAGCTCACCGTCGAGATGATGCTCCAGCCCACAGGCGATATCATCCGTTGCCGTTGTATCCTTCATGAACATGACATCCGTCAGAAAGTGTAAAACGGACTGGTGTTTCTGATATACTTTCAATGCAGTATGTATTCCTGCCTGAGTGAGTTTGATATACCCGTATTTTTTATGTTCCACGAGACCAAGCTCACCAAGCTTTTTTAACGCATCTGCGACTGAAGCTGTTTTGACATTAAGCCTTGAAGTAATGTCTTTGACCCGGGCAAAATCCTTTTGAGATTGCACTTCGTAGATAATTCTGAGATAATTCTCAAGGCTTTCGGATATTTTTTCCATTCGTTCACCCCATAATATTTGATAAGCTGATTAACATCAAGTCCGATTTTCATATTATAAAGAATAGGACTTCCTACAAATAGTATACCATAAAAATATCTTTTCTAAAGAGGTTCAATATGTCTATTTATTATTTCTGCAACAGGATTGACGGGCAAAAGGCTTATTTTGACGAACACGAAACAGGTCATCTCAGGGTGATGAGAGAAACGGAAGGGGGTACGGTCTCATTCACGGACGGCAAGGGATTCATCTACAAAGGGACACTTCTGAAGCTGAAAAAGAGCGAAGCGCTCGCCGAAATCACTTTCAGAGAAGAAGACCTGAGCAGGGAAACCGACAAAGTCATCCATATCACCGCCGGTATTTCGAAATGGAATAGGCTCTCACTTCTACTTGAAAAGGCGGTGGAACTCGGTGTGAAGAAGATCAGTCTCGTCAAATGCGACCGCTCAAATTTCCCGAAAGTCAACGGGGACAAGGTGGACAAGACATTGAGAAAGGCCTTAAAGCAATGCGGAGGTACCGTTCTTCCGGATGTGACCCTTTACGATTCTTTTGAAGCGGTGGACTACGAAGGAACAACCTCCGTTCTGCTGAATCCCTATACGGCAAATTCTATTGCCGACTGCAGCTTTCCGGAAACCGTAAACCTTTTCATCGGACCGGAAGGGGGATTCTCCGAAAAGGAACTCGAAACGATCCGCCTGCATTCGCAGGACCTGATAGAAGTTTCTATGGGGCGACGAATTCTCAGGCTGGAGACCGCGGCCATCGTGGCCATTTCCTTCATCGCCTTAAAAAAATAAAGCGAATTCAGGGAATCTTCATTCATAATAATCCAGTATCTCCCGCTCGTATTTCGCATTTGTCGGGGAAAAGAAATCCGCTTCCCGTTCTTCCCGACTCAGTTCGATAATCTTAACGACTTCCGCCGGTCCCTTGGAGAGAATGATGATCCTGTGGGCAAAGACAACGGCCTCACGGATCCCGTGTGTCACGAGGACGGCGGTCCATTTCTGCTGATGCTGAAGTCGCTTGACTTCCCCCATGAGATTGATCTTTGAACGCAGATCAAGACTCTGAAAGGGTTCATCAAAGAAGATGATATCCGGCCGGATGATCAGAGCTCTTGCGAGATTGGCCCGCTGTTTCATCCCACCACTCAACTCTGACGGATGATGATTTTTAAAATCGGTCAGTCCGACCATTTCAAGAACGCTCTCGATGCGTTGGCTGTCATCCGAGACAAAGCTCATATTTTTCTGAAGCGTACACCAGGGAATCAACCGGTTTTCCTGAAAGACAAATCCCGCCCGTTTATAATTCGATTCTATTTCACCACCGTAATCATTGATCAAGCCGGAAAGGCATCTCAGCAGCGTCGTTTTACCACAGCCGGAAGGCCCAAGAAAGGCAATCCGTTCCCCTGCACGAATAGAAATATCTATCGTCTGAAGCACCGGACTGGAACCGTAGTTTTTTGACAGCCCCTTCGTTCGGATCATTGATTCCATATTCCCACACCTTTTCTGTACAAAAGTGAGATAACTCGGTCAAACAGGTATTCCAGCAATAGGCCGGAAATCACGGCAACCGCCGTAAAGGCAAAGACACGGGGGGTATCGAGATAGAACTTGGCCCACGAAATATTGATCCCAAGTCCGGAATCACCCGCCATATATTCGGCTACAATCGCAACCTTCCACATCGTTCCGAGGCTGACCCGTATGGAGGAAAGGAGAAAGGGGACGACCGATCCGAGGTAAATCTGCCTGAAGATCTTTGTCTTCGGCACCTGATACACATGCGCCATCTCGATAAGCTTGACATCAATACTCTTGACTCCCTGCGCGATGTTAAAGATGATCAGGGGGAGTAGTGTCGTGACGATGATGAAGACCGGTGCCTGCCAGCCGATTCCCCAGATGACGATGACACTGGAAAGCCACGAAACGACCGGCATGGAACGAATGACCATCGTAATCGGTCTGAGCCATTCCTCTATCCTTCTTGAGACACCCATCAGAATACCGATCGGTGTTCCGATCAGCAAGGCAATCGCCAACCCCTGAACGGATTTCAGAAAGGTCATCAACAAGGCCGGGAGTAGATTGCCGTTCATCGATTCGTCGACGATATCCTTCATGACGGTAAAGGGAGAAGGAACAATCAATTCTTCGCCGATCAGCATGGAAATAATCCACCAGAACAGAAACAAAAAGCACACCCCGACTACCCAGTTCGGGATGTGCATTTTTTTTGTCCTTTTGTGATTACTGAGCGTAGAATCCTTCATCCGGCACGGGAATGGCTTTATCTATGGTGTTAACCGTCTCAAGGAATCTCTGAACCTCATCTTTTGCGGTAAGAACGGTGTCATATCCGTATTCCGATCTCCCGAGCGATTCTTTCATGACAGGAGCCGGCATGCCGCTGAAATATTTTGCCGTCAGCTGAACGGCCTCATCCTGATGGCTCATCGCATAATCGATGGAATTCGACAGGGCATTCAGCGCCGAAACGATCTCGAGCGGTCTTTCCTGAAGGGCCTGGGTCCTGACCATCACGCCTGTGATAGGTACCCTGTAAATACCCGTCGCATCTCCCCATATCTCCTGCATGTCAAGCGCTATCTTTGCACCCTTCACTTTTTTGGTTGCCAGTGTGACAAACGGTTCGGGAAGTACAGCCGCCTGCACCTTTCCCGTCGCCATCAATCCGATGATCTCAGGCGGTGTTGCATACTTGATCGTGAAATCATCTATACCAAGTCTCGCAAATTCATACCTCATGAGGATATCCCCCGTCTGACCGGTACCCTGCGGGGTGTATATTTCGACATTCCTCAGATCCTCAAGACCCTTCACATCGAGTTCCGGCGCAGTTACAAGATAAAAACTCTTCCAGAGCGTCACGGCCGCAAGCTGAACATCCAACCCCTTATCATACAGCATCTCTCCGAGTGCAACCGGAACGATAACGAGATCCGCCTTCCCGGTCACAAGCTGAGCCGTGATCTGATCGAAAGAACTCCAGTATTCTACATTTATTTCAGATTCCGTCTGAACCTTGTCCTCGAGAATCCCCACGAGTGAGACGAGTGTCGGTCCCACTGGGGACAACACATTCACCTGAGCAAACAGACCGACAGAAGCAACTATCAGAACTGTTAAGAATATCAAACCTTTTTTCATCTTTTTCCTCCCTGTAAGCAAAATTAGTCATATCTATCTGACGAGAAATAGTAGTCTTTTATACTAAAGTTATCTTCGTTTGCGTGAAGATTTCCGTTTACTCCATCACAAAGTTATTATATCCTTTTTATGTTTGAATTCAAGTTCCTCGTTAAAAAAACGGGTTATCATTTCCATAACTATCATCTCGTTCTTCGAAATTTCTCATCCCTATTGATTGTCCAATAACGGCAAAAAAAAAGCCCTCCAGATAAGGAGGGTTAAAGGAGTGCAATCTATGTGAAGTGTTGTTCGTCGTTTCTGTCTTTAAATGGTACGTGTACGGCTTAAAATCTGTTCGTTACGTCGTAAGTCAAAAGGCTGTTCTCTGCCATCTTTCTGTCAAAATCTCTCTGTACTCTTGAATTTCTGATAATTCTTTCCATCTTCTTAAGTGTCTTTCTCATTTTGTCCAGCCTCCCTTTAAGTATGCTGTTTTAATTTAATCTTTGTGGCCTCATCGTTTCAGTTTTCCGTTCGATCCAGCTATTCGAGCCTCGTTGTTTTGAACTCGGAACCTTTTCTTCAACAGGATCAAACTACAGTCAGATTGTACTATCTTGTCTCAGGACTACGTCAACACCTCCGGATTTTAACAGTTTGTAAAATCGGGAAATAACATGAAGCCAACTCGATTCTTATCTTTTCTTCAAATAAGACCACTTTCTGTTAAGGGGATCTCTTAAAAAAATTTCAAATACCGGAATTCCTTCAAAGCTTCTGATGAAGGCCTCAGTTCAGATACCCAACGGTTGTCCAGATCAAAATTCCTGCCTTGAAAGCAAATAGCTGCAAAAATATAAATTTCCGTTTTCGAAATAAAAAGAAATTTTAAGGACGGCGTGGAGTAAACTCCATCTTCTTGTGATTCATTCGCATGCCGTGTTATAATTCCTTGGTTGTGATGCGTTTTTAAAAAAACAGCTCCCCCATGTACCTGCTCAGAGAAAAGAAGCTGCGGAACGGCTTTGATTGGGTGGGGGAGACAGGGGGAGAGCAACATCAAGATATTCCTGTTCGGCTACTATGGAATGAACAATTATGGGGATGAAATGCTTCTCAGAAGCATACTGAAACTACTGAAGGAAGTAGGAATAGAAGAAATAGATCTTCTTTATCCGAGAAAAGGTTCGCGAAAGATCGGTGGCATAAAGATCAATCATGTGCTCAGATCGTCTCCTTTTGCAATACTCAATTCAATACGAAACGCCGATATCCTCATCGGCGGTGGTGGAAATCTCTTTCAGGATGAGACAAGCAGCCGTAGCTTTTTCTATTATCGTGTTCTCATTTCTACGGCATTGTTCCTAAAAAAACCAGTCCTGCTCATGGGACACGGGATCGGAAAAATCTCGAGTAAAAGACATTTTAAGCAGTTGAGAAAGATTCTGAGCAATGAACTCTGTACGGGATACTTCAGGGATGATATTTCATACAGATATGCCAGAAGCTGTTCTGCTGCGCATAAAAGAGGAACGGATCTCGGTTACCTGTTTCTGAGAAAAAGACAGGCCTCCAGGATGGTCCCCGGCAGGATCGGGGTGTTCCTCAAAAGACCGTGGGAAAACGCCGAAGACTTTACAAGGGCCTTTAAGGATGAAGGGATAGAAGAAATTCAGTTCTTTGTCGCCTTTCCGGAACAGGATCTGAAAATCTCAGAGGAGGCGGCCGAGCGATTCGGGGAACATTTTATCACGTCGGTAAAGGTCGGCGAGGTCAACGATATCACGGATCAGGCTTCCACCTGCTCGTTGATCATCTCTGAAAGACTTCACGGGGCGATTATCTCCTCCTATTTTGCCATTCCGTTTATTGCAGCCGACACGTTTAAGATGCGGTCTTATTTTACGGATATCGAGGGATTTGAAGGCTATTTCAAGGACAAGTCCCTATCGGAGATCGTCTATGCAATTTCCAAGATGAGAGAGATAGATTTTGAAGGGGCAAATCAGAAATTTACAGATAGAAATTTTGCGCGCTTGAGAGCAATGAAAAGATGGCTGAGAATACAGATATTAAAACGGCCAATTAAACAGTAAGCGAAGGGAGGATTTGTTTTATGGCGGTACTGACATTTCCCGGTGGCATTCACCCACCGGAAAGAAAAGAACTATCAGAAAAGGCTTCACTGGAACGGATGCCGTTGCCAAAAACGGTGTACTGTTTCGGGCATCAGAATCTCGGAGCTCCACCAAAAATTATCTGCGAGGTAGGCCAGCGGGTTAAGACCGGTCAGGTCATCGCTCAACAATCAGGAGCGGTTTCAGTACCACTTCATTCACCGGTCACCGGAACCGTTAAAGAAATCACAAAGATGCTGCATCCGGCACAGAAAAAGAAACTGGATGTCATCGTTATCGAAAGGGAAGAAAAAGAAGAGTGGGAACTCATGGACCCCATCGACTTTACAACAGCTTCGAGAGAAGTCCTTTATCAGAGAATCCTTGACGCAGGAATCGTAGGACTCGGCGGAGCGGCATTCCCCACTCATGTCAAATATACATCAACACTGGTCAGACCGGCGGAGCTCGTCATCATCAACGGTGCCGAATGCGAGCCTTATCTCACCATCGATCACCGCTTCATGCTCGAAAGGGGCGATGAACTCCTCAACGGCCTCAGAATCCTCATGAAGGTCGCCGGAGCCAAAAAGGGCATCATCGGAATCGAGACGAATAAACCGGATGCCGTCAGCCGGATGACCGAGCTGGCCGCCCACGATAACGGAATTGATGTACTCGCCGTTAAGACAAAATACCCTCAGGGAGCTGAAAAACAGCTGATCTACACCACGACGAGACTAAAGGTTCCCGTTGGCGGACTGCCTATCGACATCGGTGTCGTCATGAACAACGTGGGAACGGCTGTCGCCGTTGCCGAGGCGGTCATAGAAGGAAAACCCATCGTCGAAAGAGGTGTCACGATCACCGGTGAAGGCATACAGCATCCGAAGAACGTCATCGCAAGGATCGGTACCCCAATCAGTGAGCTCATCGAATTTGCCGGCGGTTACAAGGGAGAACCGGAAAAGGTCGTTGCCGGCGGTCCCATGACAGGCCCATTGCTTCAGACCACGGAAACCCCCGTCATGAAATCTACCTCCGGCGTCCTCGTACTTCCGAAACCGAAGAAGGCGGCCGCGCCTGAGAAACCCTGCATCAACTGTAATCAATGTGTGGAAGTTTGTCCGATGGCACTCGAACCGAATTTCCTCGTCAAGCTCTGCAAGGCAAAGAAAAACGATGAAGCCGTCGATATGAACCTGTTATCCTGTATCGAATGCGGCGCCTGTGCATACATCTGTCCGGCAAGAATTGACCATGTCAAGACATTCCAGCTGACAAAGAAAGTGTACAGGGCGATGAATACGAAGGGGAGGAAATAATATGGCACAGGTATTTCAATCAGCATCAGCTCCTCATATAAGAACAACCGACAGCGTCAGAAGAATCATGGTGGACGTTCTGATCGCCCTGCTGCCGGCTGTCGCCGTATCCGTATGGGTCTTCGGATGGAACGCACTCTTCCTCTGTGTACTCGGAGCCGTTGGCGGAGAATTGATCGAACTCTTCATCATGAAGGTTCTCAGAAAGCAGAAGGACTTCAGACCTGACGGAAGCGCAGCGGTCACCGGACTGCTGCTCACGATGAATGTTCCGGCCGGATTTCCATGGTATCTCCTCGTCATCGGTCTCATCGTGGCGATCGGACTCGGAAAACACGTTTATGGCGGACTCGGAAACAATCCGTTCAACCCGGCACTCGTCGGAAGGGTCTTCCTCGTCATCTCCTTCCCGACAGCCATGAGTACCTGGGTGAAGGCAGGGGCATGGAAAGGCGCCGAAATCGTCACAGCGGCTACACCGATGGGAATTCTCAAGGATGGTGGGCTCGATGCCGCACTCGGACAGGCTTCCTACATGGACATGTTCCTCGGACATATCGGAGGCTGTATCGGTGAAGTCAGTGCGCTTGCTCTCATCGCGGGATTCATCTATCTGCTTGTGAGAAAACACGTTTCCTGGCACATTCCCGTTGCCTATCTCGGAACCGTTCTGATTTTCTCCTCCATCTTCTATCTGATCAACCCGGATCAATTCGGAACGCCTCTGTTTCACCTGCTCGGCGGCGGACTCATGCTCGGTGCACTCTTCATGGCAACGGACATGGTCACAAGTCCTTCAACCATTAAAGGGTCTCTTATCTTCGGTGTCGGATGTGGTGTGATCACCATGCTGATCAGGTATGTGGGGGCCACTCCTGAAGGAGTAGCCTACTCGATACTCATCATGAATGCCGTCAAACCGCTTATCGATAAACTGACGCGAAGAAGACCGTTTGGTTCCATGAAGAAAAAGGCGGTGAACTGATATGCTGGACTATTTGAAAGTTGGATTATCACTCATAGCTTTTACAACAGCATTACTCACAACAGTTGCCTTTCTGAACACATTCAGACCCATTGCAAATCTTTTCAGAAAAAAAGCGGTAAAGGAGGCGGTGTGATATGGGTAACTATTTAAAGATGGGACTCACACTCATGGCTTTTGCAATGGTTGTCGCCATTCTTCTTTCAGCCGTTTACACCATAACGGAAGACCCGATTGCACAATCCGAACTCAACGTCAAGCTCAAGTCAATCAAGACCGTTCTCACGGATCCAACGAGTGGAGAATTGCTTATCGATGAAAAAGATATCCCTGAATCACAGGCAAAACTCGAGGGAATGATCTGGAAGCAGTCCGATGAAGACAAACTCTTCACCAGCGACAAGTACAAGGGTTACTGCGCATCACCGGCTTATCAGTTCACGCTCAAGGATGGCCGGAAGGCATATGTCATCACCGGAGCCTCTGTCGGATACGGCGGATACGTCACCATCATGTGTTCCTTCATCGGAGACGCGGACACCCTTGAGATGCTCAGGATGGAAGTCCTGGATTATTCCCAGGAAACACCGGGTCTCGGGGCAAAGATCGCCGAGGAACCCATGAAGGAAAGATTCTTTGAAGTTCCCGATGCAGCCCTTAAAGACTCACTCAAAGTTGACAAGGACGCCGGTGTGGCACCTGCGCAGACGGATGCTCAGATCAACACCTACAAGGATGACGGCGTCATCTTCATCAGCGATCTGATGACCGGCGCGACCATCACACCAAGAGGTGTTGCAAACGCCATTAACGGGATGTACGAATACCTTGAACAAGAATTGGGGGGTGAATGATTATGGCCAAATTACCAGAAGAATTAAGCAACGGAATGTTTAAAAACAACCCCATTTTCATACAGGCACTCGGAATGTGTCCGACCCTGGCAACGACGACAAGCGCAACAAACGCGCTCGGGATGGGAATGGCAACCCTTGCCGTACTCATCATGTCTAACGTCGTTATCTCGCTGATCAGAAAAATCGTGCCGGACAAGATCAGAATTCCGGTGTATGTCATCATCATCGCGGGATTCGTCACGATGATCGATCTGCTCATGCACGGATTCCTTTACGATCTCTGGAAGACACTCGGACTGTTCATTCCGCTCATCGTAGTAAACTGTATCATCCTCGGAAGAGCCGAAGCCTATGCCAGCAAGAACGGCGTATTCAAATCCATACTCGATGCCCTGGGAATGGGACTCGGATTTGCAGGTGCGCTCCTGTTACTCGGTTCCGTCAGAGAGATACTCGGTGCCGGAACCTGGTTTGGACTGCCGCTCTGGGGAGATGCCTTCAACGTGTTCATCATGATCCTGCCACCGGGCGCCTTTATCACACTCGGTCTGCTCGTTGCGGGACTGAACTGGATCGGTATCTCAAAAGAGGAAAAGAGAAAGCAGAAGGAAAAAGAAGCAAAAGCGGCTGCCCAGGCTGCTGAAAAGGCAGGTGCGTAATCATGCAGGTATTCCTTATTTTCATGTCGGCCATCCTGGTCAACAACTTCGTATTACAGAGATTTCTCGGGATCTGCCCGTTCCTCGGCGTTTCCAAAAAGATCGATACGGCTGCCGGCATGTCCCTTGCCGTTATATTCGTCATGGTGCTCGCCAGTATCATCACCTGGCTGCTCAACGGACTGCTTGTCCTCATGGGACTCGAGTTCCTGAAGACCATCGTCTTCATCTTAGTCATCGCCTCACTCGTTCAGTTCGTAGAAATATTTCTGAAAAAGACCGCCCCGGCACTTTACGAGGCCCTGGGAATATTCCTGCCGCTCATCACGACGAACTGTGCCATCCTCGGACTGGCATTGCTCAACATACAGAACAACTACACCCTGATCGAAACCATCTTCAACGCCCTCGGTGCTGGATTCGGTTTCGGACTGGCACTCATCCTCTTTGCTGGAATCAGGGAACAGATGGAATTTGCAGACATCCCGAAACCGTTCCAGGGACTTGCGGGAACACTCATCACCGCCGGAATCCTCTCGATGGCCTTTGTCGGATTCAGCGGCATGATCAAACTTTAAAGGAGCGTGATGGTATATGGTATTCATCAACAGCCTGATACTCCTTGGATCCCTCGGCCTCATCTTCGGAACCTTTCTCGCCTTCGCGGCCAAGAAGTTTGAAGTGAAAGAGGATCCAAGACTCAAAAAGATAATCGAAGCCCTTCCGGGTGTCAACTGCGGAGCCTGCGGCTATCCCGGCTGTGAAGCCTTCGCCAAGGCGGTATACAAAGGCGATGCCCCACATGACGGCTGCCTCCCGGGAAAGAGACAGGGCGTCCCGGACAAGATAAAAGCTATCATGAACGAAGAAGCATAAAAAAAGAGCGCTATGCGCTCTTTTTTTATGCTATATTTTTTCAGCAAGTTCCAAGTATTGATTTTACTCAATCAACAGAACCCACAATCTCTTTATCGGATAACACTCTAATCATTTGAATCAGCTCATTTTCAGAATAATCTCTTTCAACCCTATCAAAATCAAAACGATTATAAAAACTGATTAATTTTGGCTCATCTTTACATTCGAGCATGATAACTCTTCCGGCTGCATTTTGTTGTGCATCTAAAACGGTATTCAAACAATACTGCATTAATAACTCTCCAGATATCTCATCCCCAAATAAATCATTTTTAGCAAATTGTCCGATTAAATAAGCGGGAACTTCCGTTATCTTTTCACCTTTTATTTTTGCATTAAATCCATCAAGTTCTTTTCTCTTACGATTTGAATACTGCTCCGGAATTTTAAACACCGGCATGGCAATAGAATAATAACCCAATACTTTAAAATCAGCATCAGACTCATCGTATAAAAGAAAGGTCCTGCTCTTTCCATATTTCTCAAAATCAATCGCTCTATTCTTTAAAAATACCTCAATATCTCTATCTTTTTGGCATAAAAAAATAGAAATAAGCTTTTGAGTATTTTCTTCTCCACTTATTTCTATTAATCTTTTTAATGAGATAACATTTTCTTTAATTTCTCTTCGCCTCTTTTTTTTGTTTCCTCTGTAATAAGGCTTCTATCAATTTTGATACCTTTCTTCTCATTAGCAGAGGAAATAATCTTCAAAAAAGAGTCTACTGCTTTCTTTGAGTTCAAAGTAAAATCCTTATCAAAAGAAGAAGTAGCCATTATTATCCCTCCTTTCAATTTTAAGAGCACACCTTTATTATAGCATAAAGAAAACCGTCAATCTATTATTATTGACGAATTTCAAACAATTATAAAAACAGACTCCCTATCCACACAACTCATTCGGAACAGTACCAGGAGAAAACACATCATATACAATCACCTGCCCATCCCTTCAAAATACCTTCCATATTCTGCTCAGCTCTCTTAACAACATCCCAGTTGGCACGCTTGCAGGCCTTGTGAACGTTCTGGGAACTCACATCAAGGACCTCGGAAACCCGGTCAAAAGTCCCATATTCCTCATAGAGCAGCACATATCTGAACTGCGTCTGCGTCCAGTCGTTGATAATCACATTCATCAGCTCAAGGATGGTGTTCACACACAGGTTCAGCCGTTCATCCCCTGACAGAAAACAGAGCGACGTCTGCCTCGCCTTTTCAAGTTCCTCCACCCCATCACGGGCGTTAAAAAAGGCCTCACCGGACAAATCCCAGCTGCTGACGGAATCTTCGGGAATCTCTATACGTCCAAACCCAATGCCTATGCGCAGCTTGTACGGAAGCAGTTCGTACCGTAGATGCCGCAGCGCCTTCCCAAGGTCTACCCCGGGCAGCAGGACTGCCTGTATCTCATCCCCCCGTGAAACAGAGGGCGGATATTCAAAAAATTCCCGATCAATATTGCGGACCTTCTCCCGGATTGCGGAAGTAAACGCCAAATCCTTTTTCGAACCGATGACATCGAGTATAATCACCAGTCTGTCTGTAAACGTCTTGATTAAAATAAAAATCACCATCTCTGAAACAATCTAACTAATTATACTATTTCAAACAAGCTTCAATCAAAAAAAGTTGTTTTTTGTCTTGTTGCGCAGTTTTGGTTGAGAAAAGGATTGCATGAACGCCGATTTAAAATATGTGATAAAATATAATACGGTTATGTTTGAACAATCAATTCACAATATATACCATGAGTTTGATCTGCAAAAACGATTTTTGTATATAAAATTTCCAAAGGGCGGTAGGGGTGATTCACGAATCACCCGTAAGTGTATCGTATGTGGGTAGTTCAAGAATTGCCCCTGCAGGGGGATTTAAAAGCTTTACAACTTGTCCCTTGAAAAGAGATGAAAAAAATAAACAAACCTATAAAGAAGGTGAAAAGATGACACAAAACCTTATGAAAAGAAGCTCAGGAATCCTCATGCACCCGACATCACTCCCGGGAAAATACGGCATGGGAGACCTCGGGCCACAGGCCTACAAATGGATCGACAGACTCGCTGAGGCCAAACAAAAACACTGGCAAATATTACCACTCGGACCGACAGGATACGGCGATTCCCCTTATCAGTGCTTCTCCGCCTTTGCGGGAAACCCCTATCTTATCAGCCCGGAACTCCTCATAGAATACGGCTTACTCAGAAAAGATATCGAAGTACCGGAATTCCCAAAAGAAAAAGTAGATTTCGGCCGGGTGATTCCCTTTAAGGTCAAGATTCTCAAGATGGCCTGGGGGGCATTCAAGGCAGGAAAAGGGGCACCTCTCAAAGGGGCGTTTGAGGAATTCTGCAAAAAAGAAGCCTACTGGCTGGATGATTACGCCCTCTTCATGGCGCTGAAAGAGGCAAACGGCGGGGCAAGCTGGCTCGACTGGAATCACGACCTCAGACACAGAGAAACCACCGCCATGCAAAAGGCGGAAGTAGAACTCGCCGATGAGATAAACAGCAATAAATTCTCTCAGTTCCTCTTCTTCAAACAGTGGATGGAACTGAAACAGTATGCCAATAACAGAGACATCACCATCATCGGAGATATTCCCATCTTCATCTCAAGCGACTCCTCGGACCTCTGGTCCTACCCGGAAGGATTCCTCGTTGACGAAGACAGGCGTCCCACACACATCGCCGGTGTGCCGCCTGATTATTTCAGTGCAACCGGACAACTCTGGGGGAATCCCCTTTACAACTGGGAAGCACAGAAAAAAGACGATTATGCTTGGTGGAAAAAGAGACTCACGGCAACACTCGAACTGGTCGACTACGTCAGGATCGATCATTTCAGGGGATTTGAAGCCTACTGGAAGATCCCTGCCGGTAACACAACCGCTGAGAACGGAATCTGGGAAAAAGGCCCCTACAATGATTTCTTCGACTCTCTCAAAAAAGATTTCGAAGAACTCCCTATCATCGCAGAAGACCTCGGCGTCATCACGGCTGAAGTAGACGCACTCAGGGAACATTGTGGATTTCCGGGGATGAAGGTTCTGCAGTTTGCCTTTGGTGGAGGAGTGGAATCCAGATTCCTTCCTCACAATTACGAGAAAAACTGTGTCGTATACACCGGAACACATGACAACGACACGACAAAAGGTTTCTATGCAAAGGCAACAGATTTCGAAAAAGACTTCATGAGAAAATACATGGGCATCAGCGGACAGGATATCAGCTGGGATCTCATCCGGCTCGCCTCCATGTCCGTCGCAGATCTCGCCGTCTA
>DAINPP010000042.1:0-26278 GCA_036743375.1 Thermotogae bacterium | reverse complement strand
TATCATCGGCACAACGGGGAGCATAGCGAAGACTGCTTTATGCAACTGAACTGGCTGTTCAATTTCAGGAAGAATCAGAGCTATCTCGTGTTTACGGACAGAAGCGGATACGGCATAGCCGAAGGAGAGTTTGTCGGTATGGGAACGTGGGAAGGTTATGTCAGCGGGGGAATCAACGATCTGTATGAGATGGGATGGGATCCTTCTTCTGTCACGGACACGGTTTCTGAATATTCTGTTCAGCTGACGGGGAGCGGGACAGCCGATTGTACGATCAGAAATCTTCAGAATTTTACCGTAACTCCCCTGACGGAATACAGGTACTCGGTGAATAATGGGACGACAGAATACGTTACTTCAGATGAGGATGCTTTGATCACCTTATTAAACTGCTCCGGTGGAGATTTTCTGAAAGTATGGTAAAATAAATCCGGAGAGAGTTTAAATTTTAAAAACATTGGTAGATTTCTATGAAAAAATTTCTAACGTTAGTCCTGATTTTGTTTTCAGCTTCAGTCTGTTTTTCCGTGGAATTCAGCAACGATTATATCGGGCTCGATATAGAATTCCAGAAGAATGACATCGTTCGCACTTTTATCCATTCAGATTATCTCACGAACAACACGGTAGATCTGATGTTTACGTACGGCCCTCAGATGACAGACCCATTCAGATTCAGGTTTGGTCTCGGCTGTCAGGATCTTTCAAATTACTATGGAAGTCTCGGGCTTCAGTTTAAGATTCTGGAGTTTCTGAACAGTACCAACGGCAGAATTTTTGGCCTTTATACAGCTGCCGATTTTAAGCTTGGAATGGATTATATCGACGCCAACCTATCGGCAGAACTGTTTGTTCCAGTCAACGCGTTTTCCGGTTTCCAACTTGGAATCGGGGTCAATCATGAACTTTCTCCTTTTGTCTCCCTGTCTTATTCCGGGGGATTATATCCGATGCAGATTTCAAAGTGAAATGATATTTCATCATTTTTAAGGGGGAATACATGTGGTAAAGAAATTACTTTTGGCAGTTGCTCTGGTTGTTATGATTCTTGGGTTCAGCAGTTGTTCTGTGATTTTCCAGTCGATGGACGGGAATCTCGGTTATTTTCCGCAGGCTTCCGGAAGACCGGTCGGTTCTTTTTCAGAATCAGGCGAATTATGGTATGTCTTCAGTCCGATGGTGTTAAATCTCAACGACACGAATTTAAAACTCGATGAACTGATCAGAACGGGACTTGCCCCTTACAAGGCAGATTTTGCAAAGGATATAAAGATTGTGGAAGGTTATACGGTTATGGATTTCATCATCAGCTATTTTGTCCCGGTCATCGGCAGAGAGACGATCACCGTTGAAGGGGAAGCTTATCAGCAATAAAGTTTAAAGCATCTTTGTAAAAAGGCCGTTTTATTTTAAAACGGCCTTTTTGCTATTTATAATAGCACCTCTATATCGTTTTTTATTTTCTCCGGTTCTTTTGCGGAGGCGATTCTTTTAACGACATTTCCCTCTCGGTCAACTAGAAATTTGGTGAAATTCCATTTAATCGCATGAGAACCGGCCAGTCCGGGCGCTTCGTTTTTCAGGAATTCGTACAATGGATGAGTATCTTTTCCGTTGACGTCAATTTTGGCAAATACCGGAAAGGTTACCCCATAATTCATCTTGCAGAAATTCTGTATTTCCTCGTTGCTTCCAGGTTCCTGACCGCCAAACTGATTACACGGAAATCCGACGATCTGCAATCCCTTATCTTTGTATTCATTGTACAGATTTTCCAGTCCCTCATATTGTGGGGTGAAGCCGCATTTGCTCGCTGTATTTACAATCAGGAGCACTTTTCCACGGTAATCCGACAGGTCTTTTTCAAATCCGAAGGCATCGTCAAATTTGAAGTCGTATAAACTCATAAAATCACCCTTTCATGATTATATAAAACTAATAATCGTTGCCTGATATAGAAGACGCAGAGGAATAAAAATAATTTAGGGTTCTCGTTAAAAAGCAATAATATGTTGGTTAATGTAGAATGATATAATGCCTTATAAAACTGATCAGGAGGTTGATGTATGAAAAAGATTCTATTATTGTCTTTGTCTGTTCTTTTGTTGAGTGTCTGTACATTTGCATTTCAGGTAACGATGGTCACCGATTCGGGTGGACTGGGAGACCAGTCATTTAACGACGGGACGTGGGCCGGTGTTGAGAAGGCTGCAACGGAACTCGGTATCGAGTCAAGGGTCATTCAGTCACATGAACAGAGCGACTTTGTTCCCAACCTTTCACAGGCGGCACAAAACTCCGAGTGTGTCATTGCCGTTGGCTATATGCTCGAAGAAGCGCTCAAGGCAGTTGCACCGCAGTATCCTGATACAGATTTTATCGGAATCGATATGGGAGAACTCGGTCAGCCAAATATCAGAACCTATTCATTTAAAGAGCAGGAAGGCGGATTTCTTGCCGGTTTTATCGGTGCTGCCATGACGAATACGGGCATCATTTCCGTCGTCGGTGGAATTCCTATCGCACCGGTTCAGAGGTATGAGATCGGATATCGAGCGGGCGCTTCAGCGTACAACCAGATTCATGATGCCGATGTACAGGTACTTGTCGGTTATGTTCAATCCTTTATCGATGTTCAGAAGGGGAAGACGATGACCGTTTCACAGCAGTCACAGGGTGCGGATATTACATTCCAGATTGCCGGACTCAGCGGTCTTGGTGTCTTTGAAGCCGTAAAGAGCGCTGGGGAAGGGTATTATGCCATTGGCGCGGATATGGATCAGGATTATCTCGTTGAGGGCCGGGTGCTCTGTTCAGCGCTGAAGAGAATTGACAATGCAGCCTATTACGGGATCAAGGATTCTTATGAAGACTTCTTTTCCGGCGGACTTGTAACACTCGGACTTGTTGAGGACGGTATAGGGATCAGTCCGATGACTTATACAAGAGACAAGGTTCCCGAACATATTCTCCTTGAGATCAGTGGGATTGTCTATTCGGCAAAGACAGGGGTGTTAAAGATTCCTGAAACAGAGGAAGAACTTGAACGGTTTGTCGTAAAGTTTTAAAAGCTTCAGATAAGTCACTTTTTTAAAAGACCGGTATCCCGTATACCGGTCTTTTTTCAATTCGGCAAGTTATAAAAACACTCTAAAAAAATTTTCTTCTCTTCACCCATGCTTAATATATTATGCGTATAAGTAGATAAAAATGTGATCACATTAATTGGCTAATGTGCGGGGGGAGAGTAAATGAAGATTACGATCAAGCTGATTATCGCCTTTTGTATTATTATCGTCTTGTTTTTTTGCATTTATCTGGTTTCAAGTGGTTCTGAAATGAATATAAAGCATAATACCGATATGATAACGGAGCAGATAAAGAAATCGGAAGTGGATTTTGAGACGGTTATAGAAGTGAACGATTTTCAGACGGATGTGGAACGAATGATAGAGATCGTTCTCAGTTTGGGTTATGTAACGGATAGTGAGAAACAGAATGAGATGTATCGGGATTTCTATTCACGGATGGAGCAGATTGTAGCCGAATCTGAAAAGACAGGGGTGTCGGAGAACATGCTGCATCTGTTGGATGATCTGAAATTCAACGTCGATGACGTGTTTTCGTATAAACAGGCAGAATTACATCAGACGGAAGTTTTGAACGATCAGAAGGCAAAACGTAAGGGAAATATCGAAGCGATCGAAGCGATCGAAACGAAGATAAAGAAATACATCAAGCTGAGAGCGTATAAACTTGAAGATCTTGAAACAGAGCTGAATACGATAGATACGACAGGATCGACAGGAACTCATAAAAAAGAGATCTATGAACTGATAAATTCCGCCGGCCTATCAGTCTTTGAACTTGAAAAGATCTGGGATAATGGAATAGAACCTGAGCTTAAAACAGAGTTGAACCTTGATGGATTTCCACTGATTACGAGGGAGATACTGAGAAATACACAGGAAAGTCTCGGGTTGAACCATAATCTTCAGAAAGAGATCGGTCAGATTTATGAAGAGTTGAATGATGATGACGGATTCGAAAAGACCGTCGCTCATCTTATTTTTCTTGAAGGCTTGAAAATATACGCCATGGAGATTGATGAAATGTCCGCCTTTTTAAAGAATTCAAGAGAATTACAGGTGGAAAACGGTTTTCTGGATCAGGATATCGAATACAAGGAATACGATATCGAATCAACGAAGAACATCTCACTCGATATCATCAACGAAGATATTGCGAGACAGGTCGATGAGTTGAATTTATACATGGAGGAACGTTTTGACAATCAGGAACTCAGCCTGAAGATGAGTCTCGGGAAGATACAGAATGTCAGTGGTGAAGGTGAAGCGAGTCTCGTGAATGACAACGGGAAGATCAATCTGATCATCACTTTCTCTATTCTTTTGAGCATGGTGGTAGCCGTTTATATCATCTTTGACATGAGACGTCAGGTGGCTGTTGTGGTCAGACATTCCAGGATGATCAGAAAACTCGATTTTACGGCGGATATTCCGTTCAGTCTTAGAAAACGAAATAAGAATGAATTCAACCGGATACGAAAAGAACTCAGTACGATAGCCGGTACACTCAGGGAAACCATGTACGATGTGAAGACCGCATTTGATCATGTCGGAAATTCTTCGGAGGTGATCAAGCGGATTTCCGATCAGTCTGCTGAAAGTACCGTCAATTTACATAATCGGATCGAATTGACCGGAAAGAGCATCAAATTAACGTCGAATTCTATCGAGGAGATCAGTTCATATGTGGAAGAGATCGCAGCGAGTTCCAAGACGGTGGTAGAACTCACCAACAAGATCAATTCAGATGCCATAGAAACGGCTGAAGCGGCGAAAACGGGGACTGAAGAGATGAAAGAAATCTCCGAACTGCTTGTTAAAACGCATCAAGATGTCACGCGCAACGATGAAGTCGTCAATTCAGCCGTTCAGGAACTTGAATTCCAGGCTAAAAACATTGCGGGAATACTTGAATCCATCGAAGGAATAGCGAAGCAGACGAATTTACTAGCCTTGAATGCAGCGGTTGAAGCGGCTCGCGCAGGAGAAGCGGGGAAAGGATTTGCCGTAGTAGCGGATGAGATCCGAAAATTAGCGGAAGAGACGAATGTGGCAACCGGAAGTATAGAAAAACTTCTGAAACAGATACAGAATGGTATTTCATCGATCAATACGACTTCAAAGACGACGACGGGGCTGGTTCTGAATATAACCAGAAAATCAGAAACGGCCTTGGATCATTTCATGTCCATATCAGAAAGGCTGCGTTCCGTAACCGAAGCCATCAGTGAGCTCAGTGCCTCCTCCGAAGAACAGAATACGGCGATAGAGGAGATAGCGGTCGAAGTTAACAGATCCGCTCAATCCATGGTGAATGCGACTGATGAGGTGGAATTGATAGAGGGCCTTGTCCGGACTCAGAAAGAGACCGTGGAAGACACGAACAGATCGGCTTATGAGATGCAGCGGCTCGCGGAAGAGTTAAAAGGGGAGCTCGATAAATTTAAAATCTGATTGAAACCACAATTGCCTTAAATAATATAACGTTTACCGCGAGTAGCTCGCGGTCTTTTTTTTGTGGTGAGGAACAATTGAATTAGTAATTCACTGAATATAAAAAAGGCAGACTATACTCACAGTCTGCCTTTTGGATGAGTTGTCGGATCAATTCTTTTCGAGATTGAAGATGGATCGTCCCACGACTGGAATGATGATCAATGCGATGAGGGCGAATACGCCGTTGACTACCCAGAACCTTGACAGGGACATGTAATCCTGGCCAAGGGCAAATCGGATATTCTGAGCGATATAGGTCATCGGAAGGGCCGCTCCAACTCCCTGAAGCCATTTTGGGAGTAATTCCAGCGGGAAATATACCCCGGCAAAGAACATCATGATAGTCGAAAAGACATTGGCAATATTCATGGCCGCGTTTGGTTCCCTGAATATCAGAAGGAACAGACCGCCGAGTCCCATCATGAGGAACATGGAAGTGAAATAGGTTACACTCAGATAGAGTAGGTTGATGTGAAATGAGACGCTGAATATCAGTTTCGCAAAGATCAGGATGATGATGATGGTTGCCAATGAGATGATCAGGTTGTTGATGATATCGGCTGCAAGAAACTGTGATCCTTTAAGCGGCGTGGATAATAATCTCTTGATGATATTCTGCTTTCTGTAATAACCGAAGCTCACGATCAGGGCCGTGATACCGGAAAGCGTAATGGAAACGGCTATGACTCCCGACATGATATAGCCGGTTGAGGTGATCGGTTCATCACTGAATTCCTTGTTGACGGTCTTGACGTTCAGGATATTTTCAAAACCAGCCAGTTCCTTTCTCAATTCGGTTACCAGATTCTGAACGAGTGCTTCGTACATCTGAAGTCTGGTCACGTCATCCGCGTTGTAATAGCCTTTAACCCGCCATTTTCCATCGACTTTAAACAGTCGGATACCGAAATCCACATTATCCAGTGAGTATTCTACACTCTGTTTGAGATTCAATTCGGAATCTACGGAGAGCGGTTTCAGGTTTAATTTATCCGATGCGTCGAGGATCTCTTTTTCGACCGATGCGTCTATGTCCTCATCAATCAGTATGGCATATCGTATTTCCTCCGTACCGGTTGAAACGGATGTGGTTGATGTGCCACCGAATGCCAGACCGAAAATAATCAAAAACATGATCGGAAAGGCAAGGGTCCAGAAAAGTGCCGATTTATCTCTTATTCGGCTGATCATAAAAGCCTTTAACATACCGAGTGTGAGTTTCATCTTATTCCCCCCCATCCCATTTGAACACTTTTAGTGAGATTAAAAGCATAGTGATTGTCCAGAGCAACGGGACAAGATACAGTGTGTAATGTGGGACCGGTGCATCCATCAATCCCATTGACTTTCTCATCCCTGCTGCAAGATAGGTGAGCGGGTTGATGTAGACGAACCAGCTGATTGCCGGTGGGAGATCGAAGACCGGAAAATACAGCCCGCCGAGAAACTGCATCGGGAAGAACAGCAGATTTGCCAGTCCCGAAGCTGAATTGGGTGTCTTGGACACTGTTCCGACGAAAAAACCAAACGTGAGTGCCAGGACAGCTGTCATCACCGCGAACAGGATGGATTCCGGTTGAAAAACCGCCCAGGTTACTCCGTAGAACAGTTTTGCGTAGATAAGAAGCAGAACGAATGCAATGCCCATAAAGATCATATTGGAAAAGATCGTGGCACTCATGATCTGACTTGTTTTCATCGGTGTACAGGCAAACCGTTTAAAAACTCCTTTACTCCTGATGTAGGCGAGATTGATTCCCATGTTCATCAAGCCGGTACTGAAAAAGGCCATGATAAGCACTCCCGCAAAGAAATAATCGGCATAGTTGAAATCTTCGGTCTGTCCGACAACTTCACTGGAAATTTCCACTTCCGGGATCTGAATGTTCATCTGTTTTGCGGCTTCAAGGTTGACCTGTGCCATGACCTGAGTCATGATATCGCTCGCCATAGAAGAGGTATCCCTTAGTTCCACCTTTTGAATGATGACCTCGGGTTTTCTGTCCTCAGGAACTTCTCCGAGCCTTGACAGAAGAAGAACCTGTCCGAATTTCTGATTGAAGTCCTCAGGCAGCTCAAGTACGATATCCGCTTTCTGTTCCTTCAGAAGGGTATACGCCTCCTCCTTGTCCGACAGCCTTGTGATCTTGAATAAGGGATCCTTGCCTTCTTCGGAAGGCGTACCGATGGCATCGACGACCTGATTGATGATCTGACTGCCCAATCCGGTTCCAGAGTTATCGATCAGGATCATGTCAAAACTGAGATCTTCTCCGCTCATATTCGAAAAGATAAGGACCATGATGGTGAAAAGGATCAGGGGGAAGATGAATATCCAGAAGATAGTCTCCTTTTCCCTTACCCCACTTATTAAAAGACTTTTAAACAGTGCTCTGTTCATCAGTCCCTGAGCCTCCTTCCTGTAAGGGACAGAAACACATCCTCAAGGTTAGGTTGACGAATACTGATATCATTCAGACTCATTCCCTTTTCATTTGCCCACGATAGTAATTTTTCAAGAATGGAATGCAGTTCTTTTGTGGGGATGATGACATTGTCATCTTCTACCTCCACTTCCTCCACATCCCATGAGTTCAATTCCCTGATCTCTTCCGGGATGAGTTTGGCCTTGAATTCGATATAATTTCGTTCCCCAAGCCGCTTGATATGTTCCGCCGGTGTACCCATGGCGATGATCTTTCCGTGATCCATGATGCAGACGACATCGGAGAGTTCCTGGGCCTCTTCCATATAATGGGTTGTCAGAAATATCGTCTTCCCCTCTTTTTTAAGATGATTGACGATGTCCCAGATATTTCTCCTCGCCTGGGGATCCAGACCGGTCGTCGGTTCATCAAGGAAGATCATGTCCGGATCGTTGATCAGTGCGCAGCCGATGGCCACACGCTGTTTCTGACCACCCGATAATTTTTCAACCAGATCATTTTTCTTCTCTTCAAGGGAGACGAATCCGATGACCTCATCGACAGGCAGATTCTTTTTAAAGAGAGACGCAAATAATTCAAAGACCTCCCTCACCTTCAAATGCGGGATGAAGTTTGTGGATTGGAGTGATACACCCATTCTTTCCTTGGCGTCCCGTGTGACATGTTTCATCTTTTCTCCGAAAAACTCAATCTCACCGTCATCGGAATTTTTGATTCCCTCGATGATCTCAAGGGTCGTTGTCTTTCCGGCACCATTTGGCCCGAGCAATGTGAAAACCGTTCCCTTACTGATCTCAAAACTGATTCCGTCAACGGCCTTGACCGTTGGATAGTGTTTTTTCAGATTGTCTACCTTTAAAATTGTATTTGGCACTTCAACACCTCCAGAGTGTAATAAATCAAGTGGTTTGCTCTTCCATTGCAATTCCTCTGTAAATCAATTCACCCGTTTTGTACAGTATCTTTCTTATTTCATCGACATCAAACGGCTTGTTGGAATTATAAGTCATCGTGGCCAATCCATGAGTAAAGACCCAGAGATTGAAAAATATTTCATTATAATTTATAATTGAAAATTTTTGCACATATTCATCGTTTTTAATACTGTTAATAACATTTTCGTCAACATGGTTGATCGAATCTGGATTCAGTTCAAAAGATTTATTCAAAAAAAGATAAGAAAACAGATTTTTCTCGGTTTTGGCAAAAACAACGTAATTTACACCCACTTCGAGAAAGCTGATTTTTTTTCCATTGTCTGTTATAAATTTGATGAAATAATCATTGACGACCCCGTATAAATCGTTCTTCAACTCTTTGATCGAATTGAATTCTGAATAAATCGGATGGGTGGAACACCCCTGCTCTTTGGCTATATTACGGGTTGTCAGAGCTTCCTCACCTTTTTTTCTAAGGATTTTCAGGGCGGTATTCAGTATAGATTTCTTATCATAAATCACTTTTGGCGGCATGGATAGACTCCTGTTTAAGAAACGTTTGTTACGTAACATATGTTACCATAAAATCTGAAAGATGTCAAATTCTTCAAAAAATAGTGATTTCTTTAGATATAAAGAATAATAAGAATCTAAACAACTCTGAGTGGTGAAATTCAGTAAAAATTAGTTGATTATGACCTTTGCGAAATAAATAACATATGTTTAAATACTAATGTAAGACAGAAAGAGAGACATATCAGATTACAGGAGGGGACACATGAGCTTATTCGAAAATGCAGTAAAACAGTTTACAAAAGCAGCAGACGTGATGAATCTTGATGCAAGCATGAGAGACGTACTTTCAAAGCCAAAGAGAGAATTAACCGTTAATTTCCCAGTTAGAATGGATGACGGTACGGCAAGAGTTTTCACAGGACACAGAGTTCAGCATAACATAGCAATAGGACCGGCAAAGGGTGGAATCAGATATCATCAGAACGTATCCTTAGACGAAGTTAAGGCATTGGCATTCTGGATGACATGGAAATCCGCAGTTGTAGGAATTCCTTACGGTGGAGGAAAAGGTGGCGTTCAGGTAGATCCTAATCTCCTTTCCGAAGGCGAACTTGAGAGACTTTCAAGAAGATTCTTCTCAGAAATACAGGTTATTATTGGCGAAAACAAAGACATCCCCGCACCAGACGTAAATACAAACGGACAGATCATGTCATGGTTCATGGACACCTATTCCATGAACAAGGGACACTCAGTTCTCGGTGTTGTTACAGGAAAGCCTATCGAACTTGGTGG
This sequence comes from Thermotogae bacterium, assembly GCA_036743375.1. Lineage (GTDB taxonomy): Bacteria > Thermotogota > Thermotogae > MWEM01 > MWEM01 > DAINPP01. The sequence goes on along the minus strand of DAINPP010000042.1, from coordinate 15,997 downwards.
ATCACTCGGAAGAACGGAAGCAACCGGTAGAGGCGTCAGAGTTTGTGCTGAAGAAGTTGTCAAGTATCTCAACGAAACGGGAGAGATCAACAAGCCGATCAACGAAATGACAATCGCTGTCCAGGGATTCGGAAACGTTGGAAGCTACGCAGCAACACTCATCAACGATGAACTTCACGGAAAAATTGTAGCAGTTAGTGACATTTCCGGCGCATACTACAGCTCAACGGGACTCAACACAACAGAACTCATGGAATACGTTACGGCTAACGGATCACTTGAAGGATACAACGGAGCAGAAAAGAAGATGACGAACGAAGAACTTCTCGAGCTCGACGTTGACATGCTCATCCCAGCCGCTCTTGAAAGTGTTATCACTGCAAAGAACGCAGGAAACGTCAAGGCAAAGATCATCGTTGAGGCTGCAAACGGACCTATCGATCCGGAAGGCGAAGAAATCCTTCTCGGTAAAGGTGCTATCATCGTTCCTGACTTCCTTGCAAACGCAGGTGGTGTTACGGTATCATACTTCGAATGGGTACAGAGTCTTCAGTGGTTCTTCTGGGAACTCGAAGATGTGAGAAACGCACTCAACAGGATCATGACGAAGGCATTCGATGGCGTTGTCAAGACAGGAGCAAAGTACGGAACAGACTTAAGAAGTGCGGCATACGTCAATGCAATCGAAAGAGTTGCACATGCAACAAGAATGAGAGGTATTTATCCATAACCTTTAAGTTTCTTTGAATATGAAACAGAATGTTTAGAAATATTGAGAATAAATTTGCAGCCCCCTTTTACAGGGGGCTGTGTTTTTATTGTTGTCGACTATGGTTTTAAATAGTAACAAAAATGATTAATTGAGTTATTGAAATTTGTTAGCCAAAACGGTTTTTAAAGTTGATATCTGATACTTTTTTTGGTATAATACTTATGGCTTGTAATTATACAAAAGGAGATTGATCCATTATTGGGTTGGTCTCTTTTTTTTTAAACCCTTGGAGGTCTGTTATGAAAATTCTTATCAGCGGATTTGAACCTTTTGGAAAAGAAAAGATCAATCCAACACAAAAACTTATTGCAACGATTTCTGAACGGAAATACGACTTGGGAGATGTAGAAACAATCCTGTTACCCGTTACGGTGAAGGAAGCTGGGGAGATGCTTAAAGAAAAACTTGATGAAGTGAATCCAGATTATCTCATCAGTTTTGGACTCTATGGTGGGATCACCCATCTGTCCCTGGAACGCATAGGTGTCAACCTCGTGGATGCCAGGATTCCGGATAACAACGGGGAACAACCGGTGGATCTTGTTATCGATAAAACGGGAGCAGCGGCCTATTGGACGACTCTGCCGATCCGGGCGATGGAAAAGGCCCTGAAAGAGGCCATGATTCCCGTGAGAGTGTCCTATACGGCCGGAACCTATATCTGTAACTTTATCATGTATACCGCCTTGAATCATATTGCCAAAAAGGATCTGAAGACAAAGTCGGGATTCATTCACGTGCCCTTTATCCGTGAACAGTGTGTTGAGTTTCCGAAGAGACCGTTTATGGAATTTGAAACTATTCTGAAGGGATTTGAAGTCGTTCTAAGCGCGCTGAAGACTGAATAGGGGAGTGGGATACTTCCCATCGGATTACTCGGCTTAAAATACAGTTAAATAGCTACGATCCCGAAGGGAGTATGTATTTGGCTTTATCTATAAAGGCCTTTTTTTGGCCATTCCGGGACGTCGTGGAAATTTAGAAGGGGTAGATGCTGTCTTTTTAAAAACAGCGAGAAGCGGATTGAAAGATTCTCCTTCAAAGTCATAGGGATAATGAACACTGAATCTGTATTCTACGTTGAGTGTGTTCATCGCATTTTTGGCTTCTTCAAGCTCATTTTCAAAATTGGGACCTTTATACAGATAAATGCTCCCGCCTGTTTTCAACGAAGGGACGGCGTATTCAAGACTCATGGCGGTGCTTGCAACGGCTCTCATCGTACAGAAGTCGAATGCTTCACGATGGGCCTTTGAAAAGTCTTCGACACGTAGGTTGTAAACGAAGACGTTTTCCAGCCTTAGCCTTTCTGCACTTCTCAAAAGATAGTCGGCCTTTCTTTTCTCACTTTCTACGAGGTGAAATTCGGTCTGTTCAAAGCGAATTGCTAACGGAATAGCCGGAAATCCGCCGCCGGAACCGATATCGAGAACCTTTCCGGTAAGTGCTTTCAGTTTTTCAGTATCGAATGGGGCAACAGAATCCTTGATGTGTCGGATAAAGAGCTCTTTCCGGTTTCCGAATCGAATCAGGTTCTGCTTTTTATTCTCTTCTTCGATGATATCCATGAACTGTTCAAACAATTCTTCTCTTTTTTGCATACAATCCCCTGTTCTTGATATAATGAATGATGATCAGACAAACCCTCTCATACAGGACGAATGTCATGAGTGACATAGAGATGGCAAAGATGTACCAGTACTTTTCAAAGAATCCATACATCTGCCCTTCAGCGCCCGTAAGCATTAGGAGTGAAATATACTCTCCAACGAGGTTGTAGCCCGTAAGGATAACGAGAATAAGGGTCAGCCTTTTTCTTTCGTAGACGCGATAGTAGACGGCAAAGACGGCTCCGAGAAAATAGAAAAGGAACATCAGACTACCGGTCAGATCGTTAAAGATGAAGACGAGGACGAAAGATGTGAATGAGCTTTCAAACAACCATCTCTTACCGTAATAAATCGCACCAACTATGAGTGGAACCGGTGCGGCAAGAGATATCAGCGTCCCTGCGAGAGGCAGGAAACGCTGAAATGTATAAAGGATGAAACAAAGTGCCGCACTGATGCCAGCACTGGATATAAACTTTGAATCTGTTTCGCGTGTTAATGCGATTGTATCGGCCGTCAGTCTGATAATATTCTTACCTTGTCTCCTGTCTTCAGGAAACTAGCGTTAGCCTCGTCTGTATCGACATGGAACTCAAGGGCGTATTTCGGACTTACCCTGATCAACACGTCCATGAATATCGTTTTTCTCCCATCGGTGTCACAGAATACGGATACGATGTCTTTATCCTTAACGCCAAAGGCCACGCCATCTTCTGGTGTCATGTGGATGTGTCTCTTTGCGAGAATGAGTCCCTTTTCGAGTTCAACTTCTCCAGCGGGACCAACGAGCTTAACGCCTGGGGTTCCCTCAACGTCTCCGGAATCTCTTACCGGCGGGACAATTCCAAGTTTGCGGGCATCTGAAAGGCTGATTTCTACTTGAGTATCCCCTCTAACCGGTCCGAGGACACTGACTCTCTCAATTTCACCCTTTTTACCGATAACTGTGACTCTTTCTTCACATGCGAACTGTCCGGGCTGACCGAGGTCCTTTTTTGGAGTGAGCGTTGCACCTTTTCCAAAGAGGGTTTCAAGGTCTTCCTGCGATAAGTGAAGATGTCTTGCAGATACACCTGCGATGATTTCTCCGTCTCTTAAATTCATTTATTCAATTCCTCCTTAACGATGAGTTATTCTTTATCCTGCTCTTCAAAACTCTTAACGATGATTCTTAATACCTTTCTGAATTCATCTGTGAGAAATGGATCGATATTTTCAAACATCTTTTCGACGAATTGGATCCTTCTCTCGATTACACCTTTGATAACGGATTCCCCGTGTTCGGTTATGGTTAACAGCCTGACTCGCCGGTCTTCCTCTGAAATCTTGTATTCGACAAGATTGTCATCTTTCAGTTTGTTTACAAGACCGGTGACGGTACTTTTTGCAACACCAAGTCTTTTACTGATGTTTGTCATCGTCTGGCTTTCATGCCAGAAGATCGTCTGAAGGACATCAAATTGTGCCGGTGTGATTTCAAACTTCGAATCCTCTTTCAGGACCATCCTTCCTTCGGCCTTTATCTTGGCGTTTATTTTTCTCATCAGAATTTCCAATTCAGAATACTTATCCATCTTGTTCAGCTCCCCTTATAATTACAGTCAATTCTCCCTTGACTTCACCCTTAAAATATTCTATCGCTTCCTCACAGGTTCCCCTGAAATATTCCTGATGAATCTTAGTCATCTCCCTGGCAACGAAGATCTCACGATTGCCAAGAATCTCGAAAATATCCTTCAGGCACTTGTTCAAACGGAATGGAGATTCATAAAAAATGATATTTCTTTTTTCTTCTGCAACAGAGCGGATGAAACGCCTGAACTTCTTGTCTCTGCCGACAAATCCTTCGAAGATGAAAGAACCACCGAAACCTGAAGCGGCATACGCAACGGTAACCGCACTGGGTCCCGGAAGCACATCCACTTCTATATCATTCTTATGACACAAACTTATTATATACGAACCGGGGTCTGAAACGCAAGGCATTCCGGCATCCGAAACAATTACCGCCTTTTCTCCGTTTTTTATCCTCGGGATGATCTGCTCCGCTTTCAGCCTCTCCTTCTGCTGAGAGAATGAAATGATCTCTTTTTTACCGATCTCAAGCATATTCAGAAGCTGGATGGTTCGTCTCGTATCTTCCGCGAGAATAAAATCACAGGTTTTTAGCGCGTTGACAACACGAACCGTACAGTCTTCCATGTTGCCGATAGGTGTTCCGGCGACGATCAGTTTACCGTTCATCCTTCAAAGTCTTCCATGAGTTTTTTCAGTCTTTCGAGTGTTATAAGGGCATCCTTGTATTTCGCCTTTGTCTCTTCCAAGACATCCTCTTTTGCGTTTTTAATGAATTTTTCGTTGTTCAGTTTCTTCTCAAAATGCTCGCAGTCTGTTTCTGCGGCTTTCAATTTCTTTGAAAGTCTTGCCTTTTCTTCATCCCAGTCGATCATATCGCCGAGAACGCAGTAAACATCGAGTTCCGGAGAGACAAATGCCGTCGCACTCTGTGCCGGTTTACCCGTTATCTCGTTGATTTCACCAACGGAAGCCAGGGCCTTGAGATAAATCTTTTCTTCATTGGTATATTTTTCCCCGCTCTTATAAGTGCAGGCGATGTCTATCTTTTTGGAAGGCGGCAGCTGAAGCTCAGATCTGACATTTCTGATCCCCCTGATGACTTCCATCAGATCTCTGAATTTGTCGGAACTTGTACTGAATTCTTCGAGATGCTCTAATTCCGGCCAATCGGATATCATGAGATGTTCTTTCTCCCGATGAATTGGAAGCATCTGCCAGATTTCTTCCGTGATAAACGGCATAAACGGACTGAGGAGTCTGAGGCTCTTATCGAGAACCGTCAGGAGTACGGCTTTCGTGTTCTGCTTGATCTCTTCGGATTCGGGCTGGTAAATAACCGGTTTGATAGATTCGATATACCAGTCGCAGAATTCATTCCAGAAGAATTCAAAGATGGACTTTGAGGCGAGATTGTAATCATACCCCTCCAAGCCTTCGGTCACTTCTTTTACGGCTTCATTCAACCTGTAAAGGATCCATTTGTCGGATAAGGTGAGTAAGTCCACCTTTATCTCTGTCGTTTCTATATCTTCGAGGTTCATCAAGGCGAAACGTGAGGCATTCCATATCTTATTGGCGAAATATTTGTATTGAAGAATGCTCTTGATGTCCAGGTTGATATCCCTTCCCTGACCGGCGAGGATCGAAAGGGTGAATCTCATGGCATCGGCTCCGTATTCATTCACGACTTCTATCGGGTCAATGCCGTTACCAAGTGATTTGCTCATCTTTCTGCCCTTCTTGTCGCGGATGAGCTGATTGATATAAACATCTTTGAAAGGAACCTCTCCCATGAATTCCATCCCCATGGTGATCATCCTTGCAACCCAGAAGAAGATGATGTCGAATCCTGTCACCAGTGTGCTGGTTGGATAATATTTGACGAGATCTTCCGTCTTTTCCGGCCAGCCGAGTGTTGAAAAAGGCCAGAGAGCCGAGGAGAACCAGGTATCAAGTACGTCTTCGTCCTGTTTCAGGTTTTCGGAACCACATTTTGGACAGGTAGGCGGTGTCTCTTCCGCGACGATCGTCTCTCCACAATCCTGACAATACCAGACCGGGATACCGTGTCCCCACCAGAGCTGTCTGGAGATACACCAGTCGTGTACATCGTACATCCAGTTGAGATAAACCTTCTTCCACCTTGGCGGATGGAATTGAACCCTTTCCTCTTCCACGACCTCGATGGCCTGTTTAGCCAGTTCCTTCATGGCGACAAACCACTGATCCGATAATCTTGGATCTATTGTGGTGTCACATCTGTAGCAATGACCAACCGAATGGCTGTAATCTTCTATCTTATCGAGCAGTCCGAGTTCTTCTATATCCTTAACCACTTCCGCTCTCGCTTCCTTCAACGTCATTCCCCTGTATCTCAGGGCATTTTCGTTCATGATGGCATTTTCATCGATGACTTCGATGAATTCAAGATCATGCCGGACACCCATCTGATAGTCGTTGGGATCATGTGCCGGTGTAACCTTTACACAACCGGTTCCGAATTCCTTATCGACATACTGGTCGGCTATGATCGGAATTTCTCTCCCGACAATGGGCAAAATGAGCATCTTTCCAATCAGATGCTTATACCTTTCATCGGAAGGGTTAACGGCTACTGCGGTATCACCGAGCATGGTTTCGGGTCTTGTGGTTGCAATGACGATGTATTCCTCACTGTCTTTTATCGGATATCTGAAATGCCAGAGATTGGACTTCTCATCCTTGTGTTCCACTTCCTCATCGGAGAGAACGGTGTTACATCTCGGGCACCAGTTGACGATATATTTTCCTTTATAAATGAGACCTTTTTCGTAAAGGGAAACAAATACCTTTCTGACGGCCTTGTTGAGTCCTTCATCGAGTGTGAATCTGTCTCTCGACCAATCTACCGAACAACCGATGGTTCTGATCTGATCCCTGATATGTCCCCTGTATTCGTTGGCCCAGTCCCAGGTGGTTTCAACGAACTTTTCCCTGCCAAGATCATCCTTCGTCTTTCCCTCTTTTTTGAGATTTTTTTCCACGACATTCTGTGTAGCGATTCCGGCATGGTCTTCCCCGGGAAGCCAGAGTGTATCCCTTCCCCTCATTCGGTTGAATCTTACTGAAATATCCTGCAGTGTCAGATTGAGACCATGTCCCATATGCAATCTTGCCGTTATGTTTGGAGGCGGTATGACAATTACAAACGGATCACCTTTTCCTTTTGGTCTGAAGTCTCCGTTTTCTTCCCATTTTTCATACCATTTTTTTTCAATGTCCTTTGGATCATAGTGTTTACTGAGTTCTGCCATTCCGTACCTCCTGAAATTATTCTTGACATGCCGTATTATAGCATAGGCAGATTTTTGAAATGAAGTCGGATTGCCAAAGATTTTCAAGAAATTTTGTGATATAATAATCCCGGTTGATAATCCAAAGACTATGATGGAGGTGTATTTGAATGGCAAAAGTAACACTTGATAAGGACACATGTATCGGTTGCGGCGTCTGCGAAAGCCTTTGTGATGAAGTTTTCAAAATGGCTGACGATGGAAAAGCAGAAGTTATCGCAGCTGAAACAGATTCATCCTGTGCAGAAGATGCAGCAAGCTCCTGCCCCGTCAACGCAATCACAGTTGAGTAATTAAACTTTTCTTGAGGAGAACATCTCCTTTGAATTTAGAAGGCGACTCCGAGTCGCCTTTCATTTTAAATTTGTGAAGTTAGCTTTGCTAATTATATATAAATAACAATCTTACGAGGTGATGGTTCAAAATGTCTGAAAAAAACAAATTTGAAGAGATTAGGGATAATCTCAGAATGAAGAAGAAGAGTGTCTGGTCTTTTAGAGATCCGGAACTGGTTTTTAAGTTTAGCGATGAGTACAAGACGTATCTGAAGACTTCTACAACCGAGAGAAGATCTATTACTGAAGCGATTGCCATGGCAGAAGCGGCCGGTTATATCGACTATGAAGCGTTTCTAAAAAATCCACCCGAAAAGCTCGATGGGGTAAAGATTTATCAGAACAACCGGGGAAAATCCGCCGGATTCTATCATTTCACATCTGATCTTTCGGATGGACTAAACATCGTCGCGGCACATGTTGACGTTCCAAGAATCGACTTCAAGCCGAATCCTTTTTACGAGGATAGTGAATTTGCAATGATTCATACACATTATTACGGAGGAATCAAGAAATATCAGTGGTTCAACATTCCCCTCGCAATAGATGGTGTGGTCATCAAAAATGACGGCGAAAAGATCAACGTCCGAGTTGGATTCGACGCCGATGATCCTGTATTTGTCATTACCGATCTGCTACCACATCTTGATAGGAGGACGGGAAGTGTCAATGAGGTGTTCACCGCTCAGACGCTAAATCTGATCATGGGGTCAAGGGCCATCAGTTATAAGAAAGAGGAAAAGGTCGATGAACCGGTGGTGCTCAATATCCTTCAGTTACTGAATGATAAGTACGGAATCACGGAAGAGGATTTCTTCTCCGCTGAAATAGAAATCGTTCCGGCGATAGAACCAAAGGACGTAGGTCTTGACAGGAGTATGCTTGGTGGCTATGGTCATGATGACAGAGTCTGTACTTATACGGGCCTCAGAGCCCTTCTCGATGCTGAAAAATTGGAAAAGAGTGGTTGTGTCCTCCTGCTCGATAAAGAGGAAATAGGCAGCGAGGGAAACACAGGCGCACAGTGTTATTTCTGGAAAAAAGTGCTTAAACGTGTGGCAGAGATCTATAAGGCAGCTGCTTCCTATGAAGAAATCGTGGAAAAGACCATGCTTCTTTCCGGCGATGTGACAGCTGCTTACAATCCAAGTTTCAAGGAGGTTCATGAGGAGAAGAACGCGGCGAAACTGGGATATGGAATAGCATTTGCAAAATATACCGGTGTCAGGGGAAAGGGCGGTGCAAATGATGCCCATGCTGAAATCCTTGGAGATATCCGAAAGATCTTCAACGACAGAAATGTCTTCTGGCAGAGCGGAGAACTCGGAAAAGTGGATCAGGGTGGCGGCGGAACGGTTGCCAAATATTTCTCATCCGAGGGAATGGCCGTTGTGGATGCAGGGGTTCCGGTTCTCGGCATGCACTCACCGTATGAAATCGTCAGCAAGGCAGATGTTTATGAGACCTATTACGCCTACAAGGTCTTCTTTGAAGAGATGAAATAATATTTTCACCGTATGATGAAGACAGAGGGTGTATTTCCCCTCTGTTTTTTATTTTTTTCTGCGTTTGGAATCTTTCTTGAAGTGATTTGATAACAGAAGGTTTACGATGAAATGATCAATTCAAAAGGTATTTCAAGATTTATTTAAGCTTCGTCAGTTATTCTGGTATAATTGTGGTCATAGATGGATTCCTTCCTTTGTTTTTTTTAAATGAATTTTCTTTTGTATTAATAAAAATTTATGGTATAATCATACCGTTATGTTCTTAATGATTACTTAGGATATTTTACAAAGGAGATAATAATAGCGTATATGGCTTTTGAATGTAACATTATTATCAAAAAAATAACAAAAATACTTTCTATTTTAAAGTCGGATTATGAAGATAAGGTTTCCTTCAAGCTGATCCTTGAAGAAATTCTGCAACTGTTTCCAGGTGTGGAAAAGGCCAGTTTCTGGGAATTGAAGAAAGATTGTGAGTATTATATCTGTGGAATAGGCTACGATGATGAGGAATATCAGGCGAACCCGATTCCGCTTGAATATTCGTTATCCATATTAAATCCACTCGAAGATGTGATCGTGATGGATTCCGGTTATTATATGAAGGGGTTTCCTGAGCAAACTAAGGAAGTCTTTTCAAAGTCAGGGGTCTGTGAAAATGTATCTTCTACCCTCCAGCTGAGATTGAAACCCTTTGGAGATTATTTTGGCGTTCTCTGTTTTGACAGTTTAAACCGTTCGGATTATTTTACAGAAGAGATGATTGAGGAACTTAAACCGGTTGTCGATGCGATCAACGCCTTTCTTGAGCTGAGAATTCAGCTGAACAACACCAGGCGTGACAACATGTATCGTGATCATCTTGTTGCCAGTATCTCTCATGATGTGAGGACCCCCTTAACGGTCGTGATGGGGTATGTTGAACTCCTTCAGAGTATGATGGAGGATGACAGAGAAGTGATGAAATTTCTGAGTGTGATGAATGAACAGTCGAATTATCTGTTGAATATCATTTCAGATCTCATCACCCTTTCAAAGATCAATTCAGGAAATTTTACGATTTCTCCTCAAAAGACAAATATCAGAGAGCTGGTTCACAATACGGTAAAAGGGTTGAATATTCTGGCTAAGAAAAAGAATCTTTCTCTCAACTACCGTGTTTCATCGAATGTTCCCCTTTTTACCTATATCGACAGGACCTCCCTTCAGAAAATCTTGATGAACCTTGTGTCCAATGCAATCAAGTATACGGATAATGGGGGTGTCAAGGTCTTGTGTGATATTGAGAATGATGATTATCTCAAGTTTACCATCAGTGATACCGGTGCCGGGATAGATGGTGACAGGCTTGAAAAGGTGTTTGAACGATATACCCGGGAGGAGCATACCGCTTCAAAACCGGGCAGTGGGCTTGGCCTTTCAATCTGTAAAGAACTAACGGAGGAACTCAAGGGGAATATATGGGTTGAAAGTGAGCTGGGAAAGGGGAGTGTCTTCAGCGTTCTGCTGCCCCTTAATAACGTCGATTCGGTGGCGGAGATACCCGATAATCTCTCAGATGTCAATGGGTTTATGAGGGATAAGAATATCCTCATACTGGAGGATGACATAGAAAATCTACGCATGTATGAGCTTATTCTGAAGAATGCCGGTGCGAGTTGTTATTGTTTCCGGGATCCGGCAGATGCGATCACCAAGTGTCATAAGAAGAACAACATCGATTATGTCCTCGTGGATCTATTACTTTCGAAGGGTTCTGCCGTGGAAATCATAAAGAAACTGAGTAATTTTGAATTCATTAAAAAGATTGTTGCGATTACCGGTAGTTCCGATCCACTTCTTCATTCAAATGCGATAGAATCCGGTGCGGATATTGTACTGCTGAAGCCGTTCAGTCTAAAGGAACTGATGGAATCCCTTGAAGAATAATCGCTGATAGTATTTTTCTTGCTGAAGGAAACAAAGCAAGGATATCTTATAGAAAAAACGGACAGATTTTCCTGTCCGTTTTTTTATTTTATAATCCTGCTTTAATTAATTCAGTTCGTCGATCAGCCTTGCGAGATAATCAAAGCCTTTCTGCCAGAATAATTTATCTGTCAGATCGATACCGAGTTCTTCAAGCAGTCTGTCCGGTCTGTTGTTTCCGCCGTTTTCAAGCAGTCTGAGATATGCCGGAACCATCGCTTTTCCCTCTTCAAGATATTTTTCATACAGGGCAATCACGAGGAGGTTCGCAAAATTGTAGGCGTATACGTAGAACGGAGTGTGGAAGATGTGTGGAATAGAAGCCCATTCCCATTTGTACTCTTCGGTGATCTTTACACTGTCGGAGAACATGATCTTCAATTCTTCTTCGTAGAGTCCTGCCAGATCATCCCATGAGGCGAAACCTGCCTCGGTAGCGAGTTTATGGCTCTTCTTCTCAAATCTGGCAAACATGTTCTGTCTGAAAGTGGTTGCAAAATTTCCTTCGATTGTTGAAGCGAGGAACAGCTGTTTTTCGACGTCTGACAGGGTTGGGAGTAGCTTGTCGAATACGAGGAACTCTCCGAAAACGGAGGCAACTTCAGCCATCGTGAGTGGTGTGTGATAATTCATAGGCGTCTGCTTGGATGACAGGGTTCCGTGCAGTCCATGCCCGAGTTCATGTGCCATCGTGAGTACATCGTTGATGTTGTTGTTGTGATTGAGCATAACAAACGGTTTTTCGTTTGGAATATAATAGGAACAGAAGGCACCGCCTCTTTTTCCGGGAAGGACTTCGGAATGGATTCTTCGGTCGTCAAAGAAACTCCTGACGATTTTTCCGGCCCTTTCGTCAAACTCGGAGTAAGTCTCGATGACCAGATCTCTTGACTCTTCAAAACTGTATTCTTTCTTGACATCTTCAAGTGGGGCGTAGATATCGGCGAGTTCCAGTTCGAGGTTCATCTTCTTCGCTTTCCAGGAATAATATCTCGCTACGAGCGGCGCGTTTTTAACGGTACTCTCGATGAGACTCTCAACGATTGAATCTTCTATCTCGTTATCCATGTTTTTCATGGATATCGGACTCTGATATTTTCTGAATTTTGATTCCACATCGTAGTCTTTGATGATGTTGTTGTAAAGTCCGGTGATAACGGTACTGTCGTCCTTGTATCTGTTAAAAAAGACTTTCATGGCAGTTCTTCGCGTATTGCTGTCTCCTGTGTATCGGAGATTTCTGACCTGAGAACCGTTTAACGTCTTCTTTTCTCCGTCTATTTCAAGTTCAAAGGAATAGGCGGAAGTGATTTTGCTGTAAAGATCACCAAGATCGCTTCTACCTGTTACGCTTTTTGCAGCGAGCACCTTTTCCGTCTCAGCCGAGAGTGTATGTTCCTTTCTCTCGAGGATTCGTTCGATGGCCCAGGCATATTCGGGAACTTCTTTCATTAAGTCTTTGAGTTCATCGACATCATGTGTGAGAAGCGTAGGAATGATAAAAGAGAAATGCTCCTCCATCTCCCCTATTGCATTTTGTATCTTTCCGGCGAGTTTCTGTGCCTCCATATTCTGAGTGTCTTCGGAAAACAGCAAACCGGAGAACTGTGCGGCCTTTGCCCCCATCGTTTCTATGGCCTCCTGTTCATGACACATCGCCCTCAACGTTTCAGCGTTCAGTTTGTCTTTCAGTATCTTCTGATACTTTTCTTCGAATTCTGCGGCTCTTTTGAGTGTCTCATCGATGTCTTTCTGAATCTGTGGATCATCTACCCCGTCGTAAAAAAAAGTCAAATCCCATTTCATCTGTTGCACCTCCGAATATTTATATATATGAAAGATTATAACATTAAAGGATTTCCAAATGAAATTTGAGATAAATCTTCCAGTACGGATTTTATCCGGCTTGACTTTTTTTGAAATGGGTGATAATATATCGTATGACGATATAAAGAGACACGATATATCGTTTGCGGATATAAGAAGAGGAGAAAAAGTGTTATGAAAAAGGAAATAACTCTGACTGAACAGATGTTTTATATACTCCTGACGCTATGTGAACCGATGCACGGTTATGGGGTCATGATGAAAGTGGCGGAAATGACGGCCGGTCGGATCAAACTTGGAGCGGGAACGTTGTACGGTGCCTTTAACAATCTACAGAAATCAGGTCTGATTCATTTTGTCGGAGTTGATGAAGAAAATTCAAGACGGAAGATCTATGAGACGACGGAGAATGGGAGACTGATCTTGATCAGCGAATTGAATCGTCTCGAAGAAAATGTAAAAAATGCAAAAGAAATACTGTATGCTGATGGTGAGGTGTAAAAGGTGAGCGATACAAAAGTTGTAAAGAAACTGTTTTTTGCCTGGCAGGAAGATAAGGAATTGAACTGGCTTTCAAATATGGCTAAAATGGGCTGGGAACTAAAGCATGCGGCTTTTTGCGAATATTATTTTCAAAAAAGTCAGGAAAAGGATATTGTATTTGCATTTGATTATCGTGCCATGAATAAAAGCGAGTTTGAAATCTACATCTCGCATTTTGAAAGTTTTGGATGGCAGTATATCAGTTCGGTTGCCAACTGGCATTATTTTAAGGCCTATCGAAAGGATGTCGTTTTTCCGGATATCTATTCAGAAAATACGTCTAAAATTGAGAAGTACAAGCGACTGATGCTGACGCTGATTATTACTCTTTTACCCTCTTTGTGGGCGATTATCCTTAATCTGATCAATTATCAGAATGAAAAAATGCCTGTTTTCATTTTTTTCGTAGTGTTTGTCCTATCAATGGATTGTTTTCTGTTTTACGGTATTTACAGGATATACAGGATTATCAGACGATTAGTCCGAGGGTCATAAAAATGTGATATGGCAATGCGGATTACATTTACATAAATTGTGAATTAATTAGCAAGTTAATCTGCTATAATGCCACTCGTTATAAAGACAACCATACTTTGGAGGGAAGTCATGATTGAATTTAAAGATGTAAAAAAGGAGTTTAAAACGAAAAAGAACACCGTTCAGGCTCTGAAAGGTGTCAGTTTTAAAGTCAACCAGGGTAAAATATTCGGGTTACTCGGTCCTAACGGGGCCGGGAAGACAACAGCGTTGAGAACACTTTCCACATTGATCAAACCGACAGCTGGAAGTGTGGAAGTGATGGGTTATGATACCGTAAAGGATTCACAGAAAATCAGACAGAACATCGGTTTTCTGTCCTCGGATATGAACCTTGCCGGAACTCTTTCTGCAAAGGATTTTCTGTATTTCTTTGGCAGGCTGAATCATATACCGGAGGAAAGACTCGGACAGAGAGTGGCAGAACTGTCAAAATATCTTGAGATGGACAAATTCATGGACCGAAGGGTATCGGGTTATTCAACCGGGATGAAGCAGAAGACACTGATTGCCATCGCCCTGATCCATGAACCGGAAATCGTCATCTTTGATGAACCGACAAACGGTCTGGATATCATGACCTCGAGAGTTGTTCTGAATTATCTCAGAGATCTGAAGGAAAGGGGAAAGACGATCATTTTGTCCACACATATCATGAGTGTTGCACAGAAGATGTGTGATGATCTGGTCATCATCAACAAAGGTGAAATCCTCGCCGAGGGGACGGTAAAAGATATTCTTGAAAAGACGGGCAGAGAGGATCTTGAAGATGCCTTCTTTGACCTGATGGGAGTTGATGCGTTATGAAGGATACATTGATCATACTGAGAAAAGAATTTGCAAATCTTTTTAAGGACAAGAGAACGGTGTTTTCTATCTTCTTTCTGCCGGTTATCCTGTTTGTCGTCATTTTTTATTTTATCAACATGATGTCGACACAGGAAGAGGCAAAACTCGACAAGACCGTTTATAAGATCTATACCAACAACGCACAGGTGTTGAAGACCTTTGCCTCCTATCTGCAGGATGACTATATTATTGTGGACAAGGTCGGTAATCTTGAAGAAGATCTGAGAGATTCAAAGATACACCTTGCCGTTATCTTTGACGGCGGGACAACAGCAGAGGATTTTCTCACCAATGAAAATCTGAAAGTCCAGGTCTATTCCTATTCAGGTTCATCCGCTTCTGAAAGGATACAGAACAATTTCTATTCCTCCATCAGGACCAAACGGGATGAATTTCTGAAACAGGAGCTGGAATCGAATGGAATGAGTGCAAAGTTGCTTGAAATGCCGAATATTTCCATCGAAAACGTGGCGACGGAAAAAGAAATGGCGGGAAGCTTCCTCGGCATGCTGCTGCCGTATATGCTCGTTCTTTATCTGTTCACTTCCTCGTTCTCTATCGGTTTTGATACAACGGCCGGAGAAAAGGAGAGACAGACACTCACCATCCTGCTGTCCAATCAGGTATCCAGAACATCCATCGCCTGGGCAAAGATTTTGTATATCATGCTGATGAACATCACCTCGGCGACGATATCCATCATTGCCTTTATTATCGCTTTCTCTACCATGATGAAGGGTGTTCCGAGCGATATGCTGGCTGCCTTCAACTTTGAAACGGTGATGGTCCTGCTCTTTACGACCATCGGCATGGCCGTTCTCATCGCCGCGATTATCGTCGTTGTCGGGATCTTTGCCAAGAGTGTCAAGGAAGCCTCTTCCTACACCATGCCGATCTTTGTTATCGTCATCATCTTCGGGGTTATGAGTATGCAGCCAGAGGCCTTCAAGGAAACGGGTATGATGATCTACATTCCGCTGATCAACGGAATCATCACCTTGAAACAGCTGTTCACCACACCGAATCTTCCGATCTATGAATTTGTCGTCTCACTGCTGGTCAACCTCGGTGTTACGAGTGTTCTCGTATTCCTTGCATCCAAGATGTTCAGCAACGAGAAATTCGTTTTCAGAACAGA
>DAINPP010000041.1:0-27037 GCA_036743375.1 Thermotogae bacterium | reverse complement strand
CAGGGGCATATCCTTCTTGAAATAGATGGCATCCCTTGCCACAATTCTTATTTTACTGCTGTCTTTCGTCTCTGTGATCTTTTCAACGATGAAATACAACGTGTTGTTCGCTGTTGTAATTTCAACCGTCTCGCCCCTTGATACGTCAACGGCTTCATCTCCGTAAAAATCCAGAACGGCTTCCGAATGCCCTATTGCCCCTTCAGGTCTGTCAAATTTTATTCGGCCATCCAGAAAATAAGCAGAAATATCCTTATCGTTTACCTTAATCGTCATCCAACCACCCTCTGAACATAAAGGAGGCGGTATACGCTTCAACCCCTGCTATTCGCTGAAACTTCAGATTCTGAATATAGCCGGTATACGCCTTATTCAGCATATCTACAAAAGAAACAGTCCCTTCCGCTTCAAGCGCTTCCAGGACTGCTTTTTCCTCTTCATCAATTACCGCATTCAGATTAAACCTTTTCCTTACCTTTTTAATTTCCCTGTAGATCACACCCGTATAGGATTCATTTTCTATCACCTTCACATCCGTATCCTCTTCATACTTATCCGGTGTAAGGGTGAGCCTGTTGGTGAGTCCGTAAATTTTTATCATGTAACCACCTCAATATCATGTTCTCTGACATACTGAAGGAATTTTTCGGCAAACTTTCCCATCGCCTCATCATCCGTATCCAAAACCGTGTTTCCGGTAAACGTCGTGTTAAATGTATTCTGAATGGGCTGATGATATCCCGCCGTGTTTGTCATATCCGAAAGCGTTTGACTCTGCTCCTCTTCATAGGATTTATCAAAATTGATCGTTTTAATTTGAACACCAAAAATACCCAGGACCATATTGAGAACCGTTGCAATTGCATTCCAAATATTGGCTACAAAATAAGCTAATCCTGTAAAGACTGGGATCAAAGCTTCTACAACCGGAATCAAAGCTTTCCCTATGATAAAACCCAGATGCTCCAGCGGTTTCATCAGTCTTGTCAGAACCGGAGCCAGTGCCTTATTGATTCCCTTGAAAATGGCGCTGATTGGATTAATGGCTGAAATGAGCCCTTGAAGTCCCGAATTCAAAGCGCCAATCCAGCCGGAGAGAATGTTGACAGGATTCAAAGTCTCCAGAAGACCTGCCGCAGAAGTTACCAATTTGGACATAAAATTATTCAACGAACCCGTTACACTTTCAAGCCCTTCTGAGAAAACATTCATCTGTCCATCTATCTCAGTTGAAGCCGTTATCTGTGAGCTGCTGCTTTGTGAACTGCTTGTATCCGTTAGAATCGCTCTGTTTGTACCTCTCTGAACCCTTTCAACCGCACTATTCAGAGAATTAGTCCGTGAATACACAAATGACACGGGATTATTGTCAACAACCTCCGAATCAGATCCTCTGCTTCTCAGTCTTCTCGTTCTACGGGAGCTTGAAGTTGAATGTTCCGTCTGCTCATTGTTGAGAGTTGCAGAAATTGTCATTCTATCGTTTATCTGTTCAACTAGTAAAGATAATTTTTCAGTATAACTTGATAGATTTTGTTCAAGAATTTTTATTACCTCGTAGTCTCTTTTAAGATAAGGCTCAAAAATCGAACTTAAAAATGCTGAATCAACTCCATTTTGCTTATCGTTTTTTTCAGCCACCGGGAGTTTACTAATATGATCTGCCAAATATTCCTGTAGTTTTATTTGCTGAATTGAAAAATCAACCATCTCAGGAAATGGAAGTACATCAGAAGCCTTTTTATCCTCAGGCAAAAATTGATTATCTGTTGTAGCAATTTTCATTATATTCTGATAACCTGGTAGTTCCGTAAAAGCAAGTATATTTGCTACATTTGTTAAATCCATTGAATCGGATTTTTTACTTAATTCATTTTCAAGAAGAAAAATTGCTTTCTTCGTCATTTCAAGAACATTCGCCTCATCAGCACTTAAGACCTGCTCCCAATCATCTTGTAGTAATAAATTCGATAATCCAGTTTTTGTCTTCTTTAAAGAGTCATTTATTAATTGTTTCTCAGATGGAACAATTCCATCTGAAATACTGTTAAGAATTGTTCCCGTCAAAAGTTCAAATTTCTCTTCCAATTTGTCATAATGATATAGCGTATCATATTCTTTTGCATCATTTTTTAATTCTAATGCATCAGAAGTTATTTGATACCCTGTAAAGAAATTAGCCGGATTAAAAGTAACTATAGCTGAAACTATCCCTGCTAATCCAGAAATCAAATTATTTTGAAACTCATTTTCTTCATTTATAACTTCTGAATTCATAAACGCTTCATTATCTAAAAAACCTACTGAAGTATTCATTCCATTTGTTCCATCATACTCAAAATTGAACGGAATTCCTATTGGAATCTTTTCCAAAATCATACCAATTTTTTCCACATTGAAATTTGTTTTAAATCCTTCAAAAACAATACTCCCCAGTTCTGAACCAAAACTCTCTGCCTGTACTCGCAAAGGATCTGTCACAACAAGCTGCTGCGGCAAATCCTCGAAAATGTTTAAAGAGAAAGGAATATCTGAAGTTGTTTCATAACACGTTGTTGTCTCTCCCATTTTCGTAAAATCCATAGTTACTGTTGGACTAGAAACACCATCTGTCTTTTTCATAATCCCTACAATCTCACTCACATTTCCATCTATTGATTCCACCCTCTCCATAAGGGCTGTTAAATCACTCATTCATATTTCACCTCACTTATTGTATGAATTGAACATAAATTTTTTTATCCCTCACCTAATTTCTTTCGTGTACAAAAAATCCCCTCTCGGGAGGGGGGAACCGTCGTAGACGGTGGGGAGGGTTCATATAACGCTGACACTCCCAAATCCATTCTTTCACTTCAATTCATAGCTTTGATTTTTTTCTTCTCTATCCTCACACGCTGTTCCCGGTAAGCGATCCAGAACAAAAGCTGTTTCTTGCTCATATTCCGGATGACTTCCTCAACGTTTGGGACATGCCAGTATTCTGCAGCCATATCGTACAGAATATATTTCAATGGCATCTCCTCCGATTCTATTGCCTCATCTCCTCCGAATAACTCACAGGCTGCTTTGAAACTCACTATCAGTTATTCCTGACAGTGTCTGAATTTCCTTAACGGCTTCAATGAAGTATCCAATCGGTAAACCAGTGTCGAGCAGTGTTTCTATCTTGTCTTTCAGATCCGTTCCTTCTATCTCATCCTCTACCCCCAATACAAACACCGCATAAGTCCTGAGCGAATCGATCTTCTTTCGATCCGTTTCCCACTGTGGGGTTTCCCGGTGCTCAAACTGCTTCTTTGCCTTGTTAAAGACCTTTGGCATATCCGGGTAAGGCAGTTCCTCTGCAATCGTATCCTGAAAATTGACCGGGAGGGGTTTGATCCTGAATTTTAATTCCTCTTCTCCGACTTTCATAGAAATTTCCTTGCTCAAATTAAATTTGTTCTTATCATTTTTACTGAATAACATATTTTTCACTCCTTAATTTATTTTTTCAATTTCTTCAAAGGCAATGGTGCCTTTCCAGGCTTCTATTCCGGCAATCTTATTCAAACGCAGCTCATCCTCAACGATGAAACACTTTTTCTGCTCACAAATTTCACTGGTAAAAGTCAGGGCTTCTCTCTTGATATATCTGTCAAAAAAGTAATCCCTCTGCTCCTTATCCAGTACCACCTCTATCACATGTAATCGGATCACGGCCCCGTCTATTCCTTCTGTCTCCCTGTACAGTTTCCCCGTCAGGGCATTCCGCTTCCATCTCCCCGAAGTCGTTTTCTGCGTAACGTCATACCCTTCACAGTTTTCAGTGAGATCCATTTGATCAACCCGAATCATTCTTCTATCACCTCTTTGGACTGGGCGGTAATCTCAACCCCTCTCTTGATATACTCCCCCTCGTCTCTGGAAAGAGAATCAATCTGACAGCCATGATACTTCGTGATAATCGTTTTATCTTCATCTTCGTTGATATCCTTCACTTCAATCGTAAAGCTCCCCTCTTCAAACCGCTTGTCCCAAGAAGCATCCAGATACAGATCATCAATAGTGATCTTGTATCCTCTTGAAGTTTCGATTCGCTTTTTGGTTTTAAAACTCACCGGCTGATATTCGTAGTAGTTCTTACTGTCCGTCGCCTTAAATCCTTCAGCAAAACCGAGAAGTTCGGACGTATCCGATTCCTTTGTATGCGTTATTGAGATAAAAGCACTATCACAGATGATGTTGTTGTGGCCTTTAGACAAAATCATTTTTTTTGGAGTTTTTGGAAGTTCCTTGACCTCTGAAAGTTTTGAAACAAGTCCCTTTGTCCAGGTTGCCCCGTGGATTGTTCCGTGATTTTCATTGCCTGAATGGTCTATGAGGGTGTTTCCTGTGCCTTCTATAAAATTTAAGTTTTGCTTGAGAGTATCATTTAGATATAGTTCATAACTATAAATTTCCCCATTAAAATAATAGGAAGGCGTTCCCGTATCATTATGTGTTCCTAAAAAGAAATTCTCACCTGTAGTGAAAGAAGTGTATGCCATAGTTGAGGCTAATACTTCATCAACAAACAATTGAGCTATACCCGAATCAAACAAAATTTTAATATCTACAATTTTATTCAAAATTACAGGTAAATTTTCAGAATTTTGCCAAGGTCTATTTTGTATCCCAAAGCTCCACAAATTTCCAAACTCTGAGCCTATATAAATTCGATTATTTGTTGTTTGAGAACCAAATAATATCCACTTTCCAAACATTGTTGGTCTACATTTTATTTTTATTTCAAGCTTATTAGTAAAAGGATTAATTCCATTTCCATACAGTGTATCGACATACTGTTTATCTGTTGATACAAATTCAAGAGCTGGTTTATGTGTATAGGTTTCGATTGTATTGTTTACTTCTGAACCTATATTATTAAAAACAACCATGATATTATCACATTCCAACCAACCTGTAGATACTTCATTACCAGTTTTTAAAACTAAATTTTCAGCGTAGTGAGGAGATTCCTTCTGAATATTCCAAACAATACAATCAACACTAATACCTTTGTACCATGACCAATCAATGGAACCATCTGCTAGTATTGCTTCATTTAGTATTACTCTCTTAAAATTTTTATTTTTATTTGTATCAGAACATCCATTCCAAGACCATAATTCTGATATATGATTTGAATATTTATAAGGTTGCTTATATAAAGTGGCAATTATTCCTTCTTCAAGTTGAAAATCATACAGAAATCCATGTGAATTATAAAAATCAATATATATTGTTATTCTATCAGTATCACCCGAATTAAAATGCCATTCACAAATTCCATTTGTAAAACGATGAGTTAACTTATCTGAATTTAAAATATCTGAGTGTATCAAGTTTTTATATATATTAACTGTATAATGCCCTCTAGAGCCTATTACTTTCTGTTTTGCAGAAAGCGTATAATCTGTATTTCTTTTTACATTTATAGGAACAGACCACATTCTTTGCCCTTTTCTTATTACCTCTCCTAAATCATTATAATAACATTCAACTCCATTATCTCTCCATAGACCTGTTCCATTAACCCAAAAATCACCATTTGCTCCTGAAATAGTCCCTTCTGCATATTTCACATTAAAGGCTGGAAAATTCTCTAAATTTAAAATATTTTTTTGTTTGTTTGAAATTCCAACAATTAATTCATCTATCAATTTATAACCAGTTGTTTGAATGGACTTTATATAATCTGGAATGATTTCATCTAAAATTTCTTTTGTTAATTGGTCCCACTTATTGCATGCTATTGAATATTTATTCTTTAAATAATGAAAAATAGGAGGAGGGATTATCCCCATAATGGTTAAATCAATTATTTGAAAACTACGGTAAGCACTCTGTACATACTCCCCAGAATTTAATGGTTTGCCACTCCTTATCTGAAAAAATATAGATTCATAACTTGTAGCATCAACAAGAATTGATATTCTTTCCCAAATTCCTTTTACAATTGGATTAACAGAATTTATTGTATTACTAGAGCTGGATTTCGCGCATAATTGACCTGCTTCGCTTTCAGTATGAAAAGCAACCTCTTCAACCTTAGAATAAATGGATGCATAATATACATGTGGTAAAAAATCTTTAGTTCTATACGCTAAACCACCACCAGAAGTGTCATTTGATTTCATAACTTGAATATTCTCTATTACTTCAGATATTCCAAAATTGTACCATCCTCCCGTAACACCTATTAATGATTTCCAACGCTCTTTTTCTGTCTCCATACCATTTAACCCTGTATCCGATAGTTCATTTATAAAGGTTATTCCAGCAATTTCAATCTCAGCACTCTCATCCGTCAACGCCTTTGCATTCACAATATTAAATCCAGAGGTAACCCCTTTCTCCTCTGGAATAATCCTGATCTCACTTTCCTTTTTCGTGTAACTTCTCATAAAATCACCTCAAAAAAAGAGGGCTTGTCAGCCCTCTGATTATTCTTATTCATCTGTCATATCACGATCTGTCTTTATACAGTTGATTATTAGGCCACTTCAGAAAAGACTCTGGTACCGGAATTGTCTTTTCCGAAGATGACGCCTTCCGCTTCAAGTTTGGAGTATTCATCGCCTTCCGTAAACTTTGTCTTTGCCTTGTCGAACCAGACATTGTAAAGCTTGTGTGTTTCGACTACCGTTGTGCCGTCCTCGTCAAGGATTTTGTATTCGACGTTGACACACTTGTACCTTGACGGAATCCCATCGGTGCTTACCGCTGAGGAGACTGCCGGGTTACACATGTTTTCTTTGATTGCGTTGCTGACGTATTTCAGTGAAAAGTTCACCTTGCCCCATCCGGCAAATTCATCGGCTGCCTTGACATGGTCCAAGCCTCCCTTTCTGTTTTTAATCACAATCGGTTCATTCTGCTCTGGATCGGTGTAGGTAAAATCTCCCTCTGCGAAAAGAATTTCCGTTTCAACCGGTGTGGTTGCCGTGCCATCAATAACCTTTAATCTTCCATCTCTTTTGTTTCTTACTGCATCTGCCATTTTTTCATTCTCCTTTTAATTTAATGTCTTGATTTGTACAAACTTTTATTGTTTGTCTGTTGTTTGTCTTCTTCTGAATAGTCAGTCCGGCTTTTCCTTCTTCATTTTTAAAATTCAGTCTGTCACCTCCGGGAAATTTGCAACAAAAAAGCTGTCTTTCAAAAGACAGCTTTTTTGTGATTATTCGAGTTATTCGGCAAATTCTAAATAGTATTGTATGCGTTACAGGGACAATTCGTGAATTGCCCCTACGATTAGAAGAGCTTATGTATATAAAATAAAAAATCGGATCGCTCCGACTTTTTAGATTTATGACTGTACTTTATTGTATCATATATCTCATGCAGTGTCAACTATTAATGATAGAATTTATTTTTTTCATGGCTCTTTTTTTTATTCTCATGATGGTTGTCGGGTTTACAGACAGTCTTTCAGCTATTTCCCGTTCACTCAGTCCCCGGTAATAGCCGTATTTTTTTTCGTAATCATGATCGATATAGGCTCTGAAAATGACTTCCGCCTCTTTCGGTGACAGTTCACTCAGCCAGAATTCCACGAGCTGACACAATAAGCCCGCATTATACTGCTCGGTGACACTCTGTATCTGAGTTGCATCAAAATTGATCTGGCTGTTGATTTTTGACAACTCTCTTTTGATTTCCCTTTCAATTTCAGGATCTCTTCGGTAAACAGACTTGTTCACTTCTGCCCAGTCAATGACTCCCTCTTTCCAGATCAGATGAATTCTTTTATTCAGCACTTTACTCTTTGCCGTTTTATATTTCTGCAAAATCCGGATAATAAATACTCTGCTGTCTTCTTCGCTATACGGTTCTTCTGAATTATGCTGCCTTCTTTCCTCCACAAGATTCAATACATTACCTCCTGTTTCTTTAAAACCATCACCTGTTTTTTCAATGAGTAACTTTTCATGATCAAAAACCTTCTTTATAGATTAATTATATTACTTAAAGTAACCTTTGTCAAGTGATAGGTTCACTTTTAGTGGCATTTATTCCTTGGATCATTTGAATTTCATTACTTATAGTGGTATAATTAACACATGGATAAGATCATTTTCGGAAGACGGTTAAAGGCAGAACGGATTAAAAGTGGATATACGCAGGAAGAACTATCACTCAAATTAAAGGTCAGCAAGACCAGCATCACCATGTATGAACAGGGCAAACGGTTCCCGAGAGATACCGTACTCTCTGAGATTTCAAAGTTACTGAACGTCTCCATTGATTATCTGATGGGGACGATCGACAATCCAAAGCTCAGTGATGCGCAGAAAAGCCTCAGGATTTCATCCGGTAACGCTGAACTAAAAAACACCAGTCCGTCTCAGTTCATTCCCATGTTTGAATCGGCCGCCGCGGGAGTTGGAGCCGAACCACTCGAGCAACCTGTCGGCTATATGTCGCGACCTCAGAATTCGATCGGGGATATGTGGGTTACGATACGGGGTAATTCCATGGAACCGAGGATTTACGACGGGGATCAGGTGCTCGTCGATAAATCGGCATGCATTAAAAATGGGGATCCGGTTGTGGCAATAGTTGACGGGAAGGTTTTCTGCAAGTATTATTATGAGGATGACGATGGAAAAATCACTTTGTACAGCCAGACGGCAAAATATCCACCCATGCATCTGAATACTGAAATACAATTTATCATCATAGGAAAGGTCGTCGGTTTTTTTGGAAAGATGTAGACAGAGACGCCCGATGCTTCCTGAACATCTGCTGCTTGAAATGCAGAAGAAAAAACCCAGGAAGGTCCCTCTGTACGAATGCGACGAATTCATCAACGATTATCGGAATCCGGTGCCCATAGAAAGGATCGAATTGCCTTCAGTCGTTCGTGCGGAATTTGCCATTCTGATGCCGGACGATTCCATGTGGCCGGATTATGATGAAAAGGATATCCTTTTCATCTCCAGGTTCAGCCAAAACAGACACTTGCCTTTTCTTATCCTTTATAACGATCAGACAAGTGTTCCACGGTGTAATATCCGGTTTGTCAGCGAATTTAAATACAACCCCGAGATTGAGCTCCTCTCAAAGAAAGAAAGTTTTTTTGTTGACAAGGAATTCGTACAAATTCTCGGCAGGGTTGTCTGGCGGAAAAATCGATAATCTCATCCGGAAAAGGGACCTGTTTTCCGACAGCCCCAAACGCCTCAACACATGTTATAATAGAGGCAGTAGGTTTTTTTATGTTAACGGGGGGGATTGATTTGAAGAATAAAACGATTGTACTGTTTGTGATCATCGCTTTAATGGTGTCTTTCACCGGTCTTTCCGCAGCTTTCTACGTGCTGACGCTTGATGCAAGGGATAATTTTTTAGAGAAGGCAAATTCCATCATGGAGTTCATGGAAACCACCGGCATAAAATCCGATCCTCTTCTGATCTGTACGGGGGGACTTTCAAATGCCTCCACGCTCAACATCTTTTCTGAAACACAACCAACCAATCCGGTTGAAGAAATACTGAAGGAATTGAATACAAAGTGTATCACACCGCCGTCCGATGAACTGGATTCCTCTTTTCTGAAGGCCATTAAGTCACAGATTCCCGTTGTCGTCAGCGATTCTTCCGGGAACGGCTTTGCCTCTTTTCTACAGGTGGATTTTGGCGGAACGACTATCGGGATCTTCAACATCACTGAAATCCCTTCCGACTGGTATGAGAACGTCAGGGGACAGGTGGACCTTTTCGCCCTCGACAGTATCATCATCATCATGGATAATCCCGAACTGAAGATCGTTCCGGCGGAGATTCGCAGCAGGACGTTTGTCATTCCAAGAAATACGGCCGTTTACAGGGTGGATATCGAATACGGGCCGCTCCTGACAGAAGTCAATCTAACCCAGTCGGAACAGATGTATCCGATCTTCGGAGAAACGAAGGAATTGTACGCGGACTGGCTCAATCATGAATATACCCTCGATCCCCATCAACTCACGAGATGGAGGGAAATTCCCTTCTACTCCATGATCGGTCTGATGGCCTTAAAGGATTCGAAGGCGGATCTCATGTTTTATTACAACCCCGATCTGCCTGAAACTATAACAACGCAGGAAGCCATCAACCGGTTCAGCCATTACGTGATGGGAACGGTGAACCTCGAGAACAAGAATATCCGTAAGTTGCTGCTCAGGTCGGCCGCTATGATCGATTATGACGGATTCGATGCGACCATCAACGAAACCGGCAATTATTATTCGCTTTACGGGGAACCCTATTTTGTCGATCTCTCAAAGATTCCGGAGAACCGACTGATTATCAGTACGTTCAAAGAGCCGCAGAAGATCCTTGTCTTCGGTCCGGAAGCTATTGTAAAGGAGAATTTCCCGTTCATGAAGACATCGACTCTTTCTCCACTCTATTATGTCTTCTGGGCACTCAAGGGGGGTTATCCGGATCTATCCCCAAACTGGCGGGTAACGGCTCAACCCTACCTTTACACTTACACGATCGAAAAAGGGGATACACTGAATATCATCGCGGAGAAACTTGGAATCACGGTCAGTTCCATCAAGGCCTTCAATCCGGATCTGATCGAGATGTATCTCACACCGGGAACACATATCTATGTGCACATCCCGTATGAGTTTGAAAAACAGGAATAGGTCATGCTCGCGGAGGGTATCATAGCGATAACGGTCCTTGCTATTGTACTGTCTCTGTTTTTTGGTGTTGCCGTCTGGACCAGAAATACCGCTTTTGAAAGATTTTATGAACTCCGTGATCGGTGCAACGCCAATCAGTTAAAACTGCTTGTTGAAAGGGATTTTTTTATACGGAGAAGATCACCGGTAAAATGTGCCCATCGGTGCGATGAGCGCTTCTGTCTGGGATTCTGGGAGGAAAGTGATGATGAATTAAAATACATCATCTATGATGTTCGTGTTACACCGGATTCGGATTCCCACGAGGCCATCTTCTTCAGGAGATACTGTATGAATCAGAACACGTTGAACGGGGAGCTTAAAGGGTATTGCAGAAATATAATCACGGCCATATCCAACGGGACCTATGTCTCCCCGACGAGGGTTTATTATAATGATTTTACTGAATTATTCGAGGGAACGGTTTACACCGACGGGGAGGTCTTAAATTTTAATTATGGTGATTTTGAATACGCTTTTCCACTTTAGGATCAGGTTATCATGAAAAAAGTAATCTTTCTTCTACTTATATGGTGCTCCATAACGGCTTTTTCCATCCCCGTGATACTCCCAACCGCCAATTCGATCGTCATTCCCAATGCTTTCTCACTTGATGAAACCAAGAATCATCTTTACGCGGGTTATTCAAACGGTGTCTGTGCGGTCTGGAATATTGCCACCGGGAAACTGGAAGACGTTATACGCGATCTCGAAGTCTCCTCCTCTATCCTATCGGTCTCTATTTCAAACGACAAAGACATGCTGGCCATGGGGCATGATGATGGAATCCTTGAGATATGGAACCTCGATCCGAATAAGAAGTACGGCGAATTCATTCGCGAGAACAACGGCATATGGGATATCATCTTTACAAAGGACGATAAATATATCTATACGGCGAATTCAGACGGCCGGCTCAGAAAATGGGATATCAACACGAAGATCCTTGAGGATATCTTTACCAGACACCGACGAACGATCAATTCGGCGGAATTTTCAAACGACGGTGCCTATCTTGCAACGGGTGCTGCAGATCATTCCATCGTCCTGTGGAACGTTCAGGCGGGAGAAATAGAAGATGTTCTCGAATCACATACCGACTGGGTCACGGATCTCGCCTTTTCACCCAACGACAAATATCTCGTCTCTGCCTCCGCCGACAAGCGCGTCATGGTCTGGGCCATACCGAGAGGGTATCAGCTCAGGGAGTCCAATGCCTTTCCCAGTGAAGTCTGGAGTGTCGAATATATCAACAACGAAGAGGTCGTCCTCGGTGAGGCCAGCGGTGATCTGACACTCTGGAACGTGGAAACCGCAAGGGAGATGCGACGTGTACAAGGCGCGCACAACGCCGCTATTCGCGCGATCACATATTCCTCCCGCTCGAATCAGATCTTTACCGCTTCAAACGACGGAACGATAAAGATATGGGACGACAAGAGTCTCAACCTCATCGCCACACTTACGATGGCAGGGGATGGGGAATGGATTGGATACATGCCGCTCGGTAAATACGTTTCCAGTGTGAACGCCCTGACAAGGGATGATTTTTATATCCTGGATAACAACAAATATTACACGTTCGATAATTACAGGGATTTCCTCATGCCCACCGAATACCTGCCGATAGGGGATATCTTCGGTCCGGAGATCATCGCCTTAAACCTTCAGATTTCACCGAGAAACGATCAGGTAGAATTTCAGATAATGGATGATTCAAAGGTCAGCAGGGTGGAGGAATTCAACAACACCTATGAATTTGATGCACCGGATGTCAGTTTGAAGATTCCCTTCGATATATGGGAAAGGGACAGTTCCTACATTGACATCAACGCCTTCGATCTGTTCGGGAATCAGACAACGAAACAGTATGAAGTCTCCTTCTCGGGGTTCAGGTTTTATCTCAAGGAGGATTTCGAAAATCTGCCGCGAAATACACTCGTCGTCCTGAAGGGAATCAAGACGGGTGATTTTGTTGTCGAAGCTGACGGGGTAGAATACCAGATCCCCAAGGATAAGCTGATTCTCAGCCCGTACGCACCGGATATAGAGGTTACCATTACCCATCCCGAAAGAGGATGGACACAGACAAAGGGTGGAATGGGGATCGACAGCGAAACGATCAGTTTTGATGTGGTGATCAGCGATATCATCGGGGTGGACCGGATCGTCATCAACGATCAGAATATCGACACGGCTCAGGCGGTGAAAAAGATAGAGACCTCTCTGACTTATCCGCTCACGTTCGGACAGAATATCATCAGCATCACGGCAACCAACATGGAACAGATTTCCAGCAGCTCTTCCATAACGGTCATACGAACGGAGAGAATTCCGCCGGAAATCCTTCTTCCGCCGATACCGGAAATCGTCTATTCCGACAGTTATTTCCTATCCTTCGGCGTAAAGGATAATTTTGAAGTCAACAAGGTACTCGTCAATAACGTTCAGTACCTGATCAACAAAAAAGAAGAGGAGATTCAACTCGACCTCCCCATCAACAGAGGGGAAAATCGTTTTGAAATAGAGGTTTTCGACTGGTTCAACAACTCGGTAAAGAGTTCATTCTCCATAACCGGTGCAAGAGTGATGTTTGCCGGAAGAGATGGTGTCAAGGTTTCGGACGAAGAAGGTCAGACCCTTGATGTGCTCATGCTTGGTGACCGGATCATCACCTTTGAGGAAACCGGGAGATATTTCAAGGC
This sequence comes from Thermotogae bacterium, assembly GCA_036743375.1. Classification (GTDB taxonomy): domain Bacteria; phylum Thermotogota; class Thermotogae; order MWEM01; family MWEM01; genus DAINPP01. The sequence goes on along the minus strand of DAINPP010000041.1, from coordinate 13,626 downwards.
AAGGATAGGCGACGAGGAGGGGTATGTCAATTCGAAGGATGTCATCCCGTCACCACCGGATATATACGATCCGGGATTCTCAAACTTAAGCGCACAGATCCAGGGAGATTATATCCTTGTCAAGGGTATCGTGTATGACGATGTCAGCATCAGCGAGATAAAGGTTGGGGGAAACCGTATATTCACGACGGATGAGGTCAACATCACCATCTCCGACTATCCCGTCAGGGACGCGAGATTCTTTGAATACCGGTTGAAGATCCCGGGTGAGGAGATCTTCCCGATAGAGGTTTACTGCTCTGATGAAACAGGCAGGGAGAAAAGAACTACGGTTACACCTAAACTTTAAATTCTGAGGTGATAGTTTTTGTTTTTGTCAGGCGCTGTTCTCACTTTTATCATAGGTGCGGTGATCGGAAGCTTTTTAAACGTGATAATCTTCCGGTACTCGCAGGATACCATGACGATTCTCAAACCGGCCCGATCCTTTTGTCCGACTTGTAAGACGACTATCAAATGGTATGATAATATTCCCATCATCAGTTATATGCTCTTAAAAGGTAAATGCAGGGCCTGCCACTCGCCTATCCCCTTGAGATATTTTATCGTGGAAAGTCTGACAGCCGGACTGTTTCTTCTGAACTATGGGATGTTTCAGAACAATCTGCTGAAAGTTGTCGGAGCCTGTATCATAGCAGCCTCTCTGATCGTCGTTTTCTTTATAGATATGGATACCATGACAATTTCGGACTGGAACAGCCTCTTTATCGTCATCGGTGGGCTCTTAATCGTTTTCTCCGAAGGTTCATGGCTGATAAACGGCATTACGGCCCTGATTGCCCTGCTTTTCATGCTGCTGGTGTATTTCGTCTCCCATAAGGGAATCGGCTCGGGAGATGTTATACTGATAGCTGCAGCGGCTTTTGCAATCGGTCCGTTTAACACCATATTCTCTATATTCGTTGCCAGCCTCTTCGGTATCATTTATGCCGTTGCAACAAAAAGCTCGATGAAGACAAAGGTGCCTTTTGGCCCGTTTCTCGCCGTTGGTATTTATGTTTCCATGCTATTTGGGGGTTTTTTTTCAAGTTTGCTTGAAAGACTGTATGTTTAATTATTATCTGAGACAAATGTGTGGTGATTATTGTGGAAGGAAATAAACCAGGAATTTCTTCAAAACTCCAGGGAATAAACCAGGAACTGCCTGTCGGGAGTCATCTTGCGATGTTTTTCTCAGGTCAGGAAAATCTCAGAGAGATGCTGACCCCGCTTTTCAACGAAGAAATAGAGAAAAACAGAAAGATCATGTACATCAGAAATGCTTCCGATACCTCGTGGCTGAAATCCTGTATTTCAGATTATGATGCCGAAAAGCATGACCGGCATATCAAGGCATGGACCGCCACGGACATCTCTCTGAGAAGAAACGGATTTACGCCGATCATCCTTCTCGATCTGTACAAGAGTGAAACGGCAAGAGCTCAGGAAGAAGGATTCAACGGACTGACCATCATGCTTGAAGTAACGACCGTTCTGATGCAGTTGTTCCTTGAACCGAGGTTCACCCGATTCTTTATCGATCTTCAGAATGCCCTTGCAATGACCACCGACCGTTTTATCTTCGAATACGATATTTCCAGACTGGATAACAGGGTATCTCACATGATCATGAGTGAACATCCCTGTTTTGTTTATCAGAATAGAGTCGAGTTAAACCCCATGTATTCGAGAAAACAGGGGAATCATGCCCTGCGCTTTATCGAGCAGATCAGGGAATTGAAGAATGTTAAATCGGAAAATGAGGAGATCAGAAAAAGTTGCGAGAAACTCGAAAAAGAAGTGTCGGCGAGAAAGAAAGACATCGAGAGACTGCAGAGTGAAAAGAACGAGATCAACGCCAATCTGACAAGGGTCAAGCAGGATAACGTTGACAAAGTGGGACGAATCGAAAGGGTTCAGGATCAGCTGAAGATAGATCAGAGGGAAAAAAGAGAGGCGGAAGATCAGATATCCGCGTTGACCGATCATCTCAACCGAAGAACACGAACCGTCGAGGAATTAAAAAAGGTCTCCGAAACGGCAAAAGAACTGAATACGAGATATGAGGCGGAGATAGAGGAAAAAGATTTTAGACTTAAAGCGCTTGCCGAAACCCTTGACGAAAGCGAGAAAAAAAGAGAGGCGCTCGTCAGCGAGATAAAATTCAAAGATACAAAATATGCCACACGTTTTGAGACGATAGACAACCTGCAGAAGGCTCTGGATGAATCCAGGGACGCACAGAAGAAACTGGAAACCATCATTGATGACAAAAGCCTTGAGATAATGGAATTAGAGGAAGTTTTAGAGGACCTAAAGAGGAAATTAAAAGAAACTGGGGATGAAAAGGAAAATCTTTTAATGGAATTAAAATCTAAAAACAGTGAGGTAATTTCATTGAACAATGAATTAAATGAATTTAAAAACAGGCTGGCCGATATGCGGCAGATGCTTGAAGACTCTGAGAAAGTCATTGAAAGTTCGTCGGACACTATTGATGCAAAAGAAAGAGAGATTCAGGAACTCGGCGGCAAACTGGAAGCTGAGAGGGCACTTGTCCAGGAAACTCAGGCTGAGGTAGAAGCACTTAAGCACACCATTCAGGAATTGAATGACACCGTAGCAACGAGAGAGCAGACACTCGAAGAAAAGGAAGAACTGATTCGGTTTACCACATCCGAGTTCGACAGGACAAAAGAGGAACTCAGAGAAACCGATGAGAGAAAATTGGACTTTGAAACAAGGCTCGAGGAAAAGACGAAGGATTATGAGGAAATGAAGATCAGCGCCGAAGTCCTCGGAAAAGAACTCGAGGAGAAGACCGAAAAGCTGAATGCATTCACCGAAAGAACCCTGAACCTTGAGCTGGAAAAGAGCAGCCTTGAAGAGGAAAAGATCGACCTGATCGGGACGATGGAAGAACTCAAAACGGACCTCGAGCAGTACAAAGAGACGACGCGTGAGCTGAATGACCGGATTACGGAGAAAGAACTGCTGATAGAGGAAAAGGAAGCCGCTATCCGAACCACCCTCTCCGAGCTGAACGATACGAAGGAAATCCTCGGACTGACAGAAGAGAAAAAGCTTGAATTTGAAATAGAACTCGAAGAAAAGACGAAAGATTATGATGAACTGAAGCTCAGCAGTGAAGAACTCGGCAACGAACTATCGGAAAAAAACGGTAAACTTGAAGAATTTACAGGTACGATACAGGTTCTTGAGAGTGAGAAGGAACAACTCGAAGTGGAAAAGGTCGAACTGCTCAGAAACCTGGAAATTGTCAGGGAAAACCTCGATCAGTACAGGCAGACGACTGAAGACCTCCATGCGCAGAGCAACCGACAGGAAATAGAAATCGACGAATTGAACAAAAGGGCCGAACGCCTCAATTCTGAAATTGATGAAAAGAACGGCGAAATAGAAAGAAAGGACTCAGAGATCTCAAGACTCACCGATGAAAAGCAGAGGGAAAGGGAAGACCTTGAAAGACTCCTTGCCGAAAGAAACGAACTGCTTCGAAACAGGGAGCAGGAAGTAGAAAATAAAAACAGGGAAACCGATGAACTCAGAACAACGCTCACCGAAAAAGAACAGATTCTGTCGGATAAGATCACCCTCATCGCAGAAAAGGAACGGCAGAATGAGGAAAACACGGCAAAGATACAGGCCTTACAGGCTGAAAAGACCGCGCTTGAGCTGGATTACAGGGAAAGTATGGATAAGATTTCAGTTTCCATCAAGAGTATCAAGATTCAACATGAAATGGACAAACAGAAGATCAAGGAGCAGACGGGAGAGATCCTCAGACTCAGAGGCGACAATCATACCCATGTTGCCAATATTGAGAACCTCAGTGAAAGAATTTCTATCCTCGAAGCAGAGATCAGAAACAAATCGGGCGAGATCGAGCGGGCACAGCAGCAGATCGGTGAGCTTGAAAGCACACTGAACAGCACAAAAGAGAATTTTACAAGATCACAGGAGCACGAAAGGGAATTGGAAGCCAGCCTGTTTGGTGCAAATGCGGAACTTGAAAGCCGAAACGGCATCATCGATGAATTGAAAACGGAGATCGAAATACTGAATGAAGAGGACACCAGAAAGACCGAGACGTTTAACGCAGAAATCGGCTCACTTCATTCGGAAATAGAAAATAAAAACGGGGAATTAAACCAGAAGACTGAGACTGTACGGCAACTCGAAGATAACCTGAATGGATTGAAACAGCAGCTCATCGAACTCCATTCGGAAAGGGATGAATTGAATCGGATCAAAACTGAAGTAACCGAATCACTCGATTCAACAAGGGATGAACTGAATGGAAAGGTTGAAGCGCTCGACGCACTCAACGCCCGCTTCAACGAATCCAGTGCAAGGATCGCACATCTTGAGGAAGATCTGAATAAGCACAGCGAAAGACTCAGCAGGAGGGAAAATGACCTGAATGACCTGAGAAATGTCCTTTCCGCAAGGGAAAGCGAGATAGAGGAAAAGTCCGGCCGCATCACGTCTCTCGAAGGGGAAAAGCGGGAACTGAACAAGGACCGAGAAGGACTTGAAGTCAGATTGTCCGAGATAGAATCGGACAAGGCAGATCTGCTGACGAAGAAGAAGGAACTCGAACAGATCAGAACCGATCTGGAAGAGGATATGGACAAGCTCAGATCCGAAACCAAACGACTCAAACTCATGCTGCTCGAAAAGGATGAACTCCTGAATCAGGAGATGAAGAATCTGGTCGACAAGAAAGATGAGAACGAGATGCTCAAGTATGAAAATATGAGGACTCTCAGTCATATAGAAGAATTGAAGGAAAAGATTGCCGCCCTTGAAAAGAAGCTCAACGGAATAGGCAGTTCTACGGCGACTAACGATACACTGGAACAGATCAGACTCATGACGATCAGTAATTCGCTCCAGGATAAAAAGCCGACTGAATGAGTTATTCATCAAAGGAGAGGAAACAGACGATCTTTTTTCTGATCTTTTTGGGTTATCTGTCGGTGCTGATCTACCTGCTTTTTACGGGAAGCACCGGCTTTAATTATAATCAGTTTCCACTGGAGGACAAGCTGCTGCACTTTGCGGCTTTCTTCTGTGGACAGTTCATCGTCATGTTTTCCGGTATCCGCAAGGGAGTTTTCCGGAAGACTGTTTATCTGTTTTTCACCTTCCTTCCATTGATCGCGGAATACGTCCAGTATCATATTCCGACAAGGGTCACGGATAAATGGGATATGATCGCGGGATACGCAGGAATTGTCAGCTGTATTCTCCTCTTCCTGAGTATAAAGGGTATTCGTTCAAGGGATGCAAAAAACAGAGAAGATAAGGGAATCAAAATAAAAGGGGAATTGTAAAAATGTGCAGAATGATAGCAACCGTTTCAAAGACACGAACAGAAGTGAATTACTGGCTGGACGCACTGGAACATCAGGCAAAGGCAGGCATAAAAAGCCCGCATGAACACGGATATGGTGTGGCCTTCTATCAGAATGGGCAGATTCACACACGAAGAGAAGTCAGTCCCGTCTGGAAAAGAAAAACGGATTTCACGGAGGATGAGGGAAGAATCATCATCCTTCACGCGAGAAAAGCCAGTGTGGGAAGTATCTCCCTCGACAACGTACACCCTTTCACGGCAACGGTGGATGATCACTCCTTCGTGTTCTGCCACAACGGAACGATCGCGGATATTCAGAAATTAAGAACGACCAAGGATGTCGAAAATGAAGATATCACGGACTCAAGGATCTTCTTTGACCTCTTCCTCGAAAGATACGAGATGAACGGAAATCTGACTGACAGCTTCAGAGAAGCCATTTTACAGATCACAGAGGAATGCTCGGATATCACTTCACTCAACTCATTCCTCTCGGATGGTGAAAGGCTGCTTGTCCTCAGATACTGCTTGAAAGAGCCTGACTATTACAGACTGGGCTATAAAAAGATGAAAGAAACGCAGGGGTTTGTCATCAGCACGGAAGAATTTCCTGAAAAGGGTCTTGAAACAGGCGACTGGAACTGGCTGGAAAACCGGACACTTAACATCTTTACACCCGAAGGCCTGGAAAGTATCAACCTATAAAAATACCGTTTTAACTTAAGGAATACAGTATTTAAAAAGGCTAATTCACGAGGTGTTTTCCGGAACACTCATGAATTAGCCCTATTTCTTATTGGTTATATCTCTTCGACACTCAAATTACTGTTCGTATAGATACAAATCTCACTCGCGATCTTCATGGACTCCACGACCATTTCCTTGATCCCCATATCGGTGTTCCGCATCAATGCCCTTGCCGCTGCGAGTGCATAGTTTCCACCGGACCCGATGGCGGTCACATCCTCATCCGGCTGGATGACCTCTCCATTCCCGGAAATCACCAGCATCGTCTCAACATCCGCAACGATGAGCAGTGCCTCGAGCTGACGCAGCATCTTGTCCGTTCGCCATTCCTTGGCCAGTTCTACGGCTGCACGCATCAGATTGCTGTTGAATTTCTTGTAATACGCCTCAAACTTCTCAAACAGCGTAAACGCATCCGCTACCGATCCGGCAAATCCCGCAACAACCTTCCCGTCTCCAAGCTTTCGGACCTTTTTCGCCGTCGCCTTCATCACCGTGTTCCCCTGAGTCACCTGCCCGTCACTGGCAATAACCGTCTTTCCATCCTTCTTTATCGCAAGTACTGTCGTTCCTCTGAATTCCATCCTGATTGCCTCCATCTTTTAGTTTCTGTGGAACCGTCTTCGTTCAACGGGTCCTTTTTTACATTATACGTGTTAAATGGAGCCGTTGTCAATTTTATGGGATTTAATTGATTCATTTAAAATCCTTTCTAAATGTTCTGAAGATATGTTATACTATACAGTAATATACCCCACAGTATATTACTGTATAGTATATAGAGGTGAACGATGGACTTTTACAATAGAAAAAAAGAGCTTCAGTTTATCAATCAGATTCTAGAAAAAAAAGAAAAACAATTTGTTGTTTTTTACGGCAGACGAAGGATAGGAAAAACGACACTCCTGAAAAAAGCCTTTGAGAAAGAAACTCATGATAATTTCTTATACTTTTTTGTTGAAATAATGCGAGAAGAAACTCTCTTGAAGAATTTAAGTCAGACCTTCTCAAAAGCGTTTTATAGGGAATGGTATGATTTATTCTGTGATTTATTCGAACAAAAACGATTCATCATCTTTGATGAGTTTCAGAATTTTGCTCGAATCAATCCCGCAATACTCTCAGCCTTTCAACATGCCTGGGATGATCATCACGGAAATACGAAACTGTTTGTTCTCGGTTCCTATGTCGGTATGATGAAAAAGCTGTTCACAGAAAGTAATGTTCCACTGTTTGGAAGAAATGATTACATCGTAAAAATAGGACAATTTCCGCAAAGGGAAAGCCTGAACATCTTAAAGAATTATGGTTACAATCAGACAGATGCACTGGAAATCCTTATGCTGACAGGTGGTGTTCCAAGATATCTCCTCTCCTTCAAAGAAAGAAACGAACTAAAAGCCAAGATCTATGAACTTTTTATAGATGACTTTGCCCCTTTTAAAGAGGAAACTAAAAATATACTCATTCAGGAATTTGGAACACTTCATAAATCTTATTTCTCAATCCTAAAATCAATCGGTGCCGGTAGAAAATCAATAGCTGAAATCAGTGATATTTCGGGTATTGAAAAGCCATCTCTTTCAAAATTCCTTTCAGAGCTTGAAAACGATTATGAGCTGATTAAAAAAACATCTCCCATTCTGTCAAAAAAGACAAGAGACAACAAATACGAAATCGCAGACAAATTGTACAGTTTTTATTTCAACATCATAGACCGATATTTCTCTGAATTTGAATTCGACAATCAAAACACCTATGAAAGAATATACCCTAATCTGTCAAACCATTTTGGTATCATGTTTGAGACCATCTGTGAGCGTTTTTTAATCGAAAATCAGCACTCGCTTCCCTTTCTCCCTGAAAAAATTGGGAAACACTGGGGAAAAAGACCAAATGAGTCGGGTCAAAAAGAATCCTTTGATATCGATATCGTCGCATACGATTCAGACAACATCCTGTTTTGTGAGTGTAAATGGAAAGGAAGGCAGATGGGGGTTCAGGATTTTTTGAAATTGAAAACGGATAGTTCATATGTCAATTCGGGAAGAAAAAAGCCTTTTTACGCCTTGTTTTCAAAGAGTGGTTTCAGTAAAGAGCTACGAGAATTGAAAATTGAGACCCTTTTTCTTTTTACACCGAAAGACTTCTATTAGTTCTTGTCTTTTTGAACGAAAAATTCTATCCCATTTTCATTGATATGTTCAATCAAATCGGTATTTGTAAGCTCTGAAAAGATGGATAGATCAAATGTATACGGTAACAACAGATCATCCAGATCATTCCAGATTCCGGTCATCGACGAAAAAGATAAAGTCTTTCCAACGAGTGTTAAATCAATATCAGATCCATTTTTATAAGTTCCCAATGCACGAGAACCGTACAATATAACTTTGTCAATCTGTTTGTACTTTTTAAAAACAGAGTTAATTGATTTAATTGTTTTTTCTTTTAAACCAAATTTCATAAATTAACAACCTTCATCAATATACTGTTTTAAATTCCGTTTTAACTCTTCAAACTCAGAAACGTACTCATTCACAATTCTTACAACCAGTTTTTCTGCGATATTTTCATCATAGGTATGACTGGATAGATTTCTTGATTTGATCATATCCATCCAGACTTCGCCATCCTTAATAAGACCAAGTGTAAAAGAAAGACGAGTGGCATCTTTTGATCCAAAAATATCCTGATTACCACGATTTTCAAGAAAATCTTTCATCGTCTTCCAGGATAATTCATGTGTGAATTCAAAGGCTTGGATCATTCCTTGTTTCTCAAGATCCGTCAAGCCTCTTGTCTGATACATATCAACTGCACTCTGAAGGCGATTCAAAGCCTTTTCAAAGTTATTGAATCTTTGAATCCATCGAATTTTTTTTGTCATAAAAACCTCCGTTCCCAAATATCCTATCATTCACCTTCATTATACTTTTATTTTTATACACTGTCCAGTAACAAAATAACTTTTTCTACAAATGATATAATGCCTATAATAAAAACTTTTGAGGTGACCCCCTTTGACCCATATAGAAAGACTCGAAGCAAAGAGTGTACAGATATTCAGAGAGGCGTATGCCAACTTTAAGAACCTGTGTATGCTCTGGTCCATTGGAAAAGACAGCACCGTCCTGCTTTGGCTGGCAAGAAAGGCTTTTTTCGGTCATGTCCCCTTTCCACTGGTCCATATCGATACCGCCTATAAGATCCCTGAGATGATCGTCTATCGGGACAAACTGGCAAAAAAATGGAAACTGAATATGGTCTACGGTCAGAACGAAGAGGCCCTCGCAACACAGCAGACCTTTCCAGATGGGAAGGCCACCCGTATCGAATGCTGCCGCCTGCTCAAGACAAAGGCCCTCAGAGATACCCTCTCCGGTAAAGGGAAACGTTATCGCATGAACCATTCAACCGGAACATATGAAATGGATCAGAACACAGAACCTTATACCGGTGTGATCGTTGGTTTGAGAGCGGATGAAGAAGGAAGTCGTTCCAAAGAAAGGTATTTCTCCCCAAGAGATACCGAAAATCTCTGGGACATCGGTGATCAGCCACCGGAATTCTGGAATCAGTACAAGACGGACTTTGCCCCCGGCACGCATCTGCGTATTCATCCCCTTCTCGACTGGACGGAAACGGATATCTGGCGATATATCAAAAAGGAAAACATCCCCACCGTTTCGCTTTATTACGATAACGGGGACGGAAAACGTTACCGGTCACTCGGCTGTTATCCCTGTACTTTCCCCATCAACTCCACCTCGAAGAACGTGGATGACATCATTGAAGAACTGGAAAGCGGGAAACTCAGAAATATTGCTGAACGTTCCGGCAGAGCTCAGGACAAGGAAGATGGCGGCGGACTTGAAGAACTCAGAAAAAACGGGTATATGTAAAGAGGGGTGGTCTTTCATGAAAAATACATTTTCCATAAAAGCCCTTGAAAAAGAGGATATGAATATCGTTTTTGTCGGTCACGTCGATCATGGTAAGAGTACGATCGTCGGTCGGCTGCTTGCCGATACGCATTCCCTTCCTGAAGGAAAACTTGAACAGGTCAAGGAAAACTGCAAACACAATTCAAAACCCTTTGAATACGCCTTCCTGCTCGATGCCCTTAAAGATGAACAGGCACAGGGCATCACCATCGATGCCGCGAGATGCTTCTTCCAAACGGATAAACGCCGTTATATCATCATAGATGCCCCCGGACACATTGAGTTTCTGAAAAACATGGTTACAGGTGCTTCAAGAGCGGAAGCTGCCCTTCTGGTCATCGACGCCAACGAAGGGGTTCGTGAAAACTCCAAACGACATGGCTATATGCTTTCCATGCTGGGGATCAAACAGGTAGCCATACTGGTCAACAAGATGGATCTCGTGGATTATTCCGAAGATACGTTCAACGTCATCGTTGAAGAATATACCGAATTCCTGAAACAGATCAACATAGAAGCAGAGACCTTTATTCCCGTATCGGGTATGATGGGAGACAATGTGGCCCATTCTTCTGAAAAAATGTCCTGGTACAAAGGAAAAACCGTCTTAGAACAACTGGACGCCTTCAGGGTTGAAAAACACCCTGAAGATTTACCCTTCAGAATGAGTGTTCAGGATGTTTACAAGTTTACCCGAGATGGAGATAACCGTCGTATTGTAGCGGGAACCGTTGACAGCGGAAAAGTAGCCGTTGGTGATCATATCATCTTTTATCCTTCAGGAAAAGCCAGTACGCTAAAAACGATTGAAGAATTCAACCGTGAGCCTCAGACGAAAAAAACCGCCGGAGAACATGCAGGCTTCACGCTGGAAGAGCAGATTTACATCTCAAGAGGAGAGATCGCCACACGAAACGGTGAACCCAAGCCAAAGATTTCAAGCCGTATCAGGACAAAGCTTTTCTGGTTGGGTCGGAACCCCATGCTTACGGATAAAGAGTATTACATCAAAATAGGCTCACAGAAAGTCCGAGCAAGGCTCGAAAAAATCCATACGGTCTTAGATGCTTCCACACTTGAGAGAAGCGAGAAAAGACAGATCGACAGACATGATGTGGCAGAGATCACACTCAAGACAGAAAAGGCCATCGCCTTTGATCTATCGAAAGATATGGCTATCACCAGCCGTTTTGTCATCGTGGATGACTATGAAATCGCCGGCGGCGGCATCATCACAGAAGCTGAAGAAGATCAACAGAAATGGATTCGTGATAAAGTCATACAGAGAAACACCAAATGGATTCAAAGTGATATCCCAAAAGAAAGACGCGCCGAAAAATATTCTCAGAAGGCTTCTCTCATTCTCATTACAGGAGAAAGGGAATCCGGTAGAAAAGGGCTTGCCAGAGAACTGGAGCAGAGATTGTTTGAAGATGGAAAATATGTCTATTACTTGGGACTTGGCAGCATCCTCTACGGGGTCGATGCGGATATAAAAGAAGAGGGAAAACAAACCAATCGGGAAGAACATCTCAGAAGAATGGCCGAAATCGCTCATATCATGCTGGATTCCGGGGTTATTCTGATCGTAACGGCAATCGAATTGACGCAGGCTGAAATCAACCTGATTCAGACGATAATCGGAGACTTCTTTGTAGAAACCATCTGGACAGGGGATTGCACTACTACGGACGTTGTGCCGGATATGCAGATTCAAAGTGATTGCATCTCTCCTGAAGCGGTGAACAGGATCAAGACATCCCTTCAGGAGAAGGGGATTATCTTTATGGTATGATTTACGATGAGATGATTTAAAACTGGTCGAAATCGACCAGTTTTAAATATTAGTATCTATAACATTACAAATAAACCGTGGAGGGTTTTATGGCTAAAAAAAAGTTTGTTATGAATATAAATGGCATTCGATTACCTTAATGTACAATGGAATTAAAGAAGATGATATGATAAGCATTACTGATATTGCAAAATACAAAAATCCGGATTATCCGGCTGATGTAATTAAAAATTGGTTAAGATTACGAAGTACAATAGACTATTTAGGCTTATGGGAAATAACAAATAATCCAAATTTCGTTAAAAATAATTTCTATGAATTTAAATTTGCTTCGGGCAGTAATTCATTTGTACTATCTCCAAAAAAATGGATTCACGATACAAAAGCTATTGGATTGGTAAGTAAAGCTGGTAAAGGTGGCGGAACGATAGCCCATAAAGACATCGCCTTCGAATTTGCTTCTTGGATTTCACCAGAATTTAAATTATATGTTTTTAAAGAATACCAGAGATTAGTAAACGAAGAAAAAGGACGTCTTTCACTGGAATGGGAAGAAAAAAGACTCTTTTCAAAAATAAATTATAAATTTCATACAGATGCGATAAAAAAATATTTAATTACTCCAGATTTAGAAAAGTACAAAGTAGGTTTTACTTATGCAAACGAAGCTGATTTAATAAATATCGCATTATTTAATATGACTGCAAAAGAATGGAGAGAAAATAACCCAAATTCGAATGGGAATATTAGGGACTTTGCTTCATATGAAGAATTAATTGTTCTGGCAAATCTGGAAAGTTTTAATTCAGAGTGGATAAAGGAAGGAATTCCAGCAAATGAAAGATTGAGAAGGTTAAGCGATATAGCAAGAAGCCAAATGATTTCATTACTTGATAATAAAACAATTAAAAATCTAAAAGAAAAAAAAGAACTTGAAAAATGAATAAAATCATAGAATTCAATAAAATGAAAAAAATCATAGAAGAAACAAAAAGAGAAAACAAAACGGTTGGAATCTGTCACGGTGCCTTTGACCTCGTTCATCCGGGACACATCAAACACTTCGAATCCGCCGCAAAACTCTGCGATATACTGGTGGTCTCATTGACATCAGACCATTTTGTCCATAAAAGAAAAGGGGAAAACAGACCCATCTATTCTCAAGAGGAACGGGCTTACATCATCGCCTCACTCGAATACGTGGATTACGTAACGATCAGCGATTTTGAAACGGGAAAGGAAACCATCAGCTTTCTTGAGCCGAGCTATTACATCAAGGGACCGGATTACAAACACAAAAACACAAAGGGCATCCTTTCTGAGAGAGCAGCCATCAAAAGTGTCGGGGGAGAAATGCTGTACACGAATGACGAAAAATATTCTACCAGCAAACTGATCGACAAAATAAAGAAAATCAATCGAGAATCCCTGCTGCTCATCCTCGACAGAGACGGCACACTCATTGAAGAAAAACACTTTCTCGGAAGAAATGAAAATTATATGGAAGAAATAGACTACAAGCGCAAGATCATCGATATCATTCACTACCTCTCCCGATTCTTTGCCTTGACAAATATCGTCATCACAAACCAAGCAGGTGTCGCCTGGGGTTATTTCAGTGAAGAAACCGTTCAACTCATAAACGGCACAATTAACACCGAACTTGAAAAAGAGGGAATTGACATTGCCGCCTGGAAATATGCACCATGTGTGGA
>DAINPP010000040.1:0-28321 GCA_036743375.1 Thermotogae bacterium | reverse complement strand
GAGTAGGTATCGCCTAGCTTTTGTTTTTGGAACGCTCGTTCCCTGGAGTTTTTTTTTTCTTAACTCCTTTAAAAAACCCCTTCCGAAAGGATGGGGTTTTTTTGTTGGGTTACACTTTTTCTTCTGAATTATCAGATAGATAAAATGAGTTTATTTCTCATCTACCATCAGGCCATTTGGCATCATATCATCTGGTGGGGGTGTCCCATGTTGTTTCTTGTATACTTTCCTCTTGCAATCCGACTGCTTTTCACCCTTGCAGTATTTTCTTATGAATCCTTTACAGACGATTACTTTAGAAGTGTCATATTTTTTGAAAAAGCCGCAACCTGAAAGAAATTCGCAATCTTTACTCATGAATATCACCTCTTGTATAATATTGTATATTATAAGTCGAAAGTTTACACTATATTATAACATAAAACGTGAAAAGTCAATTTCCTAAGATATAAAAATGAGAAATTTCTTGTGTTGACTAAGCGGAAAAAATTTGTTATGAGGATAATAGATGATATACTCTATAAATTCAAAATAGGAGGATAGCATTTTGAAAATTTTACCTTCAAAAAAAATCAGGGGAAAGATAAACGTTCCGGCTGATAAATCCATCAGTCATCGTTCGCTTATCTTGAACGGTTTTGCCAAAGGTTCGTCGGTGATAAGAAATCTTCTTGATTCGGATGATGTCAGAACTTCTTTTTCCATTTTGTCTGGAATGGGGGTTCATTTCGACGGAGATTTCAATACATTACGGATAAAACCAGTTGTAAGACCCGGCAGTGGACAGTATGACAGTGGGAATTCAGGAACTTCCATCCGCCTGATATCAGGGCTTGTATCGGGTTATAAGGGAGAGTATGAGTTTTCAGGTGATCCTTCTCTGTCTTCGAGACCTATGAAGAGGATATCGGAACCTCTTACACAAATGGGTGGAAGTTTTAGCTGGTTTGATAAGGAAGGATTCCTACCTTTTGGTATAAGGGGTTCGAATGTACTCAATGGCATAGAGTTTTATAATAAAAAGAAGAGTGCTCAGGTGAAGAGTGCCATCCTGCTTGCCGGAATAAACGCATCAGGAGAGACGACTGTCATAGAAGAGGTCCAATCGAGGGATCATACGGAGAGAATGTTTAAATATATGGGGGCCGATATCAAGACGGAGCAGAACCGAATAACGGTGAAGCGTTCCAAACTGATGGGGATGGATATGCTTGTTCCTGGAGATTTTTCTTCAGCTTCTTTTTTTCTTGCCCTTGGGGCATGCCATCAGAATGCCGAATTAAGGATTTCCAATGTTTCACTGAATCCTTCCAGAACGGCTTTTTTTAAGCTATTGAAACTGATGGGTGCCGAAGTGGAAATCATCGATGAAACGGATGATATAGAGCCTTACGGAGTCATATCCATCAGAACTTCTACTCTGAAGGCCGTAGAGGTGCCTGAAGAGTTGATTCCGAATATGATAGATGAGATTCCCCTCGTTGCCCTGCTCGGTTGTTTTGCCGAGGGAAGGACGCTCGTAAAACATGCGGCTGAACTCAGGGTAAAGGAATCGGACCGGATAGCCATACTCTGTAAGAATATGAAGAAGATAGGTGTAGAGATTACAGAAAGGGATGATGGTTTTGAATTAACAGGCCCTCAGCGGATAAAGGGCGGCATAGCGGAATCTCATCAGGATCACCGGATGGCCATGCTCTTTGCCATCTGCGGGTTATTGTCCGAAGACGGGGTCGAAGTGATCAACCCGGAGTGCTGTTCGATTTCTTTTCCGACTTTTTTTGAACTGATCAGAGAGATAACTGAATAAGGAGTGTAAAATGCTGACAAATTATCTGAATGTACAGATCGCCGGTGATTCTCACGGTCCCGCCATATATGGGGTGATTGAGAATTTTCCATTTGGCTATGCGATAGATATTGAGAAGATCAATGAAGATTTGAGGTTGCGTCAGATAGGGTATGGACGTGGTGCGAGGATGAAGCAGGAACAGGATACGGTGGAGGTCGAATCCGGTATCTGGCAGGGCTTTACGACAAATATGCCCATCGTTTTGAGGGTCAGAAATAGGGGGAGTTATCCGGAAGGCGATGACAAACGAACGGTTCCGCGTCCCGGCCATGCGGATTATGCGGCTTATAAGAAGTATGGCTATGATGATATGCGTCTTTACGCCGAAGGGGCAAGTGCGCGGAGAACGGCCGGTACGGTTGCTGTAGGCAGTTTATGCCGCCAATGGCTTGAGACTCTGGGAATAAGGATTTTGAGTTTTGTCGTATCATGTGGTAATGTGGAATGTGAATCAACCTACGACAATGTCAGTTCTATCGGCTTAAGAAAACTCAGGAATGAGAGCGCTGTGTTTTGCCCGGATACTGAGGCAACGGAGAAGATGATAAGTTTGATCGATGAAGCTAAATCAGCCGGCGATACACTTGGCGGGACGATAAAGACCATTGTCTCTGGTGTTGATGCGGGACTTGGTAGTTTTTCATCGGCTCAGACCCGCCTTGATGCCCTTCTCGCGGCAAATATCTGTTCTATTCCTTCCGTAAAGGGTTTTTATGTAGGGAATCAGCATGTACATCAATTGTTTGGATCACAGGCTCATGACCGAATTCGAAGAGTGGGTGAAGAGATCATCAGACCCACCAACAATGCCGGCGGGATTGAAGCGGGGATATCCAACGGCATGCCCGTTGAATTTACGTCTTTCTTTAAACCGATTCCCTCTCTTTCGAGGGGAATGGAATCCGTTGATCTTGTAAGCGGTGAACCCTCCGATGTAAACTATGTACGTTCGGATGTAACGGCAATTGCCCCGGCTGCTGTAGTTGTAGAGGCGGTAACGGCGATCACGATAATGGATTTTGTCCTTGCAAACTGATTCCGGGTTGCAATGCTGAAATAATGAAACTGAATGAAAGCAGTGAAAATATACGATGAGGCCTTTAAAACCTATAGTGATAATGCCTCATCTTAATTACAAGAGGTGATGATGTGTCTTTATTCCTTGTAGGAATGCCGGGAGCGGGTAAGAGTTTTCTCGGGAGAAAATTGAGTGCTTTTTTTAACATCGCGTTTTATGATACCGATGATATCGTTGAAAAGCGTGTTGGAAAAGAGATAAAAGATATCTTTTCAGAATATGGTGAAACTCATTTCAGAAAACTGGAATCTGATGCGCTCGATTATTGCCTTTCACTCGAAGGGGATTTCATCTGTTCGACGGGGGGAGGAATCCTTGAGAATCCTTCCAACCTTGAAAAATTGAAAGGGCAGAATACCGTGTATATCCGGAAGGGTTTTGAGGATCTCCTGCAGGATGTGGGAAAGCATAAAGGGAAAAGGCCTTTACTTTCCGGCAATCGGGAAGAAAAGTTAAGGGAGCTCCTTGTAAGAAGGGGTCCGTTATTCGATGTTTTTCCGGCGATAGAAATACCTTCTCATGTCTTTGAAGCAAGGGATTTACCGTTTATTATCTATCGCATTCATAAATACTACCGGGATTTTATAAGGACAGAGCAAACTATGCTTGAAGGGGTTCACACCATTCAGTTTGCCCCGTTAAATGTCCTGGAAATCATTGAAAATCGTGCGGAAAATGTCTTTTTATCGGATTCCGTCGATATACTTTACGGAAAAATGATAGGAAAAGCGAATCGCTTTGTCCTTCCTGATGGAGAGGCGGCAAAGACATCGGATTCGTTGAACGATTCCTGGAATTATCTGATAGAAAGGGGGATTACCAGAGGTGATACACTGTTTGGTTTTGGTGGAGGGACGGTCACGGATCTGACCGGTTTTGTCGCCTCTACCTTCAAAAGGGGTATCGGTTTTGAGTTTATCCCATCAACCCTTCTGGCTCAGGTGGATGCCTCAATAGGTGGGAAAAATGCCATCAATATCGGTGGCGTTAAAAATGTCTGCGGGACGTTCTCCTTTCCTGAGAATGTCTGTATAGATCCGCTCATCTCACTTTCAACCGGAGAGTTGGAGTTGAAGAACGGGGTTGTAGAGGGTTTGAAGGTTGCCCTGATCGTGCATGCTGATGAGGTGATTCTGACCAATCAGCTTGAGCGTGCCAAAAAGATCATCACCCATCCGACTTTTGACGCCCTGAACAATTTTGTACTGCAGGCTGTGAAAGATAAGATGCGGATAGTGAACGATGATCCGTATGAAAAAGGTATCAGAAAATATCTGAATCTCGGACATACCTATGGACATGTCTTTGAGACAACTTATCATATTTCTCATGGCGAAGCGGTTGCCCTCGGTATGATAAAGAAACTCGGGAATTCCAGAAATGAAATCATAAGGGAATATGTCAACTTTTTCAGAACGTTGTTTACAGAGGATTTAAATGTTTTGAAAAGGGAATGGACCGACAGGATGACACAGAAGCTGTTTAATGATAAAAAGAATACCAGGGATAGTGTTGTGTTCATCAATTTAAATGAACCGGGGAAGGCCTTTATCGAAACGGTAAATAAAGAGACGTTCTGAAATCACAGCGATCTTCCGACTACAATAAAAAAAGAGACTTTTCTGAAAAAGTCTCTTTTATCATCGTTGGTCGGGGTGACTGGATTTGAACCAGCGACCTTCAACGCCCCATGCTGACACGCTTCCATCTGCGCCACACCCCGTATTTCCTCTGGTGGGCTCTGGAGGACTCGAACCTCCCACCGCCCGGTTATGAGCCGGGAGCTCTACCAGATGAGCTAAGAGCCCAAAATACCGTTGCACCTCACCTTTTCAGGTGCGGTGTATTATACATCACAATTTTAAAAAAATCAAGTCCCGTTGGATTGTTTCAAAAAATCAAATAAAAAGACCGATAATTCTAACATTGTTGGATCTATTACAATGGAAGTCTGTCCAACAGATCGTTTGCCCTTGACGTCATGTTCGTCTCAAAAAGAACTTCCTTGATCTTCTCATTTTTAAACATTGTTCTCATAATCAGTCACCTCATAGGAGAAAAAACAGTTGTCCGAAAAAGCACCATTAAAATCTTACAGCTTATTTTAATATTTGGAGTACACTCCACGTCAAGTATAATTAAGGTAACGAAATGAATCATTTTTGATTCTATCTTGACTAATCTCAATCTTAAGGGGGAATTATGAAAAAACTGATCTCATGGAATGTCAACGGAATCCGAGCGATACACCGAAAGACAAAATATGAATGGATAAAGACGTATGATGCGGATATCGTCTGTATACAGGAGACGAAGGCACATCCGGAACAATTGACAAAAGCTCAGTTGAACATTGACGGTTATTATTCGTTTTATGAATCTGCACAGCGAAGGGGTTATAGTGGGGTAGCCGTTTTTACAAAGGAGAAGCCGCTTGAGGTGATCAACGGATTGGGAATCGAGGCGTTTGATTCTGAAGGCCGGGTACTCGAAGTGATTTACGATGATTTTACTCTTTTCAACGTCTATTTCCCGAATGGTCGGGCTTCTGCCGAACGGCTCGATTTTAAAATGGCCTTCTACGATGCCTTCCTGAACAAGATGAACAAGCTGCTTGAGAAAGGCCGGAAAGTAATCGTCTGTGGTGATGTGAATACGGCACATAAGGAGATTGATCTGGCACGTCCTAAGGAGAACAGTCAGTCTTCCGGATTTCTTCCGACTGAAAGGGAATGGATAGACAGATTCCTTGAAATAGGCTTTGTGGATTCACTTCGGGTGTTTAATCAGGCGGCAGATCTTTACAGCTGGTGGGATTATAAAACCAAGGCACGCGACAGAAATATCGGCTGGAGGATAGACTATTTTTATGTGAGCGAAAATATGAGGGATGAGATGACGAATGCTTCGATTCATTCGGAAGTGATGGGATCAGATCATTGTCCGATAGAACTCGTTTTGAAATAGGATCAAAAAGGCAGGAGATAAATCCTGCCTTTTGACCATTTCTTATGCTAAATCTCTCTGCATCAGTTTATAGATGGCTTTCTTTGAAAGCGGGTAGAAGATGACAGTTCCCACAATGCCGATGATCATCAGAATCAAACTCATGAGGGATGGTGAAAGGGTATCTTTCAATAAATAACCGAGATAGCCCATCCCGCCGGTAAATCCGAAGACGACGAGTATCGTGTAGAGTGCATTCAGATTCTGCTTCATCGCTCTCTGCGGGGTTTCCCAGTTCAGTGTCGGGAATGTGGCATCGAGAAGGAGTTGTATGGTATTCATGAACAAGACCAGAATCTCGGATATGATGACGATCTCCAGGAAGCTGAGGATTCCCGCTTTGAATATCATACAGAGTATGATTGCAGAGGCAATCGGACCGATGGTACTCATCGTCATCACATGGACCAGCTTGACCCGGAAGATGGTCTCGACACCAACCGGCAATGATTTCAGTTCTCTCAGCATCTTTCCCTCACGGCTGAAGGCGGTAGCGCCGAGCATATTCATTCCGCCAACGAGGCCACCGAGTAATATGCCTATCGGAGCGATGAACTGATCGTATTGCTCTATCATACCGAACATCGCCTGAAATTCCGGATTGTTTTTGGCAAAATAGAATATAACGATGAGGATTGGAAATGCCAGAACGTTTCCGAAGCCGTTGAAGGCAAAATTCGGTGTTCTCAGGAAGTAACGCCATTCCCTCTTCAACAGCGTATCAAAGATGTTCTGCTGTGGCGTTACCATCGTCATGACCTGATCGGAACTGATCTGCTTTTTATTTCCGTAATTGTCCTGGAACTTCTTGTAAGTATTGTAATATGTCTTTTCCCCTATAAATAAGGCCAGCCAGAACCCTCCTATATGAAAGGCTATGAAGGCGAGTAGCCAGAGTAATGCATCCATGCCGGTTGCAGTCAACGCTTTAACACCGAGTAAAGCCGGCGGATAGGCACTTCCAAGCTTTGAGATCAGACTGTCCGGATTGGCGAGAATGTTCATGACCTGCTGCTCGGAGGCATCTGAAGCAACCAGACTGTTGTTGATCCAGAACTGGAATCCAAAGACAACGATCAACAGCAAAATACTCAGAAAATAGATGAAGAAATCCTTATGTTTTCCAAAATTGATAAACCGGGAGATCGGTAGGATGACGATCGTCTGCAACAATATGGGGAATACCTGTGAAAACAGCAGAACGATGAGCATGATGAGCCAGTAAACGGGACTGACATTCATCTGTGTACCGAAAATGATCAGTGACGGCAGCAGAACGATCAGTGAGATCCACATCTGATCGATGACGAGAACGGAAATCTTTGCCGCTATCATCTGTTTTGGCTTTAGGGGCAGGGGCATCAGGACTGATAGGTTCTTTGAGTAGAAGAATTCGGTGACCATGAAAAAGACCCCAAGAAAAAAACCGGCCATTCCGGTCATCAATATGGCGTTGTTGAGGAATAGTCCTTCCAGTCCCATCTGTTGATATTGGATGATCATCGCCTTTTGAAGCTTAATGAACAGGGGACCTATGCTGAAAAAGAGGGTGGCAAAAATTCCTACGAATAAAAACAGTTCCCATATCCTTTTCTTCTGAACAAAATATTGATATCTTTTTTTTGACAGACCGTAATGGGCATTAATCAGAGTCCAGATAAGAGAAATCATTCTGTTCCGCTTCACTGTCCGTCACCTCCAGGAATACTTCTTCCATACTCTGATCCTGTCTGTTCACTTTCAATTCTTCTATCGTTCCACAAAATACGAGCCTTCCCTTGGATATGATTCCCACCCTGTCACAGATCTTCTCAACGATTTCCATAACATGAGTGGAAAAGAACACGGTCTTTCCATTTTTTACATGGGCACGCATCATTTTTTTGAGGATGTAGGCTGACTCGGGATCCAGTCCGACAATCGGCTCATCCAGTATCCATACCTCGGGATTATGAAGCAATGCGGCGATAAGGACGAGTTTCTGTCTCATACCGTGTGAGTAGGTGTCGATTGGATTGGCCAATGCGCTGACGAGTTTGAAGGATTCGGATAATTTTTCTATACGTGTTTTCCTGACGCTGTTTTCCACGTTGAATATATCTGCAATAAAATTCAGATATTCTATCCCTTTTAACTTCTCCATCAGTACCGGTTCATCAGGTACATAACCGATCTGCATCTTCGATTTGACCGGATCTTTCGTGACATCTATTCCGTTTATCGTGATTTCTCCCTCTGTCGGATTCAACATTCCGACAATGGATTTGATGGTCGTCGATTTTCCAGCGCCGTTGGGTCCAAGAAATCCGAATACTTCGCCCTTTTTTATCTCAAGGTTCAGGTCTTTGACAGCAGGGGCCGTCTTTCCATAAGTTTTTGAGAAATTAGAGATCTTGATCATTCTATCTCCTCCTTTAATGACTGTATTATAACAAATAGTACAGTAAATACAAAAAACAACCGATGAATAATCGGTTGTTTTTCTGTTATATTTTTTATTTATTCAATAATTCGTCAAAATAATTACTTGAATCGGGAGAAAGTACTTTACCTTTTTCGGCAAATTCTTTCGCCGTTTTTGTATCTCCGGCCTTGACACAGGCTTCGACAATACCAAAATAAGGTTCTATCTGATCGGGCTTTTCGTTCATCGCATTTTTAAATCCGCTGATGGAATTTGAAATCTGCCCCATGGGACTGTAAAGGTTGAGCCATCCATTGGCCAGGTTTGCAAAATAATCGGACGAATCCATGGCCAGCGCCTTGTTGATAGAATTCTGTGCCTGCATCGCATACTTCATCTGTTCAAGTGGTGAAGCGTTCGCAAGCAATCTGAGCGTAACATAGCCGTTTAACGCGTAGACTCTCGGATTTTCCGGTGCTATTTCCATCAGTTCGTTTATTTCACCCTTAAGTGCTTTGAAACTGTCCTCGGTAGGATTTTCCAGAAGAACTTTTTCTATATTTTCCAGAGATCTTGCCGTTGTATCTTCGTTGTTTACCGTGTGTTTTTCTTCTCCAACGGACTGCTCTTCGATCAGTACCGGTTCCTTGTGAACGTCTTCCGATACAACACTCGCGGTGTCCAGTGTGAAGAACTGCATGATCAGCGGAAGAACATCCGGCAGAATGCCAACGAGCTGCTCGAGGAAAGGAACTTTGTTCGTAACAGGTTTTACGACGAAATCATCATCGCTGATGATCAAAACGGCATAAGGAACAAGATTAAGATTTCCGAAGCCACCGGCTCCCATGACCGGTCGGCCGCCACCACCGCCGAGGAAGAATGTATTTGCTTCAAAGAGCGGAATCACATATTTGTCTCCGAGCTGAATGGGTTCCCCAACGGCGATATCCGCTCCAAGTGAATCAAACCCGGTTTCTATTAAGCCGACTGTAAGATCTGAAATGTCGCTGGCAAAGGCAGCGATAGAGAGTAAAACGAATATTGTGGAAAAAACGATGATCTTTTTCATTTTCTTACCTCCTGATTTTGATTGTTCTATTATATCAAATAAGTATTAATTGGATATTAAATAAAAAACGATGATCCCCTTTTTAAAGGGGAGATCATCGTTATACTCTTACATCAAGTACCGCACCTAAGCCGTCTTCCTTGGGCAATGTCTGAAGAAGCTGCTGGTTTATTTCCACCATCTGATCCATTGCCTGTTTGGTGACTGCGGTGTTGATCTCCGAGGAAATTTCCAGGTTTTTCATCTGCATTGCCTGTTGAACAATGTTAGAAGATATGCCATCCACTCCCATGTCTTCACCGTCCTTTTCTCCAGGGTACGATTTATTATCGACAGGATTAAGACGTACTTGATTCAGCATTAAATACATTATAAAAAAGAAGATTACTGATTTAGCTGATTTTGAGAAAATAACATCAAATGGTAAAATATGATGTGAAACTGAAAGAAAGAGGTAATTTATGAAGACTCGAGTTATCATAATTGATGGATATGTAGATGAGCCGGCGCAATTTGGTGTACCACCTTATATTTCCCCTGATGTCCGGTACGTTTTCGGGTGTTATATCAATCGCGGGGTTCAGCCGGAATATTATACGATCGATCAGATCAGGGAAAGGGAGATGTGGAATTCTCTGAACAACTGTGATCACTTAATATTGCTCGGTGGCGTCAGTGTGCCCGGAAAATACGTCGGCGGGAATCCATTAAAATATCTTGAACTGGAGAGGATTGCGAAGAGTGCCCCTAAACCGCTGAAGATTTATCATGGACCTTATACTTCCGGTTATACGAGTGCGGGTGGAAAAACGGCTCAGGAGATAAAGAATATCGGAGAGCTGTACGATTGCCCGGTTACGGGAAATATCGAAACCTATCTGTATCATCTTCTGAAGGGGGATATGCCTTCAGAATCGATCGGCAGAGATCCGGAGATCCAGGGGATCGTGGCACCGCTCGGCGCGGAATTAATCAGACAGCATCCGTCTTTTCCGGATGTCATCTGTGAAATAGAGGTTTCTACGGGTTGTGAGAGAAAGGCACACTGTTCTTTCTGCACCGAACCCCTTTTTTACGGGAGATATGCAGAAAGAGGTGTGAAGGATATCCTGAGTGAGATAGAGAAGCTGTCAGAAAATGGAGCGAGATATTTCAGACTGGGTAGAGCGGCCAATATCATTGCCTATGGGTCAGGTGGCGGACAACCGGCTCCCGAAAGACTCAGAACCTTATACACGGGGATCCGAAAGATTTGTCCGGATCTTGGAATGCTGCACACCGATAATGCCAATCCCGGTTATATTGCGAGATACCCGGAAGCGGAAGAATGTGTGGAAATCATCGCCGAATACAACACGGCGGGAGACAGTCTGTCTTTTGGGGTAGAGAGTTTTGATGAGGGGGTAATCAGCAAAAATAATCTCGGTATAGAGCCGGATAGGATCATAAAGGCCTGCGAGATGGTAAACCGGATTGGAAGTGTCAGGAAGGACGGGATTCCTGCTCTTCTGCCGGGAATAAACCTTCTTTTTGGTCTGATAGGGGAAACCAGGGAGACTTATGAGATAGATTTTGACTATCTGAGAAGGATAAAGGAACGGAATCTGATGATTCGGAGAATCAATCTGAGGAAGGTGATGATCTTCCCCGGAACCCCTCTTTACCGTTATACGGAAAAGAACAAAATCAAACATTTCAATAAGGAATTTCTGAAATTAAAGGAAAGGATCAGAGAGGAAATAGATCGACCAATGCTGGAAAAGATCTTTCCCGTTGGGACAATAATCAATGATGTTATGATTGAATACCGGAAAGGGAATATTGCTTTTGGTAGAAAACTCGGAACTTATTCTATATTAATCGGTATCAGGGACCAGCTGAAAGTCGGTGATAAGGTTTCGGTAAAGATCACCGAGCATGGCTATCGTTCCATAACCGGGGTTGTAATAAGGGATCAGGAGGCATAAAGTGAAAGAATTAGATAAAAAAATAGAATTTGATATTTTTACAATTCAGGTACTGATAAAAAATATTACTATGGATGAACTGATTCTCGGCTATTTTTTCGGAAAGAAAAATGAAAGGCTCGAATATTCTTTCTTTATTTTTCCCGCTTCTTTCAGAAGGAAGATTCCCGATCTGGAGTATAATCCCTATCTGATCTACAAGGAAAAGATCTCCGAGATCTTCAACGATATCCTTCCGGATAATCCCGAGATCCTCGAAAACAGTAAGAAGATAATGGAATATGTTAACTTCCAGTTTAACAAGATAGGGGGATCGGAGAAATTCTCCAAACGGCTGACGTACCTCATTGAGAGCGATGAAAAAGACGAGATAAACATGGAGATCCTCGGTTTGTTTGAGAATTGGGTGGAAAAGAAGGAAATTCAGCTGAATATACAGACGTTTACGACCGATGAATTCTCAAAACAGATGCTGGATAGCATTGACATGAGCAATATATCCGAGGATTATCGGGACTTTTCGGCCTTGAGAAATCTTTCCGAATTCTATCCGCTGATCGATCCGATACATGGGGTCACCATCGATAAGTTTCTCGTCGGGATGCCTTTGAAATGTACCATTTTGTCCTATCCCGATGATGAAACGGAACAAAAGATACGTGAGTATTTTAAAGATCAGATTGATGTGAGGGAAGGCTATCTCAAGCCGATAGAAGGTATAATCGTTTCCAAAGAGATCCTGCCGGGAAAAATGGAAACTTATATTCTCGTGAAAATAAAGCTGCTGGAGGATGTTTTTGCCTACTCGATCGTGTTGAAGGCGTTGAGACTTATCAGACCCTCCGCCAATGATGAGAATTTTCTTCCACCACTTGAGAGAAAAGATGATCTGATTCCGAAGGGGACGGAGAGAATATCGGTTCGGAAGCGTAAAAGAGAAACGACGGTGATGAAACAGCTAAAGGAAAAGGCCCGCTTTAAATTTGCGGATTTTCTTCTTATCACGATCATTGTAGGCGGGAGCATGGTGTTGATCGCGCTTATTCTTGATCTGATATCTAATAAATAAAGGATTTGATTTTATGAAGAGAGTTTTTGGTATTGTACCTTCAAGGAGACTTGGCAGATCGCTTGGTGTCAGTCCTATCCCGTTGAGTACCTGTACTTATTCCTGTGTTTACTGTCAGCTTGGCAGGACAAGACACATGCAGGACAGGAGGGAGGTGTTTTTCAAACTGGAAGAACTCATGGAAGAGTTGAAAGCGTATGAGGAGAAGCGGGATCAGTTTGATGTCATCACACTTGTCGGAGAAGGAGAGCCTACTCTCTATGCACGATTTGGAGAGTTAATAGAAGCGATAAAAATAAGATTTAATAAAAAAGTCGTTCTGATTACGAACGGATCGTTGTTGTTTCGTCCTGAGGTTCAAACAGAGGCCTTAAAGGCGGATATCGTCATGCCCTCTCTTGATGCCTGGGATGAAGACAGTTTCAAACAAATAAACCGCCCTTTTGGCAGAATTACCTTTGAAGAGATGTTTGACGGGTTGAGACTTTTCAGAGAACGGTACAGGGGTGAATTCTATCTCGAAAACATGTGTATTTCCGGGATAACGGACAGGGAAGGGTCCGCTGAAAAGTTGATCGACAAGATCAGACTACTGAAGCCGGACAGTGTGTTTATCAACACACCGGTGAGACCTCCGGCGGAGGATTGGGTAAAGAGATGTCCGGAAGATTTTCTGAAGAATCTGCAGGGCTCTTTTGGGACAACGGCTGATGTGGAAATCCCGGATTCCAGTATTTTCAGCAACGAAACGGATTTCTATTCCTCCGTTCTCGATATCATTCAAAGGCATCCGCTTGACCTTAAGGCGATAAGAAGATATTGTTCGGATAGATGTGAAGATTTCGAGATAATTATGAAAAAAATGAACGAAGATGATAAGATAGAACGAATAGAATATGAAAACAATCTGTTTTATAGAATAAAAACAATCAGAAAATAGTTACCGAGAAAAAATATATCGTTAGCCTTCTCTCTTACTTAAAAAAAATATTTATGCTATTATCTCCAATAAGTTGTTATCTGTTTTGTTGCTGCATAGTTATAGAGATTACTTCAACTTGTTCTGAATGGGAGTGGTTTAATGAAAATATCCGTTAAGTTGGTTATGGGGTTTACTTTTATCATAGCCATACTCGTGCTTGTTCTGTTTATTTCCAGTTTGTCTACGGGGGAGATTTCTGATTGCGGGATAGAGGTGGCTTCTCAGATAGATAACTCGGCCGAGGAGTTGTATTCGTTCCGTTTATCCCAAAAACTTGATGAGAATATAGAAACACTGCTTCAGATTGTCTTGAGTCTCGGATACGTCGATAATCTGAGTGACAGCAACTTCTATAAAGAACAGTTTGATACCGAGATTGAACGCCTTTATTCAAAGATTGGCGGTGATTCGGGATACCTGAATACGATGAAGGAAATTGAAAATGAAGTGTTGAAGGTTTTCCAGCTTAAGGAGAGGGAAATAGAGGCCTCTGTGGAGATGAAGGCGAATCAGGGGCAACAGGGTCAATTGTTGAGAGATAGACAGCTTGTAAATGAACAGATCCTTCAGTCTCAGCGTGTTGATGAACAGAAGATCAAGCGGTTCCTTGAAGAATTTACCGCCGTGAAAGCGCAATTTGAAGGACTTAAAAAACCTACCGATGAACAGAAACAAGCCGTCAATGAGGCCTTTTCCAAGACATCAGCCAATACGTTGTCTCTGTTTGAGATCGAACAGGTATGGAAACCCGAGAATCTTGGCATTACCGTAAAGGAATTTGCGAATGCCGAATCTCTGATGCGGAATATCCTCTTAAAAACAGAACTCGCCACTGAATTGTTCGAAGAGATCAACGGCATCATGTCGAAGATAAAAGCAAACATCGAATTTCAGGTGAAATTCGGATCATCCGTTTATGATCCCGTCTCATCACAGCTGATCATCCTCTTGGCAGATCAGTATACGGCCATGCTGGGCGATACAATCGCTTTGATCG
Organism: Thermotogae bacterium; assembly: GCA_036743375.1. Lineage (GTDB taxonomy): Bacteria > Thermotogota > Thermotogae > MWEM01 > MWEM01 > DAINPP01. Next base: position 13,894 of record DAINPP010000040.1, on the reverse strand, counting down.
AAAAAAGGGAACAACTGAGTGCGGCATACGATGCTATACAGTTGGAGATAGATGTGGCGAATGCACAGTATGAGGAGTCCCGAGAAAACGCCTTTGATTTGTTGACTAACAGTATTGTGGTCAAGACAAATCAATTGCGCAATAAAATTGCCGATTCGGTAGATGCACAGTATATCAAGCTTGAGGACAGTTTTGGATCGATCAAGTCGAGTAATGAAAAAAGCCTTCAGACCACTCAGGGGAATAATACCCGTATTCTTCTGTTAATCCTTGTATCTATTATATTAAGCGTTGTGATAGCGATTATCGTTTACCTCGGGCTTCGTTTTGCCATGAAGCGGTTGATGAAAAAGGCCAGTATTCTGAAAGAACTGGATCTGACGCTGGACTTTAAAGAAGGAACCAAGAATGATGAAATCGGCGTCATAGAGAGCACCTTTTCAGATATTATCATCACGATGCGTGATACACTATCCGCCTTTAAAGGTGCCGTGGATAATGTGAAAGAGGTTACGAAAGAATTGGAGCATGTTTCAGAAGCTTCTGAAAAAGTATCCCTTGAACTGAAAGAACAGGCGGAAGAAACGGATAGTGAAGTTCACGATACCTCAGCGGCAATAGAGGAAGTCAGTTCCGGAATAGAAGAAGTAGCGGCCTCCGCAAAAAATGTGAGTGATGTTTCCTCAATATTGCTTGAAAAGACAAAAGATACCTCCAACTCGGCAAAATCTGGGCAGATAGAATTGAATAAAATAGCGACTATCGTTTCAGAGGCTGAGATTCATGCGGAGGAGACGACGGGCATAGTCAATGAACTTCAGAAAAAGGCCAAAAATGTCAGGGAAATTGTAGAGGTCATTTCAGCTATTTCGGAGCAGACCAATCTCCTTGCGTTGAATGCGGCCATTGAGGCGGCAAGAGCCGGAGAAGCCGGAAAGGGTTTTGCAGTCGTGGCCGATGAGATCAGAAAACTTGCCGAAGAAAGTAAAAAGGCAACGCTGGATATAGAAAAGATGTTGAAAGAGATCGGCAACGGCGTTGTTGAAGTTGATGCCGCTTCACGAAAGACCGTAGAAATCGTCAACAAGATGAACAATAATTCAAAATCTGCACTGGAGCAGTTTGACCGGATACTTGAGGATCTCTCCATGGTTTCCGTTTCCGTTCAGACGCTGAATGAAACATCCGAAATACAGAGTGCTGCCGCAGATGAGATCGCAGCAGCCATGGATAAATCAGCCCAGTCTATGATCAAGGCCTCTGAAAAAGTACAGAAAATGGTTCAACGCGTTGAACAGCAGAGTACATCCGTTGAAAAACTGACCGAAACAGCTGAAAAACTGCTTCAGCTTGATGAGCTCATCGAACAGGATATCAGTCAGTTTAAATTATAATTTCCTGCTACACTTATATTAGTTAATTAAAAAAACCTCTTGAGATAAGAAGAGGTTTTTTTAGTCTCTATTAATTAAAGCATTGAATTATATAAGGATATTATTGAGATAAATATATGTTATACCGTTAATAACGGTATAAATAATTTGATAAACACTCTGAATCAATTCGTTTTTCGATGACTTTTTATGTTAAAATTGACTCATGAAAAAATAAAAAGAGGAGCGAAAGAACATGCAGAATGTTGAAAAATTACCCTTTTCAAGAAAGATTATTTATGCCCTTGGTCAGCTTGGCTGGTCACTGGCAAGTTTTGCCGTCGGGAATGCGCTGGTCTATTTTTATCTGCCGCCGGACACGGGGGTGAAGACCTTTCCGGCTTATTTTAATCAGGGGGCCATCCTGTTCGGCCTGACCTATATCGGGCTTGTCTTTGCCGTTGGACGACTATTTGATGCCTTTACAGATCCCATGATTGCCGGGTTATCAGACAAGAGTCATTCAGAATTCGGAAGACGTAGAAAATTCCTCGCCATCAGTATCCTGCCGTTCAGCCTGCTGTCGGTACTCGTGTTTCTTCCCCCGGTACAGGGTGTCAGTATCTGGAATATTATCTGGCTTTTTACCACCGTTATCACGTTTTACTGGTTCATGACGATGTATGTGACACCTTATTTCGCATGGCTTTCCGAACTGGGTCATAATTCGGAGGAAAGACTCCTTCTCAGCACACTCATATCCATCACGTGGGCTATCGGTTTTGCCATCGGGTCACAGATTTACCTCTTCCAGTCGATGTTTGAAACAGCGGGGTTTTCTCCCGTGGTGTCGTTTCAGATTACCGTGGCCATATTTGCCGTCATCGGATTTGCCTTCATGCTTTTACCCATCCTCTTTATCGATGAAAAAAAATACTGTGTCCAGCACGTTTCAAAGGAGGGAATCTTTGAAGCGGTTGTCACGGCCTTTAAAAACAGAAATTTTCTCAGGTTCATCGTATCTGATCTGTCATACTGGGTGGCTTTGACCGGAATATCGACCGGTCTGATCTATTATGTGACCATCCTGCTGCAGCAGCCTAAGGAAACGGCCTCGTTTCTTCAACTTGTGATGTTCGGAATCTCGTTCGTCTTCTACGTTCCCGTAAACCTTCTTGCAAAAAAGTTTGGGAAGAAGCGGATTCTGATGATCGGATTCATCGTCTATACATTGACTTTTGCCTTTGTCTTCGGTCTCGGGAAGATAGCATTCCTTTCGATACCCATGCAGGGATATGTTCTAACTTTCCTGGCCGCCATTCCGCTTTCCATATTTGGAATACTGCCGAATGCGGTCATAGCGGATATAGCGGAAGCGGACGGTATACGAACGGGAAACTTCAAGGCGGGTATCTTCTTTGGGGCGAGAACGTTTATGTCAAAAATGGGCCAGATGATAGCCGGTATCCTGTTTCCTTCCCTCCTGATCCTTGGCATGAGTACGGAAAATGACCTCGGTGTCAGGCTGACTGCGGTTGCAGCTATCTGCTTTACGGTTCTTGGCGGGTTACTACTCATCCCTTATAAAGAGAAGGAGGTCCTTGAGACTCTGGCACAGGTAGAAAAATAAATTCGAGGTTTCTATGATATAATTCCTATGAGTATGACATAATGTGAGAATCGTAATAAAACGATAATTATTATTGAGTTTATTCGGCTCATAGGAGGAAAAATGTGTTTGAATTCTTGACGATCGTATTTATAGGGTTGAGCGTTTATCTTTTCTATCATAACCGTAAGCTTAAAAATTCTCTTCTCGATGTTGAAAGTGGGAAAAATGAAGTCAAACGCCTGATATCAAAAGTGGATGAGCTCAATGTGAGATATAATGAGGCTGAATTTGAAAATCAGAAGTTATTTCATCTTGTGGAGCAGTATGAGAACGTGATTCAGGCTGCTTCACGTTTGATAGAAATGGCCTCTCAGCTTGATTCGGATAAGGGCTTTCTGAAAAAGCTGCTCGAAGAAGCGGTGGAGATCATACCGGAGGCGGAATACGGAAGCGTTGTCATCGTAGACGGTGAGGACTGGAATTATATTCATACCGTTGGACATGATCTCGGGATGCTTCAGAGATTGGATCTGAAGAGGGAATATTTTCTCGATCCAAGGAAGTCAGAGGATACGATGTATTTCGATTCGAATGTCTTTGTACTGGATGGGATAGAAGTACATAATTCGGATATGCCGGAAGAGGTCTTTGGGGAGTATTACAAGGCGACACTCAGGACGAATCAGACCGCTATAATGGAGATAGATATAGGAAATGATGTTGCCGGTACGATATCCATCGACACGTCAAAAAAATCCAAGGCCATATTCTCGAATGAATCGTTGAAGATGTTCGGGGCACTTGGGAATATCGCCGCTACCTTCCTTGCTTTTCAACGACTTGGAAAGATGCATGAGGAATTTCAGAAGGAGATCATCTTGTCCATCATCAGGATGATGGAAATTCACGATGCCTATACGCGAGGTCATTCTGAGATGGTAGCGGATCTTTCGAGGAAGATTGCCATCAAGATGGGTTACGATAAGGAAATGGTCAAGGAAACTTACTGGTCGGGACTGGTTCACGATATCGGAAAGATTCTGGTTCCGGAGGCGATTCTCAATAAGCCATCCAGATTGTCCAATGCCGAATTTGATATAATCAAAAAACATCCCGGATGGGGCCATGAGGTCCTGGCTCAATCCATATACCTCAGTTCGATTGCTGTAAATGTGAGATCCCATCATGAAAGATTTGACGGGAATGGCTATCCGGATGGAATCAGCGGAGACGAGATACCGGAAGTGTCCAGGATTCTTACCGTTGCCGATACTTGGGATGCCATGACGAGAAACAGGTCATACCGGAAGGCCCTGGACTATCAGACGGCGGTAAATGAACTGATAAAGAATAAGGACAGACAGTTTGACGGGAAGGTTGTGGACGCTTTTATAGAGGTCCTGCAGGAAGATAACAGGTATAAAGAGATAATATTGAAAGGCAGTTGAGTATGATGTATGACATTTTAGTTGCTGATGACTCGGTTTTAATGAGGCGAAATCTCAAGAATATTCTTAAACAGGCAGGGTATAACATTGTCGGTGAGGCTTCAAATGGAAAGGAAGCGGTTGAACTTTACAGAAAGTTTAAACCGGATCTTGTTACGATGGATATCACGATGCCTGTGATGACGGGAATTGATGCCGTAAAGAATATCATCGACGAGTTCCCGAAGGCGAACATCGTCATGATCTCCGCGCTCGATCAGAAGCATATGGTATTCAAGGCCCTTGAATGCGGCGCAAAGCATTATATCGTAAAACCTTTCAAGGTCTCCGCCGTTTTAAAGGCCATAGAACACGTACTCAATCCGGAAAAGAAGAACGAACAAAGCGGCGAGAAAACAACTAATGCGGGGGAAGAGACGGGGGCAAAGACGACTGCCGAACCGCTTGGAACACCCTATCTCGTCTCAAACAAGGAGGGGGCCTTCTTTCTTCAGGTCTTTTCGACGCTGAACAACAAGCAATATCTTCAGCTCGAAGGAACGGTACAGGGGCTGCTCGCAATCCCCGGTGTAAAGATCTTCTTTGACCTTACGGCCTGTTCTTATCCGGAGGAGATGAGTTTTGCGCTCAAACCGCTCATCGATAAGATCAGAAATTCCGGTGGGAAGACCGAGGTCATAGTTTGAGTATTATTTATAGTTTGAGCATTATTTTTCGATGACGCCAAATTTTATTCGACCGTAATCCGTATTTATCAAATAAACGTATTTTTCTTTATCGGGGTGGTTCATGCTACCCTTTTCGCAGTTGATTGACACAGGGGAGCTGATGGCAAGTATGGCTTCCTCTTTTGCCGCCTCTCCCAAGGCATTTCCGGTAAAGATGTTACAGGTCTCGGCAACCCCGTCCTGAATATCTCTTTCACTCATTGTGCTTTCATCGTCACACATGATGATCCGTGAAGCGAATGCGCGTGCCGCCTTTTCCTCGAGTGAGAGAAATGTGGTCGCGTATACGGTTCCGCTGACCTTGATCAAGGCATTGTATCTGTAAAGCTCTATGGCTTCGAATACCTGTTGCTTATGTTCATCGAGAACGTTAATCGCCATGGTATGAAGATACTTGTCCACTTCCATTTTCAGCATGTTCAGTATGGACTCGAGTGGCAGTTTGGGCATCTCATGTGCCTCTTTGATCGGTATATGAAGGATAAACGAGGTCCCGGCATCTTCCACGGTCTTTATCTCAAGATACCCGTTGAACTTGGAAAGCTCGTTATTCAGAGCGGATAATCCGACACCCCTCCCTGAGATATCCGTCACCGTTTTACTCGTGCTCAGCTTGTCCATCAGAATCAGCTTCAGCTTTTCCTCATACGTCATAGCATCAAGCGTATTCCCGTCGATCAATCCTATTTCAAGTGCCTTTTTCTCTACTTCTTCGAGTTTGACTCCCTTACCGTCATCGCTGATCGTCAGAACGATCTCGTTGTTATTTTTGGTAACAAAGACTTTGATGATGCCGTATTCGGATTTTCCTTTAAGCACACGTTCTTCTGGGGTTTCAATACCGTGGTAAATACTGTTTCTGAAGATATGTGTAAGGGATCTTATCAACGGTTTGTATAATTCCTTGTCAACGGGAATGTCATCCCCGTCGATAATCATGGGTTCTACAAATTTTCCCATACGCTGAGCGAGCTGATTGACATAATTCCGATAATAACCGAGCATCTCTCTGAAAGAGGTATACCTCAGGCGCTTCAGTTCGATGAGAAATTCTCTGCCCTCTTCGCCGAGTTCACTTTCGGCCACCTTGTTTTCAAGTTCGACTATTCTGTCCGGTTCAATAACGAGCTTCTGCTCGTTCGAAAAGAATTGTCCGCCAAGAAGTTCTCTGATCAGTTCCGTATCCGGCCTGATCCAGGCACTGTAATCGAATGCGTCGAAATATTCATTTAATTTAATATTGGAAAGCGTACCGAGATAATTTCTCTCGGTATTTATTTTGGTTTCGAATTCGTGTAATGCCTTTACCGCGTTGATGGCATCGAAATTTGCAAAACTGCCTTTATAGGTATGAATCATCCGGTAAATCTCGGAGATCTTATCCTCACTCGACAAGTTGCTGTCTATGATCTGTGAGATCCCTGTGATAGAGAACTGTCTGTAATCATGCAGCAGTTCAAGGTAATCGGTTCTGGAATTGGAGACCTTGATCACCATCTTCAGTATGTTTCTTTCGTGTTCGATCTCATTCTGAAGCTCAATCCTTTCGGAGATGTCATGCAGGATCATCATGATCTTCTTTCCGTCTGTACTGCTGTTGATGAGTCTGTAATTCAATTTGATGGTCCTTGAATTTCTTTTAATTTCTTCCGGCAGGAGCGACATGTACATGTCCATCTCAAAGTCATTTTTCTCGTTTAATATCTTAAGGAAGATCTTATCGAGAAATTCCTTGATCTCAGGCTCATTATCGGAGAGGAGAGAAGAGATCGACCGGTCGGCGACTTCACCTCCAAAGATTCTTTCACATTCCAGACTGTATTCCTTGTCGATGATCAACGAGCCAGAAAAGGTCAGGAAGCCTTCTTCCGTGTTATCGAGAAGTGATTTTAAAGACATGGTCGTCTTGTTGAGTTCATAAGTTCTGTCTTCCACTTTTCGGTCGAGTTCCCTGTAGGAACTTTCGAGTTCCTCATTCATCGCCGTCAGCTCTTCATAGGATGCGTAAAGCTCATCCGAAGTGGATTGCAATTCCTTATGCGTCTTCTGGAAATCCCCGACCATGATGATGCCAAAACTGAAAATGATCATCATGGAAGACATGGCGAAGATTGGGAACGGTATGACACTGCCAAGGACGTCGATCACCAGTAGATAAATCGTACTGGCCGTCAGAACCGTAACGGGAAAGATAAACTCCGTTGTTTTCTTGCTGAAAGCGATATACAACATGAAAGTGAGGCAGATATAACTCATGACATACTGAACGAGACTGATGCCGAGATAGATCAGGACGCACGCGATCAGATTGGGCAACAATAATTTTTTCGCGATGACCAGTTTACTGGAATCCCTGTTGTAATAAGACTCGATTCCGATAACGAGAAAATAGATATAAAAGATATAAGCCATCGGACTCAGGATGGCGATGGTCGGCGAATTTACGATAGAAGGGAAGATGTCCGGTGTGTCAAGCACATAAAGAAAACTGACAACGGCGTTGAAAAGAACGGCGATACCTATTGCCATATAGGCCTGTTTTTTTTCGGAAACGTGTTTTCCGAGAGAGATGAGGATGATGGCCAGAAAGGCCCCCATGCCGAAAACGATCATATAAAAATCAACACCGAGGAACCACATGGCATTCAATTGCTGTTCAAAGGCCGTATAATCACCAAAATAAGGTGCTGACAGTAATTCGAGTTTATCCCTTGCGTGGTATTGGATGATGATTTTATTCGTTTCAACGATCTTATCTTGTGGAATAAGGACCGGATGAGAGTAAAGCATCTGATTGGATTTTGTCTGATCTTTGTTGAACTTGACGGTTTCCAGTTTCTCACCGTTAAAGAGAACCTCAGCTTCAGCGCCTTCAACAGCGGGCAGTACCATGCCGAGATCGGTTGAAATACTGCCGTTTATCTCCCCATACATCGTAAAGTAGATCGGACCTCTCTGTTCAAGAATGTATGGGAAGGTCAAGACATCGGTCTGAGTCTGTTGCGGCGATATCCAGTTTATCAGTATATCCTTTCCCGATTCGATCGGCGAATAAAAAATCAAATAAAATACCGCCCATAGAAAGACGAAAAAGGCAATGGCGCTTATGGTTAGATATAATTTCTTCCTATTCATTCTGATTAGAATTCAGACTGATATTACTGATAGCGGAGTGAACATCGACGACGATATCCGGATCAGTTTCAGTCGAATTTATATGATCTTCCCTGACACTGAAATTGTTAATGGCGGACTGAACGTTCCTGTAATAATCCGTATATTCGGGGAGATAGAAATCTATGGTGTTGATAGCCGACTGACTTTTAAAATACAACGTTCGGTTTATGCTGTTCAGTGAGACGTCCAGATCCAGCATGGCCGTATTGATGTCTACGTATTCAAAAGGATTTGTCTTCAGATTCAAGTCTCCTTTGACCACGGCCGCATCGATCAAAAGTTCCATATAGGCATCAGCCGGAACTTTCAGATGTATCTCATGCCTCGGTTTCTTAAACGCGAAAACCTGATAATCGTTTTCCCGTTTCAGCTTTATCCGGTTGGCGCTGTGATCGACTTCGAGATCATTCTCATCGGACACATAGACCCCGCTGATCATATTTGACAACTCGTAATCCGTATCGATCTCAAGGTAAACCGTTCCGAGTTCCAGTTCCAGAATGGTCTTCACTTCTGGTGAGGCGATGGCAATCTGGAAAGGAAATTCCTGATATTCAGAGGCGTTGTAATAATCTGTCGGATAAAACATCAGAGCGAGCGTAAAAGCGATGATACAGAACACGTTTACAATTTTCAGCCATCTTAGCCCCTTGATATTCGAGAGGATGGAGATACCGATCATGATAAGGATAAACGGCCAGAGGAAGAAGAGATTTTCTACCATGGTTCCGAAGATAGAGGCGTCAAATATTCCGAAGACGATCAGTAATCCTATCAGGAGTAATGTTAAACCGAAAAAGAGGCGCATTCTATTTCTCCTCTCTGAAGAATTTATACAGGACCGCCCCACCGGCAACGATAAGGATGATCCCTATGGCAACTCTCCAGGGGAAACCTCCCGGAATCAACTGACTGACGAGAAAGAAACCACCGATGATCAGAACGGCAATACCGAGGACGAGTTTACTCCTCTTCTCCCTTTCCATCTGCTCCTTTATCTTTTTTTCCGATTCGTACGAGCCTGATGTCGAATTGTATTCAGAATCTATGAAATCCTCATCATCATCATCCATAAAATCCGGGTCCGTCTGTTTGAATCTAGACGGTTCTTCCGGTATGATTATCCATGCGATGATATAAAGCAGGACCCCCGTACCGGCTGCGAAAATTGAAGCGGCCCAGATCAATCGGACAATGACCGGATCGATATCAAAAAACTTTCCAACACCGGAACAAACACCACCAAGGACTCGGTCGGTTCTGGATCTGTATAACTTTTTTTCTGCCATAAAACACCTCTTTGTGTTAAGTTGTTTTTATAATCTGAAACCGCCCGGAAGCAGTTCAGAGAGCATCTGACGCTTAATGGCCCCCTTTGGGTTGACGAGGACAACTTCCATATCTCCAAATTCCCACAGGAACTGCCTGCAGGCCCCGCAAGGTGTACCCGGTTCATCCGTTTCCGTGGCCACGACTATTCCCTCAAACTCTCTTTCACCGTCGCTGACGGCCTTCACACAGGCGGCTCTCTCCGCACATATCGTCAGTCCGTAAGAGGAATTTTCCACGTTTGAACCGGTGTATATTTTCCCACTTTTTCCGAGCAAAGCGGCACCGACTCTGAATTTCGAGAACGGACTGTAGCTGTTGTCAAGCTGTTTAATTGCCTTGTTTATAAGTTCTTTTTCATTTGTCACTTTAATCATCTTCTTTCCCGTGGTCTTTTTTTTCTATCTCCATGTCTTCATCTGGAAAAAGCTTTTTACTGCCTTCGTTTCTGATCACAAGCTTTATCTTTTCGATTCTCGTCTTACTCGCCGCGAGAATTCTGAAATAAAAGCCGTTGATGTTCGTTTCCTCTCCCACTTCAGGAACCTTTTCGAATACTTCGAGGAGATAACCTCCCATTGATTCAAAATCGGTTTCGGGGAATTCTATATCCAGTTCCCTTTCGATGTCGTTCAGGGGAACCTTTGAATCGATAATATATGTATCCGGTGCGATCTGTTCGATACCTACATTCTCATCCTCATCAAATTCATCGAGGATCTCACCCATGACTTCCTCGATGATGTCCTCTATCGTCACAAGACCTTCCGTTCCGCCATATTCATCGACGACGATGGCCATATGAACCATGTCTTCCTTGAATTCTTCGAGCAGATCATCGATCTTCTTGGTTTCCGGGACAAAATAGGGGATTCGGCTGATCTCTTTGACGTCTATCTTCTCAAGTACATCACTCCCACGCTTATCGATCACCTTGATGATATCCTTCGCGTAGAGTATGCCGACGATGTTGTCCACGGTGTCCGTGTAGACGGGGAATCGCGAGTAACCTTCCTCGGTGACATAGGTCAGCGCTTCACACAACTTGACCTTGTCTTCTATCGCCACCATATCCACCCTCGGAATCATGATTTCCTTTACACTCGTCTGCTTCAATTCGAGCGCACGTGTAAGCATCTTGCTTTCCTCTACTTCAATGGCCCCTTCCCTTGCACCCACCTGCATGGCATAGACGATCTCATCTTCCGTGATAAAGGGGGCATCCTTTACCACTTCTCCACCCATCAGCTTCACGAAGATGTTACTGATCCGTACGAGCAGCCAGATGACCGGTGTGAGGATTGTACTTAAAAAAGTAATGAAATGAATCACGCGATTGAAAACCTTTTCCGAATTCTGTGTGGAGTACACCTTTGGCGTGATTTCTCCAAAGATCAGAATCAGCATGGTCATAACCCCTGTTACAATTGCTGTCGCCTTCCCGGCCCCACCCTGCGGAAATAAATTCAACGCGATCAGGGTAGCGAGTGAGGATGAAAAGATATTTACCAGATTGTTAAAGACCAAAATAGTCGTCAAAAGCTTGTTTGGCTCATGTAACGCCGTTTCTACAACTTTCCGCTTTTCTTTGGATCTGGCGTTTTCCGCCATCTCCTTCAACTTCAACTTGCTCATCGAAGTCAATGCCGTCTCTGAGCCTGAGAATAATGCTGATAACACGAGCATAACCCCTAATAATACGATTTGCCAGATAAGAGTGCCGCTACTAAAAGGTTCTGGTTCCACTTAAAACCACACCGTCCTTTCAAAAGTCAATAATGATATTTTTCTCCCTTGAGAATCTTCATAGATCTGTAAATCTGTTCTATCAACAATAATAAAGCCATTTCATGTGTAAAAGTCATCCGCGACAGGGAAATCTTCCTGTGGGACGAATTCTTTATCTCCTCATGAAAACCGGTATATCCGCCGATGGCAAAAAAAAGTTCCCTTGAATAGATCTGCGCCTCATCGATCATTCCGGCAAACTCTTCTGAACTGAGACATTTTCCCCTTTCTTCGAGGATGATCAACTCTTCATCTCTTATGTTCTTCATGAGTATATCAGCTTCTCTCCGCTGAATCTCCTCTTTCAGATCCCTGTTCAGATCGCCTCCGCTCTTCAATGCAATCAAATTCAATTTGGTGTATGGCTTGAGCCATTTCATGTACTGCTCGATACCCGTTTTCACAAATGTCGTCTTTAACGAACCGAAATATGCTATCTTCATGATGCAAAATTATATCATAAAAGCACAAGTATTCTAAAAGGAATGGTATAATAAAGTTGTAAGTAACTTGTTTACTTTGATAAATAATATTTAGAATAGGGGGAGAGAAAAATCATTAAGAGAGATGAGAAACGTAAGATAGAAGAATTTCAGAAAAAGCTCGGTATCCGATTTAACAACACGGAACTTCTTTTTCAGGCTTTAAGGCATTCGTCTTACGTCAATGAGATTTCAAGGTTTAAGAACAACACGCTGCTCTCAAATGAAAGACTGGAATTTCTTGGAGATTCCGTGGTCGGGATTGTTATCGTCGAGAGACTTTACAATCAGTTTACGAAAAATGTGGAAGGTGATCTTGCAAGGGCAAAATCGGTACTTGCGAGTGAGGCCATCCTCTCAAAGATCGCAAGGAAGATATCGCTCGGAGATTATATATTCCTCGGACACGGAGAGACATTGTCCGGTGGAAGAGACAGGGATTCACTCCTTGCAGACGCATTTGAAGCCCTATGTGGGGCCATTTACCTAGATCTCGGCTTTGATGTCGCCAGAGATTTTATCATCGAGGGGATTTACGAATACATCGATGTCGTTATGAGAGATTCTCTTATGCTAGATTACAAGACAAAGCTGCAGGAAATCACACAGTCGAAGATGAAGAGCCTGCCGGAATACAATCTTGTTAGTACAAGAGGACCTTCTCATGATCCCGAGTTCATCATCGAATGCCTGATAGACGGCAGACGATACGGGAAGGGAAGGGGAAAGAGCAAGAAAGAGGCCGAACAGATGTCCGCAAAATCCGCGATCGATGAGATGAAGAAAGAGAGTCTGATTTGAGCGGTAAATTGTTCATCATCCCGGTCTTTCTACCTTGGATGGGATGTACCAACCGATGTATCTACTGTAACGAGATCGCCGTTACAGGTTACAATCATCTGAATTTTGAGGATAAGCATATTCTTGAAAAACTGAATCAGGAAGTCGATGAATCTCTGAAATACGCGTCTGCCGACAAAAAAAGGCAGATCGCCTTTTTCGGAGGTTCCTTTTCCAATACGAACGTGGACATTCAGAAAAAATTCCTCGATTGGGCCTATGCGTATATCAAAAATGGAACAGTTGATTCCATAAGGCTTTCCACAAGACCGGACGGCATCACCGATGAGATAGTAAGACTGTATAAGCGGTATCAGGTAGAGTCCATAGAGTTGGGTGTGCAGAGCTTTTTTGATGACGTCCTGAAAAAAAACAACCGGGGACACGATGCACAGAGCTGTAAAGAGGCCGTCAGACTGCTCAAGACTGCGGGAATAGAAACCGGTGTGCATCTGATGCTCGGCCTTTACGGTTCAGATCGGGAAAAGGACCGGGAGAGTTTTGATATCGCCTGTTCCATTCATCCGGATACCCTGAGGATCCATCCGACGCTCGTCCTGAAAGATACTGCGCTCGAAAGACTCTGGCACCGGGGAGATTACGAGCCGCTTGATTTGAGAACGTCAGTTGAAGAGATGGGACGAATGTACAACAAGGCTGAAGGAGCCGGAATAAAGATGAACAGAATAGGTCTTTTTATCCCTGCGGAACTGGAAGATTCTGTGGTTGCGGGACCCTACAATCAATCCATCGGCGATATGACGAAGATCATGGCATTTGTTCTGAAGATCATCGAAAAAATCGGGAACGGAGAAACCATTTCATTGGAAAAAGCGGATTACGACAGAGTAAAATCCCATAAGGATTCTTCCTGCAATACATAAAGCCGTACATTTCCGACAATCAAATAACACAACTTTTTAATATTCCTGAACTTAAAACCCAAACTCTTTCAAAGAAAGAGTAAAATCCCCAAATTCAGCATTCAAACTCAAAAATAAGTATAAAAACAAAAGTAAAATGATATAATCAAAATAAGACTGTTAAAAATCAAAAACGAGTTTATGAAGTGCAAAGAGGTGAAACAAAATGTTCAAAATGCCTGAAAAAATAGAAT
>DAINPP010000039.1:0-29043 GCA_036743375.1 Thermotogae bacterium | reverse complement strand
CAGTGTTGTTAAAGCGATAAAAAATAATGAGAGTGTCTTTCATTACAATTACAAGGGCGAACTGAAGATAGCCGCCATCAAAGAATTGAGTGCGGGCTGGTATTTTATCGAGACGATACCGGAGAATGAGGTCATGGAATCCCTCAATAACCTCCAGTGGTTGGTCATCATCATAACGGCGGTTGTCCTGGGCATCATCCTGTTTGTTGCCTATATACTCGGCAATATGCTGGCAAAACCGATCAAGATGATGGCGAAGGGAATCCTGGAATTTGGAACCGGAGATTTTACCCAGGAATTTAACGTGAAAAACAAGGATGAAATCGGACAGATGGCCGATTCTTTAAACGTCATGGGACAATCGTTAAGAGATTCCATCAATTCAGTCCGTCAGGCTGTAGAATCGGTAGACAGAGCCTCTGGGGAACTGGCCTCTATCGCGGAGGAAAACAGTGCCATCGGAGAGGAACTGAATTCACAGTCCGAATCGGTTGTTCACAACGTACAGGATACCTCGGCCTCTATAGAAGAGGTGAATGCCGGAATAGAGGAAATCTCCTCTTCGGCGCAGAGTGTTTCCTCTACGGCACAGGAACTCGCGGATGAAGTGTTGTCTACAAAAAAATCCACCGATACGGGGACGGATGAACTGAAGAAGCAGAATGAGATGATGAACAAGGTGGATGTGCAGAACCGTGAGGCCATGAAGCTTGTCAAGATCGTGGCGGAACAGTCGGGAAATGTCCAGCAGATTGTCAATACGATCTCTTCCATCTCGGAACAGACGAATCTGCTTGCGTTGAATGCCGCCATAGAAGCGGCAAGAGCGGGAGAAGCGGGAAAAGGTTTTGCGGTTGTTGCGGATGAGATCAGAAAGCTGGCAGAAGAGAGTCAGAGCGCCACTCAGAATATTGCCTCCATACTGAATGAGATCGATGACAGCGCGTCGAAGGCCAATACGGCGGTGGATAAAACCGTTGAACTCTATGAGGAACTCGTTGAAGGAACAAATAAGATAAAGAGTGAATTTGCAAATATCTCCTCTTCCGTTGACTCCATCAGCGGCAAGATAGAGGCTCTGTCCGCTTCCGCACAGGAACAGAGTGCTGCAACGGAGGAAATGGCATCCGGAATGGTCACCTCGGCCAAATCTATGGAAGAAATCACGGAACAGATGAAGGATATGAACCGCGCAATTTCCGAACAGAGTGATTCTACGGTTCATGTGAGCGATTCGGCGGAAGAGTTGAACTCGCTATCGGCGAAGTTGTCCGACGAAGTCAGGAAATTTAAGATAGATAAATAGGGCTTGCTGAATAACTGAAAAGTCTTTTTTAAAAGTGCCACAGAGATATTTCAAGGGCTTGGATGCAAGGTTTTGAATAGAAATTTGACTAACCCCTTGCATCCGCTCTAATCCCCGCCAAGCGGGGATTTTTCATTTTTCGGCAGCGTCTGCTTATCAGTCTTTTGGATTATCTCTTAAGATTCAGATGAGTGGTTTCAAGATATCTTTCCAGTATTTTGAGATTTTCCGCAAAATTCGACCTTCCATAGCCCATTCTGAAATACTGATGCGGATAATCATAAACGGTAGAAGGCAGCAGGAGAACCCCGCTCTTCCGGACAAGGTCCTCACTCAGCTCTGCCATCGGTGTTCTTATCTTTGTTTCATGGAAAGCGACAGGGCCGGCCATCTGTCTGTTGTATCGGAAGAGCGTTTTATATTTCTCAAAGAATCTATCCGATGTTTTCAGATTCCTTTCTATGATCTTTTTGTTTTTCTCCAGTATTGCTTCGCCGTGTTTCAAGGCGACTATCGATAAAAATTCGGAAGTCGAGCTGTTACAGATGCTGGTGAAGTGTTTCATCTTCGTCAGCCCGTCCAGAATTTTCCTGTCTTTTGTCGCGGTCCAGCCGATTCTCAATCCGGGAAGACCGTATGCCTTTGACATGACCCCGAGTGATAGCGAACGATCATAGATGTCGGCAAACCAGGGCCTTTTGACATTGTCGAGTTCCAACCCTTTATAGACTTCATCACAGAAGACGAACAGTCCATGTCTGTCCGCTGTTTCGGCAATTTTCCTCATTTCCCCTTCGGAAAAGATGAATCCCGTCGGGTTGTTGGGGTTGTTGATGCAGAGCAGTTTGGTCTGTGGCGTGATCAGCGACTCAAGCTCATCGATAGCCATATGCCATCCCTGTTCATCCTGTTTGATCTCCCATCTGCTCACTTCGCAGCCGATGTCCTCAGCAACGGAATAAATGGATTGATAGATGGGGAATTGGCTGATGACATGATCGCCTTTGTCGAGGAAGGTGTTCATGAAATTGAAGATGGCCTCCTGTGCCCCGGTATGAACGATGATGTTTTCCGGGCGTTGACCGGTATAGAGTCTTGAGATCGCCTGCCGAAGTTCGGGGTTTCCCGTAACTTCCGTATAGCCAAGTCTTTCGTGCAGAAATTCCGTCTCCGCTCCCGGTTCCAGCGATAGTAAGGCGGAGACGGACATCGTTTCGCAATCGGACTGCGACAGCAGATAAGGGGCAGTGAACTCATATTTTCCAAAGAATACTTCCAGTTTAAAGTCATGTAATTTCATTTTATCCTCCTCTGATGATTCTCATGAAGTAAAACATCTGTGTTTACCGGCATTTTTTGCGACATCTATCAGTTCATCAGATTTTTCCAGTAATAGAACCGTTCCAGCCGTTTTGGACAGCCCGGCACTGATGGTGATATCGGTTTCAACCGCCGCCTTTGATACGATTCGTCTGACGAATGTCTCAGCCGTCTGACAAATTTGTCTTTATAGGCAGAAAAGGCTTCCTTTGTCATCATTCACCCTGAATTCAGAGATTCTGTGGACCGTACTCAACTGAATTTTAACATAAAAACCCATGATTCTTTTAGAACGGGTCATTTCTTACTGATTCACAGTTTATCGGGATCAGATTGGGCAAATAACGGTGCATAATATCTTTTAAAAAACGATAAAAAGACTTGATATTTTCTGTTGATTGAGTGTCATCTTTTTATTTTAGAGATAAAGCGGCCTCATCGTCTTTGAAATCCATTAGATTAATTGATACAATAAAAAAAAGAAGACTTTGTTGATTTTCTAACTTTTATCAATGACCTTATAAGTGAATAAAAAAACTTCTAAATACGGGAGGATTTTAAATGGCTGAAAAAGGCAGTATTTTTAGACTACGATACGGAATGGTCGGAGGTGGACCGGGATCTTTTATCGGTCCGGTTCATAAGGCGTCCATAGATCTTGATCATTCGGCAGATCTTGTCTGTGGTTGCTTTTCAAGGGATGCCGAAAAAAACAGGCAGGCGGGCAACCGCTGGGGGTTGGATGATGTACGGGTGTATGATAATTTCTTCGATATGGCTGAAAAGGAAGCGGCAAGAGAAGACGGCATAGACTTCGTCGTGATTGTCGTTCCGAACAGTATGCATTATGCCGCATCAAAGGCTTTTCTGGAAAAAGGGATAAACGTTGTCTGTGACAAACCGCTGGCCTTTACCGTTGAGCAGGGATATGAACTGATGACACTTGCCGTGGAAAAGGGGCTTGAATTTATGGTGACCTATACCTATACAGGTTATCCGATGGTTCAAGAGGCGAGAAGGCTGGTACGTTCGGGCGAACTCGGGGTTATCCGGATGGTCATGGCCGAATATCCTCAGGACTGGCTGTCGGATAAGGCGGAAGAGACGGATAACAAGCAGGCGCAATGGCGTGTGGACCCGACGCAGGCCGGTCTTTCGTGCTGTGTTGGTGATATCGGGACACATGTGGAGAATATGGTGCATTATGTGACGGGTCTTGAGATAGAATCGCTTTCTGCGAATCTTGACACGTTTGTCGAAGGCCGGCTGCTGGACGATAACGCGAGGATATGTCTGGATTATAAAGGTGGCGCCAAGGGAATTTACTGGTCTTCACAGATCGCCATCGGAAATGAGAACGGATTGAAGATCAGGATATACGGGACAAAAGGCGGGATAGAATGGGCGCAGGAAAGACCGAACACCCTTTATCTGGCCTTGAAAGGCAAACCGGTTCAGATCATGAACAGGGGGAACGGCTACGTTTGCGGGGCCGCTCAGGCTTATTCGCGGATTCCGGCCGGTCATCCGGAGGGGTATTTTGAGGCCTTTGGAAATCTCTACAGAAATTACTGTGAGGTTTTAAAGGCGGGAAAGGCCGAAATAAAACCGGATGAACGCCATATCTTTACAGATGTTGTGGATGGCGTTCGGGGAATCAAGTTCGTTGCCGATTGTGTGAAGAGCAGTAATGAAGGAGGAATCAGAGTTGACGGTTCTTTTAATTACGAGTGATAAGGGGGAATGTTGATGAGACCGGTTACTTTATTTACAGGACAATGGGCGGATCTGCCATTTGAAACGTTGTGTCAGATGGTTTCTCAGTGGGGGTATGACGGGCTGGAGATCGCCTGTTGGGGAGATCATATGGATATAGAAAAGGCCGCAACGGATCCGGCTTATTGTGAAGAGAAAAAGGCGATTCTCAAAAAAAATCATCTGAAAACCTGGGCACTTGGAACGCATATCATCGGGCAATGTGTGGCGGATCGTTATGATCCGAGACTCGACGGCTTTGCCCCCTCTGAATTGGCCGGGAACTCTGAAGCGATCAGGGAATGGGGCATTAAAATGATGACAATGGCCCCTCAGGCGGCGAAGAATATGGATTGTGATATCATCACGGGATTTACCGGTTCACCGGTCTGGGCCTTCTGGTATTCTTTCCCGCAGACGTCGCAGGAGATGGTGGATGCGGGATTTAAAAAGGTCAGGGAGTTATGGGATCCAATTTTCGACGAATTTGACAAATATGGCGTAAAATTCGCCCTGGAGGTTCATCCAACTGAAATTGCCTTCGATTATTACAGCACACAGAAACTGCTGGAGACCTTTGAACACAGAAAAACACTGGGAATCAACTTTGATCCGAGTCATCTGCTTTGGCAGGGAATGACCCCGCATCTCATGATCCGGGACTTTCCGGACAGGATCTATCATGTGCATATGAAGGATGCAGCCGTCAGGCTCGACGGACGTTCCGGCATCCTCGGTTCGCATATGGAATTCGGAGATAATCGAAGAGGCTGGAATTTCAGATCACTCGGTCATGGTGATGTGGATTTTGAGGAGATTATCCGTGAGCTGAATGCCATAAATTATCAAGGCCCGCTCTCCGTCGAATGGGAAGATTCGGGGATGGACAGGGTTCACGGGGCCATGGAGTCCCTTGAATTCGTCAGGCAGGTGGATTTTAAACCTTCGGATATTGCATTTGACGATGCGATCAAATCGGACTGAGGTGTGATGATATGGGGGGGGATATTCTCAGAATAGAGGGGATCAGCAAGGAATTTTCCAAGGTCAGAGTTCTGAACAACGTTCAGCTCGATATAGAAAAGGGCGAAGTGGTTGGCATCATCGGTGAAAACGGTGCCGGAAAGTCTACGCTTATCAAGATCATCAGCGGGATCTACACACCGACCGAGGGAGAACTCTATTTTGAGGGTAAACGGATAGAGGAGTTCAACCCGTTGAACGCCAGGAAGCTCGGGATCAGTCTGATTCCGCAGGAGTTTAACCTGATCGGGGAACTGACCGTCTTTGAAAATATCTTTCTCGGAAAGGAATACAGAAAAAAGGTGCTCCTGAACAAGAGGCGGATGATCGAGAGGACCAAAGAGCTTCTCGCGGAGCTGCATACACAGATCGATCCCACTGAAAAGATACAGAATCTCAGTGTGGCACAGAAACAGATGGTAGAAATTGCCAAATCACTGGCCTATGACAGCAAATTTCTCATCATGGATGAACCGACGACGGTCTTAACGGGGTCGGAAATCGAGGTTCTGTTTAAGATCATGAACAAGCTGAAGGAACGAGGCGTTACGATTATTTATATCTCGCATAAGCTGAAGGAGATCAAGACGATCTGTGACCGGGTTATGGTCTTGCGTGACGGGGAACAGATCGTTGTGGAGGCCATTGAAAACGTCGATGAACACAGGATGGCAACGCTGATGGTCGGTCGAGAACTGTCACAAATTTTCCCGCCGAAACTGAACATAGCGGATGAAAAGGTCCTTGAAGTGGAAAATATCTCCGTCAGAGGAAAACTGAAGGACATCTCATTTGATCTCAGAAAGGGCGAGATTCTCGGCTTTGCGGGTCTTGTCGGTGCCGGAAGAACCGAGATGGCGGAGACACTGATAGGGATCAGAAAAAAGTCATCCGGAGCGGTCAGGATAAATGGGAAGGAAGTAACGATCAGAAATCCGGGAGATTCTATCAGGAAAAAGCTTGCCTACCTCTCCGAAGACCGTCAGGGGACGGGGATCATCACGAGCTTTGACATCATCGAGAACATCACGTTGTCCTCCCTTCCAGAGTACGCAAGGATTCTGATCGATCATAAAAAAGAGAGGGCGGCCGCGCAGTATTATGTGGACAGTTTTAAGATCAAGGCGGCTTCGCTGCAAACCGCCCTTGAATTTTTCAGCGGGGGGAATCAGCAGAAGGTTTCCCTGGCCAAGAGTCTCGACACGAAACCTGAAATTCTCATTGTCGATGAGCCGACGAGGGGAATAGATGTCAACGCAAAGCGCGAGATCTATTATTTTCTCAACGAACTGGCTCAGAAGGGAATTTCCTGCATCTTTATCTCATCGGAACTCGAAGAGATTATCGGGATGTGTTCGAGGGTGGTCGTGATGAAGGAAGGGAAGATCACCGGCATTCTACAGGGAAATGACATCAATGAAGAGGAAATAATGCTGCATGCAACAGGCTTGAAGGGAGTGGCTTGATTTGAAAACACCAAAAATTCTTAAAAATTTCAGTGCGGAAAAATGGGGACCGCTTCTTGCATTGGTCATCTTGTTTGTGATATCGGCAATTGCCAGCCCGTATTTCCTGAAGACGAGAAACCTCATGAATATTCTGAGACAGGTTTCCTATACGGGGATCATCGGACTCGGCATGACCTTTGTCATCATCACCGGGGGGATAGATCTGTCGGTTGGCTCCATGACGGCACTCGTAGGTGGGATTGCCATTCTGGTCCTGAATGCCCTCGGCGGTGGAATCTGGGCCATTATCGTGGCCGTATTGGCAGCGATCGGGATCGGTGCGGGATTTGGGGCGATAAACGGTCTGGTGATCACCAAGGGGAGGGTTGCCCCCTTCATCGTTACACTCGGTACGATGGCTATTTACCGCTCTTTAACCCTTTATATCAGCGGAGCGGGTGAATTTCGCTCACAGAGCGATCTGTTTCCCGAACTCGGCATGGGCTATTTTCTCGGCATCCCTATCCCGGTCTGGATCTTTATCGGGCTTGCAGTTTTGTTCTCGGTGATCCTTAATCACACGAGATACGGAAGATATATCTGTGCGATCGGCTCCAATGAAAGGGTGGCCAAATATGCGGCGATAAAGATAGACCGGATCAGGTTCCTCGCCTATGTGATCATCGGCGTGACGGTTGCGGTGACGGCGGTGCTGCTCTCTTCAAGACTCAATTCGATCAGTTCATCCAACGCCGGGCAGAATTATGAACTGGATGCCATTGCCGCCGTCATCATCGGTGGAACGACGATGTCCGGTGGAAGCGGAACGATCTTCGGGACGGTTATCGGGGCCATTATTCTCGGTATCGTCAACAACATGCTGAATATGCTCGGTGTCTCACCTTATTTGCAGGGAACTGTAAAAGGTCTGGTCATCATCGGTGCGGTTTTGATTCAGAGAAAGAAAAAACAGTAAACGATAGACCCTACAACGGGAAAATACAGGAGGTGCAATTCATGAAAAAAAGTATTATCTTACTGAGTGTTTTATTGATTGTGTTGATGGTATTCGCCGGTTCGGTGTTTGGTGCGGAAAAGATTAAGATCGGTGTCTCGATTCCATCTGCAGACCATGGATGGACAGGAGGCATTGTCTGGTACGCACAGCAGGCCATACAGGACTGGCAGGCAAAAGATCCGGACATCGAATTTTTCCTCGTGACGGCTGACGGACCGGCCAAACAGGTTGGAGATGTGGAAGACCTCATGGTGAAGGGCATTGATGCCCTTGTCATCCTTGCTCATGATTCGGCACCACTGACCCCAATCGTAGCAGAGGCTTATGATGAAGGTATTTTTATCGTATCCGTCGACAGAGGTCTGACGAAACCGGTGGAAAACGTCTACGTTGCGGGAGACAATCCGGGGATGGGAAGGGTATCCGGTCAGTGGATGGCCGAAGCCTTGAACGGAAAGGGAAAGATCGTTGTGCTTGAGGGAATTCCATGTGTGATCAACAGTGAAAGGGTTGACGCGTTCAACGAAGTGATCGCGCAGTATCCCGGAATAGAAATCCTTGATTCACAGCCGGCAAACTGGAGTACACAGAAAGGGCTGGAAATCATGGAAAATTACCTTCAGAAATACAATGAGATCGATGCGGTATGGGCCCAGGACGATGACGTGCTGAAGGGGGTTCTTCAGGCTTACAAGGAATCCGGAAGAGACGATATCAAACTGTTCCTCGGTGGTGCAGGGTCAAAGGAAATGATCAAGAAGGTCCTCGACAACGACTCACTCGTCAAGGCAGATGTTACCTATCCGCCGTCCATGATTGCAACGGGAATCAGCATGGCCGTTCTTTCCCTCAGAGGCGAACCACTCAACGGCTTCTATCAGAAGCAGATCCCTTCAAAGATTATTCTTGCAGCTGAGCTTATCACCCCGGAAAACGCAGCGGATTATTACGTACCGGAATCGATCTTCTGATTTTCGCATAACTCTCCGACAACATGTCGGAGAGTTATTTCTTGAGTTATTATTGTTCGTTAATGTTCTTTTGTTGTTTTCTTCAATTAATTATAGTGCATATTTACGGTATCCGGTACAAAAATATCCTTACGTTTGTGTGTGTTGAGGGGGAATGCCGTGTTTTTATAGCTTTGCTGAGGCCGTTTTTAGAAACTCCCTTATTTACAGGAGAACAGGGTGAGTGCGTTTTTTTGTTTGATGGGTGTTCTGTTTGATCTGGAATGGTTCACAGCTGTATTGCCTTGTTATAAAGGATTGAGGGAAATATGATATGGAGTTGCTCGGCACACCGCTTCATAGCCACTCAATGTTTTATCGAAAATAATACTCGTTAATATTTATTAAGAATCTCCGAAAAAACTTGATAATCTGACGATTCCTATGATAATCCCCGAATTTCGATGGTAATTCGTTTTAATTGGTTTTGGATGTGAATACATTAATTGATACAATAAATTAAATCGAAATAACTTATAGTCGGGAGAAAAGAAATTCATAGGGAACGCAACTGCTTTAAATAACCATTTAAAGCATTAAAAATCAAACGGAGGGATTTTTTATGAAGAAGTTTGTATTGGTTATGTTAGTGGTATTGATGTTCGTAGGAATTATGTCAGCTCAGGATGAGGTTGTCATCGGTTTTACAATGGATAATCTCAGACTCGAAAGATGGCAGCATGACAGGGATATTTTTGTTGCTACAGCTGAGAAACTTGGAGCCAAGGTATTGGTTCAGTCGGCAAACGGTCAGGATGGTGTTCAGCTTTCACAGGCGGAAAACCTCATCACACAGGGTGTGGATGTGCTCGTCGTGCTTCCTCATAATGGGAAAGTTATGGGTGGAATCGTAGAAGAGGCGCATGCAAATGGAATTCCGGTTATCGCTTATGACAGATTATTGATGGATTGTGATCTCGATTATTATATCTCTTTCGATAACGTAAGAGTCGGAGAATTACAGGCGGAATATCTTCTCAGATACAAAGACAACGGAAGATTCTTCCTTCTTGGTGGTTCACCGACAGATAATAATGCAAAACTGTTCAGACAGGGACAGATGAATCTGATTCAGCCTTTGATTGATGCGGGAAAGATTACGGTTGTCGGAGACCAGTGGGCGAAGGACTGGCTGCCCCAGGAGGCCATGAAGATCATTGAAAATGCACTCACAGCTAACAACAATAATATCGATGTTATCGTTGCTTCAAACGATTCAACGGCCGGCGGAGCAATTGAAGCACTTATGGACCAGGGTCTTGCGGGAAAGGTTTTAATCTCGGGGCAGGATGCGGACGTTGCTTCATGTCAGAGAATCGTTGAAGGGACACAGTCGATGACCATCTACAAGCCGATCAAGGATCTTGCAACACAGGCAGCCATTCTCGCAGTCAGTCTCAAAAAGGATATCTTCGTCAGGGCTAACGGTACGGTTGACAACGGATTCAAGGCCGTTCCTTCTATCCTTCTCACACCTATACAGGTAGATGCAAATAACATGATGGATGTTGTAATCGCTGATGAATTCCATACAATGGAAGAAGTCTACAAGAACGTACCAAAAGACAAATGGCCTAAATAATCAAATATCAGTGGGAACCTGAAAGGGTTCCCTTTTACTTTTCAGAAAATGAGGTGGGAATTTTGGGAAACCTTTTAGAAATGAGAAATATTATCAAAGACTTTCCCGGGGTCAGGGCTTTGGATCATGTGACGCTTGAAGTAAAGGAAAATGAGATACATGCATTGTGTGGTGAAAACGGTGCGGGGAAATCGACGCTTATAAATATTTTGAGTGGTGTTTATCCTTATAAGACCTATGAAGGTGAAATATTTATAAACGGTGAAAAAAGGGAATTTCTGCATATTAAAAATTCCGAAGAAGCGGGGATTGCCGTTATTCATCAGGAATTGGCCCTTTTTGAAGAACTCAATATTACGGAAAATCTGTTCATGAATAATCAGAAGGTCGGTAGATTTGGTATTGACTGGGCTTATATGTATAAAGAAACGGAGAAGTGGCTTGAACGACTTAAAATCAGAGATTGTACACCGAAGACGCTGATCAGGAATATTGGTGTGGGGAAACAGCAATTGATAGAGATTGCCAAGGCCATGCGAAAGAATGCCCGAATCCTGATTCTCGATGAGCCGTCTGCTGCACTTACCGATTCGGAAATAGACATTCTGATGGAAAATCTTGCGGAACTGAAAGCACATGGGGTTACCTGTATATATATCTCACATAAACTGGATGAAATCGAACGGATAGCCGATTCCGTAACCGTCATCAGAGATGGAAAGAATATTGATACGAAGAGGGTTGAGGATGTGGATGAGGCCGCTATTATTCAGATGATGGTTGGTAGAGAGATCAATGATATGTATCCGGAAAGGAATCATCAAACCGGTGAAGAGATACTTGAAGTATCCGGCTTTCAGGTATACAGCCCGGAAATGCCTGAAAAAGCAATTGTGAAAGATGCCTCGTTCAATCTGAAAAAGGGTGAGATTCTTGGGCTTTCCGGGTTGATGGGTGCGGGAAGAACAGAACTGGTGATGAGTCTCTTTGGGGGATTCCCGGGAAAGTATCACGGGAAAGTGAAACTCGATGGGAAAGAGGTTTCTATCAGATCACCGATTGATGCGCTTAAACTCGGATTTGCCTTTTTATCCGAAGATCGGAAGAGTCTTGGCATCATACCAACGATGGATGTGAAGAGCAATGTGTCGATTGCCTGCCTCAGAGATTTTGTCAATTTTATACAGATCAATGAGAGTAAGGAGATTTATTCCGTCAAGGAATTTGTGAAAAAGTTGAATGTCAAAACAACCTCTCTTGAGACAAATATACAGAATCTGAGTGGGGGAAATCAGCAGAAGGCCATTCTGGCAAGAAATCTTCTCGTGAATCCAAAAGTTCTGATCATCGACGAACCGACGAGGGGCATAGATGTAGGCGCGAAGAATGAAATTTATGTCCTGATGAATGAACTGACTGCATCGGGTATTTCTATCCTCATGGTTTCTTCAGAATTACCGGAAATCCTCGGAATGAGTGACAGGATACTTGTTTTATGTGAGGGAGAAATCGTCAAGGAATTTGATAACAGGGGGAAGGATATATCACAGGAAGATATCATGTTCTGGGCTGCTGGAGGTAATAAAGTTGAAAAATAATCTGTTGAAGAAATTCAATTTAAGAACGTATATGATGATCATTGCGCTTGTACTCATATGGGGGTTGTTTTCTATACTGACTCAGGGGACTTTTCTGACGGCGAGAAACATGTCAAATCTCTTTCGACAATCGGTTTTCACTTCGATTCTCGGCATCGGTATGGCTTTTGTCATATTTCTCGGTGAAATCGACCTTTCAGTCGGATCGGTTGTCGGACTTACCGGTGGAATTATCGCTATTCTGGATGTCTGGAACGGGATGAATCCGGCGTTGTCCATTACGCTGACACTCGGTGCCGGTTTGCTGATCGGATTGTGGCAGGGATTCTGGGTTGCCTATATGAAGGTACCTTCCTTCATCGTAACGCTTGCCGGTCTTCTGATCTTCAGAGGCATTCTGGTCGGAATAACGGAAGGAACGACGATCGGACCGCTTTCCAACACGTTCAAGATCATTGGTAAGAGTTATCTGAATAATACGGTCGGTATCCTCATTGGAGCCGTTGCGGTTTTCTTTGTCATCTTTATCGTTTTCAGATCGAGGAGAAACAAGTTGAAGTATCAATTTGAGACAAGCTCACTGATCATGGAAATCTTTAAACTGATCGTTTATATCGCACTCATAGCCGTGTTTGTCTGGATGATGAATTCCTATCGTGGAGTTCCGGTGTCGTTGTTGTTTGCCCTCGTGGCCTTGGTCATCTTTTCCTACCTGTCCAGGAATACCGTGTTTGGCAGGAGCGTTTACGCAATCGGTGGAAACAAAAAGGCCGCGGCCCTTTCCGGAATCAATATCAAAAAGGTCATGCTGCTCGTGTTTGTCATCAACGGATTCATGGCGGCTCTTGCGGGAATCTTGCTGACTTCAAGACTGAATGCGGCTTCCGTACAGGCTGGAACTTCTGCTGAAATGGATGCCATCGGTGCCTGTGTTATAGGTGGTGCAAGTCTTGCGGGGGGGATCGGTTCAATCAGCGGAGCGGTCGTCGGGGCTATCGTTATGGCGAGTCTCGACAACGGGATGAGTCTGATGAACATGCCGATGTTCTGGCAGTCGATTATCAAGGGATTTGTTATCCTGTTTGCCGTCTGGCTTGATATGGCGACAAAGAACAAGAATAAGGCGTAGATGAGGGATGAGGCTGAAACCGAGTCTCCTGAAGTTGCATTGGTGGCATTTCAACGTTATTCATAATAGAAACAAATAAAACTTTTACGAGGTGATAGGTATGATGAATGAATACTTCCCCGGGGTGGAAGGGATACAATATGTCGGCAGGGGGTCAAAGGAGCTGATGGGATTCAGACATTATGATCCTGAAGCGGTTATCAACGGAAAAAAGATGAAAGAGCATCTGAGATTTTCTATCGCCTACTGGCATACCTTTTGTGCCGATGGAAAAGACATGTTTGGTGCGCCGGTCTTCAACAGGTCCTGGGACCGCTTTGACGATCCGTTAGATGCATCGCTGGCAAAGGCGGATGCCGCTTTTGAATTCATGAGTAAACTCGGTGCGCCGTATTTCTGCTTCCATGACAGGGATCTCGCCCCCGAGCTCGACACGCTCCGGGAGACCAACGCATTGCTTGACAAGGTGGTTGCCCATGTCGGTAAACTGATGGCCGATACCGGAATCAAACTGCTCTGGGGTACGGCCAATCTGTTTGCCGCACCGAAGTTCATGCATGGCGCCTTCAGTTCTCCTTCGTTTGATGTACTCGCCTATTCGGCTGCTCAGGTCAAAAAGGCCCTTGAAGTGACGAAGACACTCGGCGGAGAGAATTATGTGTTCTGGGGGGGGAGAGAAGGATATGAAACGCTTCTGAACACGAACATGGCCCTTGAAACCGCACATATCGCCTCCATGTTCAGAGCGGCCCAGGCGTATGCGAATGAGATCGGATTTGACGGCACTTTCCTCATCGAACCGAAACCGAAAGAGCCGACAAAACATCAGTACGATTATGATGCCGCGACGGCCCAGGCTTTCCTGAAGACAAACGGAATCGAGGGATTTAAATTCAACATAGAGGCCAATCATGCAACGCTTGCCGGGCACACGTTCCAGCATGAACTGAGATACTGCCGGGTAAATGATGTTCTGGGAAGTGTCGATGCGAATATGGGTGACATGCTTCTCGGCTGGGATACGGACCAGTTCCCGACAAACGTATACGATACAACCCTTGCGATGTATGAGATTCTTAAAAATGGCGGGATTGCCCCTGGCGGGCTGAACTTTGATTCGCATGTCAGAAGGGGCTCCTATGAGAAGAAGGATCTGTTCTTCGGTCACATCGCCGGAATGGATACCTTTGCCATTGGGTTGAAGACCGCGGCAAAACTCATAGAGGATCAGGTGTTTGAGAGCTTTATCGCCGGTAGATATGAGAGTTTTACGGCTGAATGGGAGAAAAAATTGGAAAAGAATGACCTTTCGCTTGCCGAATGTGAAGATTATATCGTCGACAGAAAAGTAGAACCGCCTGCTTCCGGTAGGCAG
This sequence comes from Thermotogae bacterium, assembly GCA_036743375.1. Lineage (GTDB taxonomy): Bacteria > Thermotogota > Thermotogae > MWEM01 > MWEM01 > DAINPP01. The sequence continues at coordinate 14,479 of DAINPP010000039.1, read as the reverse complement.
GAGATGCTTGAATCCATATTAAACGATTATCTGTTTGGGATCTAACGGGATTTGAGATTTTCCGCGGGGGTGAAGGTAGTCTTTCACCCTTGTGGAAAGTCTTCAAAGGGTGGATCAGGAACCCACCCGTTCAATAAAAAAACATTCGGAGGTGTTTTTAATGAAGAAACTCATGTTGTTATCGTTGCTCGTCGTCGTTTTTACAGCAGGAATGCTGTTCAGTAACTCACTTTCTTTATGGGATGTGGAAACCAGTTCGGTTCTCGGTCAGATCGCCGATGCACATGCGAAGCTCTTTGAAGCGTTAAACCCCGGTTATGACCTTGAAGTCGTTCATATTCAGAATGATCCTTACAAGACCAAGCTAAAGGTTGCCATGGGTGCCGGTACACCGCCTGATCTTTTCTACACATGGGGTGGAGGTACTCTGCTTGAATACATCAATTCCGGTATGGTAGAGCCGCTTGATGCGATAGAGGAATCCCTTAAGGCAAAGTATATTCCTTCAGCGCTCAAGGCCGTAACTATTGACGGTCACATTTATGCCGTGCCATGGCAGGGACTCACCGGTGTCCTGTTCTTCTACAGAAAGGATATCTTTGACAAGTATGGACTAAAAGTACCAACAACTTTAGAAGAATTCGAGGCCGTCTGTGAAACACTGAAGGATAACAAGATTATCCCTATCGCTCTCGCCGGTAAGAATAAATGGACGGAATCATTCTATTATATGTATCTCGTCGACAGAATCGGTGGAGAAGATACCTTTACCAATGCCTGGTCAAAGAGAAAGGCCGGTGCCGGTTTTGATACCGAACCGTTTGTGAAGGCAGCGGAGATCATACAGGATTGGGTCAACAAGGATTATTTCCCAAGGGGGTTCAACGGAATGGATGAAGATATCGGTCAGTCAAGGGCCCTGATTTATTCCGGTAAGGCGGCTATGTATCTCATGGGCACGTGGTTCCCCAATACGATGGTCAATGAGAGTCCGGAAACGGCAAAAAATATCGGATTCTTTAACTTCCCGGCAATTACTGGTGGCGTGGGAGATCCTTCCAATCTCATTGGTAGTGCAGGACAGGGATTTATCGCTCTTACAAAAACTTCAAAGGAAAAGATCAAGGCCATGGATTTCCTCAGAAATTACATAGAGGATCCGCTCTGGATCGAACAAAGTGTCGCATCCGGACTCGTACCACCGGTTAAGATGGCAGCCAATTATGTTGCGAATGACGAAATGCTTTCGGGTATTGCGGCAGAATTTTCAAAGGCAAATTCCGTTCAGTTGTATTACGATCAGTTCTTCCCACCGGAACTTGGTGAAGTGCATAAGGATATCGTACAGAAGATCTTTGGATTGACTATTACACCTGAAGAATCCGCAAAGGAACATGAAGCGGCTATTGTAGAATATCTCAGCAGATAAGATTATAAAGTAAACGTTTTGATGATCCCCCAGAATTTCCTTCTTTTACGAAAGGGGGATCATCACTTAATTTATTCACCCTCAAATAAAAGTATTTCTGAAAATTGTCATTATAATTATATAGATACCAAAAAGGATGGTAAATAAATGATTTCTAAAAAAGAGAGACACAATTTGTTTGTTGGGCTTGCCTTCCTTGCTCCAGCTTTGGTCTTTTATCTGTTGTATTTTGTCATTCCGGTTCCAATGTCTTTTTTTTATTCTTTTTTTAAATGGAATGGGATTACTCCAGATAAGGAATTCGTTGGATTAAAAAACTGGTTCCTGCTTTTTCAGGATAAGGTTTTCTGGCAAAGTGTGATGAACAACTTTATTCTGGTCATCATGTCTATTATCATACAGATTCCGATGGGCATTCTTCTTGGTTCGCTGGTTTCTTCTAAGATAAAAGGAGCCAGGATCTTCAAATTGCTTTATTTTGTTCCGATGACTTTATCAGCCGTTGCCATAGGATTGATCTGGACTTTTATCTATGAACCAAACTTTGGTGTTATTAACACCATGCTGGATACTCTTGGTTTATCACATCTCGCTACCGGATGGCTTGGAGATCCTGATACTGCTTTTGGGGCTGTTATTCTGACTATTTCATGGGAATATATTCCCTTTTACATGATTCTGTTTGCTGCAGCAATTTCCTCAATTTCGAAAGACTTGAATGAGGCGGCTTATATTGATGGGGCGACCGAAACACAGGCTTTTTTCAAAATTACCCTGCCACTGATCAGCAATACCATCAAGACGTCATGTGTTCTTGTCCTGACCGGTTCTTTAAAGTATTTTGGACTGATATTCGTTATGACGGAAGGAGGGCCGAGTCATTCGACAGAACTCATGGCCACCTATATGTACAAACAATCCTTTACGAATTTCAGGATGGGATATGGATCAACGATAGCCTCTTTCATGTTTATTCTTTCAGCTGTTCTGACCGTTGTTACATTGTATGTCGGTGGAAGAAAGGAGGAATTCAAATGCGGAAGAAAATCTCTGGGCTCCGAGTCTTTACGATGATTTTTGCCATCATATGGCTTGTAATCACGCTTTATCCACTGGTATTCATGCTCATGAATTCGGTCAAAGAGCCGATGGAATTCTTCATGGGAAGTCCTTGGACGATTCCTGAAAATCCAAGCTTTGAAAATTATACAAACATCTGGACGATGAACTTCCCCTATTATCTGAAAAACACCTTCATTGTCGTTGCCATATCGCTTTCGATTCTTGTCATAACCGGAAGTATGGGTGCTTATGCGATTTCAAGGCTTAAATTTAAGTATAAGAATTTTTTCTTCGCTCTCTTTATTGCGGGAATCACCATCCCGATACATATCACACTCGTCCCTGTCTATACACTGACGAGACAAATGGGGTTGTACGATACGATATGGGGATTGATAGGACCTTATGTTGGATTTAATTTGCCGATAACCATCTTTATTCTGAAGAATTTCATGGATGATATCCCACACAGTCTCGAAGAGGCTGCCAAGATAGATGGGGCTACGAGATGGCAGATGTTCTGGAAGATCGTATTTCCACTGTCTGCACCGGCAATTACAGCCGTAACGGTGTATGACATGGTTATTTTGTGGAATGAGTTTATCTTCTCGCTCGTTTTGATCAACTCGCCTGAAAACAGAACGCTCACGTTGGGACTATGGGATTTTCAGGGGCAATTTACCGCAGATATACCGGCAATGCTGGCGGCCTTATTCCTGTCAACCCTGCCTCTACTGGTATTTTATGCCATAACAGGTGAAAAGTTGATAAAAGGGATGACGGCCGGAGCCGTGAAAGGATAGGTGAGGTGTTTTGGATACTTACAAAGATAAAAAAAGGAGTATTGCCGATAGGGTTAAAGATTTGATGTCAAAGATGACGCTTGAGGAAAAGATTGCTCAGTTAACCTCCATATGGGGATATGAAGTGCTAACGAAGGGAGATTTCGACTCTGAAAAGGCGGATAAAAAGATAGAAAAGGGAATCGGGCAGATTACTCGTCCTGGCGGCTCAACTTTTTTGTCACCCGTAGAAGTCGGTACTTTCATCAATGAGATACAGAGATATCTGATTGAAAAAACCAGACTTGGAATTCCGGCCATGATGCATGAGGAATGTCTGTGCGGCTATCTTACCAAAGAGGCAACGATGTTTCCCGAGATGATCGGTCTATCATCGGCCTGGGATGAATCCCTCGTCGAAGAGGTAGCCGGAGCCATCCGGGAAGAGATGAAAACGGTCAACGTTCATCAGGCACTTTCCCCGCTCATGGATGTTACAAGGGATCCGAGATGGGGAAGAACCGAGGAGACCTTCGGAGAGGATCCGTACATCGTCGCTGCAATGGGGAGTGCCTATGTCAGAGGACTTCAGACGGATGATATTCGAAAAGGTGTGGCGGCGACGCTGAAACACTTTGTCGGATACGGTGTTTCAGAGGGAGGGATGAACTGGGCCCCCCCTCACATTCCGGAAAGGGAGATGAGAGAGGTCTTTCTTTATCCGTTTGAAAGGGCCGTCCGTGAGGCAAAGTCCAGATCGGTCATGAACGGCTATCATGAGCTGGATGGGGTTCCATGTGGTGCATCGAAATGGCTGCTGACGAATGTCCTCAGAGATGAATGGGAATTTGACGGGATCGTCGTCTCGGATTATTTTGCCATTGATATGCTGAAGGATTATCACAAACTGGTTCCAACCCTTTCGGATGCCGCAAAACTCGCAATAGAGGCCGGCCTTGATGTTGAACTCCCCTTTACCAAGTGTTATACGACACCGCTTGAAAAATATGTTGAAGAGGGGAAAGTCTCCATGGAGGTGATTGAGAGATCGCTTGAACGGCTGCTCCGCCTCAAGTTTGAGATGGGAATCTTTGATCATCCGTATATCGATCTTTCGAAGATACCGGTTTCGCTGAATACGGCTGCACATCGGGCGGTTTCGGAACGTGCAGCCGAGAAATCTTTTGTCCTGCTTAAGAATGACGGTTTGCTTCCGCTGGCGAAAGAGATCAGATCAATCGCCGTTATAGGTCCCAACGCGGCAGACGGCAGGAATCAGCTCGGAGATTATTCTACCCCGGCACATATCGAATCTCTCGGGGATATGAAGGAACAGGATCATTTTAATTCACCCGTTCCCGATTTCGATGATTTCTCCTATTCCGTTGACAGGGTGGTCAATGTCCTTCAGGGGATACGCTCGGAAGTGTCCGAAGACACAGAGGTCCTTTATGCAAAGGGATGTCATGTGATCGACGAAACAGATTCGGATATAGAGGATGCCATCAGAATTGCGGGCAAAGCGGATTGTGTCGTACTCTGCCTCGGCGATAAATCAGGTCTGATTCCTGATTGTACGACGGGAGAATCGAGAGATACGATGACACTGGAATTGCGGGGAAGACAGCTTGAACTAACGGAGAAGCTATTTGCCTTGGGGAAGCCGGTGGTGAGTGTCATCATTTCAGGCCGGCCCTATAATCTTTCTGTATTTGAAGAGAAAAGTAGCGCAATCCTTCAGGCATGGCTGCCCGGAGAGGAAGGCGGGACGGCAATTGCAAGGACGCTGTTCGGTGAAGTGAATCCGTCCGGTAAACTGCCGATTTCCTTCCCGAGAGGTGTGGGGCAGATCCCGGTCTATTACAATCACAAGGCTTCCGGCCAGCGTTCACACTGGTTTGGCGATTACGTTGACGGATCACCGACACCGCTTTATCCCTTCGGATACGGGCTCAGTTATACCTCTTTTACGTATTCGGATCTGAAGCTTACCGATTCGTTTAAAACAACGGATGATGAGATAGAAATGGACTTTTTTGTGAAGAATACGGGCGAGGTGGCCGGTGAGGAGATCGTGCAGCTTTACGTGAACGATCCTGCGGCAAGTGTTACAAGGCCGGTCAAAGAATTGAAGGGCTTTGGGAAAATTCATCTTGAACCCGGAGAGGAAAAGCTGCTGAGTTTTATTCTGCCCGTTGAACTCCTGTCTTTCTTTGATAGGGAGATGAACATGGTCGTTGAACCCGGAGAGTTCAAAATCATGATCGGTGCATCCTCTGAGGATATAAGGCTTGAGAAAACGATAGAGGGCATGGGGCAAAAAAGATATATAGAAAGAAGAACGGTGTATTCAACGGAGTTCCTGGAAAAATAAGTGTTTCTGTGAATGAGGGGGAATATGAGCGCGAGACCTTTAAATGCAGCAAGGATGGGGATTTCAAATAAAATTATTATACTGAATCTGATAAGGAATTTTCCGGGAATCACCAGAAAGGAACTTGCCGTGAGAACCGGCCTGAATCCGAGTACGGTGACGAATATCATCAATTTCCTGAAAGAAAGGGATCTTCTCCTTGAGATCGGGAAGAAGAAGAGCGAAAATCCGGGAAGAAATTCCGTGAAATTACTCGCTAACAAGAAAAAGGCCCGGGTCTTTCTCGTCAAACTCGGAGTGGAGAGATCGCAGACCGGTATCGGATACCTCGATAATTCCTATGAAATCCTTTCCGATTTCAGGACACCGGAAAGCGTGAAGGAGTTTGTCGGGCATATTTCCTCTCTCTTCTATGATAAGTATTCCACCGCGGACTTTCAGGGGATAGCGTTTTCCGTTCCCGGTATCGTAGATCAGCGGACTAAGGATATATCCAGTCTTCCTCATATGGACTGGGAAAAGGTGGAACTGAGAAAGTTGATTCAGCAGGAGTTCGGGATGGAATTTACCGTCCTCATAGAGAACGAGGCAAAGCTTTCCCTGAAGGCCGAGATGTTTCTGAACGATGAACTGGAATCCTTCAGTGATGGGGTCTATCTCTATATTTCTCAGGGGGTTGGCGGGGCCATCCTTATCAACAAATCCCTCTTTTCCGGGTTCAGTTTTACGGCAGGGGAACTGGGTCATATGAGTATAGATGTGAACGGCCCGAGATGTAAATGTGGAAACAGGGGATGTCTCGAATGTTATATCTCTGTAGAGGAGATCGTCAGAGAATATGAGAGGATCGGAGGCGTTTTGAAGCAGCAGTTTGATGAGGAAAAATTTCTTGAACTCCTCGAAAAGGTGGATAAAGGTGAGCCGAAGGCCAGGGAAATCATGACGGAATATTACGGATATCTGCGTATCGGGATTGTGAATCTCATCAACCTGATCAACCCGGAGTTTATCGTGATCGGTGGAATGGGAAATCATATTCCCGTGGATGTGCTGGAACTCATCGAAGAACAGGTTCAGAAAAGTGCCATCTCATCACGTGCGGGAGAGATCCGAATCCTGCCCTCAAAGGTGGATATGGTGAATTCCGCCCTGCTTGGAGAGACGCTGACCGCTATGGATAGCTATTGCAAAAAGATCGTTCTGGAATAGAGTTTTATGTGTATTTGTTTTGTTTAATGTGATATAATTCGGCAAACGAACACTTTAAACTGTGTAAAGGGATGGTCTTATGGAAAAAGTAAAGGTTGGTATCATCATCTGCAACCGGTATCACACCTGTGGCGGCGGGAAATGTTTCAGGGCCCTGCAGAACAGGGAAGGGGCTTTCAGTATCTACAGAGACAAAGCGGTAGAAATCGCGGCTTACACGACTTGTGGCGGTTGTCCGGGTGGGAACATCGAGTATGTTCCGGCGGAAATGAAGAAAAACGGGGTAGAAGTCGTTCATTTTGCCACCGGGATGCTGGTGGGTTATCCGCCATGCAAGAACGTGGATTACTTCAAACGCTTCATCGAGGAAAGATACGGTTTGAAAGTTGTGTTCGGAACGCATCCGATCCCGGAAAATTATTTTCTGACCCATTCAGAGCTCGGAACATGGGATTCCCCAACCTGGCAGGAACGTATAAAGCTGGTGATGCCGGAGAAGGAACTCAGACTAGCCTACGATTAAGAAAAGTCCCTTTTGAAAAGGGACTTTTTTTCTGCTGAACGGTGTGAAATCAGTGCTTAAACCACTGTGCCAATCTTGTGCCCGTCCACTGTAAAAACTGGCTCAACGCGACGAGGACAACAACGGAATACAGCACCATATCCCATTGAAAGCGGTAATAGCCGTAATTGATAGCGAGCTGTCCAAGTCCTCCGGCACCGACGGCTCCCGCTATTGCCGTGAAGGTTACGAGGTTGATGAGCAGGACGGTGATGTTGTCGATCTGCTCCGGCAGACTCTCTGGAAGGAGTACCCTTAAGATGAGCTGTTTTCCGTTAACCCCGAGAGATGTGGCCGAGTCGATGATCCCCTGTGGAATATTCTTCAGGGAGTTCTCGACAAGTCGTCCCATGAATGGAACGGCGGCTATTGTCAGGTTGAAAATGGCGGCATCCGGTCCGATGATGGTCCCCACAACCTGTTTTGTGACGGGGATCAGCAGCAATACGAGGATGATGAACGGAACGGATCTGAAGATGTTGACCGTTATATTTAGAACGGCGTAGAATCTTTTGTGTGTGTTAGACCGATGCGTCAGATAAAGCATGATGCCGAGCGGTATCCCGAAAAGAGTTGCCAGAGTTCCCGATAGGAACAGCATGTACAGGGTCTCAAGAGAGGCCTGAAGAAGTTGTTCAAACATCTCTTCGCACCTCCACTTTAAAGACTTCCCGTTTCAGATCCGTTATGAAATCCGCCGTTGAATTCCCCCGTATCTCGCATTCCAGATGACCGTACTTCCCGTGTTTGAGATTTTCTATGTTTCCAGAAATGATATTCAGCTGAACGTCGTGAAGCCGGCTGAGATTCCACAAAACGGGCTGAGAGGCCTTTTCCCCCCAGAAATAGACTGTTATGAGTTGAGTGTCATTTTTTACTCGAATGATCCCTGTCTCAGCCTCAGGCAGATCAAAATCGAGGCTGATCTCATGTCCCATTCCGGCGAAAAAATCCTGTGGAGCACCAAAAAAGGTAAGTAGTCCCTTTTTCAGATAGGCCACTTTATCGCTCAGTGTCTTTACGACATCCATATCATGGGTTACCGTGATGATCGTCATATGATGTTTTTGGTTCAGGGCGTTCACCGTATTTAGAATCCTCAGCTTCGTTATTGGATCAAGTGCCGAGGTCGGCTCATCCAACAGCAGGAGATCCGGATCAACGATCATTGCCCTTGCAATCGCGACACGTTGCTTTTCTCCACCTGAAAGTGTAGAGGGATAGGCTGTCAGTTTATCGGTGAGATTCATCTCACCGGCCGTTTTTCTGACTTTTTCCTCTATCCGCTTCCTGGAGACTTTTTGAAGACCGAGTGGAAAGGCGATGTTGTCGTAGACCGTCTTGTTTCTGAACAGGTTGAAATGTTGAAAAACAACGCCTATCCGTTTCCGCATCTCCTGAATCTCTTTTTGCGACAGATTTGTGATCTCATGACCGTTTATCCTGATCTGGCCGGAATCGGGTCTCTGGAGCAGATTGAGGGTCCGGAGCAGAGAGGTTTTCCCCGCTCCGGATAATCCCAGTAAGCTGACTATCTCGCCCTGATCCACGTTAAATGATATATCCCTTAAAACCCTGTTCGTTCGGTTCTTATCATAAAAGGTCAATTCAAGATTTCTGACTTCTACTGTGGACATGCTTACCCCTTAAAAGACAGCCACAACAGCACCATTGTATTTCTCTTCGATGAACTGTTTCATGGCCAGACTCCTGAGGGCAGCCTGCAGGAGGGTAACCCATTCCTTATCCTGATTCTTCCGGTCGATCACCACCATGTTGGCGTAGGGAGAATTTTCCCCCTCGTAGAAAATGGCGTCCTTTATCGGGTTCAGTCCCGCCGAAATGGCGTAATTGGTGTTGATCACGGCGGCCTGTACTGAATTGTCCGTGCTGTATACCCTTGGAATAAAACCGGCTTCTACCTCTTTGAAGCGGAGCCCTTTCGGGTTTTCGACGATATCTCTTACCGTTGCCTTCAGATCGGAGGCATTCCTGAGCCGGATCAGACCGTTTTCCTGAAGCAGCAGCAAGGCTCGTCCCTCATTGGTCGGATCATTCGGCAGGACAACCGTATCACCCCGCTGAAGTTCTGTCAGCGTCTTCCTGGAGTAGAATCCCATCGGCTCCACATGAACCGGTTTCAGTGCCTTCAGGTTATTAATCCCCCTTTCTGAGATAAACACATCGAGATAAGGTGCGTGCTGAAAGAAATTGGCATCCAGTTCACCGTTGGCAAGTGCGAGATTCGGCAGAACGTAATCGTTGAACACGATGATGTCCAGTTCAATATCCTTTTCCTTCAGAAGCCCTTTGATTGCTTCAAGCATCTGAGCATGAGGCACCGGCGTTGCACCTATCCTGATCCTCTGTGAAAAGGCCAATCCAGCCAGCAATACGATCAAAATACTTACGGTTAATACTCTTTTCATTTTCATTCCTCCATTTGGTTTTTTATTCCCATGGGTTACTTATCCGGATTAAGTCTAATTTGCATAAAAAAAGAGGGGATCACTCTGATACGTGATCCCCTCTTTTAATTTATGGATTCAGGCTAACATGACAAGAGTCCCGTCTCCTCAAAAAGGGGATCGGGGCACATCATCATATGCTGATATTTATTTGTCTTTAATGTCGTTTCAAAATGCTTCATGAGTCTTACTCCTCAAACTTTTGTAGGATTGTATCATATCCTTTTCTGAAATGTCAAGGTCAAAATTTGATTAAAGAGTGGATTTTTTTGATGGAAAAGCTCAGACAATGGTTTATAATGACAAAGTGGATCGCAATTTATAACAAGAGGTGAAAAGATGTATAACAAAAATGAACTGATACAACAGATAAAAGCACTCGGGATAAAGCCGGATGACAAGATTCTCATCCATTCTTCCATGAAGGCAATCGGAGTGGTAGAAGGCGGCGGGGATACCGTTATAGATGCCTTTATGGATTATCTGACGGGAGGGCTGCTCGTTTTCCCGACGCATACCTGGAAACAGATGAACGATGATTATAATTTCTTTGATCCGGAAACAGAACCCTCCTGTGTGGGGATTCTCACCAATCTGTTCATGAAGAGGGAAAACGCCTTCAGATCTCTGCATCCCACCCATTCGGTTGCCGCCTTGGGGAAGGGGGCCGAAGAATTTATCAAGGGGGAGGAAAACTCGGAAACGCCGTGTTCAAGAACGGGATGCTGGGGAAAACTGTATGATATTGATTCAAAAATCATCTTCCTCGGTTGCACACTCAGATCCAACACCATCATCCACGGCGTGGAAGAATGGAATGATATCCCGGACCGGCTGACGGAAGAGAAGCACCTTTACAGGATAAAATTATCGGATGGATCTGTCATCGACAGACCGATCAAGCGACATTACAGTTTGGTTGGAGATGTGTCGGAACATTACGGGAAACTGCTTAAACCACTGTTAAAACAAGCTATTGCGACAACCGGAACGTTTGGCAATGCGGAAGTGGTTGTCTGTAAAACAAGAGAGATGGTAGATCTGACCTCCGACCTTCTTTCGAGGAAGCCCGATCTGTTTGCGGATGATTCTGAGATTCCCTCGACATGGTACTGATAATTTATTTTCATGGAAACACGGATATGAAATGATAGTTCCTCTGTACAAACACCTGTCAAAGCTGTATAATCAGACATAACTAACGATGAGGAGGAGGAGTCTTTGATGTATTGCTTTCTGAACGGTGAAATGGTGGATAAAGATATTAAAAACTTGAGAATCGAGAACCGGGGATTTACCTTTTCGGACGGTTTGTTTGAAGTGATCAGGATCCTTGAGGGGAAGACGCTCTTTCTGCCCGATCATTTTAAAAGGATGCAGGAGAGTGCGAAATTCTTCAACCTCAACCTCGCCTTTTCTGAAGAAGATTGCCTGAATCAGGTGAATACGCTCATCAGGGAAAATGACCTCGACGATGGAGAGGTATATATAGAGCTTTCGAGGGGGGATGATGAGTTCAGGGAACACAGCTTCAGTGAGCGGCATGAGGGAACTTTTACCGTTTTAACACTTCCCTTGAGACACATCAACCCGGACAACTGGAAGAACGGGGTAAAACTGACCCTCTATCCGGATTTGCGACATCAGCTCTGCGAACACAAGACGGTCAACCTCCTGACAAACTGCATGGCAAAGAATTTTGCCTATTCAAACGGCGCGTATGATTCGATGATGTTCAGGTCCTCCGATAGCAGTTCTTCTGCCTTTAAAAAAGCCAAATTCCACAACGATTTTAAAGTCGACGAATTCAACGGTGAAAACTACGATAATAAATACATCACCGAAGGCGGAAGTTCTACCTATTTTCTCGTCAAGGACGGCGTTGTCCTGACACCGGAGATAGACAACATCCTTCCGGGTATCACCAGAAAAAAGGTCATCAAACTCTGTATGGAGAACGGTATTCCAATCGTCGAAAGAAGAGTCTTCCTTGAAGAGTTGAAGGACGCCGACGAAGTCTTCCTCGCGAGTACCGTTTCCAAGGTCATGCCCGTCAGAGAGGTACGCGGAAAGGGGTATGAGGTTCCCGGAACGGTTACAAAGAAATTGATGGAGAAGTTTGAGGAATTGATACGGGAAGAACTTTCAGAAGTAAAGTAATTCGCAGAGAAACTCTATACAATCATTAAAATAAACGGTTGTCATAAATTCTGGGATACTACTTTCGAGTTTATAAAGAGGTAGAATCTCAGATTTTTTTTCTTACCCAGTAGCTTGAAATTAATAACCATTGCCAATCATATTTATTCTTTTCATAAGTTTCAAATTAATAATTTTTACGATAACATATTAACCATGTTTTTTGATATGTTTAAATAATTTCTCTTTCATATCTGCAAAAAATTGTATTATTACTTACATAATTAAAATTGAATTTTTCAATTATATTGATAAAATTGAACGTAGAGATTTTTACATCAAAAAGACATTATATAGGTTTTTTTCAATTGATGAGATAACGGAACCACTTGATAAATAATTTCTTTGAAGAAGACTTGCGGAAAAGTAAATATTACGAACTACAATATTCAAATAATAAATGAGGTGATTATATGATTTTTTTTGCCGTTATAGGATTTATCGTTGTTCTTTATCTGATTTATTTGCTTCTGAAAATTTTTCTGGCATCCTTTGTTATTGCATTGATTTCTCTCCTTGGCATTGTTTTTATCTTATTCCTGATTAATATTTTCACCGGTTTTTTCGATCCGTTTATTCATCGTTTTTTTTGAATTGAAAGGATACAACTCATTAAAAAAGTATTTATCAGAAAAAAACAAAAAGGCAAAAATTATATCGACAGAGGGGTAACTTTTTAGGAATGTGAAAAAATATGGCTTCAGCAGGTTTGCAAGAAAATAAAATATTATATTGACATTAAGTGATGAATGAAGGTATTCTGAAAGAGAATAACGGGAGATTAAAAATAATTTCATGAAAAAAACAGTATAGAAAAGGGAGGCGGAACAATGAGGGGAAAAACTCTCAAAGGACTATTTTTTTTATTGTTGATTGTATTAATCTTGTTTCTTGTGGGTTGTGGAGGTGGTTCAGGTGCTGGTGGAACGCAGATCGTTGTTCTTCCACAACTGGACCAGGATGCCGTTCTGAATGAATATGTGGATATTATCGGGTCTGCATCAAACCCTTCTGCTTTCAAATCTCAGAACAATCCATTTGGCCTTTTGTGTGGGAATAATTTTGAGATTTCCATCAAAACAGCGACAGATGTTGTCTATACGGTGAGTTTTGATGGACAGCAGATCAATGGGAATCTGATCAATAACAGATACATCTTTACCGTTCAGACAAATGGGAAGAGTGTTGGAACGTATTTTCTCAGGATCACGGCTTCCAATGCCAATCAAACAAGCATCAATTCAAGAGAAAGTGTCTCAGCGAATATCTGGTTGAGGTTATACACTGATGATGTCCGTATCTGTCTGACATCTTCTCCGACCGGAGGTGGAAATGTCTGTTTTGGAGATGAGGAATGGAGCAGTGAAGCCAGTAAGACAGTTGATCCCGGAACGGATGTATATATCACTTCACAACCGGAAGTCGATTATACATTTGACGGCTGGTATATGAATTCATTAAAAATTTATTCAGAGAGAAATTGTACGGTTACGATTAATGAGGAAACAGACATTGAAGCAAGATTTATCAACAATATTCGACCTGAAATAGAGAAAATCAAGGGTGTTAGCGGAACAACCGGTGAAGATAATGCCACTTTCGAATGGAATGGGTCTGATCGGGATGGCAGTATCGATCATTTTGAATACAGACTTGATTCGGATGATCCGGTTAATACCGGTGAGAAAACATATAAATGGAATGATTACTCTTCCGGACAACATGTTTTCAGTGTTGTTGCAGTGGATGATAAGGGAGCTGAATCCATCGAAATCAGCTGGGATTTCACCTATGAACCTCCATCCTACACTCTAACGGTTCAGAGTTCACCCACTGCAGGTGGAGCTATACGACTTGATTCCGGTGCCTGGGCTGATAGTGATTCTGTAACTGAATTAAGCGGTACGGCTGTTCAGATAGGTGCAGAACCATCACAGGGATACACATTTGACGGCTGGTATGAGAATGGCAGTATGCTGAGTCTTTTGAATCCATATTCTTTGACACTTACTTCAGATAGGCGAATATATGCCAGTTTCAAAGAAAATCAGCAGGGACAGACTTTACTGAAAGATCTTGGATCGATGGGAAACCTGAATGAATCGGGGAACGTTTACAACATTATCGACAACACGTCAGTCGGTTATATGACTGTCAGTATAGAAATTTCCAGACTGCCGGCAGACTTTGCATCGGCATCAGGATGGAAGCTGGTATTAAATGAGCAGGATTTTGTGTTTTCACAGAATCAGTTTTCGAATACGATTTATGAAGTTTCCATCGACGACACCATAACGGATAAGATCGACGACATACAGAATGCAGTCTTTGAGACTGTTCAATAGGGTCTTCGGAAAAGGGAAGCAAACGGCGGGGAAAAGTAAACGATAAGTA
>DAINPP010000038.1:0-30028 GCA_036743375.1 Thermotogae bacterium | reverse complement strand
CCGCCTGTCTGACGAACTGGTATCCTTTATGGCTGGGTTTTTTTATCGCATTTACCCTGCATCTGATCATTCATTGTGTTCAGGTGCTGATTGTGAGGAAGTATGTCCCGGCTATCGTTACGAGCGTCATCTGCTTACCCGCCTGCTTTTATATCCTGCAGCAGACTGTTCAACTGTTCCCCTTGAAAACGGTCATCCTTTATGCCATTCTAACTTTTGTTATTATGCTAGTCAATTTGCTTATCGTCCATAAAGGAATGGATTTATTCAGTCGGTGGCAGGAAAATTTTGAAGAAAGAGATATCTGAACAGAAGTTCAGATATCTCTTAATTGATTTCTTTATTTCAGATTATTCCTCTTCTCATTCTCTTCAAGGTCAAAGCCGAGTGTGCCCCCCGGATTCATGATGAAGTTCGGATCAAAGTGTTCCTTCAGTGCTCTGAATATCTCATACTGATTTTTTCCGATCTGAGGTTCCAGCCACGGTGCTGTCATCTTTCCGATTCCGTGATGATGGCTCATTGCCGCTCCGTATTTCTGTATATGATCGAGAATACCGCTCTGATAATCGAGATACTCGTCTATCTCACTCATCTTCGCAATGAAGATGAAGTACAGGTTGGCTCCCTGCGGATAACAATGAGACATATGTGTCATACAGATGGTATCCGGTCTGCTCTTACAGTATTTTCGGACCCCCTCATGCACTTCCTTCATCTGAGACCAGGTAACGGCACATTCGAGTGTATCGATCATGATACCGTAGTCCTGCAAATCTTCCCTCATATATGGATCGGTAAATCGGCCCTTTTCCCATGAGGATGTGATGAATCCAGTTGAATACATCGCCCCATATTTTCTGCAGATCTTCCTGACCCTTCTCTTCATCGTGGTGGAAAAGGCCTTATCGCCCTCCGACCAGCCGAGAAACAAACAACGTTCCATCGGTTTGAATCCCCTCCTATTGAGAATCTTTTCGATGACCGATCCTTCAACCCCATACAACTTCATCATGACATCCGTCTCTTCGGGATCCGAAAGTCTGAAGACCGATGGATAACCGATTTCTGACTGCATGATCTCTCTGCCGGCTGCCATGGCATCATCCCAATTTTTGAAGATGAAACTGAATTTTTTCCGGTTCTCGGGATGATATCGGAACACCCTGAGTGTTACATTCGTCAGGATTCCAAAGGTTCCCTCGGAACCCATCATGATCTCATTCAGATCCGGTCCGGTCGCCATCGCCGGATAATACGGCGTCTTGATAACGCCGGCCGGTGTCACATATTCCTGACTGATGACCATATCCTCTATCTTTCCGTAATAAGTTGAATTCTGCCCGGCCCCTCTTGTCACAACCCAGCCGCCAACGGAGGAATATTCAAAGGATTGTGGAAAATGTCCGCCCGTATAACGTCTCTTCGCATGCAGTTCATTCTCAGGCGCTTCATTAAGAATTTTCTCATAATCCGGTCCCCGCATTCCCGCCTGAACGGTGATGGTCTGATCCACTTCGTTGAAGGCAACGACCTTATTCATATGCCGTCGCATATCCAGTGATATACCACCTTTTACGGCTTCCATCCCCCTTGTCACGGTTGATCCCCCCCCGAATACATAGATGGGGATCTTCTGTTCATTGCAGTATCTGACGATTTCAACGATATCTTCTGATGACCTGGGATATAAGACGAGATCGGCAACATTCTCTATGATTCCCTTTCTGAGACGCATGGAATCAATCATCGTCTTACCGTAGGAAACACCAAGCCTGTAGTAAATATCATCCGTCACATTCTCTTTACCGACAATCGCTTCAAATCTGTCGATCTGCTCTTTGCCGAGTTTAAGGGGAATATCGGCAATAACCTTTTCATATCCCGTCTCCCTCGGTTTTCTGAAATCTTCATCCGTCATCGAAAAGGTCTTTTTCATCAGTTTGTACAGTCTCTCATTGGGATGTTTATACGCAGACGGGTCTCCCCATTTGAAGATGGACCGAAAACTTCTCTCCGGCGGCCTGTCCTCTATCCAGGGGGGTCTGTATTCCTTGTATTCATGTGACATATTATCTTCTCCTTTTCAATGCGCCGGATAACCGGTGATTCTCTGTATGTTCGAATAGATTTCCTTCAGTCTCGGATAGATCTTCTTGTAGACATCGTTGAACAGTTCTCTGTAAACGTTGTAATTTCTTTCCTGTGGTTCAAATAGCTTCTTATAGCGCGTCATATGTTCTACAGCTTTACGGTAGTCATCGTATACACCGATCCCCTTAAAACCTATCATGGCGGCTCCAAGTGCCGACATTTCATTCGTTTCTGGCTGATGAACCGGAATACCGAACATATCCGCCGTTATCTTGCAGATGGCAAGGCTTCGACTTCCGCCACCTGAAACGACTATTTTCTGAACCTTTGATGAAGCGCTTTTTTCAATCCATTCCAGTCCCTGCATCAGGCTGTAATTGATTCCCTCTATAATGGCACGATATATATGAAACCGGTTGTGAACATCTCCGAAGCCTATGATGGACCCCTTCGCATCCGGTGTCTTCATATGCGGACCCCAGTACGGCTGAAGCATCAGCCCCATGGATCCCGGCGGAATTTCCTGAAGTCTTTCGTTGAGAATTCTTTCCGCCTCACAGTGTTTCTTTTCGGCCTCTATCAGTTCATGGGCGGCAAATTCTTTCTTAAACCAGCTGATCATCCAGTATCCTCTGAATATCTCCACTTCCGGGTTATAACATTCCCGAATCACTGACGGATAGGAGGGGAAAAAACGAATCGGTTCGAGATATTTTTCCGATGTGGTCTGAACGGTTGCCGTAGTCCCGAAACTGATTGATGCACAGGTTGTATCGACACAACCGCTGGCAAGGGTTTCACATCCCTTGTCCGATCCACCGGCCAGTACTTTTAATCCGACCGGAAGTCCCGTTTCTTCTGCGGCCTTCCGGGTAATTTCACCTATCGGTTCAGATGGGGGAACAAGCTCGTAGAGTTTCTCCCTTTCCACACCAAAGACAGGCCATTTCCAGCTATTTTTACTCTTCACCCACCGCTTCTTTTTATAATCAAACGGAAGATGTGCGATCTGTGATGCGACGGAATCTGCAAATCGTCCGGTAAGTCTGTAATTGAGATAGCCTGAAACAAGCATGAACTTATGTGTCTTTTTCCAGATATCAGGTTGATTTTCCCTGATCCAGTTTGCCTTGGAATGCTTCTGCATATTTTTGATCGTCCGGTTCATCCCTATCAGTTCAAACAAAGCTTTATGCTGAGCGGAGATATCCTCATAACATGATGTAACCCGCTGATCCAGCCAGGTGATAGCCGGTCTGAGAACATTTCCGTTGATATCCAGATTCACATAAGAGTCCCTCAGCGTACACAACACACAGGCCTGTATACACTCCGACAATTCCGGTGACTCATGCAGTATCTCCTGAGTGGCATCGCAAAGTGATTTCCAGTACACTTCAGGATTCTGTTCTGCAAATCCCGGCTGCGATGAGAAATAAGGCTCAAATTTCCGTTTAGCACCTTTTACAATATGACCTTCCGGATCGACGGCAAAAACCCGGAGGCTCTGAGTTCCACAATCAACAGATAATATCAATGGTTTCATGTTCATCATCTACCTTTTGACATACGCCATCTGCTGTCTCAGACTCGCCGTTGCAATGACATTCACTCCACTTCCGAGCACATCGGT
Organism: Thermotogae bacterium; assembly: GCA_036743375.1. GTDB lineage: Bacteria > Thermotogota > Thermotogae > MWEM01 > MWEM01 > DAINPP01. Next base: position 26,301 of record DAINPP010000038.1, on the reverse strand, counting down.
CAGAATAACGGCACCAATATCCAGCAGCTCCGTGATCTCGACTTTTCTCAGACTGTTCATCAGAAGGGGAAGCATCTCTTTCTTAATCTCCCCGTCTGTTCTCACACTCAACCGCGGGATTTCTTTAAATACCGTTTTAACAGTCGTACACAACGAGCGTCTTGGATCTTCAATTTCCTGAACGGCAAAACTTATCCCACGTTTACATAGATTTCCATCTACCACATAGTTTCCATCTGCTACTTCCACTTTCAATCTGCACCCGTTCGGACAGACAATACAGGTCATTTCCTTCATCTCATCCCTCCGTAGTCAAATCAAATCTGATTTCTCCATTCAAATGTTCCAGAGTATCCTTTTCTATCTCGATACGCTCCATCTCCGCAGGATTCAGGCGTTTGAACACCTGCTTCATTATCTCCCGTCCATCGCCGAATATTCTTAACGTTCCCTTTCCAGCTGATTTTCCCGGTCTGAAATAAAAGATCATCTTTTCCTCTATCCTTTTCATATCAACCAACTGAGGTACGAGATAGGCAAAATTCTCTGATTTTTTTATCCGGCTCAATTCCCTTTTTACTCCTGATTTCAGAGCCGCATTTCTTCCTGCAATCTCCGCACTTTCAGAAACATAGTCCACCAGATCATTCACATGTAATGCGTTCCCGCATGAAAAGAAACCATCGACGGACGTCATGAGTGACTGATCGACAACTGGACCGTTTGTACTCCTGTCGATCTCTATTCCGATCGATTCGGCAAGTTCGTTTTCAGGTATCAGCCCAACAGAAAGTACCAGACCATCGCAGGGAATCACCCGTTCAGTTCCATTTATCGGCTGAAAGGCCGCATCCACCTGTGCAACTTCGACACTCTCCACCCTGTTTTCCCCATTTACCCGCATGACGGTATGAGAAAGATGCAGCGGAATTTCAAAGTCTTCAAGACACTGGGCAATATTTCTCGGAAGGCCGGAGGGTTCCGGTTTTATCTCGTAAACCCCTTCAACGGATGCCCCTTCGAGAGTAAGTCGTCTGGCCATGATAAGACCGATATCTCCACTGCCGAGGATGACACAACGTTTAACCGGAAGATAACCCTTCATGTTGACAAAATACTGAGCAGTCCCTGCCGTAAGAATCCCCGCCGGTCTGCTCCCCTGTATGAATATCTGTCTGCCGGTTCTCTCACGGCACCCCGCCGCAAGTATCACACTGCGGCTCTTTATCATCTCTATCCCCGTCCGGCTCACAAGCTGAGTAAAAAAGAAGCCGTCTTTCTTCTCCATATGCGTCACAAAGGTTTTCGTCCTTATCCTTATGTGTCGCTTTTCGACCATATCGATGTACCTTGCGGCATATTCAGGACCACTGAGTTTTTCTCCAAAACGAATCACGCCAAATCCGTCATGTATACACTGCTTCAGGATTCCTCCGGGTCTGTCCTCCCGTTCTATAATTTCTACCCTGGCCCCAGTATCATAGGCAGCGACGGCTGCCGCAAGCCCAGCAGGTCCAGCACCGATAACGAGTACATCACATTCATACGACATTCCCGTCCCCCTCCTCTCGGCTATCCGCCTTCTCATTCTCCACAACCGCCACATCACGCATGAGGATATAGGAATCCTGTCCTTTTTTTGTGATATCCAGCGGATCCATCTGTAATTCCTCCGCTATAATCTCTACGACAAGTGGTTTACAGAATCCACCCTGACATCTTCCCATTCCCGCCCGAACACGCCGTTTAACTCCATCAACTGTCTTTACGGGAATCGGGGAATGAAGTGCATCTCTAATCTCACCTTTACTGATTTCTTCACATCTGCAGACGATCTCCCCATAATCAGGACGCTTTATGATATAGACTGAACGCTGTTCAGGATCCATCTGTGCAAGCCTTGGAATTCCCTTTCTCGTCGCCTGCCAGTTGACCTTTTCCCTGACGTCTTTCATTCTTTTCAGTTTGGACACAACTTTTTCCGAAACATCCTCAGCGATTGCCGGGGCGCTGGCAAGTCCTGGAGACTGAATGCCCGCTACATGAAAAAGATTGCTGATGGTATCGGACCATTCTACGATAAAATCTTCGAGATAAGTCGAGGCCCTTGTCCCTGCAAAATAGGTGATGATATCTTTTTTCCCGATACCTTCGAGTAATCGAAAATGCTGGTTAACGATGGCATCAATATGGCACATGGATGTTGAATAATCCTCTTTATAAGGCTGCTCCTCCGCATCCGGACCTACGAGCAGGTTGCCTTCAACCGTAGGGACTATTCCCCCGCCCTTTGTATCTTTTTTCCCGATGATATTGGGCATGGAGAGGACTGTATTGGTTAAATGACCCCTCTTTCTGTCTATCATGAGAATAGTTCCCTTTCTCGGATGGATGGTAAAAAAACGATCTCCCGCGAGTTCCGCTACCTCATCCGAAGCAGTTCCGGCACAGTTAATGATTATTTTCGCGTGTATATCGCCTTTCGTGGTTTTACAACTGATGATTGTATCATTTTCTCTCTCAAATGAAAGGACTTCTGTGTTCAGAAAGAGACGGGTTCCGTTCAGGATCGCATTTTCACAAACTGCAATGGTCGTCTTGTACGGTGAGACGATCCCCGTGGAAGGGATATAAACCGCCCATTTCGATTCCAGTGATTTATTCAGTGAAGGGGCATCTTTGCTATTCACAAACCTTTTTAATTTTTTACCCGTAAGAAATTCAGTGGAGGGCACTCCGTTCTTTTCCGCTCTTGATGCAAGAATAGGGTAGGCAGGAGCAAGCCAGCGGTTGTCAAAGAGAAGAAGGGAGCCTACCCGTTTGTATTCAAAATCCAGTTCCCTTGAAAGGGTTTCGTACATCCCGTTTCCCTTTGCATTGTACTTCGCCTTCATGGAACCCGGAGATGGAACGAGTCCGGGGTGAATCATCCCGTCATTTCTGGAACTTGCATGCATTGCCAGGTCGGGTTCTTTTTCAACCAAACAGATGTCCAGATCCCATTTCGACAGTTCCCTCGCTATTGAACAGCCGATAATACCGCCACCGATGATCAGAACATCCACTCGTCTGTCCTTTAGCACATTTTCCGTCAGTTCCCCCCCTGCCTTTCTTTTTTTCTTTACAGAGGCACATTCAATCTTATTGATAACACCTTTGATGCCCTTTATTTCCGCCGCCATCTTTCCGGCAGCAACAACATCCGTCCATTCCGCCACATTTCCTTCCAGTAGAATACTCGATCCTTTCTGTGAACAGATGACTTTTTGACCGTATTGTCCGGACATTTGTTTTGACAATCTCTTTAGATTCAACATCTTCATAAAAAGCCTCCAAATAAAACAACTTAATATCTCAAATAAACGCTTTTTAGAAACAAAGCGTAAAAACATTTAATAAACCTTAAAATTTAATCTCCGAATCAATGGAATACATATCACCGCGAATATAAAATCTGAGAAAATAAAAAGGTTTGGATGCCGCATTGTAAATCGTTCTTTTAAGCTCAAAGGAACTGATTCTTTCGCAGTTCAATTCATCAGCCATCTGCTGTTCAAGTATCACGGAAGAGATAGACTGTCTCATCTTAGAGTAGTGTATCTTGTACTTTTCCGTAAGTATCCTGTAAATTGATCCTGAGAAATCCGCCACTTCAAATCCGTTTAAAACACTTTTGTCGATATAGCCTTCTTCTACGGCAATCGGGATTGAATCGGCATAGCAGATTCGATTTATATTGATTATTTCACTGCCGGTTTTTATCTCAAGCATTGCTGCCGTCTCATCATCCGCCTTGATCATTCTGACCACCTTGATCTTAGTAGATGGGACCATAGACAACTTGATAATCTCAGATGAAAAGGAAATAACCTTTTCAATAGAATCCGGTCTTATCCTGCTGCAGATCCTCGTGCCTCTTCCGGGTCTTCTGACGATAAGTCCTTCATCAACCAGAATTTTCAATGCTCTTCGTATGGTTTCACGCCCCACACCATATTGTTTCATCAGCTCAAGTTCACCTTTCAGCGACTCGCCTTCCTTCAGATTGTACTGAATGATAGATTTTCTGATTGAATCTGCTACCATCTCATATAATGGTTTCTGTTCCATTCGCCACCTCTGTTAAATTTATCCACAAATAAATATCCGTATTGTCCGGACATATCATTTTACACCTTCACACACTTTTTGTCAAATAAAAAGGACGGGGAAAGATTTCCCCGCCCTGAATATGACTTTTCTCCTGTTACAACTGTCCGGTAAGGATGAGCTTCCATTCCGTTCCATGGAAAAACACGGAATTCCAGATGACAATCTCCCTCACAGCCGTATCGGCTTCCGTTGACAGGACGATATATTCTTCACTGCCATCTTTTTCCTGCACGATAGCCTTTGCAAGTTCCGGATGTTCGATGTAATCGGAAAACCCCTCATCCTGAAACAGATTCTTCCCAATCTCTTCCAGATTTTCAGCGTACAAAATGGTCCCATCGTTCTGGACAATCCGAACATCGAATTCCGGGTCCGTCAGTATTTCAGTGAAGATGTCTTCAAAGAAAACCTCCGGCTCAATCAGCATACTGATGGAACCCATAAACATCCCCCGCCTGTTAAACACCGGCCATTCCATATCTATTCCATGAATTCCCTCTTCGGTCATGATCAGGTGACTGACGACCGGATTGTAAGTCCTGGCAATTCGTTGAACCTGTTCCTGTCCGGCTATGTCCGCCCCCTCAAAATCCCTGAATAGCTCAGGCACTACCACTTCCATCAGGCCATCCGTATTGACAAAAGCTATATCATACACATCACTCACCCGATCGTACAATGCATCCAGTAATCCTCTGATATCTTCAGGAAGCTGCGTTGAATCGGCAAAGGTTTTACTCGTTGTCACAAACTGGTCTTCAAGTCCGTTGATCCGTTCAACAACCTCTTCACTCAGGGTCGATGTTCTATCTACCCATTCGTTCAATTCAGTGTTTTTACCGGCATCAGCGATCCTTTTAGCCAGTATGAACTTCCATCCGGTCGTGTTTTCAGTCGTATAGATACCAAAATAGTCGCCATAATGATCTTTAAAGGCTATCTTTCCGGAATCATTCTGATTCAGTTTCTCTATGAACGGACCGCATTCACAGGTAACGATATCATCCGCCTTTTCAAACAGAACCTGCTCATGATTGGTCATCATAACCGTTCCCGTTTGATCTACCGCCAACAGGAAGACTTCAGGAGTTAGTTTCATGATGGTGTTGATCGACGTGTTGATCTCCTCCATATACAGAGACATCCCGGTAAACCCGGTAATCTCATTTTCCTTTTTCACGGGAACGGCAAATACCGCGGATTTTTTCCCGGTTGAACGGCTGATAACCGGGTAGCCGAGGACCTCCTCGTCGGCTTCGAGTGTTTTGAAATAGACTCTGTCTGAAAGATTCGTCGAGGTAAAATTCCTGATATCCGTGTAATAATCACCGTTCGGAAGGATATAGAGAAAGATACCCGGATAATCAATTCCTTGATTCTGGTAAATTTTTTTTATGGCTTCCCAGTCTCCATCAACCGTAAAGGGAGAGGCCGCCACACTTCTGAGATAATCTGCCACGGATTGTAAAATTCTTCCGGAAATAAGGGTGTAATACGCGAGGACGATCTCATCCTCTCTTTTGACTGAGCTGATCACCACATCCGTGTCGTTGATCAGAGAGAGTGGAACACTGTATCCTTTTTCTATGATGGTATTGAGATTCAGATACGATTTCCCGTCTTTCAGATCTGAAAAGTCCGCCTCAAATGAAACAATCGGAATATCCGAAGCCCTCTTTTCACCTGATACAAGCTGAAGCGCCATCTGAGCTGCCAGAGTTCCCTGAAAATTGGGATCGGGAACAATGCCGAACAGGGCCCCATCCTCCACGATATAATCGGATAATCCCATCACGGGAACATCCGTCGCCTCAAGAATCTGCCTCATCGACTGTAAAGAACTGTACTTGACTCCGTTCCTGTCTTTGAATCCCTGTGTTCTGATAAAGTAAAAGACATCACAGATCTTGCTGAGATTTTTCATGCCGAGCAGCAGGTTCTCCAAACTTGAAAATTTGTAATAGCCAATACTCTCAAATCTTCCCATATCAAGCCTTTTAAGATAGTCTATGTGTCCTTCTGAGCTGCTCGTATCATCTCCGATAAAACAAACCTTTCTCAGATTCGGAATGATTTGAGACACGGCCTCGAGAGACTCGACGGGGAAAGGGATCTCTCTGATCCCTGTTGTTCTTTCATTTGGGAACCCATAAACTTTCGGCTCCTTGTTGACTCCACAGAAAACGATCTGAACATTCGTATCAACCGGAATTTCTCTGACGAAATACTGCTGGGCATTGTCATCACAGGCAATAACAACATCCGGTTGCCACGATTCAAGTATGTCAAGCGTTAATTTCCCGGTCTTCGACTTCCAGTTCTCATCATCTCTGAGTCTCGTATCCATATAAAAATATCTCTGCTCTACATCCGCCTTATCGAGAACGGCCTCAATCGCATTGACAAGGTCTTCCGTCCACGAATACGCTTTATCATAACTGCTGACAATCAATATTCGCGGATTTGCCATCACATTAATTACAGAAAGCAATAAGACAAAAAACAAAAAAAATACGGATTTTTTCATCATCATACCCCTCTTGAAATAATTTTTAAAGAAAATCCTTCGATAGCCAACCGTCGAATAATGACATCTATTTTATTTAACAGAATCTATTGCAGAAAGTGCTTGGTGTATAGATTATAGCACACAGCCGAAAGAGTTTAAAGGTAAAGTAAAAAACAGCGTGCCTATCGAAGCGAAATCACATCAGTAAATCCATGATGACCAGTTCAGGGGGACAGTTGAATCTTCCGGGCAGCCATTGACCGACACCCCGCGTGACATAAATCAGCGTATCATCAACATCATATCTTCCTGAATACCAGCTGATTTCAGAATCATTTCTCCAGTCAAGGAAGGCTTTGGTCAACCAGGGAATGACCAGCTGACCACCATGCGTATGGCCGGCAAGGACCACATCGTATTTGGACACTATATCCATCCTGTTTTCCAGTCCTATGGGAGAATGAATCAGTAAGATGGCCTCGTCGTAGGACAGGGAATCCTCTACGATATCCGTTTCAAAGAAAAAATAATGAGATTCAAGACCGGTGATGGCGAGACGCTTTCCCTTGACTTCAACGATTTCCGTCTCTTTTTCTATCAACGGGATGTTCAACGCTTCAAAACGCTGCTGCATATGCACCGGGGCATATTCCTCCCAGTTTCCGAAATTCGTGTAAACGGGGGCTATCGACTGAAGCTCGTAAAAGAAACGCTCAAGGTCCTTTACATCGGTCAGTTTGGCAAGTGCATCCCCACCGAAGAGTATGAGATCCGGATGATACGACTCTATCGTTTCAAGGAGCCGAGTATGAAATCCCCTGTACTTATACATGTGCAGATCTGCAAAGAAGGCAATTCTGATCTCGTTTTCAAGTGGGTATTCACTCGGGTATTCTCCAACACCGATGTAGGTGGTCTTCAATATATTCGGCTCCACGAAGAACACATAGATTCCAAGTGATAGGATAACAAACAGCAACAGGAGGAGAATTCTTTTTTCCTTCTTAATTGCCATAATATCCTTCCCTGTTCTTCATGTTGTTGATTCTTTCGATGGACTTGTCCAGATCCTGTTCGATAATCTTAAGTGTGTTCAGGTTAATCCTGTAATTATCATCCGTACTGATACATCTTTTGAGATCAAGACTCCGTCGCAGACAATTGTATGCCGCTTCTCTGACCACAAAATCTATCTCCGCACCGGTAAAGCCGAAGAGTTTTTCTGAAAACTGCTCATCGTCAATCTCCGTGGACAGGGGCATCTCCCTCGTCTTTATCTTGAAGATATCCCTGCACCCCCTCTTCGTCGGCTTGTTGATAAAGAGGTTGTAATCAAATCGACCGGGTCTGAGCAACGCCTCATCAAGGGACTCGTGCCGATTCGTCGAGGCAATTACACAGATCTTGCCATAATCCTCTATTCCATCCATCAGCGAAAGCAGCTGTGTCACAAATCTCGATTCACTTCTGAGTGATTCGTTGGAGGATCGCCTCTGGGCAACGGCATCTATTTCATCGAAGAATATGATCGACGGCTGCATCTCCCTTGCCTCCGAAAAGACCTTTCTGAGATTTGCCTCTGATTCTCCAAGATACTTGTTCAGCAATTCCGGCCCCTTTATCGCGATAAAATGCGCGTTGATCTCGTTGGCTATCGCCTTCGCTATCATCGTCTTTCCGCATCCGGGAGGGCCATAAAGCAATATCCCCTTATGCGGCTTGATTCCCATGTACCTGAAGAGTTCGGGACGTTTGAGCGGGAGTTCGATGACCTCTCTGATACTCTGAACCACATTGTCTATTCCCCCGATATCCGAGAATCTGACATTTGGAATGTTTCTGTTTTCATCCACTATTTTAGAACTCTCCGCGTACAGATCCGGCATGACCCCAACGGCTTCCATCGTCTCACTACCAGAAACGGTTTGATGATAACGGACCTTCCATCTCTTATCCGTCCTCAGATCTACCTGTTCCGGAATGGCACGAATGATTTTTTCTATGTTGCTGAACTTAAAATAAGGACAGTGCTCAAGATATTTTTTCTCTATTTCAAGTCTCAGGCCCTCTTCAAGATCTTCTTTTGAAATGACCCACGTGTTTTCATCCTCAAAATAGCCAAAATCGAACCAGTAGACATTTTCCGGATTATATTCCTTTATCTCTTCTATTGAGGAGGTGTCTATGACATCAAGAAGCCTACAGCCCCACATGGAATCCGCACAGTAACCTTCCCTGTCCTCGGTTTCCTGCCTGTACGTCTGACATCTGAAGGCCCGGAGTATCTTGATCATTTCCTGATAATCCACCGTAACTCCGTTAAACGTTATACGGGACGTTTTCCAGCCTTTCAGCAGAGAAGCCAGCCGGCTGATCTCACCACTTTTCATCCTTATCTCTTCACTTTCTAACGTTGCCGTATGCCTTTTGTTGAAGGGACCGATGATACTGTGATTTTCAAAGCCTCTCATAATCTTGACGGCCTCGTTGTAATACCAGGACTCTTCCTTTTCAAATTCGATGGACATGATATGACCTTTGATAACAATCTCCCCCTGCCTGTCTGAAGTAAACAAGTATCTAATTATAACACTTGTTCCATGTTTATATATATATCTACCGTTATGTTTGTTTGTATTGACATTTCCTTTGAAAGCAAAATACATGTCGGCTGCCCACCGAAATGTGTTATAATATCTTTAAACCATTTAGGCCTTAAAAAGGGGATGTTAGGAGTGGACAAATTAGATCGTAGTTTACCTGTACCATTGTATTATCAACTTTATAAAGAAATCAAGAAACAGATCCTGAACACAGATTTGAAACCGGGAGATGCTCTGCACTCAGAGTTTGAATTCTGCAAGGAGTACAACATCAGTCGACTCACCGTCAGGAAAGCGCTTGAAGAACTGAGTAGAGAGGGTTTGATCACACGTTCGAGGGGGCGCGGGACATTCGTCTCTCAAAGCAAACAGGAGGAAAACCTTACCGAACTCAAGGGGTTTACCGATGAAGTGGAGGATCAGGGTCAGAAAACCACCTCAATCGTCATAGAAAACAAGATCGTCGAACCGCCTCCTGAAGTCGTTCAGTGTTTTGGAATATCGGATGACACACCGGTCATCCTTCTGAAAAGGCTCAGACTGGTTGATGGTTCTCCAATGGCTCTTGAATCCGCCTATTTCAACACGACGCTGAATCCAAGGCTCTTAAAACTCATCCAGATGGATATGGCGCGTAACTCCGTCTACCATTTTCTGAAGAACGATCTCGGGGTGGTTCTGGAATATGCCGATGAGATCATAGAGGTACACAAACCGATAGAAGATGACAGAGAACTGCTTAAGATGAAGGCATCCGACTGTGCTGCCTTGAGAAGACGTTATACTTATATTGCCGAAGACAAGTGTATTGAATATGTCATTTCATTGTACAGAGGGGACAAATACAAATTCAAAGTCAGACTCGGCGGACCTGGAGGTTTGAAATGATCAATGAGATTATAAAAGAACTCGCTTTAAAGGCAATAGATGAAAAACTCTTCCCCGGAGTCGTCATAGGAATCACAGATCCGGAAAAGACGTTGTTTATGGAAAAATATGGAACACTGGATGAAAAGAAGCCGACTGAATTCAATTCGCTGTACGATATAGCAAGTCTGACCAAGGTCACGGCAACACTACCGGCCATGCTGAAACTGATACAGGATGGAAAGGTGGACTTGTCGGATAAGGTATCAGATCACACGGAGTTTCCAAATGATGATATCAGGATATGGCATCTGATGACACACACCTCCGGTATGCCGCCATATTCTCTGGCCTATCAGTTTAAGGATACAAGAGAAGAGATCATCGACGAGATAAAAAAAGAACAGTTTAAGGAACTCCCTCAGACAAGGGTCAGGTACTCCTGTCTCAACTATATTCTACTCATGGACGTCATCAATTCGATCACGGGAAATTTCAGAGAATACGTCAGAAACGAGGTCTTCAAACCGCTTGGAATGGACGATACGGATTATCTGCCGGAGATTTCGGAAAATATCGCGCCGACCTCTCTGAGAGACGGTCTGCTTCTCAGGGGGAAAGTGGATGACGAACTGGCCTATTATCTCGGTGGAATCAGTGGAAATGCGGGGTTATATTCTAATCTCACGGATATGCTGAAATACGCAAGGGAATTGCTCAATCCGGTAAAAGTCCTCTCCAAACCCATGATGAACACGGCAACGAGACCATGGACCAAAGACATCCCCGGAGACGACAAGGGACTTGGCTGGATGCTTTACACGAATGATTCATCCGGTGGAAGCCTTCTTTCAGAAAAAGCGTTCGGACATACCGGGTTTACGGGAACTTCTCTGTGGGTTGATCCGGTACAGGAGATCGCCATCGTCATTCTTTCTAATCGATGTTTTTATTCGAGACACGAACGGATAACGGAAATATGGCGATTCAGAAGAACCGTCAGCAATGCGCTGGTGTCCCATTTAAAATAAAAAAGGATTGTACGGACCGGATCAATACGTATCGTTCTCCGTCCGTTTTTATCAATAAAGGCTTCAGCTTATCGTACACTCGATAATCCTGAAACGACAATGCAAGGAGGCACAAAATGAAAATAATCGGAACGATGTCGGGAACATCCTGTGATGGACTTGATATTGCCTTCTGTGACTTTGAAGACAATTATAAGGAAACAAAGATAATAAGTCATCAAACGGCTTTTTATCCGTTTGATGAGGCCTTAAAGGCGAAATTGAAGCTGTTGACTTCCGGAAAAGTCAACGTTTCCGAAATTGCGTACGCCAATGTTTATATCGCAAAGAGACACGCCGAACTGATCAACCGCTTCATCAAGGAAAACGACCTGAGAGACGTCCAACTGCTCGTCAGTCATGGTCAGACGGTTTTTCACGATACTAATAATTCTGTGGACGCCTTTAAACCCAATTGTACCCTTCAGATCGGTGATGGAGATTATCTGTCATTCCTGACGGGGATCCCCGTCTTATCCGATCTGAGGATGAAGGATATGGCTGCAGGCGGGCAGGGGGCCCCATTGGTCCCTTATACGGATTTTGTTCTGTTCTCTTCTGAAGAAAACAGCGTCGGATTACAAAATATCGGCGGAATCGGCAACATTTCCATCATAAAGGCGGGCGCCGCACCTGAAGAGGTCTGTGCATTTGATACCGGTCCGGGAAATGTGATCATCGACTGGGCCTGCCGGACCTATTTTGGTGTGGAATACGACGAGGGCGGAGCGTATTCGGCAAAAGGCGAAGTCATCCCCGAACTGGTCGAACGGATGTGGCAATCCGAAAAGGATTATTTTGATATGGAACCGCCAAAATCCACCGGCAAGGAAATCAGATACAATCAGAAATACTTTTCCGAAATAAGCGACTTTATAGAAACACAGAATTACAAAGTGGAAGATATCGTCAGAACGGCTGCGGAATTCACGGCTCAGACCATCGTCGAATCGATCAGAAAATACGCCGCTGAACCGGATATTCTATATGTTTCCGGCGGTGGTTCCAAAAACCCGACATTGATCGAATCTATCAAGAACCATCTGCTTCATTCTGAACTGAAGATCATGGATGAGGAACTCAACGACGCAAAAGAAGCCATCGCCTTCGCCATCATGGGGAACGAATACATGCACAAACACTTCTCGAATCTGAAAAGTGCCACCGGGGCAAAGGCCGATGTCATACTCGGGAAACTATCCCTGCCCGACTGATAATTGAAGGCCCCTGAATTAATCAGGGGCCTTCGACTTTCATAATGAATAAAGAAAATTACAAAACGAAAAAAATCTGTTATAATCAATACAGTCACTATTCCGGAAATCTGCAATATTTCGTAAACTGAATCCACCATTTTAATGCATAATCTGAATTGTGAGGTATCTGCATGAGAGAGAGAAAGGACTCACCGAATCTGAATGACTATTTCAACTCGGAAGACAGTTTTTTTGACATTCATTCGGATCTATTATGCATAACCGACTACAACGGTAATTTCATCAGGGCAAACAAGGCCTGGAAGAAGAGACTCGGTTATTCAAACGAACAGCTCTCGAAGAGCAACTATTACGATTTTGTCCATCCCGACGATATAAAAAAGACCGAGATAGCCGTCTCCAAGCTGCTGACCGGGGAGACCGTCGGTTTTTTCTTCAACCGGTACAGGGCCAGTGACGGAGTTTACAAGACAATCGAATGGCGTGCAAAACCATCGGAAAAATATATCTATGTTGTCGCCATCGATATGACCGAAAGACTCGAAAAGGATAAAAAACTGTCCTATCTCTCCGCGCTTGTCCTGAACAGTAAGGATTATGCCATCGTAAAGGATCTTGATTTAAAGATTATTGCCATCAATCACTCCCTCGCAAATCTGATCGGATACGAATCATCGGAAGAATTAATAGGCCTGACAGAGGCAGAACTCTTCCGGATACCCGAAACGGATGAACCGGTGAAGACCTCCGTTGAAGACGACAGAAAGGTTCAGAAGCTCGCTCCGGGTGAGTTTATCTACAAAGATGAGCCGCTCATCACCCTCAAGGGGGAAAAGAGGTTTGTCCGGACAAAAAAATATCCGATATTTGATCAGAACAATCAACTCATCGCTACGGGAAATATCTCCACAGATATTACGGATTCTCTGTTAGTACAAAAACAGCTTGAAGAGAGTGAAGAAAATTTCAGACACTTTTTTGAACTGCAGAACGATCTGATTTATGTCTTTAATGCGTCTGGAAAGATCTTGATGACGAATCTCGCCGCAAGCGAAAAGCTCGGTTACAGTCGCGAAGAATTTGTCAACATGACGGTGATGGATCTGCTTCCCGGTGGCATGGAAAAAGAGGCGGAGCTTTATTATTCCGCATTGGCCATCGGAGAAAAGGAATACTGCCCGCTGCCGCTTATGACAAAAAAAGGAGACTTAATCCCCGTCCATTCTCGAATCTGGTTTGGCAAATGGAACGGTGAAAAGGCCGTCTTCGGAATATCGGAGGATTTGACCGAAGAAAAAAAGGTCCTGGAGAAATTCGAGAAATTATTCAGGGTTAACCCAGCCCTGATGATGATCATTAATACGGCAGACCATCGGTTGATTGATGTCAGTGACGCCTTTCTCAACACGCTGAATTATCAAAAGGAAGAGATCAACGGCAGAGTGGTAGAAGAGCTGGATCTGTTCGTTAAATCCGAGACGTACAACCTCATCGTTAAAGAACTGAGTGAGACGGGCAGCGTATCAAAAATAGAACTGAATATCCGTTCAAAGTGCGGTGCCTTGCTGACGGTCCTTTTCTCGGGTGAGATCATCGAATCTGTCGATGAAAAGCTGATCCTGATCGTCATGACGGACATTACACATCAGAAAAAAGTAGAAGAGCAATTGAACAGGGAAATAAAATTTCAGAATCTGCTGATGAACATGGCGGTTAAATATACCAACTTATCCATAGGGAAGATCAATGACTCCATAAACAGTGCTTTACGGGAAATGGGGGAATATGTAGGTGCGGACCGAGTCTATATCTTTGATGTCGATTCGGAAAAACAAATTGCTTCGAACACCTACGAATGGTGCACAGATGGAATAAAATCCATGATGGATCAATTTCAGGAAATACCGGTAAACATGTTTCCCGAATGGACTGCCATCCACCGTAAAGGGGAGGCAATCTGCATATACGATATTTCAGCCCTTCCAGAGGATAACGAATTCCGAGTGCTTCAGGAACCTCAAGGTGTTCAGAGCATGCTTTCCATCCCCATCATAGATGGATCCGACATGGTAGGCTTTATCGGATTTGATTCCATACACAGAAAATACCGCTATTCGGAAAGGGAGCAAAACCTGTTGATGGTCTTTTCAAAGCTCATCATAAACATCAAGACACGAGCCCGAATGTTCGGCAATCTCATCCGAGAAAAGGAAAACGCTGTAAACGCCAGCGAGGCAAAGAGCGAATTCCTTGCCAACATGAGCCATGAGATCAGAACACCGTTGAACGGCATCATCGGATTCTCAGACCTGCTCTTAAATACGAAGATGAGTCAACTGCAATATGATTATTTAAAGGCGGTAAACAGTTCCGCTCAGTCATTACTGGATATCATCAACGATATCCTGGATTTTTCCAAGATAGAAGCGGGAAAACTGACACTTTCACCCGAAAAGACCGATTTGATTCAACTGGTAGAAGATATCTCCGATATCGTAAAATACAAGGCCTACGAGAAGGGAATAGAGCTGATTCTTGATGTCCAACCCGAAATCCCGGCCTATATCATGACCGATTCGGTGAGACTTAAACAGATCCTGGTCAACCTGTTGTCAAATGCCATCAAATTCACCGATAAAGGGGAGGTCCTGTTCAGTGTCAGGATCGGACAGAAAGATCCGCGGCTAAACGGCCTGCCCGTCAGATTCAGTGTCAGTGATACAGGAATAGGCATCAGTAAAAAGAATCAGAAAAAGATTTTTGACGCCTTTTCACAGGAAGATGTTTCTACGACCAAGCGGTTTGGCGGTACCGGTCTGGGACTCACGATATCAAACAAACTCCTGAAGATGATGGGATCAGAGATGCAGATTGAAAGCGACACGGGAAAAGGCAGTACATTTCATTTCACCATACAGACACAGGAGGAGAAGCAGTCCGCGGAAACAATCCCGTCTGTCCTTCCGTTTAAGAAAATACTCGCCGTGAGTGGAAATACACATATGATGAGTATCCTCGAAAATATTTTGATGCAATTCAACATCTCCGTTGTCAAGGCACATGATGGCTTTCAGGCAGTAGAAATACTGCTGAATACATCAGAGATGGATATTGTGATCATCGATAACAATATCCCGTACATGACCGGGATAGAAACCGTTCAAAATATCCGAGAAAAGATCCGGATCAGTTCGGATACACTTCCCGTAATCCTTCTGGAAAATCCCCTTGCCTCCGATGAACAGAAAGATTGTTACTGTGAAAAGGGTGGATGCTATAAGATTCTGAAACCCGTCACAAATAAGGGCCTTTTTTCAGTTCTCAACGAGATATCGAATAAGGGAATGAAAACGAATAAGAAACGGGAAGAGGTTGAAATACCGCCTCTGACCGATAAAACCATACTAATTGCGGAGGACAACAAGACCAACATGTTCTTCGCACGGGCTTCTATCAGCATGCTGTTCCCGGAAATAAGGATTATTGAAGCCTTCAACGGCCAGGAAGCCGTCTCCCTGTTCAGGGAAACAAGGCCAAATCTGATACTGATGGATCTCAGAATGCCGATAATGGACGGGTACAGTGCAACAACCGAAATAAGAAAAACAGATCAAAAAATACCGATAATCGCTTTAACAGCCGGTGTTATAAAAGGAGAAAGAGAAAAATGCTTTGCACTTGGGATGAATGACTACCTCTCAAAGCCATTCAACGCGGAAAAACTGAAAAAGATCCTGTTAAATTACCTTTCATCGGAAGCAGAAAGCAACACCGAACGACAAAAAGATACAGACAGTTATCTCGACACGGAAAGGCTTATAGAGCGTCTCGGGAATAACAGTTCCATCGTTCAGCGTTTGTACAGACTTTTCAAAACGGATATCATCATCACACTTGAAAGATTAAAAAAACTTGATACAAACAATCATGAAGAGGTAAAAAAGACTGCCCATTTTATCAAAGGGGCCGCCATCAATATGAACGCCTATGAACTTGAGATCATCTCAAGAGAGCTGGAAGTCTGCGCAGACGAGAGAAAAGAAATGACCCATCAGATACAGGCTATGAAGCGCATACTCGAAAAGACCATGGAAGTCGTCGATTCTCATATTGTTGATGATCCTGCTGGAGATGATATCTATTAATAAGGGTAAAAATCTCTCGTTTATCATTTTTCTTTTCTGTGTCATATTTTTGTCCAACATCGTCAGCCATTTTCTGTATATCAACATATACAGGACAGAACGGGATGCGATCAAGCTGGAGATGATCAACAACCTTGAAAGTCAGTATAAATCACTACTGATCACATATGAAAGATTCGCCAATTACATATTCGAAACCGAAGTAAACAATGAAGAGGTCCTTTCTCTCATCTCCGAGGCCTGGAAGCATCCGGAAAAGCGGGATCAGCTGAGGGCAGAACTCAAAGTAAGATTTGACGATATCTATTCTCTCATGATGAATTACAATTTCAGACAGCTTCATTTTCATTTCCCCGATCAGGTCAGCTTTCTGAGAATGCATGCACCGGAAAAATATGGGGATGACCTGACGGACTTCCGGCCTTCCCTCGTACTTGCAGCCGAGACGAAAGAAATTGTGAGCGGATTTGAAGAGGGAAGAATCTTCAACGGCTACCGCTTTGTCTTTCCGCTTCTGTATAACTCAGATTTTATCGGTACATCAGAAGTCAGCATTTCTTTTAACACCATCTGTCAGGATCTCATCTCCGAATTCGACTACCCCTTCTATTTCATTCTGAGAAAAGATATCGTTAAAGAAAAGGTCTTTGAAGATGAATTTGAGGAAAATTATCTGGATTGTCTGTCAATGATTGGTCCCGAAGCCTCAGAATCGCTTTATGTCTTTGACAGGCAGACTTATGAAAATGTCAATAAGCTGATCGAAGAAAAGCAGTTTCCTAATTCAGAAGTTGTAAACATATTGCGTAAAATCCTGTCTGATTCCATGATTGACGGCTCTCCTTTTGTCAGCGACACAGGGACCAGCGCCGGAGAATATACGCTTACCTTCCTGAATATAAGAAACTTCTCCGGCGAAAATGTGGGCTACCTGATCTCCTTCAATAAAGACACGGCATTCGCAGCACAGAAAAAAGAATTGATGATGGTGGTGATCAGCATCAATATCATTTTCATTCTGATCATGCTGGTGATCATCTTCATGTACCGGTCAAGAAGAAATGCATTGTCAGCCAACCGGGCGAAAAGTGAATTTCTGGCAAATATGAGTCATGAGATCAGAACCCCTATGAATGGGATTCTCGCCACGATAGAACTGATAACCGAGAATCAGAAACGCACGAACAGTATGACTGAAGAGGAACAGGAGAATCTGAGAATCATCCGGGTTTCCGCTGAGGCATTACTCAACATCATCAACGATATTCTGGATTTCTCAAAGATAGAAGCCGGAAAGATGGTTCTGGAAACTATCCCTTTCAGCCTGAAAGATCTGATCAACGACGTAACCGAATTAATTTTCACAAGTGCGAGAAAAAAGGGACTCGAAGGTATCTTAGAATTGGATGATGCCATTCCCACCGTCCTGAAAGGTGATCCATTACGCCTCAGGCAGGTTCTGCTGAATTTACTCGGAAATGCCCTGAAGTTCACCGAAAAGGGATATATCCGGATCACGGCACAGTTAGCGGATAAGACTGTTTCAACTGATGATGAACAAATCGGGCTTTATCTCGAAGTTGAAGATACGGGAATCGGCATCAAGACCGAGATGAAGGAAAAACTGTTTACAAATTTCACACAGGCGGATAATTCGGTAACGAGAAAATACGGCGGGACGGGGCTCGGATTATCCATCACTCAGAAACTGCTCTCGATGATGGGTGGTACGATTACTTATGACAGTATTTACGGAAAGGGAACTACCTTCAAATTCTCCTTACTGCTCGAAAAGGCCTCTGAGGAAGAGATCACGGAATATCTCGATAAGGAGAAAGATCGGAGTGAACCCGTACAACTTCCCGAAGAGTTATTTATCCTCCTTGCGGAAGACAACAAAGTCAATCAGACCGTGGCAAAAAAGATTCTGAACAGCATGGGCTGGATAGTGGAGATCGCATCAAACGGGATAGAAGCGGAAAAAATGGCTTTATCAAAAGATTATGACCTGATTCTGATGGATATCATGATGCCCGAAAGAGATGGTATTGAGGCGGCCAAACAGATTCTTAAAGGTAAAAACACCCCTATCATCGCATTGAGTGCCAGTGTCCTTGAAAGTGAAAGAAAAAAGTGTCTTGACGCCGGCATGAAAGGCTTTGTAACCAAACCGATCAAGCTCGACATCCTTCTCCGAGAAATTTCCGGAATCATCACCCCAACGCAGGCCGTTAACCTATCCCATCCCAAGATAGACACGAACGAGATCCTGAAACATATCACCGATAGAGACTACTTCAACGCGGAAATCGTCCCGGTTTTCTGCACACAGTTAGAACAGACCCTGGAAGAAATAGAAAACAGCCTTGAAACCCTCAGGAATTTAAGAGATATGGGAGCCGGTGAAACACAACAGGCGCTGTACACACTTGAAAACTGCGGCCACAGTATCAAATCGAGCAGTCTTTATGTCGGCGGTATCGGCCTTTCAGAAGCCGGAAAAAATCTTGAGATGACCTTAAAGAACTACAAAGAAAGCCCATCGATAGACAGTTTATACCAAATAGAGCCCACATCTGTCGAAAAAATAGAACGGATCATATCAAAAGTCCGTGAAGAGGCTCTGGAAATCCTGGCATATTATAAACACAACGGACAGGACCATTAGATCATCTCATTCCCGCAAATACACCGCTGATATACGGAATAAGCCATATCAGCCAGACGAGCAGGCTGAATTTATGAAAAACCTTCTGCATCTTTTCATCTTTTCTGATCAGGACGAAAATTGCCCATATGGCATGAAAAGCCATCAGCAGGATTGCCGCAAACCCGGTGAGGGCATGCCAGTTTATCCCTCCGGTTACCGTTTCCGTATGAGTGGCAATACTTCCCATGATCAATGTTCCCGTCGTATCAAATACAAGACCCGATAGAAACAAGATCAGATGCCTGAAATTCAATTGCTTGGAACGATGTTCAAGAAAAACACCCGTCGTATAGAAGACCAGTGCAAGTGTAATGGTGATAATGGCAGTAATAAGCAAGATATCCCCCTCCGTTGTTCATTCAGGGTTATCATATCACAAAAAAGGCAAAACCTGTGTTATAATCCTTACGGAAAATGAGGAGGCGAAAAGATGTCAATCGCAGGTTTAACGTCCGCATTAAGTGAATAACGAATCGGTCAGCATCTTTTCCGCTACAAATTGAACAGTTTATAGTTAATCCATCGGGATTTTGTAAATAAAATATATCAATCATTGAAAAAGGTTTCAGCGCGGTGCTGAGGCCTTTTTTTATTTTGAATAAAGAGGTGATAAAGTATGCTTCAGATAAAGAGTATAAAAAAGAATTTCGGACTTCAGGAGATACTAAAGGATGTCACATTTTCGGTTAACAAGGGAGAGTGTGTGGCACTGACCGGCCCCAACGGAAGCGGTAAATCCACCGTGCTGCGATGTATCAATGGCGAAATAAAGATAGACGGTGGAGAAATTTTAAAAAACACGGATATAAAAATGGCGTATTTAAAACAAAACGACGTTATCTACGACGGCAAGGTGAAATATTATCTGCTCAAAGAATTTGATAAACTGTCGGTTGCCTACAGACAACTTGAGGAAACACCTGTTGATGATTCGAAATATATCGGCTGCATGGACACTTTCTTAGAACTTGGTGGATTTGAACTCGAGGCAGAGAGTATAAGAGAATTGTCTGTATTTGATTACGATGAAACCCTGCTTGAAAAAAACATGATGGAACTGTCACTGGGGCAGAGAAAGCTGATGGAAATCATCAGCCTGCTGATCTCAAATCCGGATCTCTTCATCATGGATGAACCGACCAATCATCTCGATATTGCGATGCGGGTATACCTTGAAAGATTGATTCTCAGAAAAACACATGCCGGAAAAACATTCCTCATCGTGAGTCATGACAGAACATTCATAGACCGAGTTGCCACAAAGACCGTTTACATCAAGAGAGGGATCTCAGAACAATCTGCCGGAGGTTATACGCATATGCTCTCACTATTGGATGAGAAATTTGGCGCGGCAAAAAAAGAATCTGAAAACCTCGGTAAGAAGATCAGAAGTCTCGAAATACTCGTAACAACCAAAAAGAACTGGGCGGTTCAGGCAGAAAACAAAAAGAAGGGGGCGGCTGATAAGGGATTCATGGGACACAAAGCGGCAAAGATAGCGCAAAGTGCACTGGTTTATTCGGCAAAGAAACAGAAGATGATCAAAGAGCTGGAAGAAAAGCGCCCTTTCGTCGAAAAACCGGTAAAGATCAACTGCCCGGAATATGACGTTCCAAACAGACGCTTCATCGATATGGACAACTGCTCCTTCGGATATGCGGGAGGAGAAATACTATTCAGAAATATCACACTTCAGATGAATACGAGGGACAAGATCGCCCTTATCGGTAGAAACGGCTGCGGAAAAACGACCTTCTTCAAAACGTTGACCGGCTTTTTGTCGCCCGTTGAAGGAACGGTATACCGGAATCCAAATATCCGTTATACCTACATCTCCCAGGATATAGCTTCATTCTTTAACAAAGAAATCCTCATCGATAATTTTAGCGATCTTGGTCTCGAACATTCTCTCATCCATTCGGCCTTAAAGGCTTCAAGACTGAAAGAGGAGACACTGGAAAGAAGCGTAAGTGAATTGAGCAGGGGAGAGCTCATGAAATCCGCCCTCGTCAAATTAATCCTGAGCCGATCCGAGTTCGTTTTTATGGATGAACCCACGAATCATCTCGATGTCGAGACACTGGAAGTTCTTCAGGAGCTGATCAGCCAGTTTCCAGGCGGAATGTTTTTCATCAGCCATGACAGACAATTCGTTTCAGGGAATTCCGAACTGATCTATCACATGAAGGAGCAGAAACTGAATATAGTAAAATTGTAAAAAAAAGACCGAACTGCGGAAAGAGACTATTGTCGTTAAGCTTGCACCCATCTCGAGAAATGGGCTCTGAATAGCAAAAAGCTCATAAACAGTTTCGGTTACCTTACAAACAACAGTAACACATTTATCTTTTCAGGTTAATTGATATTTATTTTCCAAGAATGTAAAATAAGCGCATGACGTTAAAATATTCATTGTTTAAGAACTATCTGACCGGAGACACAAAAAAAAGAATAAGAAAAGAGGTATTTGCCCTTGCCTTACCGGCCATGGGTGAAAATGTCCTGCAGATGATTCTCGGGATCGTCGATACGGCTTTCCTCGGTCATCTCCATTGGACAGCCATGACAGCGGCCGGAATGGCCAATCAGATTCTCTTCATCTTTCAGGCGATCTTTATGGCCATTTCCATAGGGGCAACGGTCCTGATTTCAAACGGCGTCGGTATCGGTGATAAAAAATCCGTCAGACTCACCGCATGGAACGGATTTTACATGTCTCTCATCCTCGGCGGAATCGTAACCTTCACCGCCGCTTTTTCTACGCCCTTGCTTACCCTCTTTCCAGGAGTGGAGGCCGATATCCTACAAATTACCGATGTTTACCTGAAAATCATCCTTCTTGGTGGCTTCGGATTTGCTTCCATGTATATCCTGTCAGCCATACTCAGGGGAAGTGGTGATACAAAGACTCCGATGATTGCCGTGGGAATTGCGAATACGGTTAACGTTTTTATGGACTATGGACTTATATTCGGTCATTTCGGCCTACCGGCAATCGGAGCGGAAGGGGCCGCCATTGCGACCGTTATCTCAAGGTTCATCGGCACATTCATTCTCTTGTTTGCCTGTCTGAAATCCAAAAGGCTGTCTATGCTTGGATTCGGAAAGGTGAAATTTGACCTTGTGCGAATAAAAAGGATGCTCAAGATAGGCATTCCAACGGCCATTGAAAACCTCGTGATAACCGTGGGATCACTGATCTTTGCAAATATACTTCTCATGGCGGGATCACAGGCATATGCCGCTCACAGAATAGGAATCAACATCGAATCCCTCTCTTTCATGCCCGGTTATGGCGTATCGGTGGCAATAACGACTCTTGTGGGGATCTACAACGGTAAAAATCTGAAAAAGACCATGCTCGGCGCCGTACGTCAGGGATGGATCATCGGAACATTTATAATGGTTTTAATCGGCGCCTTTATTACCGTTTTCCCGGAATTACTGATCAGACTCTTTACATCGGATACTCTGATCATTTCAGAAGCGATTCTGCCCGTTAGGATACTGGGACTTGTTCAGTTTTTCCAATCGACCGATTTCATCATGACAGGTGCCCTAAGAGGTGTCGGCGATACGAAGGCCCCTATGTATGTGACGCTGATCGGTATCTGGGGCATCAGGATTCCTATCGGATTTGTCTTGGTTAGATTTTTCAATCTGGGACTCCTCGGTGCATGGACTGGAATGATTGTTGATATGATTTTCAGAGGGTTGATCAAGATGTATTTATACGCAAGGGGCAACTGGGAAAAATATGCGGAAAGGACTCGACTGGCAGCCTTTGAAGATTCCCGTGAACCGGCTGGAATTGTCGTTGAACTCCTGGCGGATAAAGCCGACAACAAAGCCCTCACTCAACAGGATTCGTTATAGTGGAAAAAGTTGAGTCTTCACAACAAACAGGTTCGGTTACCTTACAAGTAATAGTAACACATTTATCTTTTCAAGTTAATTGATATTTATTCCTTATGGATGTAGAATAAGCGCATGATGCCAAAATATTCATTATTTAAGAACTATCTGACCGGTGATTCAAAGAAGAGAATAAGAAAAGAAGTATTTGCCCTCGCTTTACCCGCTATGGGAGAAAATGTTCTTCAGATGATTCTCGGGATTGTCGATACGGCCTTTCTCGGTCATCTCCATTGGACGGCCATGACAGCGGCCGGAATGGCCAATCAGATTCTCTTCATCTTTCAGGCGGCCTTTATGGCCATTTCTATTGGTGCAACCGTTCTGATCTCAAATGCGCTTGGAGTAGGAAACAGAAAATCTATTCGCCTCACCGCCTGGAACGGGACGTATATGGCCATCATTCTGGGAGGACTCGTCACCGCAGCTGCCGTCTTTTCGGGCGCCATGCTGGTGCTTTTTCCGGGAGTCAGTAAAGAGATCAACACCATTGCCGACAGTTACCTGAAAATCATCCTGTTCGGTGGTGTGGGTTTTTCCTCTATGTACATTCTATCAGCCATTTTAAGAGGCAGCGGCGACACCAAAACGCCAATGATCGCCGTGGGAATCGCCAATTCGGTCAACCTCTTTCTGGACTACGCCATGATCTTCGGTAACTTCGGCTTTCCGGCACTCGGTGCCGAGGGGGCTGCCATTGCGACCGTTATCTCGAGGTTCGTAGGCACTTTCATCCTGTTCACGGCCTGTCTGAAATCCAAAGAACTGTCCATGCTGGGATTTGGAAAAATCCGATTCAGTCTGGAAAAGATAAAAGAAATGTTGAAAATAGGCATTCCAACGGCCATAGAGAACCTGCTCTTCAGTATCGGTTCCCTGGTGTTTGCCAACATTCTGATGATTGCTGGCGAGCAAGCCTACGCCGCACATCGGATCGGGATCAATATCGAATCCATATCGTTCATGCCCGGATTTGGGGTATCAGTCGCCATCACGACACTGGTGGGAATATACAACGGAAAAGATGACCGGAACACCATGCTCGGAGTAGTCCGGCAGGGATGGATCATTGGCACTACCCTGATGGTCTCAGTCGGACTGTTCATTACCCTGTTTCCGGAAGTATTGATCGTCCTCTTCACCACAGACAAGGTGATCGCCGCCGAAGCCGTCTTACCCGTACGACTTCTCGGACTCGTTCAGTTCTTCCTCGCCACGGATTACGTCATGACGGGAGCCTTCAGAGGTGTGGGGGACACAAAGACACCCATGTTCATCACATCAGCCGCCATGTGGGGGATCCGGATTCCAGTTGGCTTTATCCTGGTCAATTACTTTGACCTGGGATTACTCGGAGCCTGGTCAGGCATGATGCTCGATATGGCTATCAGAGGGATGATCAAATGGTTTCTCTTCTCGAGGGGCAAATGGGAGAAATTTGCCGACAAAACAAGAGATACCGTCCACCGAGAGGCTTCGGAATCCCCTTCAGGAATCGCCGTCGGTCTACTCGCCGACAAGGCCGATAACAAAGCCCTCACCCAGCAGGATTCTTTATAATAAATTTTTTTTAATTCCTTCCTATCAACTGATTCGTTTATCTTGAAAATAAAAATATATTTTCAAGATAAGTTCTACTTTTTAATCTCCTCTGATTTCCAGTATGTGGAAGGAATTTGATTATTGTTCGTTTGATATTTTGTCTTTTGAATTTACGTCACTCAGAATTTCACTTTTCCTTTTTTATCTCAAAAGAATTCCAAGGAATAAATCGCTTTAACAGGAGACTAAAAAGCAAAGTAATAATACTGACACCTAGAAGCAAATAATGGGGTACTGTATTATCCAACAAAAAACCATAAATCATATAACCCAATGGCATAAATACAGATGAAACAATACTCATAATTGAAAAAACCCTACCCCTCACTTCTTCTGGGATAATAATCTGTATTTTTGTATACACGGGTATGTTGACAAACGAATCGGAGAAACCCATCAAGAAATACAACACAAGTGAAAAGATTAAAATCACAATTGTGCTGGTTATTAACGCCAGTGTTTGTGGAAATATCATAAAAGCAAATACAATTTGAAAAAGAGGCGCTGTTATAATTCCAAAGTTGAACAATTTCTTTGAATCTATTTTCTTCAAAGCGGTAGCTATAACCAAGCCGGATATCAAAGCACCAAATGTATATGCACTTGTGATTAAACCAATATTTGTTGCAGAAAAACCTAAAACCTGTTTTCCAACAAATGGCAAAAAAATGGGGATAATCGGAGCATCTATCATATTCAGAAAAGCTGCAAAAAGAAGCATAACAAAAAGGCCTTTTATATTCTTAACAGCCTTTATCCCTTCGTTAAACTCGGTAAAAAATGCTTTAACTGACAATTTGTCGGAACACAAAGAATTATATTTGTATTGAATAAACATCTCACTAATTCCAGACAGTATAAAAGAGATAGCATTCACAAAAAGAATGATAGTGATACCCAAAGCACCGTATAGAACACCACCGATAGCTGGACCTGCAAGTGAAGAAACAGAAGTTATGGAACGTGCAATTGAATTAGTACTTCTCAGATTTTTCTGATCAACAATATCAACCAAAATTGCATTTGAAGAAGTCTGAAAAAGAGCTCCTATCGCACTTCTTATCATAGTTGTGATGACTAAAAGCTCAATGGTGAGCATATCCTTATGTGCAAGATAGGCAAGTCCAAGTAATATAAAGCCGTGCAATAAGTCAAGAATAACAATTGCTTTTTTTCTATTCCATCTATCACTGATAACTCCTGAAAATGGCATCATTAAAAGACTTACTACAACACTGGAAAGTAAAACAATGCTCATAGATGTTGCAGAACCTGTAAGTCTCAGTACAAAAAGTGGTATGGCAATTGATTGAATCTGAGAACCAAGTTCAGATACTCCCATTCCTGCTAATAATAAAGTGATGTTTTTGTTTTTCATATATTGATCTCTTCCGTTTCTCTGCTTTCGACTATTTCTCTTTCAAGCAGGTATTTCAAAGAATTTTTATTTAAATAATTAGGGCTTGCTGAAAAACCCAAAAGGTCGAAAATGCAGCAACCCAATATTAACA
>DAINPP010000037.1:3866-30994 GCA_036743375.1 Thermotogae bacterium | reverse complement strand
CTCTCTCTCGAACGGCGAAGCAATCTTACCATTCCTCCTCCCTTTTGTCAATTAATCAGCCGTTCCATCCATGTTAACAACCAGTGAATGAATCTTTTTTCTTCTGAAAGCACTTTCCTTCTTCCTGATATGTTCTCCTATTTGTCCGGTGTTTTCCTGGGAAGCCCTTATTGTTTCCAAAAGGCTCATGGAAAGGATGCAATCGTCAGGAGCTGTATCTGCACAAAAGATGTTTTATCAAATCAAATGATCCTGCCTGTTTAGATAAACAACTACTCTCTTATCATCCTTTATTCGCAGAAGGTGCACACCGGTATCACCTGTTATAAAACTTGTATTTGAATCAACCGGTAAACGCAGAAAACTTCTCATAATCATGTTGATCATTCCACCGTGCGAAATAATGCAAATCTTTTTCTCTGTACTATCTCTGTTGTGTCCGTTCATAAATCTTGACAGAAATATCTCTGCCCTGGCACGGAAGTTAATCATAGACTCAGTTCCGGCATATTCATCATGAGGCAATCGGCCTTCCGGCGGAAGAGGGAAGAGCCTTTCGGCCTCTTCTCTGTAAAGTCCTGCCAACAGTCCATTGTCCCATTCCATCAGTTCGTCCCTATAATCAACTTTTATGGCCGTTGCCCCGGATATGTATTCAGCCGTAGCCGCTGCTCTTTTCAATGTGGAACTCAAAATCTCATCGATCCTGTAGTTGTTCTTAATCCATTTTCCAAGAGCCAGACCTTGTTTTCTTCCAAGTTCTGTCAGCTCAAAATCGGCTCTTCCCTCATGTCTGTCTTCGAGATCGGCTGTCGATTGCCCATGTCGTATCAAGAGTATGTCCATTTTCTACCTCCGGACTTCTTTCTATGTTATACTTATTATAACAGGATAATTTAAAAGGCAGTGATAAAGTGGAAATCCTTTTGAAGGATGGATTGGAGCTTCAGGAAAAAAATAATATCAATTATGTGGTCCGGGACGGAGAGCTTCTACGTTATCAGCCATGGACCGGTGGCGTTATGGGCGCCATGTATGATTCCGTCATGAGAGGTTCGGTGTTTCCTAGAAAGTTTGGTGCTGATTATTTTAAACATTACGACATTCTCAAGGATCAACTCAGCAGTCTTGAAAACAAAAAAATTCTCGAAATAGGTACGGGAACCGGTCTCCTTTGTAATTTTCTTCATCGGAGTAATTGTTATTACGGGTCAGATGTCAGTGACGGATTGCTGAAAAAGGCTTTAAAAGTTCTGAAGAAGAAACACTTTAAAGAATCTCTGCTCTTTCATTGCAGCGGAGACGATCTGCCTTTTGAAAACGATCAGTTCGATATCATTCTCTGTAATCTTACGATGAATCTCTTTCCGAATACCGATTTATTTCTTTCGGAAGTGCAGAGGACTTTAAAACTCGAAGGGGGCTTCTTCTGTTCCGTTCCCGTTTTGGATAGAAAACGTGGCAAGGGCGAGATTGAGGGTAAACTTTTTTCCGAAGACACCCTGAAGGAACTGTTCTATCAAAAAGGTTTTTTCTTTTCAACACTTCATTATCAGAATGGTGCCGTTTTTTATTTTGTTGTGAGAAAACAGATCCCCGGTTCATAGCTGTTTTTAAAAAAGACTCTGTAATAAGAAAATCATCAGAATTCAAACATAAGACCTCAAATTTTACTTAATAATCAGCATTATAAAACACAATATTTTCCTTTTGCCGGGTATTAAATTAATGAGAATAAGTTATATTGTATACAAAAGGTTTTTTAAAAAACCAAATAATATAGGGGTTAATCATGATGAAAAAAAATGTTTTCTTTTTTATGAGTGTTATTTTGTTGATTTTTTTACTCGTGGGGTGTCTGAACGATTCGGAAATTCCGGGTCAGACCACTAATCCTGATACAAGTTACCTTTTATCGGAACTTTCAGGACATTATGAGCTTTGCGATTTGACGGATTACGGCGTCTGGTATTTGAGGCTGGAAAAAAAGCCTTTTGAATCCACCGTTCATAATGGAAAATTTATAAAGGTTGAAGGGGAATTTTTTCCGGTAGAACAGAACAAGGTTAAAACAGATTATCTCTTCGTGCTGATACCGGAACATCTCTCAAATAAAGCCATTGAACGGGCTGAATTTGTTTCCGCTTCGTCTGTTCAAAGAACCGGTAATCAGAACCGGAAACACTCAATCGAACACCTTATCATTCGAAAAGAACAGGCTGAAAACGGAACGGATCTTTATGTACTTTCTCTTTCGGATTATATTCAGCTCAAAGAAGATAAAACCTCTTTTATTTATATAGATTCAATACTTCTACGCCCCGATTATGTCCTCTCAAACGAGGGAAACTGTTACCAGTTTCGATATTACATAGACGCCAGACAGGCGTGCAACACACATGATGTCGACGGTGCCTTTGATTTTTTAAACAATCTGAATGATCCTGAAACTTATATATTTTTCGGCAATCCCAACCGAATTTGCTTAAAATCGGATGGAACGATAGAGAAACAGGCACCAGACAGCCGAAAAAGACTCAGAACACTGGGTAGTTTTGGCAATTTGAATGAAGGAAATTTCTACAATATTGAAAAGGATGATCAGAACAGCCTTTTCAAAATCACCGTAAACCTCGACAAGTTGCCGGCTGATTATCTTAAAAAAGCCTTTTATTCCATCTTTCTCAAGGGAGCAACCGAATGTACTTTTATCGAAAAGCCAACACCAAACATCATCGAAACAACCGTTTCCTATGACGTTGCAGATAATTTACAGATCATCAAAAATGCCCGGTTTTTCGGCTTCATGTTTATGCTGACAGATGCTCAGGGAACCTTAAAAGGCTATTATGAAACACTTTCGTCTGCTGCCGATGCGGCTACGGACACAGACAGGATCATCGTCGGAACGAACAGTATCGTTTCAGAAGAAAAGCAGACACAGATCAACGACAAAGAACTCAGCATTTTGCCAAAAACTGTGGACTCCTTCACCCTGGATTACACATCCAGTGCTACGAGAAGTCTATTCATCACAGGCAAGGCCTCTGTTACACTGAAAAATGCCGTCATCAAAAATTGTTCCATCAACGCTGATGGGGGTGCAATTCTCATCACAAACGGAATAGACCCGGTATTGACAATTGAGCATTCAAGTTTTGAGGTTAACCGAGCGGCTAACGGCGGAGCGATCTGCAATAAAAGCGGCATCGTTTCCATAAGCCATACCACCTTCATTTCAAACAACGCCTCCGGAAACGGCGGGGCACTCTGCAATGAAAGCCTCCTGACCGTGAAAGATTCTGAACTCAATTTGAATACGGCTACCGGAACAGCTTCAAAGGGGAATGGGATTTACAATGAGGGAAATCTCTATTTTTTCAACAATACACTCGACAGAAACACCACTTCCACAACACCGGAAGCCCTATACATCACCCATTCAGGAACGGTGTACAATTCCTCTTCCAGCGAATGGAACAGATTTAATGCGCCAACAGTTGACCTGTCTTTCATCGAAAACACCTCCAGTGCAGAAAACAGCTACAGCAATCAGGGAACCGCTGAAGGATGTAACATCACCTATGAAATTTCAATAACACCTCAAGGCACCTTGACACTCAAACCCGTTCAGGGGGAAGAGGAAGATACAGTCAGTCTGAGACTGGATTTTCTTACTGCCTGCGCCTTCAGACATGGTCAGCTGACATTTACAGCTCCCGTCGGCTTTGAAATAACGGATGAAGCCTCGGTTATCGTCGATTCAATTCAATATCCCGCTTCAGACTATTCCCCACAATCACAATTGATCACCGTTGATGCCTTAACGATTGATGAGAGTTCAACCGTTACGCTGCTGCTTAAGGAACAGGAGATTCCCGCAGCCTATGCATCCGCTCGATTGATTACCAAACAATACGAATTCAAGGCCTCTTCAGATGCCGATGGTTCCGAAGCAGCTTTCTCCTGTTCAGCAGAATCAACGACCGTTTTCACCGCAACTGGATTATCGAGAAACACGGATTTCCACCTTGACACGACGGGTGTCGAAATGAAGTTAAAACTCATCACAAATCCCGCCACTTCAATAAAGATTTCTTCGGGTACCACTCCGGCTGAGCTCACAGCAAGACTCAGTTCGGTTGACGGAAAGACTCAAAGCTACACCCTGTACAACACAGCAGGTGTTATAGCTGAAAACACGCCCATCACATCCGATGCAACACTCACGGTAACACCACCTAAAGGCAGTACCTATGAAAAAGACTTTTCCGTTGAAATAAATCCGAATCCATTTGTTCTGCTGACCCAAACAGATGAAACAATCACCTGGCATGAAAGTATTCAGGATACGATAGATTCGGCAACGGAAGGCTCCACGATCACTTTGTACGAAGGAATCTACAGGGAATCCATCACTCTGGGAACGCATAATGTTCATCTCGTCAGCACCGATCCGCTAAGCGACAGTGTCAGAACGAACACCGTCATTGAGGGAACTTCTAAAGCCGCCATCACCATTAACGGCGGTCAGGATAACCATACGCTGATCATGGGGCTGAGTATAAAGGGAAACATAAACGGAAGCGGGATAAAGATAGGCGATGCAAACCCGATCATCAAGGCAAACTGGATTGCACAAAATCAGGCACAAAAAGGTGCGGGAATAATGATCGACACGACCGTACCTTCCAGTGGGCGAACCGGAGATATGACAATTATTGAGAACAATCTCATCGAAAGCAACACGGCCGATTACGGTGGCGGGATCTATGTCGGTAACGGCAGAAACCCTCAGATCACAAAAAATGAGCTCAAGAACAACAGCGCAACCACAAACGGTGGCGGGATCTATGTGGCTGAAGGCGGTACGATTCAGAACGCCGTGGGAACAAAATGGAAAGCCCATCAGCTTCCCGGAACGACAGCGGATGCAAAACAAATCGAAGGCGTTGAAACCACCAACACCTACACTTCAAATAAGATCAACACTGATGCAGCCGCCGACAATTCTCAGCTTTATTATACGAGAACCGATACGTCTCATCTCACAAAGTGGATTGCTCACGACAAACTAAACTGTATCAGACTGTACGGAACCTTCTCAGCAGGAGACATCATGAGACTGTTTGATTCGAGCACATCACTCTCGGCAATAGAAAGTACCGTCTACGCTTCAGGAGACTACATGAATATAGATCGTAACGTCACCTCGAGCGGTAACTATTATGTCACGCTTCAGGATGGGGCAACGGAGGTCTATGCACAGAGCTCTAAAAGAAGAGCGTCTATTGTCAACACGCCAACAAGCGCTCCTGAGTTGTTGAGTCCTTCGAACAACGCCGTCGAGCTTATAAAACCCGTGACTTTAAAATGGGATGGTCATACCGGAGATGCCTCCTACAAAATCTATTACGGAACGAATCCAAATGCCCTTGATACTATAAAAAGCTGTCAGGAAACGGAGTACACACTCAATTCACTGACTACGAATACCACCTATTACTGGAAAGTAGAAGCGGTGGATCAATACGGTGCAACGCTGTCAAGCACGACTCGAAACTTCAAGACACTTCCGTTTGAAGGGGGAAGAGGGACGGAGTTCAATCCGTATCAGGTCAAAACGGCGGCCCAATTGAACACCGTCAGAGAGTACCCCTCATGCTATTTCAAACAGATAGCGAATATAAACCTGTCTGCCTACAGCAACTGGGACCCTATCGACCCGTTTACGGGAGAATATGACGGCCAGGATTACGTCATTTCCAACTTGAAGATCAATTCAAACGCTGACAATCTGGGACTCTTTGGCGGGACGTCAAAGGCAAAATTACAGGATATGATAGTAACAAATATAGATATCCGTGGAGGAAGGCTTATCAAAGTTAACTGTGGGGGACTCGTCGGAATGGCGACGGCAACCAATATTGTCAACTGCCATACCTCAGGAACGATTAACACATCCAATCATGACAATATCGGCGGACTCGTCGGTTATTTTTACGGTTATACGGATAACACAGGGTCTATCTCACTCTCCCATTCCGATTGTACGGTCACATCTCGATATGTTGTGGGCGGACTCGTCGGTCGTTTTGGTGGCAAGGTTTCTATCGACAGATGTTTCGCAACCGGAAGCGTGACGGCCAGTGGAGACGTCGGGGGGCTCATAGGAATCTACGAAAGCGCGCGAATAGTTGAAAACTCATACGCCAGAGGAGATGTCAAAAGTACTACTAATAGCGGACAAATCGGCGGTTTAATCGGAAGGATAAACGACGGAGACAATGTCTCAGACTGCTATTCAACCGGTAAGATTACCTCTGCCTCTTCGAATTACACAGGCGGCTTCGTCGGTCGGTACTACGGAGCTGGGATTTACAGATGTTATTGGAACAAGGAAACATCCGGAATGGATACTTCAGCTGCCGGAATCGGACGAACCACGAGCCAAATGAAGGATCAGGATGGTTTTCCAGGTTGGGATTTCACAAACATCTGGGCTATTGATTCAAAAAATGACGGATACCCGTATCTTGAAAATAATCAGCCTTAAGCATTTGTTTTAACTATGGAATTTTCTGTCCCTCTCAACAACTCTTTTATTCCAAGGACAATTTCTTCAGGAAAGCAACCTTTATCAGCTGAAATATTCCACCTGATTTTCCCAAAAAGATCAGGTGGGAATGTTCAGTCGATTGATTGAAAAAGTTCACTGTCGAATATCTCTTCTATCTCCTGAACGACAAGGCAGCCGGTACTGCTGAGTATTTCATGACTCTGATGCCCTTTTGCACTTAGGATACAATGAATTCCCATCTCGGCAGCCACTTCATAGTCATGGAACGTATCTCCGATCAATACCACCTCTTCAGGGTTTAAATGATGATTCCGAATGAAATTCAACCCCACTTCAACCTTCCCGTTCGCATAGATATCATCCACACCGAGAATATCATCCATGTAGCCTGTCAGCTCATGCTGATCGAGGAGACGTGTCAGCTGCTTCATACTGCTGGCGCTCAGAACACCTTGCCGCAGCCCGAGTTCATGAACCCTTTCCAGATTCCGGTAGGTCCCCCCAAAGATCTTCAGGTCTTTTTCCATCGCATAGTATCCATCCATCCATTCATGTGCAATGCCCTTGAACTCCTCATCATCTTTCACCAGTCCGACATTTTTATAATATTCAATCACCGGAAAGGTAAAAACCTCACGATACGTTTCAAGATCAATCTGTTTCTTTCCGTATTTTCTCAACAGATCGTTGATATTCTGTACCGCCGCATCCACATCGTTGATCAAGGTTCCGTTAAAATCCCAGAGAACGTATTTTATCATTAAGAAAAACCTCACTCAGTCCAATTTGATAAACCACTCTTTTGTGTGAAAAACAATTTACTGACTGATAGAGATTATACCTGAAAATCGGATAAAGTAGAATAAAATTCTCCAACCAACGTAAACAGTTTTCAAAAATCAAGAAAGGTTTTCGATGAAAAACTACTTAATTTGAAGAAAAATACCGAAAATACCGAATATTCCCTTCTATTCAGTCCACAATCACTTTAATCCGATTTTGTTCCCGAAAGAAAAAAGGGGTAATATAAGGTTGTTCTACGCAACCAACTTATAGGAGGTCATCAATGTTTCATCTGGAAAATCAGACTCAGCTAAACATATTCAGAGAAATATGGATCCGGAATCAATTTACCAGGAACTATATCAAAGAGACTCTCTGTATAGACAAATCAACCGTCACACGAAATTTCAACAGCATGATCGATGAAAACATCTTTTATGAAACGAATGAAATTGCACCGGGGAAAAAAGGGGGCAGGAAGATTCAGGAATTCAGGCTAAACGATGAGCTGTGTACGTTTATCTCTATCGCCGTCATCGACGGGCATATCCTCGCCCTGTTTGAAACGTTGACGGGAAATATCATCCAGAAAGCTGAAAAAAAGGTCCTCATTCAGTCAAATGAGACCTTCATCAAAACGATTACGGAATTGATCGATGAATTTGCATCCGACAAGCCTGAACAGTTTAAAAAGCTGTTGAGTATCGATCTCGCCCTGCCGGGTTTGATCGATTCAAAATCTGGGATCATCAGATTCTCTTCCGATATGAAATTGAATGAATTGAATATTGTTGAAGTTCTTGAAAGGCGTTATCAAAGGCATATTCATGTGGAAAACGATGCAAATGCCGCTGCCGCAAACAGTTTGTTTCAGTCCCGCTTCAGCGATGAAAAAAGCATTTACTTTCTTTTCTTCATGCCTGAAAACCTGCTGTCTCTCAAGGAGATCGGTGCCGGAATCATCATAGACAGCAAATTGTACAAGGGGGATACTTCTTCTGCTGGAGAAGTACGAATTAAGAACTACTGGATGCTGGAAGATCTCGATCTGATTGAATCCACGCAACTCGAAAAACTGGACGAACAGCTGCTGAATGAAAACCGCAGTATCCGGAATTATATCTGCAATTTCTCCGAAAGGATTGCAAGTGTGATGGATTTCATGGATCCTAAAAAGATCATTCTCGGTGGTGATATCGGTAAATTTTCTGATTTTTTACGTGATTATACCCTGGCAAAGATCATCGAATACAGTTCATCAAAACGTTCCAGAGATTTTATTCAGATAGATCATGGGGGAATAGAATCCGTCGCAAAGGGATCAACTATTTCATTCATGATTTCATTCTTTGACGATTTTGAAATGGCGAAGAAGATTCTCAGACCCGCATAGGTAGATTTTTGTTTTACACAAATTGAATACGGCTTATATCTACGAGCGCTTTGCAATATCAGCATCGTACAGTTGACATATTTATGTCACATAGTGGGATGTATGCATGTTTTGTGCGTCTTTCCCAAAAAAATTGGAGGTGTTTTATGTTTAAGAAAGTTTTGATCGTTTTGCTCGCAACTCTCATGGTTGTAACGGTATGCAGTGCGAAAACCAAACTGCTTTTGTGGGAATTCATGATGAACGATGACACAGCCAACAAGGTTATCGAAGATTATGAAGCCATGAATCCGGATGTAGAAATCGAATTTGTTCAGTTATCATGGGCAACCGGATTTGACAAGATTGTTACGGCCTTTGCTGCGGGAGCTGTACCGGATGTTCTTGAATTGGGTAATACCTGGGTGGCAAATTTTGCAAATGAGGGTGTCTTGACGGATATTTCCGGTGAAGTGGAGAAATTCCCCTATATCGTCGGTTGGAATCAGTCCCGATACGACGGAAATTACTGGGGCTATCCATGGCTGCTCGGGACACGTGCGATGTTCTACAACATGGATCTCTTTGTAAAGGCCGGCCTTGATCCTGAAAATCCACCCGAGACATGGGGAGAACTGATCGAAGCCGCAAAGAAGATCGATGCATTAGGCGACGATATTTACGGATTTGGAATGGGGACCGGAGAGCCTCAGACACCCTGGCAGGAATGGTTTTTACCCGCTGTGTGGGGAAATAACGGCAACATCCTCTCTGAAGATATGAAAACCGCCACATTGAATTCAAAAGAGGTCCTTGAAGCCGGAAAGATGTATCAGGAACTCTCAAAATACGCCATCAAGACAAAAGCCAGCGACTTAAGAGCCGTGTTCGGTTCCGGCAAGGTAGGCATGTGGATTGCTCAGGCCGGAGACATCACAAAACTGTCCTCCACTTATCCGGATACAAACTTCATGGTCTGTTTCGTACCAAAACCGGATAAGGAAGACGGTTTCCACGCCTCATTTGCAGGTGGGGAAATACTTACGATTCCAACAGCCTCCAAAAACAAGGAAGAGGCAAAGAAGCTCATCGAATACCTCATCAGCGAAGAGGTCACAATGAATATCACAAAGAGAGTCCCCTCAATATTCCCCTCGACTAAAAAGGCGGAGGAAAATCCCTGGTTTGAAGATCATCCACTCGAATACATCTTCTTCCTTCAGAACACTCAGGCCGTCCCCGCACCACAGCATCCAAAATGGGTGGACATACAGTTCAAACTCTCTGAAGCCATTGAGTCCATTGTACTTGATTACACGGATGTTGAGGAAACCTTTAACAAGTACAATCAGCAGATTCAAGCCATACTCGACGAATTCAACGGAAAATAAAAGCCTACGGGGGGATTATCCCCCCCTTTTATTATTCCTAAAATAAGGAGTAAACAATGAAAAAAAAGACAAAGCAAAGATGGGTTCTTTTTGCCTTCCTGTCTCCGTGGTTGATTCTCTTTTCAATCTTCGGTCTGTACCCGATTCTCTTTTCCTTTGTGGTCAGTTTTACAAAATATTCCG
Source organism: Thermotogae bacterium (assembly GCA_036743375.1). GTDB lineage: Bacteria > Thermotogota > Thermotogae > MWEM01 > MWEM01 > DAINPP01. Next base: position 20,685 of record DAINPP010000037.1, on the reverse strand, counting down.
GCTTAAATCCAAATATGGAGTTCGTCGGTTTTGAAAATTATATCAAGGCCTTTCAGGATGAAGTCTTTCTGATCGCGTTAAAGAATACGATGATTTTTGTCGTTGGAACCATTCCTTTTACGACGGGAATCGCCTTAGTCATCGGTATACTACTGAACAACAGACGCCTGAAGGGAAAGGATTTTTTTAAATCCGCCTTTTTTCTCCCATCGGTCATTTCGATGGTAGTTATTTCCATGATATGGATTTACATGTACAGTTCCAACGGATTGTTCAACACCCTCGGCAGTCTGCTGGGATTCAAGATGGAAGACCGAAGCTGGCTGGCTTCCACTAAAACGGCATTACCCGCCATCATGTTCATGGATGTCTGGGCCGCCTTCGGGTATTATGTCATCCTCATCTTTGCCGGCTTACAGAGTATTCCCGAACAACTCTATGAAGCGGCACGAATAGATGGGGCCGGACCTTTCAGAATTGCAACGAAGATCACCCTGCCCCTGCTGAAGCCAACACTGTTCTTCGTCATAGCCATCAATACCATCCGATCCTTCCAGGTCTTCAGTGAAATTTACACGATGACGGGTGGGGGACCGAGAAACTCAACACAGACCATCGTTCACTATCTGTATGAGGTCTCTTTCAGAAAATTTGAAATGGGCTACGGTTCGGCTATTGCCTATATACTGCTCATGATCATCATGGTCATCACTCTCATTCAGAAAAGGGTTCTTCGAAAGGAGGTCTGATGCAGATGAATAAAACAAATAAAAAAGTCTTTACAGCAATGGTCGTCCTTCTGTTAGTCTGTTTATTTCCACTGCTGCTCACGGTGTTGACTTCTGTCATACCGGAAGGGGATCTGTTTCATATCATAACGGGGAAGACCTTGCTCGATTTTGAAACAAACCCCATGTTCCTGCGGACCAAGATGAAAACGATCGGGAACAAGACATACGAACTGCTGAAGAACGAAAAATCAGAAAGTGAAAATACCTATCTTGAAATAAAGAACGAGACACCTGATGAGCTGACGGGAATCGGAATCTTCCTCGGGGATAAGAATTTTCAGTTGATCAAATCCTTCACCTGCGACATGAAGATAAGTGGAGGGATCACCGAACTGTTCATCGGGATCAAGGATATCGATGAACAGATTAAGATTTTACCCCTTGAAGGTGATCTCATAAAAGCCGATTGGGGAAAACAGCAGATCGTTATCCCGCTCGATCGATATGAAGGTGTTGATCTGAAACACGTTTCCCAGCTGCAGATTCTTTTCAGCAGCCCTGAGGTGGGAGACGGAATTTGTCTGGACAATATCGGTGTCAATTACAAATTTCCTACCCTCATGAACTTCGTCAACGTCTGGGAGGAAAACGATTTTGCCCGGTACATGTTTAACAGTGGCGTGATCTCTATTTTCACGGTTCTCGGCAATCTGATTCTTTCTACGATGGTTGCCTACGCCCTCGCCCGAAAACAGTTCAGGGGAAAGGAATTTATCTTCGGACTGATCCTCGCAACGATGATGATTCCCCCACAGATCACCATCATCCCCATTTTTATGATGATGGAAAAATTGAACTGGATCAACACCTTTTACGCCCTGATCATCCCGACACTCGTCACACCGTTTGGAATTTTCCTCATGCGGCAGTATATTGAACAATTACCCGTTGAAATTGACCAGGCGGCCTATGTGGATGGTGCAAATGATTTTCAGATCTTCTTCAGGATCATTTTACCACTCAGCGGACCGGGACTGGCCGTATTGGGAATCAATTCCTTCATTACCAGCTGGAATTCCCTGTACTATCCACTGGTCATGACCAATTCAAAGGATATGCGAACGGTACAGGTCGGACTGGCCATGTTCTCAAAGCTGAATCAGGTAGAATGGCCGAAACTGATGGCCGCATCAACCCTCGCCGGGCTACCGGTTATCATCATATTCCTGATATTCCAGAAACAAATCATCTCCGGACTCGTAGACGGAGCTGTTAAATCATAACGTGAGGTGAACAGATGAAAAAAGAATACATCAAGGGTATCGTCGAGGGATTTTACGGAAGACCCTGGGACTGGCAGGAGAGAAAAGATCTCCTCACTGCAATGACCGGAAAATATAACCTTTATATATACGCCCCGAAAGAGGACAATTATCACCGGGATCTCTGGCGAGAAACTTATCCGGAAGCATTTATGAACCTGTTTGAGGAGCTGGTAACATTCGGAAAGGAAAGGGCAATCGATATCTCACTGGCATTGAGTCCGGGACTCAGTCTGATTCACTCAGATGAAAAGGATCTGAATATCGTCTGTGATAAATTCATGAGATTTGCAGACAGAGGCGTTACAACCTTTTGCCTCTTTTTCGACGACATCCCCGAGACGCTGATTCATCCCGCGGATAAGGAAAGATTTTCAAGCCTCGCCGATGGACAGAGTTATTTCACCAACAAAGTGTACGAAAGACTCATAAACAAAATTCCGAATTTTAGATTTATCATGTGTCCTACCCTGTATTTTGGAGAAGAAGTGAACGAGTATCATCATGAGCTGGGACAAAAGCTCTTTCAGGATATAGAAATCATGTGGACGGGCCCAAAAGTCTGTTCGGAAAAACTCGAGACGAGTGAAGCCAAAATGATTTCCGGTGTTTTTAAAAGACCCGTCCTTTACTGGGACAACTATCCGGTAAACGATTCGGCGATGGCACCCGAACTGCATATAGGTCCCTACATGGGAAGGGATGGGGACCTTTACAGACACTCCTCGGGTATCGTTCTCAACCCGATGAGCCGTGCCTATGCCTCAATGATTTCTCTAAATACCGCCGGAGAGTATTTTGAAAAACGGGAAACCTTTGATGCACTCAGCAGCTGGAAGTCAACGATAAAGAAAATGGCACCTGCCTGTCATGAGGCCTTCCTTGAGTTTGCTCTGGCCAACCAGAAGAGTCCTATCTGTCCGGATGATTCACAACTGCTCAGGAACATTCTGCAGACCTTCAAGAGCCTTTACGCCGAAAGAAGGCGGGACGAAGCTGGAGAGCATCTCATTAAAACGGGACGGCATATCCGTGAAAATGCAGAAAAGATCGAAAAGGAACTGGATGCCAAATTACTCGCCGATATCAAGATGTGGTTAGACGAATACAACCACTGGGGTGAGACACTCTGCCTCGTTGGTGATGTTGTTCTCGCTGATTTAAGCATGTACCGTGAAGATACGAGCGAAGAAAATCTGAACAATGTGGCGGCGAGGGATAAAAAGCTGGAAGACCATTTAAAACAAGCCGTTGAATTCAACACAACCGTCCTCGGAGATGAGCTCTTCACCTTCGCCCTCGACCGACTGCGTATCAGCAAGGGCCTCGTCACCATGTACCGTTATTGAGCCATATAAATAGGGTTAAAGAAAGGAACACAGATAAAAACACGCTGAAACGTAAAAAGCTCTCAATTTGAAATTGAGAGCTTTTTTTTATGCTTAACTAAAAACTTAAACGGTATCCCCATCTTCGAATCGACATTCAGTATCGCTTTTTCTGAATTCGTTTGCCGCAATATGGCATTCGTGATGAGATTCCCAGGTATCACTCTATCAGATCTAATAAATTTCAAATAAAATGACTATCAGCGAGCGGAACTCACATCATTGGTTATAAAATGTTCTCTACCGGAAAAGGCTCCGATAAAGATGAAATCTGTCGGTGAACTGGCTCTCTGGAACCTGTACAGTGGTTCTGTTATATTTTTAGCTTCTCTTAATCCCAAAGGAAGGGATAATTCAATAAAGGAGAGTTCACCAAGCCATCCCTGATAATCGCTATTCCATGCCCTTTTAATTGCCATATCCAAATCTACTGAAACGCAGACCGGTAAATTAAACAGAACTTTTTCTGTTGGAGCCATCTGATCGTTGACAAAAGGTTCTCCCCAGGCGCCGTTCTCATAATCAATTTCAACTACAACTGGCTCTCCTGCTCCTGCATCGCCATAAGCATAATGAAATACCCAAGTTGGAACATCATCCGGGGTCAGGGGGTTGTCAACGCTTCTTTCTGAAGCATTCTGATACTCAACCGTTCCAACAACGCTAAAAAAGCATAATTCCTCCTCGTTATACACCGCCATAACTCGTTCGAGCGCCTCATCCATCATTTTGTTCATCCACAGTTCAGTCTGTGACCGCGATCCAACGCATGACGTTAAAAGCAACAGACAACAAATGATTCCTGCAAAAACAAATTTCTTCATCTACAACACCTCTTTTTAATTTATAAGTCAGCCGAATTATAACATGCACATCTGTAAATATATATGTCATTTTTTTGTAAAAAGATCAATGCACCTAGAATTGTTTACAGTCTTATATCTAAATAATTACCGAAAACAATTTTCACCGTAGAAACTCTTATAGTTCTTTCAAAGAGCCAATTTCAACAGTTGACCTCAAATCCGAATGCTGTTCTATCACCTTAAATCTAAACCGTCAGGTCTCGATGCCGTAATTTATTCCTCCATGTATATCCGAACTCTGCAAGTCGCCAATGATGATGGCTGTTTCCCTTGATCTTCACATTTGATAAACTGCACATCAGTAAAGACCTCATGATATGGTACGGGTAAGTAATAAAGCCGAAATATCAAATAAAAACAGGATCTCTTGAAAGGGATCCTGTTTTTATCAGCGGAACAGCTCAAAAAATCGTTATAGAGTGTCCCCCATTTTTATCTTAACCGGAAGGATGACATTCTCGGTTTCCTGATCGTTTATAATCCTGATACACTGTTCGACGACCTTGTCCGAAGTCAACGACAGATCCTGCCGAACGGATGTCAGTGAATAATGGCTGTTTCCCAGGGTAATCCCCTCTATCAGGGCATCGTACCCGACAATACCGTAATCCCTGCCGGGCAGTTTCCCTTTCTCATACTGGGCCTTCATAAATCCGACGGCAAATATATCGGCCGTGCAAAAGACTCCGGTCCTTTCATCGAGAGATACTTCTTTGCCAATTTCGTATCCGCTTTTTTCTAGTGGCTGACAGTTTTTATACGCCTTATACGAACAACGCGTGTGCCTCACGGTATCTAGAAAGCCTTCATATCTGACCTTTGATACATCGTACGTATCCTCCATGCCGACAAAGATAAAATTCTCATATCCTGAATCGACAAGTGTCTCAACAGCCATCCTTGATCCGGCATAACTGTCACTTTCCACATAATTGTAGTCAAAATCAAGGGTTGGACTCCCAAGGACGAGAAACTTTTCCCGCATCTTTTTCAACTGGATGAGGCGTTCATCGTCTTTCCTCGGTGCCAGCAGAATGGTAAGATCAAATACGTTCTTACGTGACAGGGTAATGATCGAGGAAAGATCCGTATCATGCATGTGCATGCTCATGATCAGATGATAATTCTGCTTTTCAAATTTCTCCACGAGCATCGGAATTAAAGCCTGATAATAATTGGAAGAGGATATCAGCGAATAGCTGTCTCCAAAGGAAACCAGAATGAGACCACTTCCGAAACCTTTCAACCCTCTCGCACTGCTGCTGGCATGATAATTCAGATGATCGACAACCTCAAGAACTTTCTCACGAGTCTTTTCATTCACCATCTCGGGATGATTGATGGCTCGAGAAACGGTTGATGGAGATACCCCCGTCCGCCTTGCAACCTCTTTGATATCGTTCTTTTTCAAACAATCACCCCTTTTCTATTATTCGTTTAACAGCAGTTCAAAGCTTTCCACCCCGTCTACGGAAATACTGTGGATATCTTCTTCTGGGATTTCAGTCAATGCCCGTTCGGCCATATCCGTTATTATACAATTTTTAAACGATTTTCTGTCAAATTGAACGGTAGCCGGGCTGTCTCCCATATTTAAAAATCTCACGTTCACCCCTTCGGCATCTTCGGAAATCTTGAGAGATTTGATAAACAACTCCTCATCAGCCTGATAAACAAAATGATTTAAGGAGTCCGGAACTACGGTTGTCTTCTCACAGATGGCGACAGGCTTAAACAAAAAAGCGTTGGCTTCCTTTATGATTCTCGCATCATCCGCCTCATGTAATGGGATGACGGCATACTGATGGATCAGATCACCGAGACATTGTGCCTCAGGTGTCGGAATCAGCGGACCGGCCTCCCCCTTTCGGGTCTTCAAATCTCCCTTTGACAGCATGCCAACGGATCTGACAAGCGTATACCTGGCCCTTGTCTGATCCCCCTCATGGCAGCTTTCGACCTCATGTATCCCCCTTGCGGCCACCATAAGGCCTTTTCCCTCATCGATAAGTGCGGATAATTGTTCCATGGCATACCGTGAAAGATTCTCCTCCGTCATCGCCTCGTCATACGCGTAGAAGCACGCCTGCTGTCTGACCAGCCCGTAATAGGAATCCTTGACTATCTTTTCAAGGTGCTCCGGAACGGCTATCTCAAAACAGGTCTTATGATCCTTGGCGGTGTTCCTGAACCGTATGTCGATATCTACCCGACACAGATCATCGTATAACCTGTAGGTAAGTTCCAGCGTATTTGAGACAACGGCTTCCGTTCTACGGGAAGTCGCTTCATTATAGCCTGCAGGCAACGGCATCTCGATCAGAACGGTATATTCGGCACCCCCTATCGTCCGGTGGCCCCTGATAGACTTCACCATCTCCCGCTCAACGATGATCGGCTGATCATTCTCTACATCGGCAAAGCTGTATTCATCTCCCGTATCCGCCACATCCGTTATCCGGTTCAAATTTTCATAGACTCGTCCATTTCGCTTATCATGGAGGTTAAAACTGCCATCAGGGTTCAGTCTGAAGATGATCAGATCATTCTCGAACCCGGCAAAGGGATTCAACTCTTCCGTTATTACTTCCGATGAGGACGGAGGGACGATTTTCTTCATCTCAAATCTGGCAAAACCCAGTGGCGGAATGTGCGCCCTGAAACAAATCAGCTGGGAATACTGCTCCATGACCTTGTGCGGACAAATCCGGTTTTGAAATTCGGAAACCGTTGACACATCCACCTGCCATCTCGTCTCGTACAACCCGTTGAATCCGGCTATCTCTTCCCTCAGTTCATAAGCAACCGGCTTTCCCTCACCATCCATCAGGGTATACAAGGCCTTGTCTACACGGGGAATGCGCGTTTCGACAATCTTTTCAGAATTCTTATCATCCGGATTAAAGACGATGATCGAATAATCATCTCCTGATCCGATCTCTCCGTCAGCCGGAAAAAGCCGTCTCATATATTTTCCAGTTAGTGAATTACCGAGATAGAGGGCATCGGCAAGCCGGTCTTCCACTTTTCTCTGAACCCTGTCGGTACTGCAACCGCCTATCCCGTCATGTGTCAGAGATTGAAGGATCAACTTCCACCCCTGACGAATCTCGCTGACGAAAGCTTCTGTCTCCATTCCTTTCTGCATCACGCATAAGACTGAAAGGGGTTCAACATATCTGAGAAAGAGCTGCTGAGCTTCAAAACTCATCAGTTTGAGGTAGATTCTCGAAGAAAGGACATCCTTCAGAATATGCTCATACGTGGCATCCTTCAGCTCTCCCCTGACCGTCTCAAGCGACTTATCACTTCCGTTAACCGCTTCAACGTATTCACCAATCGTCGAATGGCGAACAAGAGTTCCCGTACGTTCTCCGATCTCGTCGAAATAGGATGCAAGCTCAAAGATGGGAAATTCATGATCCGTTCCATTCATCAGCAGGATATGATCACACGTTCTCAACGTCTTGAGCTTTTCGATTTCCCCACAGATTTTATCGACAAGACCCCTTACATCAAGGCCAAAATTGGCCGCGTTGGAATAGGAATCGATCAGATGCATCACGGGGATACCGTCACCATTTTCAGATTGCCAGAGAAATTCGGTCTTTCGACAGGCCCTTCCGGGACCTCTCCAGAGAACGGCTGCGTTAAGTCCCAGTCCCTTCAACAGGGTCGGTGTATAGGCCGTATGTCCGAACATATCCGGCAGATACCCCACACGGCTGCTCTTCAAGTCATACGCCTCAAGAACAGACTGACCGACAAGGTAATTTCTGACAAAAGTCTCTCCCTGTATCAAAAATTCATCCGGCAGGATATACCAGGGGCCGACTTCTATCGTTCCGTCTAACACGAGTCCTTTGAGTCTTTCCGTCATCTGCGGATATCTTTCGAGATAATCCTCTATGATGATCGTCTGACCATCAAGTGTAAAATGCTTAAATGGGCCCTTTTCCTCAAAGGTCTCAAACAACCGCTCCATCAGAACATTCAGCCTGTTTCTGAATATCTCAAACGGTACATACCATTCCCTGTCCCAATGTGAGTGGCTGACAATATGAACTGTAATTCTCTTTTCCTCCATAAATAACCTCTTATCCTTTTACACCGGAAGACACGTTGACTTCCAGAAAATATTTTTGTGAGCTGAAATACAAAATAATCATCGGTGCCGTCATCAGCATGGTAGCCGCCATCATATACGGCCAGACCGTATAGAAGGACCCCTTGAAGAAGTTCAATCCGATGGTCAGTGTAAACATCTCTTTTTTCGTCGTGACAATCAACGGCCACATAAAATCGTTCCACGTATTCAAAAAGGTGTAGATGCCCAACGTGATGAAGGCCGGTCTTGCCATCGGAAACATCACCGAAAAGGCTCGACGGGGAATAGAAGCCCCATCAATGGTGGCCGCCTCCTCTATCTCTATCGGCAGATTCAGAAAGAACTGTCTCATCAGAAAGATGCCGAAAACCATCGAGACCTTTGGCAAAATCAATCCCATGAACGTGTTGATCAACCCCATATCCGATATCAGCAGATAAGTCGGAACGATAATCGCCGGAAAAGGCACCATCATGGTTGCCATCAGAAGTGAAAAGATCAGATCCCTTCCCCTGAAACGCAACCGTGCGAAGGCATAGCCGGCCAGACCGTCGAAGAACAGGTTGGCAAGCGTCACCATGGAGGCGTATATCAGCGTATTCAGGATCCAACGGCCATAAGGGGCTATATGAAAGACCTCTTCGTAATTTTCTCCCGTGGCCGGGGCGCCGAAAAAGTGTGGTGGAAACTCGAAGAGATCCATCTCGGGTGGCCACTCCATGATGTCAACGCCCCTCTCTATTCCCCGATCATCCGTATAAGTCATGGGGGTAAAGGAGATCAGCAGACTCCATATAAACGGAAATAAAGAGAGCAGGGCGTATACGATCAGCACGACATACATCAGTGTTTTTCGGTAATTATATTTTGTTCTCATCTCTTCACCTCTTTAACAACCCGTTCTTCTCTGTACACACGCTTAAAGACGTATGTCACCACGAATACCAGGATAAACAGTACAACACCCAATGCCGAGGCATAGCCCATCTCACCGTATTCAAAGGCATTCTTGTAAATGTAATAAGACAAGGTCACATTTCTGAGATTTCTGATCAGCATGTAAATCTGGTCAAAGACCTGAAGAGTTGAGATGATCCCCATCGTCACGATATAAATCGTCTGATTTTTGAGCAGTGGTACGATGATCTTCCAGAAGATACGGCTTGGACTCGCCCCGTCAATCTGTGCGGCCTGCAGGATAGAGGCTGGAATCTGCTGCAGTCCCGCAAGATAGGTGACCATAAAATACCCGGCTGTCGTCCAGATGTTCATCGCCATAACGGCACCGAGTGCCGTCTGAGGATTATTCAGCCAATCCACCGCAGGAATACCGACTATCCCAAACATCTGATTCAGAATCCCGGGTTTCGTGTAGATCAGCGAAAAAATCATAGAAATCGCGGCGGAAGAGGTTACCGATGGAATAAAAAACGTTGTCTTGAAGAACTTCTGTCCCCATATCTTCTGATTGGCCGCAACCGCCAGCAAAAGGGCCAGTAATGTCTGAACGGGGACCACTATTGCGGAAAAGAGAAGGGTATTTTTCAACGAAGTCCAGAAATACGGATCCTTAAAGGCCTTTGTGAAATTTGAAAAACCGGTAAAGACCGGTTGATAGGACAAGAGATTTCTTCCTTTTCCCGTGAGATATCGTTCGAGAAACTGTTTGACCGTTATCTGTTCGGCAAGGCTTCCGGTAAGAAAATCGTTCATCAGATCCCCTACCTTGAAATACTCATTCGAAAAACTCGCCTTCTGTTCTTCGGAGAGTTTTACACCTATGTCAAACTCTATCAGAGAAATGGCGTTGAAGGCCTTCTCAAGCCTTTGTGAATCTTCCGGTATCAGATCTTCCATAAACTCTCCAAAGTGAAACTGAAGTGCATCCTCGGGTACGAATAACATGTCAAATTTATTCTGTTCCGTTCCATTATAATTTGTAAAACTGTACCAAAAGGTCATGACAATCGGATATAGCATGAATACCCCTATGATGATCATTGCGGGCAGGATAAACAGGTATCCGTAAAACCCCTCTTTTGTTCTGAGACTCATTATCTCCTCCAATAAATAATCACGGACGTTTAATACGTCCGTGATTAACGAAATATATCCTTATTTAACCCATTCCATGTATCTCTCGTTGATGAGGGCTCTGGCCGTTTCATAATCCATGTTGCCATAGAAAAGATCCTTCAGGATCGTGTTGAGTTCATCATTGGCCTTTGTAAATTTACCGGAAGGTGTGGAGACTTTCCAGGGATGTGCCACATCAAGTGCCGTATAGAAAGGATTTTTGATCTCATCCGTATCCGTTGCAGCGATGGACTTCTTTGAAGCCATGGAGCCAACTTCTTCTACAAAACGCTTCTGACCCTCATCCACGAGGAACTTCAAGGCCGTCCAAGCCTCGTTCTTATGCGCACTGAAACGGTTGATGGACCAGGCTACGGTATACAACATAGAAGAGGGTTCGGAGAAATACGGAAGCTGTACAATCCCCGTATTTTCAAGAACATCCGGATACTGTCCCCTGAGATATCCGACAGACCAACTGCCGGTCATGGCCATGGCGACCTTTTCCCTTCCATAGGCCTCACCAATCCAGCTTGATCCAACGGTACCGGGTTCAACACCCACCTTGTATTTTCTGACAAGATCTACGTAGAATTTCAGACCGGCCCAGGCGTTGTCTTCCGTTATGGCCGTACTCAGATCTTCATTAACGAGCTGTCCGCCGCTTCCAATGATAAACGGAATGACCCTGTTAAAATCGGCTGCAACAACCATCGGATTTTCACAACCCGCTTCCTTTAAAGCCGTTGCCTTAAGTAACAGATCAAAATAAGTATCCCCTGTTTCGGGATAGGTAACCCCGTATTGATCAAAGAACTTTTTGTTGTAGAACAGGGTGAGGGAAGCACAGTCCTTTGGAAGTCCGTAGATTCTGTCTTCAAAGCTGAAGGCATCGAGAAGTGCCGGCGAAAAATCTTCAAGATCGTAATGATCTTTCTTGATAAAAAGATCCAACGGATAAAGGGCATTCATCTTGTAAAACTCTTCACTCCATGCCACGTCGACATAAAAGAGATCCGGACCTGATCCGGCGGCTATCTGTGAGATCATACGCTGTGTAAACTGTGTGACATCACCCGCCGGTTCCCATGACAGTTCTATATCCGGATGACTCGCGTTGAAGTCTTCTACATTCTGTTTGATAATGGATTCTTCAACGGGATTTCCCGGCCATCCGCTCAACACCAGTTGAACTTTGGACAAAGCTGTTAGAGAGAGTAAAATCATAAGTGTAATTAAAACAAATTTTTTCATAAAACACCTCCTATTTGTCATTGCAAACGTTTGCAGAACAATTTCATTATATCAATAATGGTAATTTTTGTCAAAAAAAGAAACGTGTCATAAAACAAAGCTTTCGTTTTATAATTTCATTTATTTCCCAAAAATGTCTGATAACACCGGATAATCGGAAAATACAATAAAAGTGAAAACCATCGGCTATAAACGATGGGGAAAATTCAGTAAAAATCAGCGAAAATATCGTTTGTAAACCTTTATTAATGAGGGATACAAGGCAAAAAAGCAGGATTGACTTTTGGTTTTTTCAGGAGTAGAATTCCTCATGTAATACATTATTCTGCTAACGGGTAAGGAGGGAATCGTATGAAAAAAATCCTGACTTTATCACCAAAGAAGACAACAAAGAAAGACAAAGGCGGAAAAGAAACCAAAAAAGACCCTAAATAAGGTAACCTGACGAGGGAAGATTAAAAGACAAAAGGACTGTTTCCGGAATCAATCCGGAAGCGGTCCTTATTTTATTGCAAGAACAACAGCCACACGTCATTTTCCGTATAGAAAAAAGTTCATTGATCTTCTGTACACGGAAAATAGGCTACGCAAATAGACTGTCAATGCGGCTCCGTTTAAAACTTCGTCGAAAATCGTTCCGTTTACCAATCATGTTTAAAACGATCGTCGAAAAAGACACAATCTATAAAATGGTGTACAAATCGCTCAGCGTCTCGATCTGATAGGTAGGCTTCAGTCCCGAGTCATTCTCTATCGATTCGGAATTGAACCAGCAGGTGTCGATTCCGTAATTAATTCCACCCCGCATGTCCGAAGTCAGTGAATCACCGATGATGAGTGTGGTCGTCTTGTCCGTGTGATGGACCAGGTTCATCGTGTAATCAAAAAAGGCCGGATCTGGTTTACTGTAGCCAATTTCATCTGATACCACAATCTCGTTAAAATACCCTTTGATGGTTGACCTGTCGAGTCGGGAATGCTGTACTTCCTTTATTCCGTTCGTAACCAGCACAAAATTGTATTTCCCGCTCAAGTATCCGCAGACTGTTTCGGCATCCTTCAGTAAAAAACTTCCTTCACTCAGATAGCCCAGATAACGTTCGCTGAAAAGCTCAACCGGGATAGCGAGGCCATTCTTTTCAAACAACCTGTGAAACCGTTCCGTTCTCAGTTTTTCCTTGGTAATCTTTCCATTCTCCAGATCTGCCCATATGGCCTTGTTGATGACTTTGTAATCCGCTCTGATGTCATCCACATTTCCGGTAAAGTCAAAACTCTTCAATGCCGCTTGCAGGGCAAACTTTTCAGCCTGATTGTAATCAAACAACGTGTTGTCCGCATCTATGAGAATCAGTTCATACATCTTTCAAACCTCCTGATAATTTTTGTTTTTCATTATAACAAAAGGCTATCGAAGAATGAAAGCTTTTCGGTCGAATCGACCAATATATTTATGTATCCGAATCTTTTTCGTCCATCTTTTTAAACGTTAAATAATCCATTCGACAGACAGGAGAGAAAATCGCCCGACTATCTGTAGTATACTAAGCCGAAGATCTTTTAAATCAGAGGAGATGGAAAGGTGAAAGTAACGGCAATTATCGGAAGTCCGCATCTCGGAAATGGCTATAAAATTTCTGAACAGTTAGAAACGGAGCTGAAAAAACTCGGAATAGAGGTCTTTGAAAGGATTCTTCTGAAAGATGCTCATCTCGAAATGTGTAAAGGGTGCTTTCTCTGCATCTCAAGGGGCGGAGAATTTTGTCCGTTGAAAGATGATAAGGCGGAAATAGAAAGAAAACTGCTCGAATCAGACGGGATCATCCTGATCTCTCCCGGATACGCCCAAAATGTGTCGGGTCTGATGAAGAATTTCATCGATCGATTTGCTCATACCCTTCACAGACCGATCTTTTTCGGTCAATCCATGATGCTTGTGGCAAATGGAGGTTCCGGACTGACAAAGGTGATAAAGGCCCTGTCTATCAGTCTCGGCGGCGCACGGATCGTATCCAAACTGAAGATAACGGCTACTCCCTGGAAAATGACCCCTTCCTACAAAACAACAACGGAAAAGGCGATAAAAGAGGCCTGTCAAAAATTCTATGAGGATCTTTCGGATAAACGGCTCAGAAAACCCTCGCTTGGCAATGTCATCTGGTTTCAGATCTTTAAAAAGATGTCCGCTCTGTCTGAAAAAAGACTCCCCGCAGATTTTGCATTCTACGGGGAGAAAACTTCCTATTTTTATGAGGTGAAAGTGAACCCTCTTTACACTGTACTTGCGAAATTCATCGCCTTTGCCGCCGTTAAATCGCTGAAAAAACAGGTCCTGTTTGAATAAATCGACCCGTGTTATTCAGGCATGTTGTTGAAGAAAAAGGCATATCTGTCGGCGGCCTCATCGATGATCTTGGTGATGGGTTTTCCCGCACCATGTCCCGCCTTCGTCGCCACACGGATGATCACCGGTTTGTCGCCCGTGTTCTTTTCCTGCAATGTCGCTATGTATTTAAAGGAATGTGCCGGAACAACACGATCATCATGATCGGCCGTCATGACCATGACGGCCGGATAATCCTTTTCCGCTATGTTGTGAAGCGGGGAATATTTCACGATATTTTTAAAATGACTCTCCTCATCGGGATTCCCGTATTCAACGGCCCAGCCCCATCCGATGGTGAATTTGTGATAGCGCAGCATATCCATGACCCCAACCTGGGCAAAGACCGTACTGAAGAGATCCGGTCTCTGATTGGTCACCGCTCCCATCAGCAGGCCTCCGTTGGATCCTCCCTGTATGGCAAGCTTCTTACTGCTTGTGTACCCTTTTTCAATCAAGGCCTCCGCCACCGCGATAAAATCATCGAAGACGTTCTGCTTGTTGAGCAACATGCCGCCTTTATGCCACTGCTCTCCGTATTCGGCCCCACCTCTGAGATTGGCCTGTGCATAGATACCGCCGTTTTCAAGGAGATAGATAATCGCCGGATCAAATGAAGGCGGCAGAGAAATGTTAAAGCCTCCGTAGGCATACAGCAGTGTTGGATTGCTTCCATCGAGTCTTAAATCCTTCTTTCGAGTGATGAAAACGGGAACCTTCGTTCCATCCTTGCTCTCACAGAAGAGCTGTTCCGTGATAAACTGTGATGCATCAAAAGATACCGTCGAAGTTTTAAAAGGACTTGTTTCTCCCGTTTTGCAATCCACCGAATAAAGTCCAATCGGTTCGGTAAAGGATCCGTAGGATAGTATGATTTGCTCAAGGTCTCTGTCTCCGTCATACATGTAAATCGTCCCGATACCCGGTAGCTGGACCTCTGTTTTCATCTTCCCGTCCGTATCGTAGAGAAAGGCCTTGGAGACGACATCCTTCAGATAATGCACCATGATATCATCCCCCATCTTGTAGGCATTTTCGAGTGCATCTTCCGATTCAGTGACAAGATCTTCCATCGTCTTCGTTGATGCGTTGACCACTACAATTTTCTTGTTTGAAGCGCCCTCATTTGTCAGAAAGAAGAGACGATCCCCCTCTGAACCGATATACTCATATTCGTTGTCAAATCCTTTGAAGAGTATTTCAAACGGTTCATTCTCCGCATCCGTTTTTCTGATCATGACCTGATTGCCGGAAGTCCCTTCCGAAGTGTTCAGGATCAGCCAGGTTCTATCCTCGTTCGTCATAACCGTATGATACCTCAAAGGATGTGCTTCATCCATATAAATCAATTTATCCTGACGCTGATCATCGCCGAGTTTATGATAATACACCTTCATATTTTCATTCTTGGCGGTGAGTTCTTTCCCAGCCTCCGGTTTGTCATACCCCGAATAAAAGAACCCGTCTCCACACCATGCGGCATACGTCCACTTTATCCAGGCGAGTTGATCGGGTAGAAATTCCCGCTTATCCAGATCCAGAATTCTGAGTGTCTGCCAGTCGGAACCCGAGTTTGCCTGAAGAATCGCTAGATATTTATTATCCTTTGAATGGCCGTTCAGCGTGACGGCTACCGTTCCATCCTCGGACAGGGTGTTGGGGTCAAGCAGGATTTCCGCTTTTCCGTTGAGACCCTCCTGGATATAAAAGACATCCTGATTCTGAAGTCCGTCGTTATAGCCATAGATGATCTTTGTTCCGGCAACGATCAGGGTGAAATGATACTTCGGAAAATTGTACAGTTCCTTCAACCGTTTCCTGATACTCTCCCTTTCAGGAATTCTGTCCAGGATCGAATACGTCAGTTTATTCTGCTCTTCAATCCATGACATCAATTCAGGATCATTTTCATCCTCCATCCATCTGTACGGATCGGGAATCATCCGGCCAAAATGATTTTCTTCCACCGTTACTTTTTTTGTTTTCGGATACTTAAACATGTTCTTCCTCCTCATAGCTGCATTTTTCTCTCTATAACAACCCTTTTCTTTATTCTAAGATTCTTAGAATTGTATTGGTTACCTTATTCTATATTCTCCTCACAAAATTCATCGCCTGATTTTTTGCCAACCGTAGAATTTTTATGTATATACCGGTTTAAAAAGTGTAAAAGATGGCCCAATCCCAAAAAGCAGGTGCACAATCCGGCAATAATGGCTATTTGGATCAAATATGAATTTCCAACCAGTATCAGGTTGGCTGGAAAAGCACAGTAACCGGTTATTCGTAACAGGATATAGGAAAAAGCAATATAACAGATTGGGAAGACAACAACGGTTGCAATTATAGACGGTTTGGTAATACTATTGTGGTCGCAAAACACGATCCAATAGAGAAACAATGCCACCGGATTGATAAGGTGTATAAACCAGAATACCCCTTCCAAATTCAGCTGAACCGCAAACGTGGCTATTAAAATAATCAAAATACTAATCATACAGTTAAAGTATAACCAGTCAGGCATCCGCCTTCCCTTTATCCTGTAATAAAATGGGGAAAAAAGAAAGATGACTCCCACACTCATCCCCGAAATAAAACAGTATTCAGCGAGATGCTTAACCTCACTAAAATCGTTAAAGAAGATTGTACAATATCCCATATAAATTGTGAGAATAAATAATATTCCAAGCC
>DAINPP010000037.1:0-3766 GCA_036743375.1 Thermotogae bacterium | reverse complement strand
CCCATATAAATTGTGAGAATAAATAATATTCCAAGCCCCACCTCATAAAAATTTCTTATCTTTTGTTTCAAAAAAATCCCCCCATTTTCCCTTCCACATTGATTTTAACATACCATGACAGTTCAAGGTCAAACTCTTTCAAAAAAATATTGTTGAAATACAGCTTTCTGTGTTATAATACAGGAGCAAACCGGGCGTGTAGCTTAGTGGGAGAGCGCTTCCTTCACACGGAAGAGGTCGCAGGTTCAAATCCTGTCAGGCCCACCAGAAAAAAAGAGCAGTCTTTGTTAAAAGACTGCTCTTTTTTGTTTTATTCTCTGTCCTTTTCAGGCAAAATACGCGGTAATCTCCTTCATTCGCGAGACCTGATCCACCTTAAACGGACAGCGGTGGTTACAGTGCCCGCAACCGACACAGGCATCCGCCTTTATTTCCAGATTTTCATAATGATCACTGGCAAGCGCATCTCCTGCTTTCGCCAGATCATAGTATTTGTTGATCAGCCCCACATCAAGATTTGCCGGACAGGGCTGACAGTGATTACAATAGACACAGATTCCCTCAACATCCTGCGGGGCAAGTGAGCCGAGGATAGAATAATCCCGTTCCTCTGCCGGAGCATCGACAAAACCAAGCACACGCTCAAGATCCCCCTTTCCACGTATACCCGGTAATACCGTTAAGACCCCCGGTTTATCCAGTGCATACTGAATACACTGGTATTCAGTCAATGCCTTTTTAAACGGGGAAGACTGTTCACTTAAGAGTTGTCCGCCGCTGAAGGCCTTCATCACTGTAATTCCTACTCCTTTGGCCTCGCAGCGCCGATACAAAGACATTCGTTCATCAGAGCTGCCGATAGAAAATTCCCCTTTCTGCTGATAATCATAAGCCGGGTTGATACTGAACATCAGCAGATCAATGAGGTCCCTATCCAGAACTCTGTTGACTATCTCCGGTGTATGGGAAGAAAGCCCTATATGCCTGACCACACCTTCACCTTGTAACTGTTTAATATAATCGATGATTCCGCTCTTCTCGGCTTTTTCCAGATCCTTCACTTCATCAATGCAGTGGATAAATCCAAAATCTATATAATCCGTTTTCAGCATGCGAAGCTGCCAGTCGATAGAGCGTTTGATCGTATCAAGATCGGTCGTCCAGCCGTACACACCCGTTTCATAATTGGCACCAAAGTGGATCTGATAATAGACCTTGTCACGACTGCCCGACATCACCCGGCCATAGGGTGCAAATGGCTTTGCTTCAGCTGATGCCATGTCAAAAAAATTAATTCCTTTTTCCAATGCAAATGAAATCGTTTCCTCTATCTCCCTTTCACTCGCCATCTGAATCGAACTGGCACCCACACCGAGTACGCTGAGTTCTTCCGTTCCCCTTGCAAGTTTTCGATAGTCCATTAAATTCCTCCATTTTATGAAAATATTTATTGGATCAAAGTTGACTCCTGCAAATCATCGAATGGACAGAAAAAACTGCCTGCTCATCGTGGATTCGCTATAACAAACATACACTTGAGAGTGTACTCTAAGTCAAGTTTTTATATAAAAAGAGCATGGCAAAAGGTACTCCGATTGCATTGGCTTTGAAATCACATCCTACACAACCCCTTCTCATTATTCTTATCAGACGGTTAACAAGCGAGTTTCGTCACTTAAAGGCCACCTCACACGTTAATCAAATACGTAAAAATAAAATGCTCGTTTATCCCTTGACATTACTTCAATTTTGAACTATAATTCATTGGTGATAAGATGAAAAAAACACTTGAGGGATTGGCAGGTTATTGCTCCATACTCAGTACATTGATCAACGAATTTTTGCGTGAAGAACTAAAAGAAGCGAGTAATGGCGAGCTGTATCCAAGCCAATGTTCTGTCCTTTATATGGTTTATAAATATGACGGAAGGATACAGATCAAAGAAATATACGACACCCTTTTAAAACAGAAATCCACCATCACTGAGATTATAAACAGACTGGTAAAATCCGGATATGTCAAAAAGGTACGATGTGATCTCGACCGAAGGGTTACTTATATCGTCGCAACCAAAAAAGGAATGGCGTTCAGAAAAGAATTTGATAAACTCTCCGCCAGACTGATGAATAAAATGTACAAAAATTTTGATGAAGAAGAAAAAGTTGTTCTTGTGCAACTGATACTAAGAGCTATTGAGAATTTATCGTAAATTTTTTTAGCCATATAGTTCATTATTGAACTATTAAGCGCATCCAAGTTTTTATTGTGCTGTATGTTTATTCGTTATTTTTATCTCATTAGTTCAATATTGAATTATTAACAGGTACAGACAATTGAAAATAAAGGAAACCCGTGGAAGAAAATGAAGAATTCTGATGAAATCATCTTTTACGGTAAAAAATATAAAAGGAGTTTTTAATCATGAAAATACTGAACATTTTGGGAAGTCCGAGAAAAAACGGAAATACAGCGAAGGTCCTGGATCTTTACGAAGAAAATCTCAGAAACAAAGGACATAGTGTGGAAAGGATTCGTATTACAGATTATCAGATCAATGGATGCCTTGAGTGCTGGGCCTGCACAAAATCCAACGATAAACCTGGATGTGTGCAGAAAGATGATGTACAGTCCATTTTTGAAAAGATGTTTTCATCCGATGCCATCGTCTATGCCTCTCCATTGATAGGCTGGGATATCAGTTCACAGATCAAATCCCTGTTTGATCGGCATTTTTCGATTGTAAAGGGTTATGGAACCCCGAATCATAAATCTTTCATAGAAAACAAGGTGATTTCCCTGTTAATCACCTGCATGGGACCTCAGGAAAATAACACGGATCTCGTTGAGGAATTTTTTAACAGGTTTTCCAATTATGTCAACACCAAACAGGCAAAAAAGTATATTGTAACTGGAAGCATGTCACCTGATTTTCCTGAAAGAGCGAAAAAAACAGCTGAAAAAATGGTGGAAGATATCGAGCATTCTAAAACAGAACTCTATTAAACTGGACTTATCAAGGTTATAAAATTATCCGGTATAGGAAGTGTTAACTTGTCTATTAAAAATCAGTTTCATCATTCTGCAGCTGTTTCTTTTTTCAGGGCCGTAAAATTCTTACTAACGGGAAAAATCCAATTTCCCGTTAAGTACTCAGGCCTGAACTTAAAAACCGAAGAGAATGAAACGTATGTAATCTTCAGAAATTTAAAGATAAAAAGAAAAAAACAATTATCCACCCCTGCGGTATTCATCGTTAATTTCAAATTTAAAAAATTCGGTTTTAAAACCAACAAATACCTCTCATTGATTCCTATCCCGATGATTGCAGGATCTTATGGCTTCAGGCAAAAAATATGGACTGTCGACAAAGAAACGGGTTTTTGGCAGGGACTCTATGAATGGGATTCCGTTGATCATATTGAAAAATACAAACGGTCCTTTGTCCTCGGAATGATGAATAAGCGTGCGGATAAAAAGACGTTGAACTATACAACAATTTCAAATTCAACACTTGAACAGTATCTCAAAAATCATACAAACAATCTGAAATAAATACCGAAACTTAAAAAGGAGTAGGTTCCGAGATAACAGGATAGACATAATCTCACAATTTCACCTAAAACCTTCCCTTTTAATTAGGGGTTGCTGAAAAACTCAGTATAACCATAAATAAATCAACACAACGAATTTTATGTGTTTTAATGCAAGATTTTTAAGAGAATTTTGTCCAAAACCTTGCATCTACATGAATCCTCCCTTGGGGGA
>DAINPP010000036.1:0-31993 GCA_036743375.1 Thermotogae bacterium | reverse complement strand
CGATGACGAATGGCTTGAGGTTTCCTTATCCGTTCTGACATCCGAATACAGTCTTGAACAGTCCAAGTATGATATTCAGAATCTTTCATTAAATTCTTCACTTTATGATAAGAAGATCGCAGATATTTCACTGGAACAGAGTGAGATAGATCTTGAACTGTCAAAGGAGACGGCATTAAATCAGAAAGATACTTATGAAGATGGCCTTTACTACACCTACAAACAGCTTCAGACTTCCATCGAAAGAGTGAATATTGCACAAGATGAACTGGACGATGTGATCGAGAGATACAACAAGGGACTCGTCTCGGAAACGGATTTTTATACCCAGAAAAAGCAGTATCTCAGCACGGTATCCCAGTACGATAGCAGCCTCAAGAGTTACTGGACGACACTCAGCAGCTATCTGATCAGCACGAACAGTGATGTTGAATCGTTCGTTCGTGAAACCGTTAAAACGATGGAAACAAAAGAAGAAGAGTGAAATAGATGAAGAAAGACTCCTGTAAAAAAGGATTAAGGTTTTCAGCGTTAATATTCTGCCTGTTGTTTGTCTCTGCTTCAAGTGTCTTTTCCTCTGAATTATGGGATGAATATTATTCCAGATTACAGGAGGATTCCGGCTATAAAAAACTCCAACTTCAGTATAAAGGGGCAGAACAGACTGCAGATCAGTATTCTGATTTCTTTCTGCCCTATTTTAGTTTGAATATGGGTGGAACCACTAATGGAAGTGGATTCACCTATTCTGAAATTCACAAATCAGATTCCAGTGAATCAGAATGGAATACCTCTCTCGGAATGTCTTTCAGTATGGATTTTCTGCATGTTTTCGGGACGGATATCGGTCTTGCGATTCCCTTTGAATATAAAACTACAAGCGAAGGAGATTCAGAAATCACACTGAATCATTTCGGACTGACAATGAGCAGAAAACTCATTACTGAAGAATATGCCACGGAACTTGGGAATCAGGCCTCTCTTTTAAGTGTAGTGTATGATATTGAGCAATACGAATGGAGTATGTTGATTCAGCTCGTAAAAGATGTATTCAATCAGATATATTATGAAACACTAATTGATATGTCGGAACGTAAGGTACAAATCTATACCAAGAAATTAGAGAATGAATTGGATGAAGATAATAAAGATCAATATCTTCAGCAAAAACTTCTCGCAGAGAAATCTGTACTGACCTCCCAGAAGATTTTGAATAATATGACTCTCTTTGACAGCAATACGCTCAATACCCTTTACAATGAGATACTACTCTGTGTTCCGGAATTGTTTAATGAATACTCAGAAAATAATTACATCATTGAATCAAAAGATATTAAAGCCTTAAAACTTGAGGTTCAGAAGGCTTTTGAGGAAAAGGAACTATGGTATCTTCCTTATATCTTTAATCCCAATTTAAATTTTCAGCTGAATTATTATTTTGATGAAGTTACCTCGTTAGATAATAAGGGGAATAGTTATGTAGCGTATAATTCCGGCGACTGGACCTGGTCAATTGGTGTCTCCGGTTCATTGGATATAATGGATCGAGGCGAAAGGGATTTAGATTCACTCAACAGACAGGAAAATTATACTATCAAGCAGATGGAACTGGAAGATTCGCTGGATTCTAAAGAAAAGACACTGGAACAATATGCAATGGACATAGAAATTTCAGACATAGATCTGACATTAAAACAGTTAGAGATGGAACAGGCAATAGAAGATGCGGAAGAGGCCGTCAAACTTTATCAAAGCGGCTATATGACAGCTGAGGATAAAGAGCTTGAACTGATGACAAGAGATCAGACAAAGCTGGATTATCTGCAGGTGTTACATGAATTGTACACAACGGAGCTTGAACTGATGAAAGAATCTGGAATAATTCTTGGAGGATATACACATGAAGAAGAGAACTAGAATAATAATAATAATCGTGATAATAGTAGCTGCTGCAGGTGGATGGTATTTTCTCCGGATAAGAAATCAGCAACAGTCGGAAACGACCAGTCAGTTACCCAACATCTCCATGAAATATACCGTCACGCGAACGGATATTGGTGATTCGCTTGAAGTGACGGGATCGGTTACCGCTTCTGAAAGAAAGGTTTATGGGAGAGTAAGCGGAGAAATCAAACAGTTATTTGTAGAGGAAAACCAGTCGATTACGAAAGGGGCCACCATTGCGATAATAGACAGTAAACAGTATGAATTGAACTATCTTCAGGCGCAGAGTGCTTATGATAATTCACTTGGAGAAGCCCCAAAAACAGTAGAAGAAAAGAAATTGTCGTTAGATCTGGCAAGGGAAGATCTGGAACATACCGTGATCACCTCCCCCGTCTCCGGTTTTATCGGCTCTGTATCCTATATGGAAAATGATGTCATTTCTTCCAATTCGGTCGTTTGCACCGTGGTAGAAGACAATGAGATGTATGTGGAAGCTTCCGTGGATGAAGTGGATCTGACAAAGATAAAGGTTGGACAGAAGGTACAGTTTCTGTTTGAGCCGCTTGATAATCTGATACTTCATGGTGAGATCAGCGAGATCAGCCCGATAGCCAATTCCTCAGGTGGAATTGTCGTTATACCGATAGAATTTAAATTCGATGAAAGTCCGAAGGGAACCGGGGTTATTCCGGGGCTGACCTGTACGGTGGATATCTATCTGATGGAAAATACGGATATCATTGCAGTACCGATTCTGGCCGTACAGGAGGATGAAAAGGGATCATACGTTATGGTGGACAATCAGTCAAACACCCGTGGAGGCACGGATGGATCGGCGGCTTCGACTCAGGGGGAAAAACGCTATGTCACGGTGGGTCAGAGCACCGAGCAGTATGTGGAAATTGTTGAAGGTCTGGATGAAGGAGAAATCATCATCATTCAGCCGGACGTTACAAGAGCTGTCACGGTCATGCAGGAACTTGACCCGAACTTTAACGGGGGATCAATGATGATGCTTACCGGTGGCGGTGGCGGTCCACAAGGCGGTGGCGGTATGCCTCCTTCCGGTCGTCCGTAATTCGTGATGGGTTGAGTGAGACTTATGAATAAAAAGGTCGTTCTTGAACTGAAAAATATCTGGAAAATCTATGAAATGGGAGACATAAAGGTTGAGGCCCTTCAGGATTTTTCCCTTCAGATTGAAGAAGGGGATTATATGGTAGTTATGGGACCTTCCGGAAGTGGAAAATCCACCTTTCTTCAGATTACCGGCTGCCTCGATAAACCGACAAAGGGGGAGGTCCTGATTGACGGGGTTAACACGTCGAATATGTCGGATAATCAGCTCGCAAAAGTCAGGAATCAGAAGCTTGGATTCGTCTTTCAGAGCTTTAACCTCCTGTCGAAAATGACGGCACAGGAAAATGCAGCTCTTCCGCTTGTATACAGCGGAATTCCGTTGAAACGCAGGATGAACCGTGCCAAGGAACTCTTGGAAAAAGTAGGACTCGGTGAGAGAATTCATCATAAACCGAATGAACTGTCGGGTGGTCAACAGCAGAGAGTGGCTATTTCAAGGGCATTGGCAAATGATCCGCCGGTTGTTCTCGCCGACGAGCCGACGGGAAATCTGGATTCGAAAAGCTCGGAGGAAATTCTGAAGATTCTTGAAAACCTCCATAAAAATGGGAAGACGATCATCGTTGTCACACATGATCCGGATATGGTTCATTGCGGAAATAAGGTTGTGCATGTCCTTGACGGAAAGATTGAGCGAATAGATATCAATGAAAATCTGTATGCAGAGGAAAGGGGTCGTTGATGGAACTTTTTATTGAAACCTTGCGTGCTTTATTTTCAAATAAACTGAGGACGTTTCTTTCCATGCTGGGGATCATCATAGGTGTTACATCTATGATAGCGGTCGTATCCATCGGGCAAGGGGCCACGGCGAGTATTACCGAGAGAGTTTCATCACTCGGATCCAACGTGTTGATCATTTCACCGGGTTTTTCCGGTGGATTTGGCGGAAGAAGTTTTCAGGCACTCAGTGGAACGCTGACGAAAAAAGATGTGGAGAATATCGATACAATTTGTACGGATGTTGAGGATGTCTCCCCGATTATCCAGCAATCCTTCCGCATGAGATATTCAACAAACAATTCATCGGCTCAGGTGTACGCGGTTTATCAAAACTTCTTTGACATCCTCAGTCTTGAGGTGGCATCGGGTAGAGGGTTGACGGAGCAGGATATAGAAGATTATGCGAAGATCGGGATTATTGGTGCTGAAAAGGCGGAAGATCTCTTTGACGATGAAGACCCTCTCGGAAAGACCATTTATGTGACGGTTTCGAGTGGAGATTACAACAAGGTCATGCCGATTCAGATTGTTGGTGTGCTTGAAGAAACGGGAAGCCGATTGATGTACGATCCGGATAATATGCTCATCATTCCTTTTACAACAGCCGAAGGAAGGATAGTTGGTTCGGGAGACAGCATATCTTCCATACTGGCCACGGCAAAGGACTCAGATTCTTCTGATCTGGCTTATCTTGAGATCGATCAGGTTTTATACATGCGATTGCAGGATAGCACCAAATACAGCATCACCAGTCAGGATTCCATCCTCAGTACCGTTTCCGAAGTCACGGGCATCATGAATCTCTTTCTTGGTTCTATTGCAGCCATTTCATTACTCGTCGGGGGTATTGGCATCATGAACATCATGCTGGTCTCCGTTTCGGAAAGGACGAGGGAAATTGGAATTAAAAAAGCGCTTGGAGCAACCAGACACAGAATCTTGCTGGAATTTCTCGTTGAAAGTATCGTGATCACATTTGTCGCAGGAGCGATAGGCGTCGGATGTGGCATAGGCATTTCCAAACTTGTCGAAATACTGGCGACTGCATATAGTCTGAAAACACAGGTTACATGGGGATCTATTACAGTGGCGTTTGGAACTGCTTCTATGATCGGGTTGTTCTTCGGGATCTATCCGGCCTCAAAGGCCTCAAAACTGAGTCCGCTTGAAGCGTTGCGATATGAATAAAAAATAGGATAAGAATACAATGATAAAAACCCCTTTCATTTATGAAAGGGGTTTTTGCTATTTAATCAAGTCTTTGCCTATAACGAAGAATATCCCGTTCAACAAAACAAGCAACACTTCCCACAACCCAAACTATAAGAAAGGGTATATAATCATATTAAACTGAATTGATATAGAATAACCTCTTAATTCTATCATGATTAAATTTGTTTGTCAATTGGATGATGAATGTGATATATTGTGAGTCCGATAGAAGTCAAATCATGTGAAAAATCGGATTGGGAGAAAGATGAGATGTGTGATAATATATATACAATAGTACAAATGACAGGAGGGATGTTATGTATTTTCTCGGTGTGGATATCGGTGGAACAAAAACGGCAGTGGTTGTTTCCGATGAAAACGGAAACATCTTGAGTTATAAAAAGGGACCCGGTGCGAATTACCAGGGATGTGGTATAGAAGAGGCCTATGAAAGGACAAACGATACCATAGAACAGGTTTGTTATGAACTCGGGATAGGCAAGGAAGATCTGGATAACGCCTTTCTTGGAATCGCAGGAGTAGATCTGGAGTATGACATACAGATCATCAAAGGTATCCTGGAAAGGATCAACCTTCCGGCATACGGATTTGAAAACGATGGATTGATTGCCTTCAGATCGGGCACCGTAGATGGAAGAGGCATACTGGTAACGTGTGGGACCGGAAGTATCAGTTTCGGAAGTGATGGGAATATGCTCAGCAGAAAAGGAGGGTTCAGTACCTATTTCGGGGAGAGACTTGGTGGCAGTCATGTGGCGAGACTCGCCGCTTCAGCGATCATCAGGGCAAAAGATGGCAGAGGTCAGAAGACGCTCATGAGTGGGATTCTTGAAGATGAATTCGGAGCGGATATAGAAGAGATGATGAAAATACAGTATCCGGATGTTGAGTATCAAGGGCCGAATCCGACGATAACACTGATAAAAACCATATACAGGGCGGCTGAAAGAAATGATCTGGTAGCGGTGAAATTACTGGCGGAGATAGCCGATGAAGTCATCAACATCGTAAGAGCATACCGAGTCGATATGAATTTTACACCACCTGTTAAAGTTGTACTCGAAGGAACGGTGTTCAAAAAGGCAGAGGATATACTCATGGAATATATTCGGACAGGACTTGGGAGCGAATACCGGATCATCGTTCCAACGCATGATCCGGTAACCGGAGCCTTATTATATGCCTTAGAAAGGCATGGGATAGAACTGACAGAACAAATTATTGAGACGATATTTACCACCTTTGAAGAGATGAAGGCTATAACAGAAAGAGAGGGGAAATAAAATGAAAAAGATAACGGTTATCGGCGGAGGCAGTACCTACACACCTGAATTGATGGAAGGGCTCATCAAACATCATAAAGCAATAGGACTTGAAGAAGTTTATCTGCTTGATCTCAAGGCATCGGGGAAATTTCCCATTGTGGCTCAACTGTGTGAACGGATGCTTTTAAAAGAAGGAAACCCCTTCAGATTGAAATACGGGTTTGACGTGGAAGATGCCGTAAAAGATGCCGATTTTGTCGTACAACAATACCGACCGGGGCTTCTTGACGGAAGGATAACCGATGAAAAGATTCCGCTGAAGTACGATGCGATTGGCCAAGAAACAACGGGTGTCGGTGGCTTTGCCTGTGCGTTGAGAGCCATGCCGATGATAGAAGGCTATATAGAAGCTGTTGAAAGATGGGCGGCGAGGGATGCCTTTGTCATCAACTTCACCAATCCCTCCGGCCTTTTATCGGAGTTTGTCATCAACACGCTCGGTTTTGAAAGATTCGCGGGGCTTTGTAATATTCCGATCAATATGATTCAGAGGGCTGCTGAACGATTTCAGTGTGAAAGAGAAGACGTCTTTCTGAACTATTACGGCTTGAATCATATGAGTTGGATAGATGCGGTAAAGATCAAGGGAGAAGACCGGACGGCAGACGCCCTTTCGGATATCTATAAACCGGAAAACATACCGGAATCAGCGTCTTTTGAGGAAACGGGTCAGGAACTGGACATGATACTCAATGCCTACCTCAGATATTATTATACAACTTCAAGAATGCTGACAGAGGAGAAAGAAGCCGTAGCCGTTGGTGGTAAAGGAACCAGAGGGGAGATTGTTAAAAAGATTGAAGCGGAACTGGTCAGAAAATACTCCAACCCTGAACTTGCGGAGAAACCTGAAGAATTGACTCAGAGGGGTGGTTCCATGTATTCTACGGCGGCTGTTGAGCTGATAAGAGACCTCTGTTCCGGTCAGAAAAAGAACCATATTATCAATCTCAGGAACAACGGGGCAGTGGAGAATCTGCCGAGTGATTATGTACTGGAAATCAACGCAACGGTCAGTGAGAAATCTATGCGGCCGGTTTGTATCGGGAAGGCAAATAAATTGACGCTTGGATTGATCCATACGGTGAAGAATTTTGAACGACTGACTATAGAGGCTCATATGGAAAAATCTCTTAAAAAGGCTAAGGCGGCGCTTCTCATCCATCCTCTGGGACCTGATGCGGACAGAATAGACGAGCTGATGAAAGAAATTGTGGAGGCAAATCAACAGTATTTTACACTTTTTTAAAATAAATTATGCTTGTGCATAATTCACAAAAGTAAACGTCGGGTATACCCGACGTTTTATTATTTCTTTACAGAATTTTGAGTTTTTTTAGTGTTGACTTCAAGCATGCTCAATATCGTATCATATATACGAAGAACGAAGAAGACACGATGAGATGAGAAACAACGACTTGATAAAATAAAACAACGACTTGATAAAACGAATGACCTGATTAGATTGGAAACAACAGAAAACTTTCTTGAAACGATTACACACGGAACATGGGGATGCAACAACAAAAAACCACTGCTTGGCAGTGGTTTTTTGTTGTCTGGAAAAGTTTAAGCCTTTGATTCCCTGTGAAACTTCTGTGAAACCTCTTGGATTAACACTTGAGGAAACGTATCAAAAAGAAAAAAAGGCATACAGGATCCTGTATGCCTTTTTTATCTGATATACCTATATAACGAGACTTACTGACCTTCGTTTATATAAGTATCAAGTTTGCTGTTTAAGCTCTGAGCGTAAACAAGGGCGTAGATTCCAACACCAACACCGGCAGCCCCGAGAACAACCCCGCCGACACCAAGCCATGTTGGCAGTCCGAGTTTTCCGTCGAGTTCCGTTGCGGTCGCATCGATCTTAAGATCGAGTTCCTGGATTCTTCTTGAGTTTGTAAGAATGTCTGAACTGTTCTTTGAAACCTTGGGAAGAATGTCTCCCTTGAAGCTTTCGTAATCCGCTGACATGTTTTCAATCTGAGTTCCGAGTGAATCAAAACTCTTTGTCATGTTGCTGACCTGAAGTTTCTGTGCTGAAAGTGATGATTCAAGCGTCCCGAGTCTTGAAGAATTTGAACTTACAGCGTTTTCAAGTGAGCTGACATCTGACTGAATTCCTGAAATCGTTCCGCTCATCATCGTGACGGAATCGGTGTTCTTTGATACACTGCTCTTGAGTTCAAGAACGTTTACACCGCCAAGAAGACTTTCCACGGATTTTACTCTTCTGTCGTAATCTGAGAAATTCTGATTCATGGTGAGAACGCTGTTCTTTACACTTGCAATATCGGAATCGAATCCTCTGATCTGTGTTTCAAGACTTGAAACCTTGCTGGAAAGTCCGGAGACCGTTCCCTGAATAGAACTAACGCTGCTTTTAACAGAGCTTACGTTGTTCTCAAGTGTCATAAGCCTTGAATCGTGTGATGCCAAAGTTGTCTTTAATGAGCTAACTTCTCCTGAATCACCCTGCATGTTGTTGAGCTGTGCCTGAAGCTTTGCATACTGGCTTCCGATGTTTTCAGCATTCTGTGCTACTGAATCGACGAGCGATCTCATGCTGTCGAGATCTCTTGTGAAACCTGCCATGTCCTCGGCCTTGACGTAAGGAAGTGATGATTTGAGGTATTCTACCGCTCTGTAAAGATAAGTAGCAACCTGGTATCTCGTATGCGGCTTTTTTCCCTGATAAGTACCATCTGCCATTCCAGCAACAATTCCTGCCTCTACCAAATACTGTACGGCTTCGTATGCCCAGTGATTTGGTGGAACATCTGCAAATGGAACCTGTCCGAGTGCCATAACCCCCATGCACAAGACGATAACAATCGTTAAAACTAATTTCTTCATATGAGAAACTCCCCCTTTCAATTAATAAAACCGCTTATTCCAGAGTAATTATACCACAAATTCTTTTAATACATACTCAGAAGTCATCGCATGTAAAAGAGCACTGTAAGATAATTTAAAGCTGATGACATCGCCTGGTTCAAACTCCCTTTCACAGGCTGTGACGTCCACGATCGTGTGATCACTGCTGGCATGCAGAACCTCCATCCGCTTATCGAGTGGATAAAGTCCTTTCGGATTGATGTCCTGCCCGCCGATCGCAAGAATGACACGCTTTCTGAGGCCTTTATCCTCAAATTTAGGTGCACCTCCAAAGGCATCGCGACCTGTCTTGCCGAGTGGGACGGATGGTTTTATATCGTATTCTACAACTTCACAATCAAGAATGAAGGTGTCCTGATGAGTTCCGGGAATTGTACGGCTGCCCGTTGCATCACTCCCGAGCATGATGGACTCTCCGAGCCTGAAGTGATTAACGGCTGAGGGCAGTGTCTTGTTTTCTATTAACGGGATTGCAGAAGTATTTCCGGTAGAAATGATCCTGAAATCGTATTCTTTTGCGATATCGAGCAGTCTTTCATTATTTTCGACGGTTGGGATGACTCCACCAAAACAACCGAAGTTTGTGCCGATACCTACCAGACGGTTGCCGGCTATCCGAAAGGCCTCGCGGATATGTTCATGAGCCTGCTCAAACCAGATTCCCTCTCTGAGATCCCCTACATCTACCATATAAATGAATTTAGTTTTTCTTTTCCCCTTTCGTTTCATGATTTCTTCCATCGTCTTTTTTTCTGAAATCAGACAATAATCCACGTTGTCCACCAGTTCATCGATCTCCGAGATCATGGGTATGCGAACCAGTAGCATATCCGCCTCTATTCCGGCATCGCTCATCCGCAGAATGTTTTGCATCCGTGAATCTCCTATCATCTGTATCCCCGTTCCGAGAATCTCTCTTGCTATATCCGGATTACCGCAGACAACTTTTGTGACCGCGGCTATCTGAACTCCCTGCTTATCACACAGATTTTTAAGGAATTCCGCATTTTGCTTTATTTTTTCAATATAGATCTTTAACTTGGGATAAATCAAGAAAATCCCCCCCTTTACCCTATTATAACAGATTTGAGTACGATTGCACATTCTTCTTTGTTGTGATCTTCTTAACAGAAACATTCGAATCTCTCAGTTAAAGAGGATATTAAACGTATCGTTACTTAATTGACCTTGAAATATCTTTAAAAACCTGATAAAATGCTTTCCGTTGAAGGTGATCCTGCGTAGCTCAATCGGTAGAGCATGCGGCTGTTAACCGCAGGGTTGGGGGTTCGAGTCCCTCCGCAGGAGCCATCAAAACCCCCGAAAGAAATTTCGGGGGTTTTTGTTTTATATCCTCAAATCCGGAAGGATCCTTTTTTTATTCTTGCTTCATTTGGCATCCTTTTCCAAATACACCTCAATTGCTTCTCTCAAAATCTTTGGAAAGTTCATTCCATCCTTTTTTACCTTATTGGCAAGGCTTGATGGGAAAGTCAGGGTTTTCTTCACATAAACTTCTTTAATCGCGGCCTTAAATTCCGGCATGTATATATCTACCAGATAGGGAATATCGTTTCTACCGAGTTCGAGTGCTTTTAATGCCGAAGGTTCGGGGATCTCATCGCCATCTTTCAGCAGGCTGTAAAGATGAAGACCCATCACTTCTTTGGCGTTTATGATCGCCTCTTCGATTGTTTCCGCACAGGAAAAACATCCCGGGATATCGGGAAAGAAAATATTAATCCCATCATTTTCACGATTAAATACGGCGATGTAAGCATACCAGTTTTTCTCTTTCATATTTTTGCCTCCATATCAAAAACCTGCACGAATGAATGACAGTCCATGCGGGAATAAATCAGATTTGAAAATAACTCCGTATTTTGCTTTCATAGTGTTTTGGATGTATAATACGCTTCCCCATTAACCAAAAATCAGTGAAAGTACTTTTTCTATTATCTTGAACTCTTTTTGCTTTGCGTACATTGTAACACAGAAAATATATGATGTAAAGTGAAAGTTGAAAGCGTTTTGCTGCCTGTGAGCAGAATCAAATGGGGGAAATCTATTACATCATAAGATATCTCAGAACGAATAATATGAGACAGTAGTTATTTATAAACAAATTCTGTAGATTTGGAGAACCAGTTTTTCTTCTATTTTTGAAGTATTCACTCTGTGCTATAATAAAAAAATCGTTGCAAAATAAAATAGTTTTTTCTACCTTCAGAGGAGGTCCTGTATCATGAGAAGAAATATTTTGGCGTTTTTACTGCTGTTTGCGGGAGTAATGCTTTTTGCCGGACTTGGAGTGAGTTATGATGATATCATGCAGGGGCTGACGAAAGATTTTAAAATGGAGATGAAGAACGTTTTCGGTGATACAGTCTATTATGGTGAGTTCTGGCTTATAGATCTTGAGATAACGGGTCAGAAGAGCAACGTTGACAGTACCCGGTTTTATTTTCAGATCTCTTCGGTCGTTTCAGAAAATCTCTATGCCTTCACCGTGATGGATAAATGGCTTGGGAACACGCTGCGGTTTTATCCGGGCGGTGTAGCCGAGGTTTCTGCAAAGGTAACGGATTTGATGTATTCCGATCAGAAAGAGGTCGTTCTCAGACGAAACAGGTATACCATCCGGATCAATGCCGATACGGTTGAAGGTGTCAGGGAATACAGTATTTTAATCCAGTGAACAATCAATATAATAATAAAGCCGGGGTTGCTCATCTGTGACAAAGGGCGTATCTCCGGTTATTCAGTTGAAAAATAAAACGATTAAGATTATGCTATAATGTGATGTTTAATATGAAAATTCATGAAGATGATAGATAAATACATGCGAAGGGGAGTGTACAAATGAGAACGCTGAAAGTTCTTGCGGTTGTTTTTCTGATTGTATTTTTATTGAGTGGCTGTTTTTTTGTAATAAAACCCATACAGCATGGCCGGGTTGTATCTGTTTCTGAACCGGATGTGATGAGTAAAGAGGTTCTTCAGGCGATCGTGGATCTTGCGGGCGTAAACCTCACGCTGCTTTATGATGTGCATACTTACAGAATAACGTATGAGACGGTCGGTCCGGATAAGAGAAAATCAATACAGTCCGGTCTTATCCTGTTGCCTTATTCAGATGTTAGTTCGGCAAGGGGTCCTCTCGAAGTGCCGATACTTGCTATTCAGCATGGAACCATCTTCAGTCGTCAACAATCCCCTTCCTTTTTTGACCCGAACGATATTGCGGCAGATAATCCGGAAGATCTCACGGGAATCCTTGCGGCTGGTCTTGGTTATGCCACATTCATGCCGGATTATGGTGGGCTTGGAGTGGATATCTCCACTTTTCATCCCTTCTGTGACGAATTCTCCATCGCCTATTCGGTTCTGGATATAATCAGAGCGGGCAAGGCCTTTCTTGAACAGAAACCGGCTTATTATACCTGGAACGCCAAACTGTTTCTTGCCGGGTATTCAGAAGGCGGGTATGCCACGATGGCGGCAAGCAAACTGATTCAGAACAATTCCGAATTTACGATAACCGGAACCGTTCCGATGGCAGGGCCTTACAACATGTCACAAGTCATGAAATCCATCGTGACATCAGATGCCGTATACGATCATCTTGAATTTCTTTCCTACATGATGTTTGGTTATTATGAGGTTTATCATATCTTTGACTCCCCATCCGATGTTCTTATTCCCCCCTACGACACAGAACTGGTTCCGTTGTTTGATGGCGAGCATACTTCAGAAGATGTCAAGGCGGTCCTTCCGGGGAACGGCGTTGGCAAACCGGATGAAATCTTTACGGATTATGTGTTTGAAAGGCTGAACACGATATCTTCGCAGATGAATTATAAGCTCAGATGCAACGATCTGTACAACACATGGGTACCTGAAGTCCCCATTCTGATGATTCATTCGGCGGGGGATGAGGCGGTTCCCGTTGAGAATTCAAGAACGGCAAAGGCGTATTATGACTCTCAGGGGGCGGTGGTGAACTACATAGAACTGCCGGAGGGAAAGCACGTGGAATCCTATATCCCCGCTTTAATTCTGGCATTTGCATGGATAGAGGGGCTGAACGAATAAAAAAGGGCGGAAATATTCCGCCCTTTACGGTAATATGTAAGGCTGATCAGAGAAAATATCTGACGCCATTTCTGAAGATATTGTGCAGTTCGACATCCGGTATATTCTGATAAAGATTATTGCGTACCCTTTCATTATGTCCCATCTTTCCAAGGATCTTTCCGTCTGGACTCATGATTCCCTCGATAGAGGCGGTCGAACCGTTCGGATTTGACAGCGAGTATTCAGAAATAGTCCCCTCTTCATCACAGTAACAGGTTGCAATCTGTCCGTTCCTGTTCAGCTGTTCAAACATCTTATCACTGCAGTAGAATCGCCCCTCCGTATGAGAAATGGGAACCTTGTAAACGGTGTTGAGCTGTGAATCGTCGAACCAGGGGGAATTCAGTGAGATGACTCTGGTGTTGACGATAGAAGAGATGTGTCGTCCGATTTTGTTGTATGTCAGTGTCGGAAGGGATTCATCCGGTGTCCGATATTCCCCGTAAGGCAGAAGTCCGAGTCGGATCAATGCCTGGAATCCGTTACAGATGCCGAGGATGAGTCCATCATTTCGTTTGAGGAGGTTCATGATTGCCTCTTTGATCTTTTCGTGTCTGAGAACGGCTGAGATGAATTTTCCCGAACCATCCGGTTCATCTCCGGCGCTGAAACCACCGGGGATCATGAGAATCTGCGAGCTCTCTATCTCTCTTACAAACTGTTCGGAAGCGTCATGGATGGCATCGATGTTCAGGTTTCTGAAGATCTTCATGCTGACATCGGCACCGGCTCTCTCAAAGGCGGCTGCTGTATCATATTCACAGTTTGATCCGGGGAAGACCGGTATAAAGACCTTTGGTTTCTTTCCAGTGGAGAGGTTACATTTTCCGACTTTCCTCTGTTCTGAATGGATGAGGATCTGATGTGACCGGTCTTCATCACTTTCCTCGGTCAGAGGGAATATCTCCTCAAGCGGCATCTCCCAGACCATCTCCAGCTCTTCAATCAGTTTCGCCTCATCCATGTATTTGACCTTTTCCTCATCATTTGTCGTACCGATGATGATTGCACCCTTCGCGCTTAATACGGCTGCTGTGTCTTTTGAACATTCCACGATGAACGAACCGGGTACGGTGCGGAAGAGTTCGTCGCTGACATCTTCGCTGATTTCAAAACCGATTCTGTTACCGAAAGCGTTGATGGTGAGAAGCGGCAGTAATCCGTTTTTATCCGTCGTGGAACAGGAACAGACCTTTCCGTCCTTTATGAGGGCATGAACGGTCTCAAAGTTATTCTTTAACGATGAGACGACGGGCATGTCGTTCATATCGGTCTCATTTTTGATATAGACGAGTGTATGACCGGCCGCTTTGAGTTCATTTGAGCAGACTGTTCCGATATCTGTTATACCAACGGCAAAGCTGATCAGTGTCGGCGGGACATCAATATCGTTGAAGCTGCCGGACATGCTGTCCTTTCCGCCGATTGCCGGATAATTCAACGCCTTCTGGATCCAGTAGGCACCAAGCAATGCGGAGAAGGGCCTGCCCCATCTCACCGGATCTTTTCTCAGGCTTTCAAAGAATTCCTGAAGGCTGAGTCTGATCTGTTTCAAGTCGGCTCCAGCCGCCACGAGCTTGGAACAGGAATGGAGAATTGCGTAAACCGCGCCATGGAATGGACTCCAGCTCGATATTTCAGGATCAAATCCGTGTGCCATCAGACTGACTGTCTTTATGTCTGCCTCGCTGTCCTGAACGGGAATTGTTGCAGCCATGACGTCAGCCGGTGTCTTCTGAAGATGCCCGGCAAACGGGAATAAAACGGTTCCCGTTCCAATGGTACTGTCAAATCTCTCCCCGAGGCCTTTCTGTGAACAGAGATTGAGATCTCCGAGCTGCTTTTCCAGCTCAAACATGATGTCCATAGAGCTCTTCGGGTTGAAGAATGATCGAAGGGCTTCGGGTGATTCTACCTCTACGCTCTGTTCCTGTCGGACTCCGTTTGTATCGAGAAATTCTCTTGAAAGGTCTACGATCTTCAGATGATTCCATTCCATCTGAAGTCTGCCTTTATCCGTAACCGTTGCAACGAGCGTGCAGTCAAGATTTTCTTCGGCACTGATCTGTCTGAAGATCTCGTGATCTTTCGGATCGATGACCACAGCCATCCTTTCCTGTGATTCCGAGATGGCGAGTTCCGTTCCGTCTAGTCCCATATATTTCTTTGGGACGGTGTTGAGATTGATTTCTAACCCGTCGGCGAGTTCGCCGATGGCAACCGAAACACCTCCCGCTCCAAAATCATTACATTTTTTTATCCGTTTTGAGATTTCGGGGTTTCTGAAGAGTCTCTGAAGTTTTCTTTCGGTTGGCGGATTTCCCTTCTGTACTTCGGCTCCGCATTGTTCAAGCGAGGAGGAGTCATGACTCTTTGAGGAACCCGTTGCGCCGCCGCAACCGTCTCTTCCCGTTGCACCGCCTATAAGCAGAACGATATCTCCGGCTGCGGGATTTTCACGTTTGACATTTTCGGACGGAACGGCCCCGATAACGGCTCCACATTCCATTCGCTTGGCCGTATACCCCTTGTTATAATATTCTTTTACCTGGCCGGTAGCGAGTCCGATCTGATTGCCATAGGCACTGAATCCCTGTGCGGCCTGTGTGGTGATCTTCCTCTGAGGAAGTTTTCCGGAAATGGTATCCTCTACCTTCTGTCTCGGATCGGCACTTCCTGTGATCCTCATGGACTGATAAACGTAGGCCCTTCCGGAAAGCGGATCTCTGATGGCGCCGCCGAGACAGGTCGCGGCTCCGCCAAACGGTTCTATCTCCGTTGGATGATTGTGCGTCTCGTTTTTGAAGAGGAGATTATACGGTATCGTTCCCTTAGATGTTTGAACATCCACTTCTATCGTACAGGCGTTGATCTCATCGGAAACGATCATATCGTCGAGATTACCGTCTCTGAGTTCTATCTTGGTTCTCAGGGTAGCCATATCCATGAGGGTGAGATCCCTGCCGTTCGGGTAATAACCGGTAAAGTCCCTTTTGAAGTCTTCAAAGACTTCCCCCATGAATTTTCCATATCTTGTTTCTTCAAATTCCACATCCGTCAGCCTGGTGGAGAACGTCGTGTGTCGGCAATGATCTGACCAGTAAGTGTCGATGACCCTGATTTCCGTGATACTGGGGTCCCTGTTTTCCTTTCTGAAGTATTCCTGACAGAAGAGCAGATCCTCAACGGACATGGCCAGTGAATGTTCCAGATGAAATTTTTTAATCGCGTCTTCTGAAAATTCGGTGAAACCCTTCAGGAATTCCACTTCCTGCGGAATTTCCGTCCTGAGTTCCAGTGTCTCCGGAATTTCCATCGTCGCCGGTCTTGAATCGACCGGATTTATGATGTATTTCTGAATCTTTTCCATTTCTCTTTCGGTGAGTGTTCCCTTAAAGCAGTAGATGTGTGCGGATCTTACAATCGGGTTGGAATCGTTGAGGATGATCTTGATACACTGTTCCGTCGAATCGGCGCGCTGGTCAAATTGGCCCGGAAGATACTGTGAACCAAAGTGAAAATCGTAGTTGGTGAAATCATAGGTCTCATAGTGGACATCATCCACCACCGGATCCGAAAGAATGAGATCCGTAACCTTCCTCACATCCTCTTCTTTGATGCCTGTCAGATCGTATCTGTTCAGAATAGAGAGTGAATCGAGTGTTACCAAGCCGAGATTGGTTTTGAGATCTTCAAGGAGATGGGCCGCTTCAACGGCAAAACCGTCCTTTTTCTGCACATAAACCCTGAATATCCCGCTCATTTCAGTTCTCCGGAATCAAACCTCTTGTAGATTTCATCGACATTCTTGAGATAACCGTCGGGGTTAAAGATGGTGTTGATCTCCTCATCATCGAGATATTCCCTGATCTCCGAATTGTTCATGACGGCATCCTTGAAATCCGACTTGAAATTCCAACAGTCCAAGGCCTCTCGCTGAACCATTTTGTACGCCTCTTCCCTGCTCATCCCCTTACCGATGAGCGCCAGCATGACTTTCTGCGAGTAGACGAGATGAAAAGAGCGTTCAAAGGTAATGAGCATCTGATCCTCGTTTACGACGAGGTTGTCCATCATCCAGATGATTTTATCCAGCATATAATAGGCGATCATGCAGGAATCCGGGATGATTACCCTTTCGATAGATGAATGGGAGATGTCTCTCTCATGCCAGAGAGCGATGTTTTCTACGGAGGCATCCGCATTACTTCTGAGGAGTCTTGCCATTCCGCAGAGTCTCTCGCTGATGATGGGATTCTTTTTGTGCGGCATGGCGGATGAGCCTCTCTGACCTTTTCTGAAAGGTTCCTGTGCC
Organism: Thermotogae bacterium; assembly: GCA_036743375.1. GTDB lineage: Bacteria > Thermotogota > Thermotogae > MWEM01 > MWEM01 > DAINPP01. The sequence goes on along the minus strand of DAINPP010000036.1, from coordinate 14,272 downwards.
TCCTGAACTTCCGATTTCTGAAGATGTCTGACTTCTATGGAGATCCTTTCGATCAGTGCCCCCATCAGTGCGAGTGCAAAAAGATATTCCGAGTGAACGTCTCGCGGAACAACCTGCGTGGAACATTCACAGGCCCTGAGTCCTATCTTTTCAAGCGCCTCTTTTTCTACCTCCGGAGAGATGTTGGCGTAGTTTCCAACCGCACCGCTGATCTTTCCCTGTGAGATCTCATGTAATGCCTTTTCGAGTCTTGTCTTGCTTCTCTGAGCTTCACTCAACCAGGAGAGCCATTTAAGACCGAACGAGGTGGGTTCCGCGTGGATTCCGTGAGTTCTTCCGAGTGTGACGGTCTGCTTGTACTTCAATGCCCCCTTTTTGAGCACGTCTATAAATTCATCGAGTCTTGCAATGATCATTTCCATTGCCTCTTTCATGCCGAGTGACCATGCCGTGTCAACAACATCTGATGAAGTCATTCCCATGTGGAAATATCTCGCCTCATCCCCCATGTTCTCCGTGATCCCCTTGATGAATGCGATTACATCGTGTCTCGTAACCTCTTCGATCTCAAGAATCTTGTCGACATCTATCTCTGCCGTTTCCCTCAACTTGTCGTAGGTTCCCTCGGGTGCCATGCCCCTTTCTTCAAAGGTCTTTACAACGGCAAGTTCCACTTCAAGCCATCTTTCATACTGTGCTTCAAGTCCCCAAAGCTCTTTCATTGGGGACAGTGAGTATCGTTCAATCATACACATCCTCCCGGTTTTTTAACGTTTCAAAATGTCAATAAATAATATCATAAATAGGATGGAAATTAAGTTATATGGAGTTTGTTGATTGCTTGACAAAAAAATTAAGGGGTTGTATATTGGATAGAAGAAACTGCAGGGGCAATTCGTGAATTGCCCCTGCAAAATAAAAAGGAATGATAAGATGAAAGCTGAAATTATAGCAGTGGGGACAGAATTGTTACTCGGGTCAACCGTCAATACGAATGCGGCCTATATCGGTCAGGAACTCTCAAAGCTCGGGATCGGCCTTTACCGTCAGACAGTTGTGGGAGACAATGTGAAAAGGTTGAAAAAGGCTCTGTCGGCGGCCTTTGAAGAATGTGATCTCGTGATCACAACCGGTGGACTTGGACCGACACAGGACGATCTGACAAAGGAAACGGCTTGTGAATTTTTTGGTCAGGAACTCGTCCTCCATCAACCTTCTCTGGACAGGATCATGATGTACTTCAAGGGAATGGATCTGAAAGTAACGGAAAGGAATAAAAAACAGGCCCTCTTTCCCGAAACGGCCGTTGTTCTTGAGAACAACAACGGAACCGCACCGGGAGCCATCCTGGAAAAGGATGGGAAGAGAATCGTTGTCCTTCCCGGACCTCCGAATGAGATGAAGCCGATGTTTGAACTGGTGAAGGATTATCTGAAACGGTTTCAGGAGGGAGTTTATCATTCCAGGGAGCTGAAGATATTCGGGATGGGGGAGAGTACCGTCGTAGAGATCATTGCGGATCTCATAGACAATCAGACCAATCCCACGATAGCCCCTTATGCGGGTGAAGGGGAAGTGAAGCTGCGAATAACGGCTTCCGCTGACGATGAGACCGAGGCGGAGAGGATGATAGAACCCGTAGAGAAGGAAATTCGAACGAGACTTGGCGGGCATATCTACGGAACCGATTCGGATACCATCGAATCTAAGTGTGTTGAGTTACTGATCAGGCATGGACTTAGTGTTGCAACGGCAGAATCCTGCTCCGGCGGAAGATTGGCCGCTGCGATAGTTGATTCCCCAGGGGCTTCCCGGACCTTTTTGGGGGGCTTTGTAACCTACTCCAATGAAGAAAAGATGAAACGTCTGAATGTCTCAGAGACTATTCTGCAGAGCTCTGGTGCCGTGAGCGAAGAATGTGCGCTTCAGATGGCACTCGGTGCCGCGGAGGCTGTGGGGACGGACATAGGTATTTCTACGACGGGGATCGCCGGTCCGGATGGCGGAACGGATGAAAAGCCGGTTGGCACGGTCTACATAGCCGTTGCCTTCAGGGGAGAAACCACCGTCCAGAAGTTTTTCTTCAGGGGAAACCGGGATAAGGTCAGGACGAGAACGGTGAAAGCGGCGTTGAAGATGATCATCGAATGTGTGAGAGATCACTTCGGTGAATGATCATAACGGACTACGGGGCCTCAGAAGTTTCTGAAGCCCCGTAGTCCGTTGTATAGAGTCTGTTTTATCAGAATTTTGCGTGATACTTGGGTTTTTCACAGTTCATCAGAAAGGCCGAACACTTTTTCATCAGTTTATAATCGGAATAGGTTGCAAGGCCGTATCTTGCAAGACTTTCAAGGGAGACTGAACCGAATATCATGGCTGAGAATTCCGCCATCGACAGTTTAACCGTCAGATCGCTCTCGGATTCAGAGAGACAGAAGTCTTCTTCGGTGATTTTTAGGTTGAGGGTGGTCTCATTCAGATCGAGGAATGGCTCATCAATCTCAAAGGTACAGGTGATGGCCTCCCCTTTGATCTCTCGCATCTGTGAATACGCTGCGACGAAGTCTTTCGGATTCAGGACCCGGAACATCAGACCGGTACTGGCCGTCGCGAAGCTGTGATTGGCATGAGGCAGGATACTGCGTCTGACATCACCCGGATTATCAAAGAGATGATAGAACGTTTCATCCTGAGTGTAGAGAACGACGTTGTCGAACTGGTCGGCTTGATTTCTCAGGAATCCGAGAATGGCTTTCGTCCCTTCGAGACTGAGTGAGATGAATTCGTCAACGTTCAAGTCATACTGCATGAAATTATCCCGGCCGGTTTCTATCGGGCTGCAGATGGCATAAGCCTTCAATACCCCGTCCTTTCTGTAGCCGACAACAAAATTCTTTTCGTTCTGAACCTGCACGATAGACCAGGCTGCCCTTCGTTTGATCTCTCCGTTTGTTTTCTTATAGTATTCGTTGAAACAGGTAGTCATGTCTGTGATGTCCTGTTCGTTATCCTCAAGCCATGTGACCTCAACGGCTTCATCGTATCTTTTGAGTCGTGTTGTGTCGATGTGATACCTGTAAAAAGGCGTCAGTGTCCCATACCCCATATTCTTGTAAAAATCAGGCCTGAAAGGATGCAGACCCGAACAGGTGATTCCAATATCCTGAAGAAAATTCAGACTGAACTTAAGCATATCGCGACAGATATGCTGTTTTTTATTGGGCAGGTCTATTCCAACCCCGCCAATCCCCCCCATACGGATTTCCCTTCCGCGGAAATTCATGAGATAATCAAAGATCAGGATTCTTCCGACAAGCCGGCCATCTTCGTTGAAGGCCCCTATCGGGAAGACCTTGTCGTCATCCAGCATTCTCATATATGTTCTTACCGCATTCCCCATATCCTTCTCGGGGGTCACGAATCTCGGATATACCCTTCCCTTTAGCTTGATATAGTCTATAACTTCATTCTGTCTGATCTTTCTGAAATGATAAGTCATATAATCCTCCTTTGATGGCCGTACGCTTTATGAACTATTATACTATATTCCAATTATAAAGAAAAAACTATCTTGACATTTCTATAAACCGGATGATATTCTATCTGAAATAATAACGTTGAGAAAAGGAGTTGAGTGATTTTGGAAAGAGTATTTCTCGTTGCCGGTGGTGTGAAGGGTGACAGCGTTTTAGAAATGGAAGAGAGCCTCGGAGAGCTGGAAGGTCTTGTGAATACTGCCGGCGGTGAAGTGATAGAAACGGCCTGGCAGTTTCTTCCCGGATTGAAATCTTCGACTCTTATCGGAAAAGGCAAGCTGGAGGAAATCAACACAAGGATAAATGAGCTGAATATAGACGTGGTGGTATTCGATAATAGTCTGACACCGACACAACTCAGAAATATAGAAGAGTATCTTGACTGTCGGGTGGTTGACCGGACTCAGTTGATTCTCGATATCTTTGCGCTTCATGCGCAGACGAGAGAGGGAAAACTGCAGGTTGAGCTGGCACAGCTTGAATACTTGCTTCCGAGAATCGTCGGAATGGGAAAGGAACTTTCCAGACTCGGTGGTGGAATCGGGACAAGGGGCCCCGGAGAGACGCAACTCGAAGTTCAGAGAAGGCGTATCCGTCAGCGCATCACCCTTCTTAAGGAAAAGCTGAAGGTCATGGAAAAACAGCGAAGAACACAGCGGCAGAGGCGAATCAATCAGAGGATATTTACCGTATCGATCATAGGCTATACCAATTCGGGAAAGACGACGCTCTTAAAGGCCCTTTCAAAAGATGAAGAGCTGGAACCGAGGGATGAACTGTTTGCAACACTGAGTCCCGTCTCCAGAAAGGTCTTTCTCGGTCTGAATTATGAGGTCGTCTTCAACGATACGGTGGGATTCATCAGAAAACTGCCGCATACGATCGTGGAATCCTTTAAGGCAACACTCGAAGAGACTGTCTACAGTGATCTTATCGTTCACGTTATAGACGGCAGTGATAAAAACTGGGACGATAAGAAGAAGGCCAGCGAGAAGGTGTTGAAGGAGATCAATGCGGACGGGATACCGAGACTTGTCGTGTTGAACAAGATCGACAGAATACCGGAAGAGGAATTGGAACTGTTGAAGGCGGCACATCCGGACTACGTATTTATCTCGGCTCTGTCGAAAGACGGGACGGATATACTGAAAATGAGGGTGCTTGACACGTTAAAAAATAAAATAGGGAAAGAGGGTTAAACATGCAGGATTATCACATTCACTCGTATTTTTCGGGTGATTCGGAATCACGGATTGAAGACATCATCGCGAGGGCAAGAGACATGAACATCGAATATTTTATCATCACCGATCATGTAGATGACATGCAGACGCCTTTTGCTTTGAAAGACACCTGTAAGGACAGAACGGTCTGTCGGCAGACCATGCGGGAATTCGGACTTCCCACCGGGATCGAGTACAGTTGGGACGGGGTTACCGAAAGGACGACGGATCTGAATGACTTCGATTTTGCCATCCTGTCCTATCACGATGAATTTGACATCGTGGACGGGAAGATCAATTATGGAAAGTATCTCAGAGAACTGTACGAGATCGCATCGCGCATAGAAGGGTATAACGTTCTGGGGCATCTTGATCTGCCGAGACGATACGATCCCTCAAACAGAAAATTCGATCGGGAGCTCTATCCGGAACTCGAAAGACTCTTTGAACTGTTGAAGGAAAATGGAAAGGGGATCGAAGTCAACATGAGCGCCATCGATATGTACGGAGATCCAAATCCGGACTGGGACATCGTCAAGTTTTATCATGATTGCGGTGGAGAAATAATCACCGTCGGCTCGGATGCACATGTTGCGCGAAACGTTGGGAAATACATCTCGGAAGGGCTTGAAAGACTTAAGGCAATCGGATTCAGATATCTCGATGTTTTTGACAAAGGTAAATGGGTTAAAAAGCAGATTCCTTAAGTTGCATCTGTTTTAGTGAAATAGATAGAATTAAAATTCAAAATGTTAATGTTTGTTAAGAAAAGGGACTTTTTTGAAAAAAGTCCCTTTTTTGATATATAATGTAGAAAAGTTCATTATTTTTTTGAAAATCGGATTCATCCTTTATTGCCTGAGACGACAGACCTTTTTGACAGACGGATTTTTGATCGACGATGAGTGGTGGTTTTAAATGAACGAAAAAAAAGCCTGCAATTATAAAATTGAAAACTGTTCACCGGTTCCTTTTGCACATAAACGGATAATATTTGATAAAACGGGAAACATGACCGACTTCCTTTTGATACATGTCAATCCTGCATTTGAAACCCTACTTGGAAAGAGGGCATCTGAATTGATCGGGAAATCCGTATTCGCGTTGTTTGATTTTTCTGAAAATCAATACAGGATGCGTCTCGAGAGTATAAATGAAAAGGTGAAAAAATCTTCCCCTGCCGTGATAGAACAGTATTTGAAATATACGGATATCTGGCTAAGGAGTAAATGGGTCTTTCAGGGGGATCAAACCGTTTTTGTCTGGTTTGAGGACATAACCAATCAGATCCTTTTTGAAAATGAACTCATACAAAATGAAGAACTGTATAAATCCATCTTCGATAATGTCATGGACTCTATCTATATTCATGAGATTAGCGCGGAAAACGAACCTGAAAGATTTCTCGTTGTAAATGAGGCAGCCTGTGAAAAATACGGTTATACGGAAGAAGAACTGTTGACTGTTTCTCCGGTGGAGATCACTTCCCCTGACTTGAGAAAAAGTTTTTTAAAGAATATAAAGATTCTACTGAAACGAGGCGATCTGAAATTTATCTCGGAAAATATGACCCGTTCAGGGGAGAAAATACCGGTGGAGATCACTTCACAGCTGTTTCCGTACAAGGGGAAGACCGTCGTTGCATCAATAGCCCGTGATATCAAGGAAAGGATAGAAACTGAGAAGAGGGAAAAGGACAACCGACTGTTGCTTCAGTCCGTACTCGATACGTTGCCCGGAATGCTGCTTGTTGTCAATACGGATTATACGATAGCCGCTTATAACAAGATATTTGCCGGAAAACTTGCAAAAAAGACAAAAAAAACAGAGGACTATGTCGGGAAAAAATGTTATCAAGTAATCTGTAAAAGAAAAGATGTCTGTGAGGATTGTTATCTGGAAAGAATTATGGGGGAAGGAACACCCTTTACGGAGATAACCGAACACGTTATGGAAACGGGCTCCCGTTTTATGAAACGGTATTTTGCGCCTATCGTGAATGCAGAGGGGAATGTTTCAGGTATCATAGAGTATACGGAAGATATAACTGAACTCGAAAGAGCCCATAAGGAAGTGGAGACGGCGAGCAAGGTGAAAACGGAATTCATGATGAATATGAGTCATGAACTCAGGACACCGCTGAACGGCATTCTCGGGTTTACCGGGATTCTCGATGATATCATAAAAGATGAAGAGTGCAGTGCCTATATCAGAAATATTAAGACTTCCGGACATCATCTGCTTAATCTCATCAACGATTTGCTTGATTTTTCAAAAACCGGGATTGACGAATCGGAGATTCGAAATGAGAAAACAGATTTGAGACAGTTATTGGACCTTTCCCTGACTTTAATTCATACCGAATGTGCCAAAAAGGGAATACAGACCGAACTACTGATCGATGAGACGGTTCCTGAATTTGTGTTTACGGATTCAACCCGACTGAGCCGTGTGATTGAGCACCTGCTTTCAAATGCCGTTAAGTTTACTGAAAGTGGTCAGATCAGACTGAAAGTCTCCCGGATAAAGGCAGATGAATCACATGCCTTACTGGAATTCAGTGTTTCTGATACCGGGATCGGAATTGAAGAATCGGACCGGGAAACGATCTTTCAGTCATTCACGCAGGCCGATGGATCGATCACGCGGAAATACGGAGGGGCTGGATTGGGACTGGCCCTGTCGAATAAACTACTTGAGGGATTCGGAAGTCGGATAGAAGTCAGTTCGGTTGTCAATCGGGGCAGTACCTTCAGTTTTAAAGTGAATTGTGAATATCTAAGGGATGAGCCGCTGTCAGAACCGTCGTATTATTCTTCTGAAGAAAGAATCAGTACACCCATCAAGGTGCTGATCGTCGAGGATAATCTGATTAATCTACAGCTGACGAGGGTCATCATTGAGAAAAATTATCCGGGGGCGGAGATCTTTGAAGCGACAAACGGACAGGAAGCGGTGAAGATGTATCTGTTGAACAAACCGGATATCATCTTTATGGATATCCGCATGCCGGTCATGGATGGGATTGAGGCCACCGAAATGATCAGAAAATACAGCGGTGAAACGGTTATCATCGGTTTATCGGCAGAAGTCAGACAGCGGAACATTGATCTCGGAATAAATGGCGGGATGGATGATTTTATGACCAAACCGGTGAACGAAAAGGAATTGAAAGAAGCCATACACAGGACACTTGGCGTCTGAATAAAACGAAGCACAAACAAGAAGGCGGATCAGCTGACGATCCGCCTCACGTCTTTTTACAACTCGAATTTGTTGATCTCCTCTTCGAGGGACTCAACGAGGGCATTGAGTTCTTCAGCGGATGAGCTGACCTGTTTTGAACTGTTTTCCTGTTGCTCAACGGCAGCAGTCATACTCTCTATCTGATCCGAGATTTCAGAAATGGATTTGGCGGAAACATCCATTGAACCGGCCATCTCTTCAGATGAAGCACTCTGTTCTTCGGCTGAGCCCGTCAGAGTTTCTACCCTTTGGGTGAGACTGCCCATGTTCTTTGAAATCTGTGAAAATTCATTTACCAGATGGCCGGATATTTCCCTGAAGCCTTCAAACATGTCGGTGGTCTGCTTGACCGCTTCGTTTGCCTTGACAGAGCTTATATTTATCGTCTTGAGTATCTTTTCTATCGTTCCGGAAGCGCTCTTGCTCTCTTCAGCCAGTTTTCTGATTTCATCGGCGACAACGGCAAACCCCTTTCCGGCGGTCCCGGCTCTTGCCGCTTCAATCGCGGCATTTAACGCGAGAAGATTTGTCTGTTCCGCAATTGAGGAAATGGTGTTGACGATTTCCTGAACGTTTTCTGCCTTATTGGCCACATTGGTGACCAACAGGGCGGCCTTCTTATTCTGTTCCCCAACGGATTCTATCATGTGTTGCTGGGTATGAAGTTCGGCCTGACCGTTATTGACAACTTTTTCAGTACTACTGATCTGTTCTGCAAGTTCCTGGGCCACCAGGGAAATATCCTGCGCACTCACTGCCATTTCTCCGACACCGGATGTTACCTGTTCTATGGAAGCGGCGGTGTTTTGAGCGTTGCCTTCTATGTGTTGTGCCTGTTTGAAAAGCTCTTCGGCAGATGCGAATTGTTCCTCGGATACAGCCGCAAGATTTGTGGAATTTTCATTGATCTGTCTTGATTGCCTCTTCAGTTTGTTGATCAGCTCTTTTAAATTCTCCTGCATTAAAGCGAGTGATCGGGTCATCAGTCCGACTTCATCCTTCCTCTTAATATATCCCGCAGTCCTTTCATTTCCCTCGAAACGGAGATCAAAGCGGGCAATCTTATTTAAAATATCGCCGATATTGACAAAAATACGGCTGATGCTCCCCGAAATGAAATAGATCAGGATGATCGCAAGGATGAGCATGAGTGTAGTGATTATGACGATCTGCGTCAGCATGTGTGTTGAGCTTAAACGGATATTTTCCGCCGATTGTTCTTTTGAAATACCGATGAAGAGAATACCGATAACGCTGTTTCCATCTTTGAGTGGCCTGTAAACCGTCAAATAGTCCTTTCCGAGAATGAGGGCGTTTCCAAAATAATCACTTCCGTTCTTAACGGGATCATAAGCGGCACTCGTTTTCCCGAGCAAGGTGCCCAATGCTCTTTGACCATTCTCTTGGGTGATATTTGTCGTTACGCGCTCATAATCGTCGCCATTTTTAACAAAAACGGTGGCGACAACGTTCAGATCTTTGGAGATTGCATCTACCATCTCATGAGTTTCACCGATTATTAGGCCTTTATCGGATATCAGTTGCCCTTCTTCGAGATGAACGGCACCGTAGTATTTCTCAAAATACAATCCGGCGGATGCCATATCGCCTCTCAGCTTTTCAACAAGGAGAAAGTTTTCCAATTCCACGAGAGAATTATAGGATGAAATGTATGAGACGAACATGAAGATGAAAGAAAAAATGATAAAGATAATCGATAAATAGACGATGAGTTTCAATCTGATAGATTTGATGATGAATCATCTCCTTTGGATTTATCATTTACAATTTATAAAACCAAATATCATTATAATCTTATTATGTGAATAATAACAGACAGATCTGTCATTTTGTGTGAAATATCAATGGATATATAGTGAATATGAGGATATAATTGTATTTAAATCGATTAATATATCAACTTTTAAAAAAAGATGATGGTCAACACAACATTTTCTGTGGGTCGAAATTACCTTTCTGTGATAGTATAAGAGGTCAGACGATGGAAATATTTCCGGCCACTCGGAGTAGCATCGGGAAAAAATCATGAAAGAAGGTCAATATGAAAAGAGAGAAGATATTCATTACAAGAAAGATTCCGATTGAGGGAATCGCTGAATTGGAAAAATATTACGATGTAGAAGTGTGGGGGAGTGAACTGCCTATTCCTCCGGAGCTATTTATCGAGAAGATAAAGGATGCTGCGGGGGTTATCTGTATGCTTTCGGATAAGGTCACGAAAGAAGTTATCGACAGCGCACCCGAACTCAGGGTGATTACCAATTATGCCGTGGGGTATGACAATATAGCCGTTGAATATGCCAAATCGAAGGGAATAAAGGTAGGCAATACACCCGGTGTGCTGACGGAGACAACCGCTGATCTTGCGTTCAGTCTCCTGATGTCGGTGGCAAGGCGAATAACAGAGAGTGCGGATTATGTCAGGGCCGGAGAATGGAAGACCTGGGGACCGCAGTTGATGCTTGGAAATGATATCTGGGGAAGGACCATGGGGATCATCGGATTTGGAAGGATTGGGCAGGCTATGGCGAGGCGGGCCCGGGGATTTGGAATGAAGGTCCTTTATTACAGCCGGACGAGAAAGCCGGATGCTGAAGAAGGCATCGGGGTGACTTATACCTCCCTTGAAGAGATTTATGAAAACAGTGACTTCATCAGTCTTCATTCCAACCTGACTCCATCGACCAATGGAATGATAGGAAAGGAACAGTTTGACCGGATGAAACGGAACTGTATCCTGATCAATACGGCAAGAGGTGCCATGATAAAGACCGCTGATCTGATAGAGGCCCTTGAAACCAGGAAAATAGCGGGAGCGGGATTGGACGTGACCGATCCTGAACCGATCAACATGGATTCAAAGCTACTTGAGCTGTCGAATTGTATCATCGTTCCACATATCGGTTCCGCAAGTTATCAAACGCGGAATAAGATGTCCAGGATGGTGGCAGAGAATATCATTGCCGGGATCAATGGCCATCGCCTTCCCTACGAGGTCTGATCGACGTTTTATCAAGGGCCTGCTGAACAACTCGAAGTGTCTCCTCTTTTGGTTTTTCAGCGACCCTGTTGATTCTGTAAAAAAATCGGTAGTTTGATAATATGAACCCCACTTCGATTTGATTTTTCTTCTCTTCTATGATAAAATAATTGTTAAGAATGAATGCCTATTATGATTAAATAACGATAACGAAAACTAAGTTCAGATGTAATATTTAAAATAATATTTACACTAAGTGATGTGTATACGATATTTCTGAACCTTTTCAGCTATTTCTCGGAGGTGATTGAATGGATAGTGTTGAACTTTCATACCGGGAACTGTCCGGTTTTTTGTTAGAGGAGATTATTGATACCGAGGCGTTGGATGAACTGTTTGAAGACTTTAGCCGGATTACAGGCTATCCCGTGATGCTCAGTGATGTTAACGGAAAGGTACTGATCGAAAAGAACAAACAGGATATCTGTAAACTGTTCCATCAGTGTAATCCGGAGACACAAAAGAATTGTCTTGAGAGTAATTCTATTCTGTCTTTTGGAGTGAAACAGGGGGAAGTCAGGCAGTACAAATGCAAAAACAGTCTGTGGGATATCGCCACACCGATATACGTAAAGGATAAACAGATGGGGAATATCTTCATTGGTCAGTTTTTTTACGATGATGAGGTGATTGATTATGACCTGTTTATCAATCAGGCTGAGAGATATGGATTTGATCTTGAGAAATATATGGAGGCCTTGAAAAATGTTCCGGTGTTTGAAAGAGAAAAGCTCAATGAAGCGATCAAATTTAATTCCAGGTTGGCGGATATCATTTCAAATATGGGATATAACAATATCGTCCTGTCAAAATTGCTGAAAGAAAGAAAGATACAGCTTGAGGAAAGTCAAAACAAGATAAACACCTTGTTTAAATCGATGAATGAATTGGTTCTCCTTTTTGAGGTATTCGCTGAAGGGAATGGAAATGACCCGACTTATCTCCTGAAAGACTGTAATGATGCCTTATTAAGGGATTTCAATCTTGAAAAGGATCTAATTATTGATAAACCCGTTTCAGAGTTGGGATTCTCGGGTCTTGAAGAGAGCGTGAAGAGATATTCTGAGGTCTTAATGACGGGAGAGCCACATGAGCATTTTGAGTATATCCCTTATATCGACAAGTCGTTTATTGTTTCCGTTGTTCCTGTCAACAGCCGTCAGTTTCTGACGATCTATACGGATATTTCTGAGATTAAACAGATGCAGGAGCAGCTTGTCGTTAAAAACAAGGAACTTGAAAATTACCTGTATGTTGCCTCACATGATCTGAGATCGCCGCTCGTAAATATACAGGGATTCAGTCAGCGTTTAAAAAAACAGACGGATAAGATTCAGGACATACTAAAGGCGGTTGAACTGGAGAAAGAAGAGGCAGATGAACTGAATGATATTTTACAGAAGGACATTCCGAGGACGCTGGAATTTGTTTTTAACAACGTTCAGAAGATGGATGGGTTGATCAAGGGACTTTTAATCATCTCGAGAACGGGCAGGGCGGATATGAATATTCATGAGATAGACATGAATAAACTGTTTGAGAAAATATTCTTTGAGATGAACTATATTCTCGAAAAACATCATATCGATTTTATAACGGATGATCTTCCGAAGTGCTTTGGAGATTATGAGTTGCTCAACCGGTTGTTCAGTAACATCATCGATAATGCCGTGAAATACAGGGATCCGTTAAAAGAAATGAAGATACGGATAATGGGTGAGAAGAGATACAAGTATTCCATATACAGGGTGGAGGACAACGGGATTGGGATGGCGCAAAGGCATCTTGAGAAGATATGGGACATCTTTTACAGGATCGATCCGGTCAATTCCGAAGGCGGTGAAGGCCTTGGCTTGAGCATTGTGAAACGGATTGTGGATAAACACAAGGGAAGGGTTTTTGTGGAATCAACGGAAGGTGAAGGAACGAGTTTCAGATTTGAGCTGCCGAATGAGATGTTTCCTAAATGAGATGGAGGATAGATATGGGAGATTATAAAGAGCTCGTGATATTAATAGCCGAAGATGATGCCGGACATGCGGAATTGATCAAGGAAGGGTTGAAAGAATCTGGCATCTGCAATCGGATGATCAGGTTCAGGGATGGACAAGAGGCCTGGGATTTTCTGAGTGAAGAGCTGAATATCAAAAAACAGAATTATCTGCTGCTGCTGGACATCAATATGCCGCGTATGAGTGGCATAGAAGTTTTAAAGAGGATAAAGGAGGAAGAAACCCTGAAGAATATCCCCGTAATCATGCTGACGACGACGGATGATCCGAGAGAGGTTGAACAGTGTTATACCCTTGGATGTAATGTGTATATCACGAAACCGGTGGATTTCCTTAAATTATCCGAGACACTGCACCGTCTCGGTTTGTTCCTGCAGATTGTAAAAATCTGACTGATTGGTGACAGTGATGAATATTCTAATCGTTGAGGACGATATTGGTGTGGCAGAACTCGTAGAAGATACCCTGAGTGAATCCGGCTATTCCTGTAAAAAATGCTATTCAGGTTCAGAGGCGCTGTCTTTTGTTGATTATAAAAATACCGATCTCATGATACTGGATTACAGGCTGACGGATATGGATGCCATCACACTGCTGGACCATCTTAAGGCACAGAAGATAAAGGTTCCTCCCTTCATTTGCTCAACGGGACAGGGGGATGAACGAATAGCCGTAGATATCATGAAAAAAGGGGCACTTGATTATATTATCAAGGATATCAACTTTCTTCAGGTACTTCCGGAGGTAGTCAAGAGGACCGCAAAACAGATAAAAAACGAACATGATCTTCAGGAAGCCCAGATGATGAAGGAACAGATGATAAAAGAACTGGTTCAGGCAAAAGAGATGGCCGAGAAGGCCAACAACATCAAATCTGAGTTCCTTGCCAATATGAGCCATGAACTCAGGACCCCGTTAAACGGGATTATGGGATTTGCACAGCTTCTGAATAAAACGGAACTGAATCAGGAGCAGGGAGAATTTGTGAATACGATCCTCGCTTCAGGACATGCCCTCCTGAAACTCATCAACGCCATTCTCGATTTTTCAAAGATCGAAGCGGCAAAGATACAAATCGAGCTTGAGAAGACGGATATTCGGGAGCTTTACCGGAAAGCGGTTCGATTAATCGTCCCGGAAGCCCAAAAGAAGAATTTGAAGGTGAGGGCAAAGATCGACGATCGAATCCCG
>DAINPP010000035.1:0-32033 GCA_036743375.1 Thermotogae bacterium | reverse complement strand
ATTTCATATTGTTTCTTTCCAAGAAACAGGGTGAGTTGTTGCGTGATTAATGAAAGGGTTTGGAGGTCCTCATCGGTAAAGCCATTCTCTGCTGTAAAATTATCCATTGTCAATCTTCCGATCACCTCATCGTTGATGATTATCGGGGAAGAAATGACCGATTTAATTCGAGAAAATTCTGAGTAGGTTTGATTTTCTTCGTTCCCGTTCGTGGGCGTTGACAGTTTTTTAAATTGATTTAAGTGGCAAACCGCTTTCGAATTCAAATCGAACCATTCGCTTTCGTGGATTTTTATACGTTGTAATTTTTGTCTGTCATACCCATAAGAGGCGACTATATGATAGTAATCGTCATCGCCCTTGAGTAACAATGTGCCTTTTTCCGCATTTTCTACGAATCTTATTGACGATTCCATTAATCGGTCGAATGAGGTGTGATCATCATTTTTATTTAATATCCAGGTGGATAATTCGATTAGTTCCTTTCTAAAATCGGATAAGTTTTGAAGCCTGATTTCGTCCAAAACGCTCTTGGTTATATCCCTTCCAATGAACTGATAATAATTTTTCGGGTTTTTTAAATGACTCTTAATGATAGAGGCCTCAAAATAGACCGGCCGTCCATCGATATTTTTGGCCTTTAGTCTGAATGAATGATAAGTTTCCGGGTTTAGCAGTTTATCATAATCCTCTTTTGAAATATCCGTTTTATTTAAAAGCATATGTAGGATATTCTGATTCAGAAGATCTTTCTTTTTTAATCCGAGCAGTTTTTCTACAGATGAGGAGACAAAATTGATCTTATGAGAAATATCTACCTGAATAAAGAGATCCGGATTGTTTTCGATGAAGATTTTAAAGACTTCTTCGCCTTCTCTGATTTTTACGGTCTTTTTTCGTAATTCGTTTTTAAGATAATCTCGATTTGTACTGATCTTCTGGGTTCTTTTTCTGAAACAAAGCCAACAGAGAAGGATTGCTGAAAGAGCGAAGAGAAGGATAAGCAGATAGTTGATTTCATTGATTATCTTAAAATGATTAAGATAATCCGCTGTTGAAAACGTCATTGCCAGAATGATTCGATCAGTGCCAAAACTGACAGATTTCCATCCCGTAATCTCATTTCTCTCTATTTGATCATCAGCTTCATACGAGTATTCTCTACTGCCCTTTTTATCGGTTAAAAGGGTTTCGTATAATTTTTTTAAGCCATCACTTTGTGAAAGGGTTTCTACATTATTCCCTATATAATCGGGTTGATCGTGGTAGATAAAAGTTCCTTTTTCATCAACTGCAAAGAACGTGGAGGGTTTCCAGGCAGAAATATTACTGACAATTTCCGATACGGCAGCAGTCATATTTAATCTCAAAAAGATTTCTCGTGATTTTCCCGGGCAGTACAGGTTAATATAGGCTGCTTGATCGATAAAAAAAATCTCCGAAGTCTTTACACCACTCGGCCTTTTTAGAATGTTGTTCAGATCTTTTGTCTCAAAAGGCGAATGCAACGCTATTTTTCTTGATTTGTGCAGAAAGACATAGGGTTCAGATAATTCTCTGCTGTATATCTCACAATATTTAAAATAGCCGCCAAGAAGGTCCAGCCTTGTAAAAACCGTATCTTTTTCCCCTGAATCCGATAGTTCCGTACATTCTCCCAAAAGAAATCCCATTTCCTTTTTTAACCGCTTAACAGCCATAGCGGCATTCTTCCTTGAATAATCCATAAAAGTGTCTATCTGACGCGTCTCGTAAAATCCATTTGACTTGAAAAAAAGAAAGGTGATTGAAACAAGCAAAAGAAGCAGGAATAAAAAGAGGAATACACCAAAAGGTCTTTTGCGGATGATATTTAGTACCTTCACTTTCTATCCCATAAATTCCGGATTGCCATGAAAGCAACAACTGATATGATCTTTTTTTGCCTGATACATGGCTGAATCAGCGTATTTAACAAGTGTTTCAAAGTCGTTGCCATCATCCGGGAAGATAGAGATCCCAAAACTTGCAGAAATAGAAAATTCCTTTTTGTCGATAATTATTGTTTTTTCTATCTTTTCTTTAAACCGCTGAAGAAATTTCTTCAGATAGATCGTTTCCATATGGGTGAGGATCAGCAGAAATTCGTCTCCACCTATCCTTGAGGCGAGATCCGTATCTCTTACCGAGTTCTTTATCCTTCTGCCTGTTTCTGTTAAAATAAGATCCCCATAATCATGGCCGAAGGAATCGTTGATTGACTTGAATCCATTTAAATCGATATAGAGTATGTAGAGTCTTTCGTTCAGTTTGTTTGCCTGTTTAAAGAGGATATCCGCATTATCGTACAGAAATCTTCTGTTTGGTAGCTTGGTCAACGGATCAAAATTGGACTTTTTCTTCAATTCTTCATTTTTCTTCTCTAACTCAAGTTCGAATAGATTTTTCTGGACGACGGCCGTTACAACCGTACTGAAAATTTCTGCCACTTTCAGTGAGGTCTCATTGATCAGCGGTTTTTTTTCAAAATTGTCGAGATTAAAATAGGCGAAAACCTCTCCATCGATGAGTATCGGTATCGAAATCATCTCATATATCTCATCATTCCTGGCGGCCTCCCTGAGAATCTGATGTTTTTCATCCTGGAGGTATTCATCGTTGTACTTTTCCAGGTTTTTAACGATGAGAATTTCCGGATTTTTGCTCTTGACAATTTCGTCTTCGGTCATGACAACCTGTTTCAACAGGTTGAATTCATAACCAATGGCGGCGATATAACGGAATATGTCTCCATCTCTGTACAGTACACTTCCCGCCTGTACACCCGGAACTACATCAAGAGCCATTTTCAGGATGCGGTTATAGGTATTGTCATCCAGTTTATTCTTAACGATCTCAGCAATTAAGTTGAGGAAAATATCCTGCATCTTTAACAGATTCTTTTGGTTCTCCAAGGCCTTTTCACGCTCGGAAATGTCGTGCATGATAACAACGATCCCCTCTTCGTAATCGACCGATTTGAAATAGACTTCAAAGTGGAGTTTGCCATTATTACTGATAAAGACAAACTCATCGTGATATTCTCCTGTCTTTTCCACACTATCGAGAGCCTTGCATAAAACCTTCTTATGCTCATACTGAAAGAAATCAAATAGACTTTGTCCCTTTATTTCTCGAATGGATATGCCGAATTTTTTCTCGGCAATCGGATTGATAAATTCTATCGTTCCTGCCTTATTCAAGAGCAATACCGTGTCCTGAAGATTATCCGTCAACGTCTTGTAGATCTTCTGAGTCTTTTTCTTTTCATCGACGACGGTGGCCGCTGCCATAATAGAAACCGAGTCATTGATGACGAGTTTTTTGAAATAGAGTTCTATCCAGCGTGAAATGCCATCTTTTCTGACAATTTTCACTTCATAATGATCCACAGGCCATTGCCCTTCCAGTCTTTTAAGGCCTCGTGACTTGATCAGCTCTTTAAAATCGGTGTGCGCAAAATCCCAGAAATTCATCTTTAACAGTTCTTTTTTCGTATAACCGGTCAGATTAACAGCTTCATCGTTTGCATAAATCCATTTTTCAGCGTTATACACCATTATTGCGAACGGTGATAAGTCTGCATATTTTCGGAATCTGTCATCCAACTTGTCCATTTTAACGATCCTTTCCAAGAATTTTTACGGAAAACCACACTCTGCATTATAACATTAAAGAGAATAGTTGTAACAATTCACATTTAAAAAAGAAAAATATTGATTTAAGGTTCTGAGGTTTGGTGAATCAAAAAAAAACTGGTATAATGTTATTACATTTGAAGGCTTTGTATCTTATTAATCCTAAAGATATAATGATGACCTTTGTTCATATTTGACAAATTAATTTTGAAAATTATAAAAAGGAAGTGGGTGTTTTGAAACATCTTGATACCGAGATGGGGAATCCGAAAACGGTAAACATTGATTCATTGCCTGTCAGAAGCATACTCAAAATCATGAATGAGGAAGATGCAACCGTTTCTTTATGCATCAGGGAAGCCCTCCCGTCTATTGAAAAAGTTGTAGAAAAATGTATCGACAGCTATAAAAAGGGAGGGAGGATCATTTACCTTGGTGCTGGGACCAGTGGCAGACTGGCAATAGTGGATGCCGTTGAAACCGTTCCTACCTTCAATGCTGCACCGGGACGATTCAGTTATATCATGGCAGGCGGTCTTGAGGCTGTTTACAAAAGTCTTGAATCGGTAGAGGATAATGAGGAAGATGCGAAAAAAGAACTGGAAAAAATCGGTGTTAATGAGAAGGATATCGTGATAGGACTGACGGCGAGCGGCAGAACACCGTTTGTAAAAGGTGGCCTTGTCTTTGCCGCTGAAAAAGGTGCGAAGACGGCACTAATAGCCAATGTGGAGAATCCGGAACTGGCGGAGTTTGCAGAAGAGGTCATCAAGATAGTAACCGGACCTGAAGTGATTACCGGATCAACACGATTGAAAGCGGGTACATCACAGAAAATGGTCCTGAACATGATCAGTACGGCGACGATGATTAAGCAGGGAAAGGTGTATGGCAATCATATGGTAGACGTTCTGACGTTAAATGAAAAGCTGAAAATCAGGGCAACGAATATGGTGAGTGAAATCACCGGGGTAGAACCGGAGAAGGCGAGAAAGGTATTGGAAGCCTGTGGATGGAAAGCTAAAACGGCAATCGTCCAGATTCTCGTTGGCGTGGATACGGAAGATGCTCAGAAATTGCTTGATAACAATGATGGATTCATAGGGAAAGCGGTTAAAGGAGCGGAATAAATGAAGTATTTTCTTGGTATTGATGGGGGTGGCAGTAATATCCGGGCTGCACTCGTAGATAAAGAACATAATCTGATCAAACATGTAAAGATGAAGCAGAATGTGAATCCTTCGTCGCGTGGATTTGATGCTGTCATCGAACTGTTTACCGGGTTAAGTGAAATTCTGTCGGCGTATATTCCAGCTATTGAAGGGGTCTTTATCAGTCTTGCGGGGGTTGCTACCGTTCAGCAAGTGACTTTTATAGAAGAGAGCCTAAAAGGAATTTTTGTCTCCGCAAAAAATATCCGGGTGTTGCCGGATGCCTACGGTGCTTTGACTGCGAATCTGAAAGAGAAAGCCGGTATGCTGATTATCTGTGGAACGGGTTCTGTGGCTGTGGGAAAGGAAGAAGGACTCTTTTTTGATTTTGGAAATAAAGGCTTTTACAGAGCCGGCGGATGGGGTTATCTGCTCGGGGATGAAGGAAGTGGTTTCTGGATCGTTAAAAAAGTCTTTCAGGCCTATCTGAGATACGTTGATGGGGTAGGGATATATGATCCCTGTTTTGAGCTTTTTGAACGTGAATTATCAAAAATACCAAGAGAGGCCGTTGCCTGTTTCTACGATCCCGGACAAAGGGGGAAAGTGGCCTCTTTGTCTAAGGCTCTTTTGAAGATGGATAGTCTCATGGTTTGGGAGATAGTCAGAGAAGGAACTTGGGAATTTTATAAAAAAATTCGTTCATTGCGAAAAAAAATCGATTCATCAGCAGACGTCCTCTGTTATATGGGTGGAATGTTTGAAAATGAACGGTATAGAAATCTCTTCGTTAATTTTAATGAATGTAGTTTTATACTTGAAAAGGGAATAGAAAAACTGGAATTCGAGCTGGCAACGATCGCATCGGATTATTTAAATTAAATGATAGACAGGAGTGAAGCCTATGCATATAGCCGTTTTAATCAAACAGGTACCAGACACGGATAATGTGAAACTCGATCCGGAAACGGGCACAATGATAAGAGAGGGGTCGGGGACCATCATCAATCCGCTCGACCTCAACGCACTTGAAGCTGCCGTCAAGATAAAGAGCCGTATTGAAGAGGAATGCCTTATTACAACAATTTCCATGGGACCGCCGAGTGCAGAATATGCCCTTCGTGAATCATTGGCACTTGGAGCTGATGAAGCCTTTCTGCTGACAGACAGAAAATTCGCCGGAGCTGATAGCTGGGCCACCTCAAAGGTTATCAGTGAAGGTTTAAAAAAGGCCGGTAATTTTGACCTCATCCTTGCTGGCGAAAAGGCGACCGATGGAGAAACCGGTCAGGTGGGTCCGGAAGTGGCAGCCATGCTGAATATCCCCTGTTCAACATACATCAGCGGGATAGAAATCGAACAGAAGAGTGTCGTTGTAACACGTTCGCTCGAAGATGGTTATGAAAGACAGCGGATCAAATTTCCCTGTCTTCTGACTGTATTGAGTGCGTTAAACAATCCGTCCATGCCTACCCTCAAAGGTAAGAAGATGTCAAGAAGAGCGGAAATTACAAAATTAACGGCAGAGGATATCGACATAAGACCTGAAGAACTTGGCTTAAAAGGGTCCCCGACGAGAGTGGTTAAGGTCAGTACGCCGAAAAAGACGAGAAATACCAAGATGTACAAGGGCTCTAAGATTACAGAGGGTATCAAAGAGCTCTTTGATGAGATAAAGGGGGAACAGATCATATGAAAAATGCCGTATTAGTCTACGCTGAAGTCAGATATGGAAGAGTTCATCCCGTCAGTTATGAATTAACCGGAAAGGCAAGGCAACTTGCGGATAAACTGGAAACACAGGTATCAACCGTTATTTTTTATGATGAATTGAATACGCCTCCCGAACAGTTCTTTGCCTATGGAGCCGATGAGGTAATCATCGTGAAGGATGACTGCTTCCATCACTTCAATCAGGAAATTCATACAAATGTCCTGAGTGCAATTATAGAAAAGGAAGAGCCTCAAATTGTTCTCACAGGAGCCACATCAAGCGGAAGAACCGTTCTTCCGGCAGTTGCAGGGAAAGTGAATACGGGACTGACGGCTGACTGTACCGGACTTGATATCGAGGAAGGAACGGGATTGCTCCTTCAGACAAGACCGGCCATCGGTGGAAATATCATGGCGACGATCAAGACACCCAATCACAGACCTCAAATGTCAACTGTCAGACCGAAGACCTTTGAAGTTCCCGAAAAAGAGGAAAGAACGGGAATAGTAAAAACATTTGATCTAACGGATGAGATGAAGGCGACACGGATAGAAACACTCGGATTTGAGCCACTGGATGGGGCAAATGAAAATATTCAGGAACAGGAAGTCATTGTGGCCGGCGGAAAGGGTCTCAAAAGAAAAGAGGGCTTTGAACTGCTCGAAAGGCTTGCAAAACTTCTGAACGGCGGAGTAGGGGCAAGCAGACCGCCTATTGAGGCAAAATGGATAGATTATCCGCATCAGGTCGGATTGAGCGGGAAAGTCGTATCCCCGAGACTCTATTTTGCAATCGGTATCTCCGGTGCGGTACAGCATATCGCCGGAATGGAGACTTCGGATATCATCGTGGCGATCAACAAGGATGGTGATGCACCGATCTTCCAGCTGGCAGATTATGCCTTCTGTGGAGATCTCTACGATATCGTGCCGATGATGATAGAAGCGTTTGAAAAGGGCATTAAAGGGTGATAGGTGTGTATAAGAAAATGAATGAATCAATGATAACAGAACTTGAAGCAATCGTGGGGACACATTGTCTGAGTGTGGATCCGGAACGGCTGGAAGCCTATTCACATGATGAGGTGAAAGGTGAGAAATACAGACATCTGCCCGACGCCATCGTGTTTGCCGAATCGACTCAGCAGATAGCCGAAGTGATGAAATTTGCCAATCGGAACATGATCCCCGTTACACCACGTGGGGCCGGTACCGGTCTTTCCGGTGGAGCTGTTCCTGTATTTGGCGGGATTGTCATTGCGCTTGAGAGAATGAACCGGATCATAGAAATGGATGATGAAACGCTGACGATAACCGTTGAACCCGGCGTTGTAACGGATGAGATACAAAAGGCCGCCTCAGCACATGGCTTGTTGTATGCCGGTGATCCCTGCAGTTCCGATGCTTCATTTATCGGCGGCAATGTAGCGGAGAATGCCGGAGGAAATAAGGTTGTCAAATACGGTTCTACCGGGGCTCATGTCATGGGATTGGAAGTCGTATTGCCCGATGGTTCCATAGAAAAATTTGGTGGAAAACTGGTCAAGAATGTTACCGGTTTAGATTTTGTAAATCTCATTGTCGGTTCCGAAGGGACACTCGGCATCGTAACCCAGATCATCCTGAAACTCATTCCGCTTCCGGAATTTACCGTAGATCTTCTTGTGCCTTTCAAGACGGTGGAAGAGGCGATAGCATTTGTACCAAAGATCATGATCGAAGCCCATACGGTGCCTGCTTCATTGGAATTTATGGATAACCCGTCACTGAAACTCGCCGAGAGATTCCTCAACAACGAATTACCCTATTCTGATTCGGCCGCTCATCTCATCATCGGAATCGAAGGAAACGGCAGAGAACAGATCGCCGATGAGTATGAAAGAATTGGAGACCTCTGTTTTAAGCATGGCGCGCAGGAGGTCTTTGTAGCCGACAATAAAAATACCAGAGACAAGATCTGGAAGGCAAGAAAATCCATAGCCGAAGCCATCTCGGCCTTCTATCCTGATTTCTGCATGGAGGATGTCGTTGTGCCGATAAACAAGATCCCACAGCTCATGGACTATGTAGCGGAATTGTCGGAAACGGAGGAGATGGAAGTCGTCAATTTCGGTCATGCGGGAGATGGAAATATGCATGTTACATTCCTTAGTTCCGAAAAGGACGGAGATCAGTGGGATCCCAAGGTAGAAGCTGCCTTAAAAAAACTCTATGCCAGGGTGATCGAACTCGGTGGAACACTGTCCGGAGAGCACGGGATAGGGACAAAACGAATGCCTTATCTTCCGATGGTAATGAGCGAAGAGCAGATCAATCTGATCAAGCGGGTAAAGAAGGCATTTGATCCGAACGAGATTCTGAATCCCGGGAAAATAGTACAATAAGCAATATGTGATAAAGGAGTGCCAAAAGGCGGGCAGTGATGTCCGCCTTTGATTTATTTAGGGAGATACTCTCAACGGACTTCAGAAGTCTTGAACCGTTTCAGTCTTTCATTCAACGCGTTGATACCCGTTTTAATCCTGCCGATATCATTCAGCTTTTTTTCCATGATCGTTACAATCGATTGGCTGATCTCGGAAATTTCCAATTCAAGACCTTCTATTTCCCTTGACATCTCTGTGATATCCTGTACGGCACTCGTGATCTCCTTTGAGGAATTTGATTCATCTTCTGTCATCTGAGCTATGTTTTCTACTTCTGTGTTATTCTTCTCGGTTATTTTCTGCATCTTCTCGAGACTTTCTATGACAAGTAGCATCAATTCTGTTCCGTTCCTGACATTTTCACTGATATCGCCGGTTGAATTCTTAACGGTTTTTACTTCATTCTGTATATCCCTGATGACACCTTCTATCTTTTTTGTCTCCTCTTTTGTGCTTTCAGCCAGTTTTCTGATTTCATCGGCGACGACTGAAAATCCCTTACCGGTTTCTCCGGCTCTTGCCGCTTCTATTGCCGCGTTAAGTGCCAAGAGATTTGTCTGTTCGGAAATAGCACTGATCGATGTGATAATATTGCCGATACTCTCGGCAAGAGCCGACAGTGAAGACACCCTGTCTGTTGTATTGATAACACTTCTCTGTACCGTATTCATGCTTGTTTGCATCTTATCGACGGAAGATACACTCTTCTGACCGGCGAGAAGTGATTCTCTCGAGGACTTCAGAAGTGTTTCTGCAGATTCCATAATATGACTGCTTGAGGCGGTGATTTCTTCAAGCTCCGATAGAGATTCTTCCATATTGACCGTCTGTTTCTGCAGGTTATCACGCACATCCGAGAGAATTTTATCGAATTGTCTAATACCGGTTTTGATCAATTCCGAGTCTCCTTCTGAGAAAGAACTGCTTTCTTCCCCATAAACGATGTTCTCGAGGGTGTTGGCAAGTGATTCGGTGTTGTGGTTTACTTCCTCTGTTACGTGTTTGATCTCACCGATCAGTTTGTCAAGTTGCCTGACAAAATTATTGAAATAAAGGCCGAGTTCTCCTATCTCGTCATTTGCCCTGATTTCTACTGTCTTCGTAAGATCCCCTTTGCCTTCGGATATCTCTTTCATCTGACGACTCAGTTTTTGAATCGGTACGACTATTATACGAACAAGCAGAAAGATAGAAAAAAAACTTGCGAATATGATAAGCCCCGTGAGGAAATAAGCGATGATTTTACTGGAAGCTATCAGATCAGAATTTTCATGAACGGTATCTTTGAGTTCTGTTTCATGTTCTTCAACGATACCATCGATTAATTTCGTCAGTCTTTCGGCGTACGGATCAAATTCTGACATCATTCTATTTCCGCCGGCAGGCCCTTCGTCGATATACACCTGGGCCATTTGTCTTCCCATGTTGTAGTAATCATCGAGTGCAGTGTTTAGACTTCGAAGACGTTCTTCCATCCCCGATTCCTGTGTATGAGCGGCCATCAATCCTGAGATGAGTTCTTTTGCCTCTTCGTAATAAGTACTTGCAACGCTGAATCCGTCATCAAATCCCACTTCACCTCTTGTGGCTGAAATATCCGTCAGCCATTGCTGGATCTGGATGATATCGATTTTCAGGTTTATGAAGGAAAACGTATGTGGTATTATTTCATATTCTACTTCGTTTAAGTTTGAATCACTTTTTGTGAACGTCAAAGTTACCTGAATCATGATCATCATCATCAGTATCAATACGATAAGAACTGAAATAAGCAGTTTTGTCCTTAGCCTCAGATTTTTAAGCAAAGTCGTCACCTCTTTCTTCTCGTGAAGAATTCTTATTGTTTTGTCATCAAAACCCTATATGTTTTA
Source organism: Thermotogae bacterium (assembly GCA_036743375.1). Taxonomy (GTDB): domain Bacteria; phylum Thermotogota; class Thermotogae; order MWEM01; family MWEM01; genus DAINPP01. Next base: position 21,216 of record DAINPP010000035.1, on the reverse strand, counting down.
ATAAATATTAATAGAGAACGGTATTAATTATATCATATTGATCATATATCCCCGTATTCGGTGCGGAAAGTTCTGTTATAATAAGCTGATAAAGCGATTAAAGGGGGAACGTATGATTAGAGGAATTATATTCGATATGGATGGTGTTCTGATAGACAGTGAACCCATGTACAGGGAAGTCAACCGTGGAATGTTTGAAAAGCTCGGTTTTTCTATCAGTGAGGAAGAATATTCCGAATTTGTCGGTACGACCGATGTGGATATGTGGACAACGCTGAAGAACAGGTTCGGAATCAAAAAAAGTATCGCTGAATTGAATGAGATAAGAGAAGGAGAACATATGACGTTCTTTTCCGAAGCGGAACTCGTACCAATGACTGGAATCGGAGAGCTGCTGACCTTTCTGAATAAAAAGGGATTGAGGCTTGCCGTTGCCTCTTCTACGGATGAGAAGTTGGTACATCTCATCCTTGAAAAGATCGGGATCCGTGATCTCTTTGATCCGATTGTCTGCGGAAATCAGATAGAAAAGGGAAAGCCAGAACCCGACATCTTTTTAAAGGCGGCGGAATTGTCCGGGTTAAGACCGGAAGAATGTCTTGTCATAGAGGATTCTAAAAATGGAGTTACTGCAGGGAAAAAGGCTGGAATGACGGTTGTAGGGTTTCAAAGTGATGACGGTACTCAGAATATTTCACATGCGGATATCGTCATTCATTCTCTGAAGGATGCTCAGAAGTATATAGGGGAGATATTATGATCATCAGTGCAGATACAGGGGGGACATTCACAGATTTTGTCTTTGAGGAGAATGGTGAATTCCGAATCCTTAAAGTGCTTTCAACGCCTGAAAATCCGGCGAAAGCCGTATTAAAAGGAAAGCGTATCATTGCCGGAGATGAGCCGATTGAACTGATACACGGATCGACGGTTGCCACCAATGCGGTACTTGAAAGAAAGGGGGCAAAAACGGCCATCATCATGAATGAAGGATTTGAGGATGTGATAGAGATTGGCCGACAAAATCGACCTCAACTTTATAATCTCTTCGTTAAAAGGCCTGAACATCTCGTTGATACAACTTTCAGATTTGGTGTCGGCGGGAGAATAGATAAAGCAGGAGAGGAGATCACACCGTTTGATGAACGGAAGGCACGTGACGTGGCAAAGAAGATCAGGGAGCTTAAAATAGAATCGGTTGCCGTCTGTTTTCTGTTTTCATTCGTGAATCCGGAACATGAGAACAGGATGAGAGAAATCCTGTCTGAGGTTGCCGGCAATGAAGTGTACTGTTCACTCTCCCATGAGATCATGTCCGAATTCAGAGAGTTTGAGCGCTGTTCAACCACAACGGTGAACGCATATGTCCAGCCGAAGATGCGCAGATATATTTCAGATATAGAGGCTGAACTTGGGGAGGAACACCTTGTCATCATGCAATCTAACGGTGGTCGGATAAGTTCTGCCACTGCCTCAAGAGAACCCGTTCGTACCATATTATCCGGTCCCGCCGGTGGAGCGGTGGGTGCCTTTGAAATTGCCGGACTGGCAGGCTTCAACAAGATTATTACCTTTGATATGGGCGGGACTTCTACGGATGTTGCCTTGATAAACGGAGAACTTCCGGTCAACGTGGAATCTACCGTTTCTAATTATCCGCTCAAAGTTCCAATGATCGAGATACATACGGTAGGCGCAGGAGGGGGATCGGTTGCCTCCCTTGATGACGGTGGGGCATTAAAGGTTGGCCCGGAGAGTGCGGGTGCAGATCCAGGTCCCATCTGTTATGGAAAGGGGGAACAGATTACGGTGACGGATGCTAATCTGTTTCTCGGTCGATTGATCCCGGAATATTTTCTCGGCGGAGAGATGATACTCGATAGGGAAAGACTCAAGAACTATTTTACTGAGATGGCCGAACAGGCTCATATTAAACCTGAAGAGCTCGCGGAAGGGGTCTGCAGGGTAGCAAATGCCGTTATGGAACGTGCCTTGAGAGTTATTTCGGTAGACAGAGGATTCGATCCGGCAGATTTTGTCCTCTGCTCATTTGGTGGAGCGGGTGGATTGCATGCGGTATTTCTTGCCAGATTACTGAACATTCCGAAGGTGCTGATTCCGCGTGATCCAGGTATTCTTTCCGCCAAGGGGATGATGCTGGCCGATTGTATCAGGGATTATTCGCAGACGGTAATGCTGGATTCCAAAGGGGTTGTTGATAAGGTAGCTGACCTTTTTAAAGCAATAGAAAGGAAGGCGCTGAATGAAATGCTTCGGGAAGGAATGAGTGAGGACAGGATTAAGCTTGAAAAGTTTCTCGACATGCGGTATCTCGGACAATCTTATGAACTGATCGTGCCGCTCAGCGAAAATCCGGAAGAGACATTTCACGAGGCCCATGAAAAAAGATATGGGTACAGGAACCGTGGCAAGTCAATCGAAGTGGTGAATATAAGAGTCAGGGCGACGGGGAAAATAGACAAACCTGAGTTTTCAAGGCAGCAGGTCCCGGTGCAGGAGGTTGAACAGACTGCCTTTCTCGGGGAAAAAGATAGTATCTTTGACGGTCAGAAGATTCCCACAGAGGTGATTGACCGTGAAAAACTCAGATACGGAAATCGGTTTGAAGGACCTGCGATAATCGTCGAATATTCCTCTACGATTGTTATTCCGCCGGAAACCAGTGTTTATGTCGATGAATATGAAAATCTCATTGTGGATCTGAAAGGGGGACAACATGAATGATGTTCAGCTAAATCCTATAAAGCTCGAGATATTTAAAAACAGATTCACGGCAGTGGCTGAAGAGATGGGTGTAACTCTGAACCGAACGGGCTTTTCGCCAAATATTAAGGAAAGAAGAGACTATTCCTGTGCGGTGTTCAACGCGGAGGGGGAAATGCTGGCTCAGGCGGCGCATATTCCGGTACATCTCGGCTCGATGCCCCTTTCGGTCAAGGCGGCCATCGCTTCGGTCGAAATGGCTGAAGGGGATATGGCCATCATCAACGATCCCTTCAAGGGTGGGACACATCTGCCGGATGTTACGATCGTCGCACCCGTCTTTTGTAAAGAAGCGGGAGATAAACCCGTTTTCTATCTCGCCAACAGAGCCCATCACTCGGATATTGGCGGGATGAGTGCCGGTTCGATGCCGTTGTCAACTTCTATTTATCAGGAGGGAGTGATTATCCCGGCACTTAAGATTATGAAAAACGGGGAAGTGGAACAGCCGTTGATGTCGCTTATTCTGAATAACGTTCGAACACCCGTTGAAAGACAGGGGGATTTTGCGGCCCAGTTTATGGCAAATATCACCGGGATCAGGCGAATTAAGGAAATTGTGGAAGCCAACGGGATCGAACAGACGAGACGCTATTCGGACGGATTACTTCAGTACACGGAAAAGATCATGAGAAAAACGATCAGGGAAATACCGGATGGAGAGTATTTATTTGAAGATTATCTGGATTCCGATGGAATAAGCGACGAACCAATTAATATAAAAGTGAAGTTGACGATTAAGAATGATACGGCCATCTGTGATTTCAGGGGGAGTTCCGGACAGGTCAGCGGAAGTATCAACGCCGTTTATGCCATAACGGCCTCAGCGTGTCTTTATGTCTTCAGATGTCTTGTCAGAGAGAATGTACCGACGAATGCCGGCTGTCTGAAACCGGTCACAATCATTACAGAAAAGGGAAGCGTTGTGGATGCTTCACATCCCGCCGCCGTTGCAGCGGGTAATGTGGAAACCTCTCAGCGTATTGTGGATTGTCTCCTCGGCGCACTTGCTCAGGCAATTCCCGAAAAGATCCCTGCAGCGAGTGAGGGAACGATGAATAATACGGCTATCGGCGGAGTCATTGAGGGATCGGGCCGCCCCTTTACCTATTATGAAACGATGGGAGGTGGCAGCGGTGCTTCGATTCATTCGGATGGAGAAAATGCCATACAGTGTCATATGACCAATACGTTGAATACGCCGGTTGAGGCCATTGAATATGAATTTCCTTTCAGGATTAATAAATATGCCGTCCGAAAGGCCAGTGGGGGGAACGGCCATCATAAAGGCGGAGATGGGATGACAAGAGAGATACATCTGTTGAACGATGCGGAATGTACCCTCCTGAGTGATAGGAGAAAAGGCGCGCCTTATGGACTTTGTGGTGGTGAAGAGGGGCAATGCGGCAGGAATCTCTTGATCAGAGATGGCAAAGAGACTGAACTCCCGGGGAAATTCAGCCTCTGTCTGAAAAAAAATGATACCTTAAGAATAGAAACACCAGGCGGTGGTGGTTATGGGAAAAAAGACTAATCAATCAGTTCAAGCGTTCTGAGTTTCTTGAGAATGACTTCCCTTTCGATAGGCTTGATCAGATAACCGTCACATCCTCTGACATAACTTTTCTGAATATTCTTTTTATCTCCCAGAGCAGTTATCATAATGACTTTGGGAGCTTTATTATTTCTGAGGCGTTTGACCCTTGCCAATACATCATGACCATCCATTTTCGGCATCATGATGTCCAGCGTGACAAGATCATAAGGGTCTCCGCCAGCGTTTGCTTTTATAACCATATCCAAACCATCAATTCCATTGTCTATATGATCACATTCCCCGTATTCTTCGAAAACTGCCATCAACAGCTTTGTCGTAATCGGGTCATCTTCAACGATCAAACACTTCACAATTCTACCCCCTTGAATTTATTTTCTAAAACAATTATATCATACGATTTAATCTGTAAAACCGGAAATCTTTATAAACCTGACAAATATTATTTTTTTGTTTTAAAAATAAATTGATCTGAAGGGGTTTATCCGCCATTGTCCCTTATTATCTTACAATATTTTTTAAAATTTACCGGATAGGTAGTTTATTATGAAATATAGACTGTTTTTCAGCTGAAAATGTTATGGCTCGGTTCACAGGCGAATGACAATCCCAGGGACGATTAAATCGGAAAGTTGATAATATAATAAAATAAATTTTACCGGATTGTTGTTTTGAAACCTTTTTTTATCGAATATATTTTTGTTATATATAGAATCTTTTTTCGTCTATATGTATGTTATAATTATTTTATAATCTATCTTAGTAGTTTATAGGATCTATGATTTTATTTGATGAGACAAATTGGAGGTGCCTGGTATGGGTAGAAGAAAGACAAAAGAATTAACACCTGCATTGGAGGATTATTTAAAGGTAATATATGAAATCACTCAGGATGAACCTGTTGCGAGGGTAAAGGATATTGCGAGTTTTCTGGATGTCAGTTTGCCCAGTGTTACAAATGCCATGAAGAGGCTAAAGGAACTTGGATTTGTGAATTATGAGAAATATGGACTGATCCTCTTGAGTGACAAGGGACTCAGAAGAGCACAATCCCTTGAAAGGGTACATAATGTACTAGAGAAATTCTTTGTGGATCTTGTCGGTGTACCGGAAGAGGCTTCAAACAATCTTTCATGCAGAATGGAACATTTCTTTGATGAAGATTCCGAACAGAGAACAGAGCAGTTAATTGCACTGCTTATTCAGGTTAAGGAAAAGGGCGAGGAAGCCTGTCCTGAACTTGTCAAATTCTTGAGAAATGAGAAAAACGGGGAGGAATAGCTTTGAACACTGCTTTAGTTGCAGGTGGTGCCGGATTTATCGGCTCACATGTTGTAGATGCGTTGATAATGAGAGGTTTGAATGTCGTTGTAATGGATGATCTTTCGAGTGGCCTGAAGGAAAATATCCTGAATAAGGATGTTGTGTTTATTAATGGAGATATAAGGGATGCGGAACTTGTCAATCATACGTTTGAAGTTCACAAACCGGATTTTGTATTCCATCTTGCCGCTCAGATCAGTGTTTCAAGATCGGTTCGTGAACCGCAGTATGATGCCGATATCAATATCATGGGGTTGCTCAATCTGCTTGAAGCGTCTGTGAAGAATGGGACGAAAAAGTTTATCTTCTCATCTTCCGGTGGAGTGATGTATGGTGAAAATCCTTCTGTCTATCCCACACCGGAAACTGAACCGGAACGCCCTTTTTCACCTTACGGTATTTCAAAGCTTGCGGGGGAAAGATATCTGTATTTCTATAAGAAGGAATATGGACTCGATTATACCATATTACGATATGCCAATGTATATGGACCGAGACAAAACCCGCTTGGTGAGGCAGGAGTCGTTGCCATTTTCACGGAAGGCATGTTGAAAAAACAAGCGCTTACCATCAACGGAGATGGAAAATACATCAGAGATTATGTATACGTGGAGGATATTGCCAACGCCAATATGCTTGCCATGGATAATGGAAAGGATGTTGCCTATAATATAGGGACCGGAATTGCGGTAGATGTTAACGAGTTGTTTGAACGGATGAAACAGGTAAACGGTTATGAGATGGAGCCCACTCACGGGCCTGAAAGACCGGGAGATTTGAGAAAAAGTATACTGAACAGTACCCTCGCCGAGCAGGAACTCAACTGGAAACCGCAATATACCCTTGAACAGGGATTGATTCAGACACATGAGTTTTTTGAATCCAAACTTGGCTTATAAAACTGGTGATTGATTGAATACAAATGCCTTATGGAATTCACCAAGCGGGAACGGAAAAAATGAACCTCTGGCTCAGTTGCTGAGGCCAAAATTGATAGAAGAGGTCAGGGGTCAATATGATATCTTAAAAGAGGGGTCCATTCTTAAGAAGGCCATAGAGAATGATGACCTCTTTTCGTGTATTTTTTTTGGACCGCCGGGATGCGGAAAGACAACGGTGGGAAAGATTATAGGAAACCGGACTTCAAAGAAATTTATCAGTTTTTCCGCGGCTAAATTTCCGATGTCAAAACTGAAGCCACTGCTGGATGAAGCGACCGTGAGGTTTGAGAAATTCCGTGAACGAACCGTCCTGTTTGTCGATGAAATTCACCGTTTTAACAAACTTCAGCAGGATGTCCTCCTCCCTTATATAGAAAGTGGGGAGGTTATTCTCATCGGTGCAACAACCGAAAACCCAAGTTTTGAACTCAATCCCGCTCTTTTGTCGAGATGTAAGATGTTTGTCTTCAAACAACTCGGTCCGGGTGCGTTGAAGAGTATTCTTGATAAGTCACTAGATTATATCAACAAGAGTAACGCACAACCGATCAAACTACATGATGAGACGGTGAATCTGCTTGTGGACTGGTCTGGTGGAGATGCGCGTACGTTGATTAATTATATAGAAATCATCGAAAATTATGCGAACGACAAGACGGATGTTAATATTGATACCGAGCTTGCGGAAGAAATTCTGAACAGATCCTATGTGAAATTCAGTAAAAGCGGGGAGGAGCATTACAATTTCATCTCTGCCTTTATCAAAAGCATGCGAGGATCTGATCCCGATGCGGCAATTTATTATCTGGCGAGGATGCTTGAAGCCGGAGAGGATCCGTTATATGTGGCGAGACGTATTGTAAGATTTGCCAGCGAGGATATCGGCCTGGCCGATCCGAATGCGATGAGTGTTGCGGTAGCCGCTTTTCAGGCTTCAAAATTCATCGGTATGCCGGAATGTACGACATCCCTTGCAGAAGCTGCAGTGTATATGGCCGTATCCCCAAAGAGCAACCGGATTTATCTCGCCTATAAAAAGGCTGCGACGGAAGTTCAGCGGCATCCGGACAGACCCATCCCGTTGAAACTCAGAAATGCCGTTACGAAGCTGATGAAGGATATGGGGTATGGAAAAGAATATAAATATGCGCATGATGAGAGTGATGCGTTCGTACTCGAAAGCTATCTTCCTGAGGATTTAGAGAATATTATATTCTACAGACCTTCTTCATTTGGTAAAGAGAGCCGGGTAAAAGATAAACTGGAAACTATATGGAAGAGGACATACGAAGACAGAAAAGATGAATGAACAGATAAAAGAACATCCACTAAAGAAGATCGCAGCTGAATTCCCGGATAAACCGGGGGTCTATATTTTTGAAAAAAAGGGTAAGCCGGTCTACATAGGAAAGGCAATAAGCCTCAAAAAAAGGATTCAGAGTTATTTCCGCGAAACCCTACCTCCCGAAAAGAGTGAAAGAGAAAAGATTCTTGGTATCAGAAAAGATGCGGAGACCTTGCGCCACATCATTGTAGAAGATGAAAAGAACGCCCTCTTACTCGAATCAAGACTTATATACGAATACAAACCGAAATACAACACTTTCCTGAAGGATAATCGTTTTTATCCGTATCTGCATGTTACGGATGAGGAATTTCCAAGGATGTCGCTTGTCCGGAATAGAACGGATAAAGGGACTTATTACGGACCCTTCACCAGTGCAAAGATGCTTCGCGAGATCATGGAAATCGTTTACAAAACGTATGGTATCAGGCCCTGCGATTATGATTTGAAGAAGATCAAGAAGCCCTGCCTCGAATATCAACTCGGTAGATGCAGTGCGCCTTGTACGGAAATAAACAAGGAAGAATATGCAAAAAAAGTGGAAAAGGTAAAAGTCTTTCTCGAAGGGGATGTGGAATCGATGAAAGAGGTCATGCGTGACAGAATGACATTCCTTGCGGGGAATCAGATGTATGAGCAGGCTGCAAAAATTCGTGATCTCATCCTCGAAACGGACAGGATTTTTACACCGCAGTATATTGTCCTGAAGGACAGACTGAACAGGGATTTCTTCGCCCTGGATATACTTGAGGGAAAAGTTACCGTGATACGAATGAAGAAAGGTGCCATCTTTGCGGCGATTACCCAGGATGTGGATGAGACCCTTTCGATTGAGGAGTTCTTTTCACAGTTCTATTTCGGTAAAAAAAATGATCTTCCAGACAAGATCATCTGTACATTTTCCAGGAAAAATGAAAAAAAATTCAAGGAACTTTTAACCGTCGATTACTTTGGACCACCTGAGACGGAACCGGAAAAAGAGCTCATGAAGATGGCACAGAAGAACCTTGAAAAAGAGCTTGAGAGCAGAAAACTGAGTATGGAAGCCTTGAAACAGCTCAAGACAAATCTGGGGCTTAAACGGTTGCCGAAGCGTATTGAAGGAATAGATATTGCGCATACTCAGGGTCTATATACCGTTGCTTCGGTAGTGTCCTTTTTAAATGGGAAACCAGATAAGCAGAAGTACCGGAAATACAGAATCACGACACTGGAAACACCGGATGACTTTGAGTCCATGCGTATTGTGATCCGGAGGCGGTTTTCAAAACATCCGCTTCCCGATCTGCTCTTGATCGATGGGGGGGCTGGGCAGGTCAGTGCCGTAAAAGGAGTACTGGAAGATGAGTTGAATATCACGGAATATGATATGATAGGATTGGCAAAAGCTGAGGAAACCATAGTATTTCCCGATGAACGCGGAGAACTCAAATTGAAGCATACAAGTCCGTCACTCAGGGTACTTGTCGCTGTCAGAGATGAATCTCACCGATTTGCCAATACCTTTCATTCACAACTCAGAGACAAACGAATGGGGCGCTCCATACTGGAAAAGATTCCCGGTGTTGGCTCGAAGCGGAAGATGCAACTTTTAAAAACCTTTGGTAGTGTTAAGGAAATTAGAAATGCAACGGTTGAAGAGATAAAAGAAATTGTTCGAAATGAAGAACTCGCTGTTCAAATCAAGCAATTTCTCGAACAAAACTTATAAACACGAAGGGGGAGAACATGCAGTACGATTTTGATGAAATAATCGAAAGAAAAGGCACAAAGACTTTCAAATGGGATTTTCTTAAAGAGATATTCGGAGATTCAGAATTGACATCCATGTGGGTGGCGGATATGGATTTTAAAGCCCCGCAGCCCGTGATCGATGCCGTGGTAGAAAGGGCAGAGCACGGAATATATGGCTATACCGGAAAAGAGGACAGCTTCTTTAACGCCATCATCAACTGGATGAGAGAGAGACATGGTGTTGAAACGGAGAAAAACTGGTATGTACCAACTCCCGGTGTCGTTAATGCGGTAGCCGTTCTTGTAAACACTTTCTCTCAACCGGGAGATGAAGTTATCGTTCAGACTCCCGTTTACTATCCGTTCTTCAGTGTGGTGGAGTCCAACGGAAGAAGATTGATCAAAAATCCCCTCAAACTTGAGGGAAATCGATATACGATGGATCTTGAGGATTTTGAAAACAGAATAACACCGAGAACCAGGCTCTTTATCATGTCAAATCCACATAATCCCGTTGGCAGAGTATGGGGAGAAGAAGAACTGAGAAGACTGGGAGAGATCTGCAAAAAGCACGGGATCATTATCATATCGGACGAAATCCATTGTGATCTTGTGTTCAACGGAAATAAACATTACTCCTATCTCAACCTGAAAGAATTTTATTCAAATGCAATTGTTTGCGTTGCCCCGAGTAAGACATTCAACCTGGCCGGCTTCGCAACCTCTACCATGATTATCCCCGATGAATGGCTCAGAAACCGGGTAAAAGATACTATGGACATGTGGCATATCAACATGCTGAATCTTTTCGGAATCATCGCCTTTGAAGCCGCTTATACGTATGGTGGTGAATGGTATGATCAAATGAAGGAATATGTCTGGGGAAATTATGAGTTCATGGTCGATTATATCAACACCCATATCCCGGACATTGATGTCTTTCCGCTTGAAGGAACCTATCTCGTCTGGGTCGATTTCAGAAAACTGGGTTTGACACATGATCAAATTAACGATATCTGTCTTAAAGGGGCAAAACTTGCATTGGATCAAGGAATGATGTTTGGGGAAGAGGGCAGAGGTTTCCAGAGATTCAACATAGCCTGTCCGCGGTCAGTCCTGAAGACAGCGCTTGTAAAATTAGAAAAGGAAATAAAAAACTTGATGTAATAAAATCCTATTATCAGTCGTCATCATGTATAGATGATAGAAAAATTGGAGGGAAAGATATGATCGAAAAGAGAATGCAGGATGAAATTAATAAGCAGATAAATGAGGAACTCTTCTCAGCCTATCTGTATCAGTCGATGTCAGCATATTTTGAGGATTTGAATCTCAAGGGTTTTGCGTCATGGTTTACCGTACAGTCAGGAGAAGAAATGATACATGCGAATAAATTTTATACTTTTCTCGTCAGTAGAGGCGGAAGGGTAGAATTTGAGGCGATAGAAAAACCACAGAAGGAGTGGGCTTCTCCTTTAGCCGCATTCGAAGCGGCATTGGAACATGAGAAGCATATCACGGCAAGAATTAATGAAATGATGGATGTTGCTGAGGAGGTAAAAGACAGACCTACGATCTCAGCACTTCAATGGTTCATAGATGAACAGGTTGAAGAAGAAGCAAGTGTGGATGAGTACGTTCAGCTCTTGAAGATGATTGGAAATGAGAATAAAGGAATTTTCATGGTTGATAGAGAGCTCGCCGGCAGAGGAACTACAGCAGCTGGCGGAGCTGAGTGAACGTCTGACATAAAACAGGTTGGTAATGTCACTGCCAAAAAGTAGCTGAGTAATTAAGGAACACGGTAACGAGGAAACTTAAGCAGCAAGGTATTAAGGCAATGAAGCAACATGGTATTATGTAACACGCGATGATTCATTTGGCAGTCACGAAGACGGGTAGTTTTTTACCCGTCTTTTTTTATTGGCATTCTGCAAAATGACTCATCAGATCATTCTCAGAAAGCCTTATTTATTACAAATATCAAAAAGTAAAATTAGATATTGCGAATTTACTTGTGTTGTGTTATAATCAACATTGTAACAATATTAAATTTTTTATTTTTTTATCGAATTCAGCAACGATATAGAGAAAAATGGGGAGAATTCTCCTCATCACTATCATGTGTTCTTATAAGAATCTTTGGGGGTGTATGCATTGTCCATTTCAAAAAAGATCATCTTTAGTTTTTCCGCCGTTATTGTTTTTTTGGCCATTCTGCTGCTCTTATCCTACAATACCTCTTCACGCATAGAAGATGAAGGGATCAACATCAAAGAGCAGATAGGCTTTGCAAAGGAAGAACACGTTAAGTCAAATGATGTCCAGCGGTTTTCGGATGAGATCAACGATATGGTCCAAATTATCCTTAAGATGGGGTATGTCAGTGATCCGGAGACTATTCAGAGTTATTTTGACCAATTCAAGGCCCTATTGAATGAAAACATTCAAATCTCTCAACAGATGCAGGTTTATGATACCCTGAAAGAGACTTTCGATGAAATGTTGGTACAGGTGGAAAATATCTATTACTACAAGATGGATGAGATCGATTATAACAAGCAGTCTCTTGAATTAAAAAATGAGATAAAAAGACTGGAAACGGATCTGAATTCAATCAGCAGCGCAAAAAAGAAGGCTTTGAAGGTCTATAAATGGAAGATAGATGATTTTAAGAAAGAGTATCAGATGCAGAAGGATAATGCCTACAGCCTGACTGAACTGACGGAAGAGAGTAAGGCCGGTCTCAGAGCGTCTTTCTTTGAAAAGGGTGGCTTGAAAGATTTTACCCTGATGGAGATAGAAGAGATCTGGAATGCCGAGATTCTCGGTAAAAATGTGCAACTCGACAATTTTACCGAGCTCAGACTGCTGTTGAGTTCAATTGCACTGACACCGGACAAGGCAAAAGACATCAGAGAAGAGATTCTTGAGAAAAAACAGCTTATTATCGATGGTGTTCTCGTTCAGGATAAACCGGGATTTATCAAATCCCATTACGGTTTTGATTTGTTTGATCCGTTGATTGCCATCTTGATAGAGTTGACACTCGATCAGTATTCTGCACTTACAGAGGCATATGTGCAGTTGATAACGGATGAGTTAGCCTTGCAGAATGAAATAGATCAACTGGAGAAAGATGAGGCCTTTATTGCATCAAATATTACTCAGGCCGGTATTCTTTCACTTGAGATCATCAACAATGAGATCAATCAGTCTGTTGCATTAATAAAAGAGAAGATACTTGCATTAAATGACATGCAGGGAGAGAAATTGAATACGAGTCTTGAAAATGTAGAGGAGAAGAGTGATAACAGTATTCAGGTTATCAAGACTAACAATAATTTGACGGGTATTCTGGTTGTTGTAGTCATCGTTTTCAGTGTATTTGATGCTTTCCTGATCGTTCACAGCTTGAGAAAATCGATGAAGGGCTTTTTAAAAAAGACGGATCGGGTCAAAGAACTGGATATGACGGTCGAATTCAGTGAAAAAGTTCGAAAAGATGAGATCGGTCTGCTCGAAAACACGGTGAAGGAAATTGTTAACGAGATGAGATTAACACTGATTAAGGTGCATGAGGTCATGTCCAGTGTGCAGGAATCTGCTCAGGAAATCGAAGCCATCTCCCAGGATTCTGCCGGAACCTCGGTAGAATTGAAGACTATTTCCGAAAAGACCGATCACAATGTTCAGGATACGTCGGCTGCCATAGAAGAAGTGAGTTCAGGAATAGAAGAGGTTGCCGCCTCTTCAAGAAATGTATCGGATATTGCAAATTCGGTTTATGAAAAGACTTGTGAGACGACTAAATCTGCTGAGACCGGTCGACATGATCTGAATAAAGTGGCTGAGATCGTTAAGGATGCAGAAGTCAAGGCCAAAGAGACCACGGAGAACGTTTATGAATTACAGGAAAAGGCAAAAAAAGTTGGAGAGATCATTCAGGCCATATCGAGTATTTCCGAACAAACTAATTTACTGGCGCTGAATGCAGCTATAGAAGCGGCAAGAGCGGGAGAGGCCGGACGTGGCTTTGCCGTTGTAGCCGATGAGATAAGGAAACTCGCCGAGGAAACGAAAAATGCTACCAACGACATAGAGCTCATGCTGAAAGATATTGAGAACAGTGTCAAATCGGTTAATACGGCTTCGGATGAAACGCTGGATATCGTTAACAATATGGGCATTGTCTCTGAAAAAGCACTTGCACAGTTTGCGGCTATATCCGAGAATCTCAGTGATGTCATTGCATCCGTTGAAAATCTCAGCAGCACTTCGGAAGAACAGAGTGCGGCGTCTGATGAGATTGCGGGTGCGATGGATCAGTCGGCACAGTCTATGGTGAACGCCTCTGCTCAGGTTGAATCGATGGTTGAACAGGTTAACAGGCAATCGGAATCGGTTAATATCCTGAATCATTCCTCGGAGAAGCTCTCGGAGTTGGCTGAAAAGCTATCATTTGAGGTCAATAAATTTAAGGTTTAAGGTGACGTAAGGGGGAAGAAGGAAGTAACACTTTCTTAATCTTATCCGGGCAGATCGAGAGATCTGCTTTTTTGTTGTTGATTTTCTTTTTTCAATGTAAGATAAGGAGGGTGATTTGTTTCACATTGTATATTATCAAAAAAATGGAGGTCAATATGTTCAAACATCACGAGGAAACCATCCGTAATATCACGGATAAATTGAAGGTGCGCGATGATGTGCTCGCGATACTGGTGAGCGGATCGGTTGCACACGGTTTTGCAAAAGAAACATCGGATGTGGATCTGATGATAGTCGTTTCAGATCAGGATTATCAAAAGCGCTTGAAGACGGGAGATATCCATTACTTTGAACAGGAATCCTGTACCTACGATTCCGGATATATCGACGGGAAGTATATCAGTACGGCTTTTATGAAACAGGTTGCGGATAGTGGCAGTGAACCCGCAAGGTTTGCGTTTGAAGGGGCTTATGCCACATATAGTGCTATTGAGGAGATTGATGGGCTGATAAAAGGGATTATCAGATACCCGGTGGAAAAAAAGATAGAAAATATCACCCGTTTTTATGCCCAGTTTGAAGCGTGGAAATGGTATTGTGAGGAAGCCATAAAACATGACAATCTGTATCTGTTTTATCAATCTCTGTCGAACTTTATTCTCTTTTCAGGCCGACTGATTTTGGCATACAATGAGATACTTTATCCCTATCATAAGTGGTTTCTTCGAGTTTTGGAGGGGGCAGAAGCCAAACCAAAAGGCCTTATGGCGTCCATTCATGAATTACTGGAAGAGAAGGATCGGGATAAGATCTGCTCCCTTTATCATCAGATCAAAACATTCCGGGACTGGGAGGTATCAGAACAGAACTGGCCCGTGTTATTTATGTGGGACAGCGAGTTGAATTGGTTACAAGGCAGTGTTCCGGTTGCGGATATATAAGGCTATGTGTGAAGACATGCCCTGTTTGTTTTATGAAATGTAATCCCTGTTCATTGTATACATATAAAATATAAGGAAAACTTAGAGAAAAATTAGGGAAATTATAATAAAACTCTAAGGTGTTTTTAAGGAAGAAGGGATAAAATGATTATAAATAGGAGGTGTCCAAATGAAAATGAAGAACAAAAAAAGAATACTCATTGTAATGCTTGTTTTAGGTCTATTTTTTTCCGGAGTGATGCTCGCCGGTAATGGAAATGGCGGTGGAAATTCAGGAAATGGATATGGCGATGGTACTGGCACCGAATCACAGGATGGGACCGGTCTTGGAAGTGGAAATGGCGGGTCGAATGGATATGGTCCGGGAGACGGAACGGGTTATTCAGAGGATGGCCCGGGAGATGGGACCGGCTATGGTCCAGGAGATTGTGAAGAAATCGCTTCAACTCTCAATGCGAGCAAGGCATACACATTGGAGGAAATTGCCGAAGCCTTTGGTTTACAGATACAGGAATTTCAACAGTTAATAAACGCAGGAGAATTAAAGACAATCCGTTCAAACAACCAATTGATGATCATGGGTTCTGAGATTCAGAAAAATATCGAGAAGATCAAGCAACTCTATTAAAAAGCCTGTAATTCAGATAGAACCAAACGGAGTTGCTAACTTCAGTGCGGTAAACGGTAAAGAAATGTGTGGATAAGGCTTCAGTTAATAAAAAGATTGTTTCTGTTCTTATAAAAGAAACAATCTTTTTTTCATTCTAAGGCTCTTTTCAGAACCGATAAAAGCTCTGCTTAACGGCAATTCGATAACGGCTCAGTATGAGATCAAATCACTTCCAATGCCATTTTTATCATATCAAGGAATGTGTTTTGTCGTTCCTCTGATGAGGTAACTTCCTGGGTAACGAGTGAATCGCTTACGGTCAGAAGTGTCAATGCCTGCACCTTTTTCTGTGCGGCTATGGTATACAATGCAGCGGTTTCCATTTCTACTGCGAGTATATTGTAATCTACAAGCCTTTCGGTTTCCTTTGGATCAACCCCGTAAAAGGCATCACTGGTATAAATTCCTCCGACATGCACATCGGTGTTGATGTTTCTGACCTCGTTGTAAGCGGCGCTTAGCAATTCAAAATCTGCTGTAGGGGCATAATCAATATTTCCAAATACCCTTCGGTTCATATTTGAATTGGTTGACGCGGACATGGCAATAACGATATCTCTGATTTTTACCTCGGGCTGCATGGCTCCACATGTGCCTATTCTGATCAATCTTCTGGCACCGTAAAAATCGATCAGCTCGTTGATATAAATAGAGGCGGATGGCATTCCCATGCCCGTTCCCTGTATGGAAACACTTTTCCCCTTGTAGTTTCCCGTATAACCGTACATTCCCCTTACTTCGTTATAGCAGATGACATCTTCGAGGAAAGTATCTGCGATGAATCTTGCCCTGAGCGGATCTCCAGGAAGAAGAACTCGCTCAGAAATATCTCCGACTTGTGCACCGATATGTATACTCACTTTATCACGCTCCTTTTTTCTATTGGTCAGCCTTACATGGTATGTTTATAAAGTGTTATGAAGTATTCTATCACAATCAAGAATCTGTCACAAAAAGAGAGGGGTGAATTTGCTGCATTCCGGTTTCCTCTCTGATTGACTGAGTTTTTTTTGGAACAGTGCTGACCTTATTTATGACTCAATCGTCTATAGGCAAATTCATTTCCACGTTCGCAAGCACGATGGATCCTGCTGGCATCAGTATACTGTAGCATTCCTGAGATAAATCCGGCGTTAAATGCATCCCCAGCCCCTACCGTATTCGTACAGTCGGGGATTTCTCTGGCCTTGATGCTGATGGTTTTATTGGCGATAATGGCGGTTGCACCGTACATGCCATCTTTTATGACCACATTTAATTTGGATGCTTTCAAGAGTTGTTCAAAGTCAGAATTGGCTTTTAGCAGGATGAATTCTTCACGGTTTGGGAGAAAATAATCGGTAAATGGCAAAATAGCGAGTAATTCGTCCGTATTATGAATAACGGTGTTCGTTCCGGGATCGACGGAAACGGGGATTCCTTTTTTATTGGCCATTTTTATCACTTCAGTGGTGATGTCGTATTCTCTTTTTTCGGTAAGCAGGTATCCTGAGACGTGAAGCCAGTTGATTTCACTCAGAAATTCATCATAAATTTCTCCCATTTCCGGCAATGGTTTCTTTGATCGGGAAGATAACATGGTTCTTTTACCTTCCGAGGTCAGCAGGATGTAGATCTTGCCGGTATTCGTTTCGATCTGTCGGATATATTTCTGGTTCATCGTCAGAGGTGAAAGCTGAGACGCGATGATGATCCCTTCCTTATCATAGCCAAATGAAGAGATGAGCATTGGTTCAACCGGAGTGCAAATCATTTCACTTGCCGTGTTAAATGCCGACCCACCTATTGCAAACTTTTCTGAAATTAATTTCACTTCGCTGTCTTCTTTTGGGAAAGCATTGAGCTTTAATAGGATATCAAGTATGATATCCCCCATGATTCCTGCTTTCAAAATGATCCCTCCTTAATAGTAAAAAAAACGGTGTGTCCAGCCTCACAAGAAGGCTTTAAAGACTATTTCTCATTCTGATTATCCCATAAATTATAACATGTCCTGACTATTTCTGACTTCTGTGAAGGTCATTCGGAGAATAGGAAATGTTTTTTTATTATCGCTTTCAATGATATAATCTACCGTGTACAAGATTTTCTGAACTTTCTTAATCTTGTATACGATAAGAAGGAGATAAATTCCAATATATATCACTACGGGAGGAAAGAAGATGACAAAAAAAGAATTCTGGGAGTTTATACAGGAAAATGAGGCTCTCTTTGTTGACCTGAAGGTAGTTGATTTTTACGGTGGTTGGAAGCATGTAACGCTTCCCATAGAATCAATTACCGATAGTCTGCTTGACAACGGTGTCGGGTTCGATGCATCAAACTTTGGTTATGCCGTTGTTGAAAAGAGCGATATGGTCATGATTCCTGATCTTGATACCATTATGATGGATGGCTTTGGGGAATATCCGACGGCTTCCATGATCTGTAACGTTTATGAGGCTCTCTCTGGAGAAAGATTCAATCAGGATCCAAGGGGAATTCTTGAAAAGGTGGTTGACAAGGTCAGAGAAGAGGGAATCGCCGATGAAATCCTCTTTGGACCGGAATACGAATTTCATGTACTGGATGAAGTTGCCAATGAAGTAAAGCCGAACAGCATCATGCTTAGGTTGGATAGTGTTGAGGGATTCTGGAATTCAGGTGAAGCGGGAGAATACTGTATCGGTCAGAAGAGAGGCTATCACAGAACCGCTCCGTTCGATAAATTCTTTGTACTCAGAAATGAGATCGTCAACGAACTCATCAGTCTTGGAATAGAAGTGAAGTATCACCATCATGAGGTTGGTACGGCTCAGCTTGAGATAGAAACCAATTTCATGGACGCCAGAAAAGCGGCTGATGCCACGCTGCTCGTGAAATACATCATCAGAAATGTTGCGCTCGAACATGGCTATCTTGTTACCTTCCTTCCAAAGCCGATATACAATGAGGCTGGAAATGGTATGCATGTTCATCAGTTCATGAGAAAAGAAGGGAAGAATGTCTTTGCCGGAGACAAAGTTTATAACCTGAGTGAATTGGCTCTCAATTACACGGCTGGAATTCTGAAGCATTCTGCTGCCCTTCTTGGTTTTTCAAATCCGACAACAAACTCCTACCGAAGACTTGTTCCTGGTTTTGAAGCCCCAACGAATGCCGTATTTGCACTGTCGAACAGAACCTCTGCCGTCAGAATTCCAGGATATGTCAAGGATGATGCGAAGAGAAGGATAGAGTTCAGGACGATAGATGCAACCTGTAATCCGTATTTGGCATTTGCCGCGATGATCCTTGCAGGCGTTGATGGAATCATGAACAAGATAGACCCAACTGCCGAAGGTTATGGGCCATTTGAAGGAGATCTCAGCAAGTCCATACAGCATCCGCTGCCTAAAACGCTTGAAGAAGCGGCAATTGCACTCAGAGAAGATCATGAATTCCTGAAAAGATGGGATATCTTCCCGGAGGAAATGATAGAGAAATGGGTTAGCAAAAAGATAGAAGAGCATAGAACGGTTTCAGCTGTTACACATCCGATTGAGTATCAGATGTATTTCGATCTATAAGGGAAACAAAAATCAAACTATTATAGGGTGGAATCTTTTCCACCCTTTTATCGTGTTCTTGCGAAGCTTGAGAATTCTACACCTTTCACATATGAGTGGCTTTTATAGCCGCTTTTTTATGATCTCCTTTTTTCAAAGATTCTTTTAAACAATTTCATCAACACCTTACGATAAAAAGTAATAAAATATCTACTAAAGAGGGATTTAGTAGAGGATGGTTTTAGATCAGAACAAAATAATACTTGCATCACTCTCGGATTTAAGTTAAAATGGTACAAAAGAAAAAAGAGGGTGAAAACAATGAAAGAAAAATGGTTTGAAATTCCGAGAGAGATAGAAATGGCGATAAAAGACAATAAACCGGTCGTTGCACTTGAATCAACCCTGATTGCACAGGGGCTTCCTTATCCGAAGAATATAGAAGTGGCTCTCGCGATGGAAGAAAAAGTCAGAGAAGCAGGGGCAATTCCTGCAACAATAGGGGTTATCAACGGTGTTCTCAAGGTTGGACTCACAAGGGATGAAGTGGAATATCTCGGAAACGGAGAACACGAAGTGATAAAAGTTGGAGAAGGAGAATTGCCTTTTGCGATTGGCTCAGGAAAGAATGCCTCTACAACGGTTAGTGGAACGGCATGGGTTGCCGACAGATTTAACATCAAGGTTTTTGCAACCGGTGGAACGGGTGGGGTTCACAAGGGAGTTAGTGAGACATTTGATATCTCACAGGATCTCTTTACGATGAGCAAGACACCAATCGTCATCGTTAGTTCAGGTGCAAAATCCATCCTTGATCTTCACAAGACAGCGGAGCAGCTCGAATCATATGGAATTATGGTTTTAGGCTATAAGACGGATACATTCCCGGCTTTTTATTCCAGAAATTCTGACATTAAACTCAATTACAGAGTTGATTCGGCATTTGACGTTGCAAAGGTCTTTGATGCAAAATCAACGATGAAGAGCGCTCAAACGATATTGGTAGCCAATCCTGTTCCGGCAGATGAAGAACTGCCGGCCTCTGAGATTGACGATATCATCGAGGCGTCGACGAAAGAGGCTGCGGAAAGAGGGATAGGCGGCAAGGAACTCACGCCGTTCCTGCTTGCAAATATAGCAGAGAGAAGTGCGGGGAGAAGTATGAAGGCGAATATTGCGCTGTTGCTCAATAACGCGAGAACCGCTGGTGATATCGCCGTAGAGATTGCAACCGTTATGCATTCAAACTGTAAGGGCTGTATTGGCTTTCAAAAGAAAGGGTAATGGCCTTGAACTGTATATTTTGTCACATTTATGAACATGAAAAAGAAAAGATCATACATGAAAATGACCTGTTTTTCGTTATTTACGATAAATACCCGTTGAACGAGGGACATGCTCTCGTGATTCCAAAGAGACATTTTTCTAATTTCTATGATATGACGGAAGAAGAGTGGCAAAGCTCAAGAGAAATGATCCTTGAAACGAGAGATTATATGGAGAGAAAATATGCCCCTTCAGCGTACAATATAGGGATTAACGTTGGAGCTGATGCGGGTCAGAGTGTTTTTCACGCACACATACACATCATTCCGAGATATTCTGGGGACATAGAAAATCCAGGGCCTCAACAGAAAAAGGTCAATGTACCACTCTTTGAATTTATGAGAGACAATGAACTTTTTAAAAAGATTATTTATTCGCAAATGGTGAACCGAAAGCTGGAGCAGGTGATAGAAAAGAGTCACAAGAATTCGCTGGAAGAGATCAAGGGAGACAAGACCTACCTCGAACAGTTGAAGAGCGACCTGAAGCAAGCTGTCGATGATCTCTGTGATGAAAATGACTGTGAAGCCTACGACAGGATCATTCAGACGATAGAACTGATTTCTATCGTGAATGGGTGAG
>DAINPP010000034.1:0-32291 GCA_036743375.1 Thermotogae bacterium | reverse complement strand
TTTCATTACATACACCTCCAAAAATTTTGTGTTTTAATATTTATAATAAATTACTTTATTCCGCATAGGGTAAAATAAATCGGTCATCATCGCCATATAAACGCCAATCTCCTCACTATTCTACCACTAAACGGATAAATTAATCATAAATCACATTATTGCAGAAAACTTTTCATTTAATTTATAGTAAAATATCAATCTTTATTCCACTCTTGATTTTGTTTACCCTTTAATTCTTAATACAGTCCTTTTTCCAAGACGTCTCATCAGACTCGTTAAGGGCTTAAAAAGATTACTTTATCTGTCTCTTTCTCAGTCTTTATATTTTTCTATGATCCTGAAAATATCCTGTTTGTCCGAGAGGAAAGCATCCACAACCTCGGGACAGAAATGTTCGCCTCTTCCGTTTTGTATGATCTCAAAGGCATTATCGACAGAAAATGCCGCTTTATAAACCCTTTTACTGATCAGTGCATCAAATACATCTGCAACGGCTATGATTCTTCCCGGGATAGATATCTCTTCCCCTTTCAAGCCTTTGGGGTACCCTTTTCCATTCCATTTTTCATGATGTTCCGCAATAATTTCAAGACAGACATCGAGAAAATGGATATTCGTGCTGTTAAACAAGGTCTGATTCATCTTATGGATGACCTGCATACCGATATCGACATGTTTTTTCATCTCTTCAAATTCAACATCTGTCAGTTTCCCAGGCTTAAGGAGGATGTTATCCGGAATTCCCACCTTGCCGATATCATGCAATGGGGCAAACCAGAGAATCTCCCTTATCATTTTCGGTGTGATACGCTTGTCATTAATCATCATCTTCTCGGCGATCATCTTCGAGTAACTGGCCACCCTGATCAGGTGATTGCCCGTTTCGTTATCCTTTTTTTCTACAAGATCGGCAAATGCCTCCGATGTCTTGGCGACGAGTTCCTGCATCAGATAAGAGTTGTAGATCTCACTTTTTAATATTTTGGTAAATTGTCTGACAATTTGTGCATCCACTTCATCATAGGCATTCCGTTTCACATTGTTGATGAACAGGAACCCGAGTAACCCTCTCTCTGTGTAGATTGGGGCGGTTATACTCGATAAAAAACCTTCATTCAGGATCCGTTTTGTCGCCTTTGACTGGTTTACATTTTTATAATGGGCCGGTAAATCATTGATGATTCTGATATCGTCTTCCGTTTTCAGTTTTCCAAGTGTTGTTTTGGAAATAGGCTCCTTAAATCCCGCTTTGAGGACTATTTTGTCTTTATCGGATATCAGTGTTTCCGCAATGACATTTTCGTTATTATCCACGAAGGCAACCGCCATCCGCTGCATATCGAGCTGTTTTTTCAAAATCGGATACATTTCGGGTAACAAGGTTTCAAGTGTACCGAATGAATCGTATTCGAGAAGCTGATTCTGAAACTGTATCTTTTTCTCGATTTCCTTCAGGCTTTTAAAGAGTTCCGAATCATGTGAGCTGTCGGCTATCAGTTCCAGGGATTTTCCATCCATGAGCATATTCATGTTTTTAAGGGTCTTTTGAACAATTTTAAAATGATTCTCCTGAAAATAAAACGAGATGATGAGGATCACGATGATGAGAATCAGTAAAATAAAACTGCTCAGGGTGATAAAGAAGGAGATCGCGTGAATTGTTTTATTTTCTATGGTCAGATAAGTATTAATCTCCCTCGCCATATCACCGATCTCAGTGATGTATTTTCTTTCATCACCAGTCTCAAAGAGGCGTTTCGGAAAATCACCGATTGTCTGATATTGATAACCAAAATCAAACTCGTTCAACTCATCGAGGAATCGCTTGATCTCATCTTCAAAACGGGCTATTTCGAGAGAAACATCCGGTGATTTGGCATATTCTTCATAAGAGCCGTAAGCGTTCTCCGCGGCCATCACTTTCAACGAATTCAACGAACTGACCATCGTATTGACTATCCGGGTTGCATTACCGATCTTCTCGTTTAAGTGTTCATTTTTCTTCAATTCGGTAAAGTAGTAGATCAAAAGAATACTGACGATAACCAAAACGACTAATGAAATGAGGGATGTTATTTTATAACTCTTTCTTATTGTAGATTCTTTCACATTGACCACCTGCTGTATATAATTTTTTTGGCTTTTCTGTTCATCCGTCAGGTATGGAGATATTTTGAGATAAATTGATTCAGGCTTTCTATTTCCAACGGTTTGGTCAACAGTTCATCCATCCCGTTTTCAAGGGCTAATTTTCTTTTTTCCGGCTTAATATCAGCTGTGAGACCTATGATAGGTACTCTTTTCTTTCCATTTTCTACAATTCTTATCATTCTGGCCGCTTTAATCCCATCCAGTTTGGGCATATGCAAATCCATCAGAATAATATCCGGGTTACTTTTTTTATAGAGTTCAACACACGCTCTCCCGTCTTCCGCTTCTACTACCCGGCTGTTGGGATAAAAATTCGAGATAAGCGTTCTTGCCAATGCGCGGTTGATGATGTTGTCCTCCGCTATGAGGAAGAGGTACTCCTTATCGGTTGACAGACTGCCCGTGTTTTCATCCCCTGTGGATCTCTCCTTCTCCTGTATCATACACTTCTCGAATTCAAGAATAAAGGAAAAAGAACTGCCTCGCCCCATTTCACTGAAGACATCGAGTTGACCGTTCATAAGTTCCACGAGGCTGTTCGTTATGCTGAGCCCGAGTCCTGTTCCCCCGTATTTCCGAGTGATGGTAGAATCCGCCTGCGTAAAGGCCTTCATGATCTCTTTTAATTTCTTTTTTTCAATCCCTATCCCGGTGTCCGTCACCTCAAATTTGATCTGACAGGTATTTTCCAGGTCTTCGATCAATCGGAGGTTGATGTGTACTTCACCGGATTCCGTGAATTTTAAGGCATTACTGAGTAAATTGGACAGGATCTGATTCAGTTTAACGGAATCGGTGAGGATAAATTCCGGAATATCCTCATCGATCGATTCGATCAGCTGGACATTTTCATTCTTATTGTACGCCTTCAGTAAATTGACAACGTCATAAACTATTCTTCGTATCTCCGTTTTCTGCATCTCTATCTGTACCGAACCCGATTCTATTTTGGAAAAATCAAGGATGTCATTGATGATAAACAGCAGGTTTCT
Source organism: Thermotogae bacterium (assembly GCA_036743375.1). GTDB lineage: Bacteria > Thermotogota > Thermotogae > MWEM01 > MWEM01 > DAINPP01. The sequence continues at coordinate 29,148 of DAINPP010000034.1, read as the reverse complement.
TGCAGAAGTCAGGATATACTCCACATATTTTTTTTCCTGCTCATCCAAATCCTGATTCAGCAGGATTTCTGAAAAACCTATGATCCCGTTCATCGGCGTCCGGATTTCATGACTCATATTGGCCAGAAATTCGGATTTTGCCTTATTGGCATTTTCTGCGAGATTCAGGGCCTCTTTCAATTCCATCTCATTTTTTACCCTCTCCGTTATTTCTGTCATAATGGTTACCGTAAAATTCTTCATGATTCTGACTGAATGATAATTGGCTATCTTTTTGTTTCCGTACTTGTCGATAAAAAACAATTCGCCGGAAGATTTTCCCTCTTTCAGGTGTTCATGATAATTTTTATACGGTGTATAGAGTGAGGCATTCTTGATATCGCTGACATTCATCGTTTCAAATTCTTCACATGAATACCCGAATAATTCCACGGCCGCCGGATTCACAGAGGTGTAATTTCCCTCATCATCACTGATCAGGATGGCATTCATACTGTTGTCAAACAAGGCCTTAAACCGCTCTCGGCTTTCCAGTAATTCATTTTCAGCCTTTTTCTGTTCGGTAATATCTATAATCATCCCATTGGCATATTCTATCTTTTCGGGATCATCTTCAAACGGAATACCGTTTGAAGAGATACTCAGCCATCGGATCCCTTTTTCCCTGTGAACAACTCTGAAGACTTCGTTAAATCTGAAGGGGGCGAAATAGCCCCTTTGATTGGCCTCTATCACTCTTGGGAGGTCTTCGGGATAGATGAAATCAAACCATTTTTCAAAGTGATGCAGATCCTCCTCATTTATACCTGTGATATCCACAATCGACGGGCTCACCAGGACGACATCCGTCTTTGAATAGGATTTATCCGTTTGAGTCCTGTATATCCCGTAATTGATGGAATTGTCCAGAATCGAATTCAAGTGTCTGTTCTGTTCCTCAAGCAGTCTTTCCGCCTTTTCTCTTTCCTTTATCTCACCGGTCAGCTCATCGGTTCTGTTCCGAATCTTTCTTCTGAGGAAAAGAAGGAAGAATATGAAGACGGGTATGATGATAATCACGGGGATTATCCAGATCAATAAGGTTTCGAGGGGATCTTTTTGATAACACTCATCACTCAGGATATATCTTCCCATCCAGTCCTTGTAAATATCATCGAAGGCCCCGTTGTTCATGACGATGCTCAGTCCTTCATTCAATTTGCCAAGGGGTTCAGAATTCCCTTTTTTTACCGCATAGCAATATTTTGAGGAGAAGAGCTTATCACCAGTCAGTGAGATGTTTCCCGCATTCAATTCCTTTAACCAGTAAAGTCCGGGATATTCGGCCAGTATGGTATACCCTTCGAACCCTTCGGACATAAGCAACAAGGCTTCTTTTTCCGTTCTCACCGTTGTAATATCCTCCGTTATGGCATTCTCTATCAGATAATCATGGGCAATATCCGACTTCATGACGATGACTTTTTTATCCTTTAGATTTTTTATGGAGTCTACTTCAGGCATCCCGGAATTTCTGAAGATCGAGTGGTTGACGATCATGAAGTACTGTGTAAAATCGAATTGTTTTTGTCTTTCTTCGGAAAAATACATACCGACGATGGCATCAATCTCCTCATTCTCAAGCATGGCCTTTAATTCGGAAAAGGGCTTGTAAACAAATTCCACATCCAAGTCCACCACTTTGGCAATCGCATTCGTCAGCTCAAAATTGAACCCCTTTGCCACTAAGGAATTTGTCATGTATGAGAAGGGATAATAATTCTCCTCAGAACCTATGATCATTTTTTCTCCACCGAAAGATTCTATTAAGAGGGAAAACAAGAGTATTGTCATTAGAATCAGGGTTTTCTTCATATTAAACCTCCACAATTCCACATGAAGTATTATACAATAAAACATGGAATGGATGCATAATATTAATCATTTGGGAATTATCCGGTCTGGTGTATAATCACTAAGAATTTTTTTTAAACCAGGTGGTGATATGTACAAGATTTTTATCATAGAAGATGATCATAAAATTTCACAGTTGATTTCAGAACATCTGAAAAAATACGATTTAGTCACACAGGTCTGTAATTCGTTTGACAGAATTATGTCTGAAATAGAGGCCTATGAACCTCATCTGATCCTCCTCGATATCAACCTTCCCAAATTTGACGGCTTTTACTGGTGCAGTGAGATCAGAAAGGTTTCTAAGATACCGATACTCTTTTTATCCTCACGGAATTCAAACATGGATATCATCATGGCGTTGAACATGGGAGGAGATGATTTTGTTCAGAAACCATTCTCCATGGAAATCCTGACGACAAAGATCATGACACTCATTCGAAGGGCCTATGCGTATACGGATAAAACGCTTTCCATCATGGAAAAGGGTGGGAAAATCCTCGATCTCAACGCGAGAAAGTTGCTGTTCAACGGTGTTGAAGTCGCATTGACCGCCAACGAATTCGGTATTCTCTCCATCCTGTTCGAGAATTTTGAAAGGATCGTGAGCCGTGAGAAGATCATCAAGCGACTCTGGGATGATGAGAGTTTTGTGGACGACAACACCTTGACCGTCAACATCAACCGACTGAGAAAGAAACTTGAGGATGAGGGCTTGACGGAGTTCATCCACACCGTTAAGGGGAAGGGATACGTGATCAGATGAGTTTTTTCAAGTATCTAATCGATAAAAGGTATTTCATCTTCTGTTTTATACTGATAATGGGTTTTATAGACGCCGTGTTCTATCTCGATCCCTTAACTACCATATCAAGATCCAACATTCAGTACGTCAATTTATTCGCCCTTCTGATTGTCGTGATCTACATCCTGGTCGATTTTCTGAGAATCCGCTCCATGTTGAAGGGGATTTCCGAGCAGGAGATCAATCCATTCCACAAATTATCCAAATCCTTAGACAATGAACACAGGATCTATTTCGATTTTCTGAAGCAGGCTTATGAGAAGGTGGAAAACGAAAAGACCCTGCTGAAACTGGAGAAGAAGGAATATTCCGAATTCATCGAAAAATGGGTTCACGAAATCAAGACGCCTATTTCCGTTATCGCTCTCATCGCGGAAAAGGAGGGGAGTATCCCGGAGGAGGTCTCAGAATCCATTACGGAGGAGCTGAAGAGGATCTCCGAAAATGTGGACCGGGCCTTGTATTATTCGAAATTGGATTCATTCAATCAGGATTATTTTATCGAGAAGACGGATGTGTACAGAACTGCGAAGGATGTCATCAAGTCAACCGCTCAGCTCTTCATCCGAAAAAAGATCGCCATAGAGATAAGCGATGACCGGCTGATGGTCAGCACGGATAAAAAGTGGCTGCATTTCATCGTTTATCAGATCATTTCAAACGCGTTGAAATACACGGATGAAGGGGGTCGAATAACCCTCTCGCATGTGGAAGAGACACACGATTATATCTTTTCCATTACGGATACCGGTTGTGGCATAAGACCTGAAGACATCGGAAGAATCTTCAACAAGGGCTTCACAGGTTATAACGGCCGGCAGGATCCAAGCGCAACCGGTGTTGGGCTGTATATTTCAAAAAAGCTGGCGGATAAGTTAAATCTGAAACTCACCGCCGAATCCGTCTCGGGAGGCGGTACGACAATTAAAATCCGTTTCCCAAAGGCAAATGATTTTTTTAACGTGACAGAATTGTAAGAAAAGTGGTTGTTTTGTGAGAAAAGACGATGGAAACCTCCTTTCTGAAAGAGATAGAATCGAGATGAAAATAACCATTCAGGGAGGTAAGTATGAGTACTGTTTTAAACGTTAAGAATTTAAAAAAGGTTTACGGCGCGAAATCCAATCGGGTAACGGCCCTCAACGACGTGGATCTTGAGGTCGAAAGGGGAGATTTCGTTTCGATAATGGGACCATCCGGTGCCGGTAAGACAACGCTGTTGAATATCATCGCCACCATCGACCATCCGACATCGGGGGTCGTTGAAATAGGGGGGGAAACACTCACAAAGATGTCGGAAGATGATCTTTCGCGATTTCGACGCGAGCATCTCGGCTTCATCTTCCAGGATTTTAACCTGCTGGACAATCTCACCGTCAGCGAAAACATCATCCTGCCGCTGACGCTGAAAAAGATCAAACCGACACAAATCAGGAGAAAATTATCGGAGGTTGCCGGCAATCTCGGGATCAACGATATTCTCGACAAATATCCGATCACCCTCTCCGGTGGTCAGAAACAACGAACGGCCGCCGCAAGGGCCATCATCAACAATCCCACACTGGTGTTGGCCGATGAACCGACGGGAGCACTGGATTCAAAGGCCGCCACCGATCTGTTGAGATGTATGGGACGTCTGAATACCGAAAAACATTCTACGATCTTGATGGTAACACATGATCCGTTTGCCGCGAGTTATTCAAAACGGGTGGTATTTATCAAGGATGGCAAGTTTTACACCGAATTGAACAGTGATGGGGACAGAAAAAATCTCTTCCGAAGGATCATCGATGTCTTAAAGAGCTTCGGCGGTGAAGACAATGACGTTATTTAGAATAGCCCTGAGAAACATCCGCAAAAATTCCTACGATTATCTGATGTATTTCGTTTCGATGGTCTTTTCCATCATGGTTTACTACGCCTTTGCCTGTATCAAATACAACGAATCGTTTATGGTGGCCATCGGCGGCAGCACGAAGCTATCCGCCGCTTTTTCAGGTGCAAATGTCGTCATGGCCCTCTTTTCGGTTGTCTTCATCTGGTATTCAAACATGTTCTTCACCAAAAAAAGGAAGAAGGAATTCGGTCTTTATTCGTTGATGGGTGTCAAAAAAAAACATATCGGGAGAATGTACTTTTATGAAACCATCCTGATCGGTTGTCTCGCAACGGTATGCGGAATTCTTCTCGGAACCTTTTTATCCAAGTTTTTCAACATGATACTGGTCAAGGCGATGGGACTTGATTTAAACGTCGAATTCTTTTTTGGCTGGAATCAGGTCATTGAGACGGCAATCATCTTTTTTGCCATCTTCATCGTCGTATCTTTTCAAGGTTATTATATCTCTTACCGGTACAAGCTCATCGACATGTTCACCTCCGCGAAAAGGAAAGATGAGGTCCCAAAATCCAACGCCTTTCTCGCCATTTTATCCATTGTACTCATCATCGGTGCCTATGTCATGAGTCATACCTTCTTCTTTATGAATCCGTTGATCGGCTTCTTTGCAACACTCATCACCGCAATACTCGGAACCTACATCTTTTTCAGGCATTTCGTGATGCTCGGAATCAATATGGCCAAGAAGAACCCGAATCATTATTACCGAAAGGGGAACATGATCGCCACCTCACTGCTGTTCTACCGGATAAAATCCAATTATCGAACATTGGCGACCATCGCCATCATGAGCGCTGTCACCCTGACGGTGGTCGGTACGGCCTATAGCTTTTATTACGGAAGCTCAAGTAAAACGAGTTCTATCGCTCCTTTTTCACTCTGTTATGAATGGAAAGATGATGCACTCGACGATGAAGTCGAGGGGCTCATCCTCGATGAGAATCATCAATTGCTGTACGCACAAACCGTTCCACTTCTGAAGACCAAATTCACGATAGACTTGAGATCGGATGTCGAGCAAAAACGGACCTTCACGATGAACGGAATTTCCGGTGCCTTCATGAGTGAAAGCACTTACGAAAGCCTGGGAAAACACCTGAACATCTTTGAGGCTTATGGACTATCCGCCGGGGAAACCGTATGGCTTATGAAAGACTATATCCCGCAATTCGAACCGGATTACAAGCGTTCTTCACTGCATACGAACGATCTGAACAAGAGCTTTTTCATCAAAAACTTTGCAGCAAGATCGTTGATCAACAATACGGCGGCATGGAATATTCTTGTCGTCACGGATGATGATTACGCGTTGTTGAAAAACGATTATACCGAGAGCGTTTACAGGGTGGTGGATTACAGCAGACCCCGTGAGTCAAGGGCACTGAGTAAAAGACTGATCGCAACCCTTGAAGATCGGACAAATTACTCACTGTATTATTCGGAATATATATCCGGAATGGCCACAAACGGTCTGTTCATTTATATTGCCGGATTTCTCGGCATCGTGTTTCTGATCGCGACTTGTACTATCATCTTCTTCAAACAGCTGACGGAAGCAACCGATGATTGGCAGAAATACCGGACACTCGACAAGATCGGGATCACTACATCAGAGATGAAACTCATCGTAAAAAAACAGATGCGTGTCGTATTCGGTACTCCCCTGCTCCTTGGCATCTGTCATGCCGCCTTCGCGCTTGACGTGCTCGCGACAGCGCTCGGAAGCAATCTCATCATCCCCATCGTCATCAGTTTCTCAATTTATCTGCTCATCTACGTCATCTTTTATTTTATGACCTGCTCGGCTTATTACAAGGTCATCCACTCGTATAAATAAGGTCTATCAATCACTCGAAATCCCCTTTTGTCAAGGGGATTTTTTATTTTCCCTCATAAATTCTTTCGGTTAATGGTATAATCAGTCTGATAAAAGACTTGATTATTTAAGTCGAGATTGAATATGAGGGATTGTATGAATAAATGTTCGATTGTAGAAGCTTTGATTTTTTCAACAAACAGGGGGTTGGATCTTACTCAGATTGCAAAATTCACAGATTTTCCAAAAAGTGAGATAGAAAGTATCCTGCAGGAAATTTCCGAGAAATATGAAGATGAAAGTCATGGTATTCGTTTAAAGCGAATCGGACAGAAGTTCGGCTTCTTTACCAAAGAAGAACACGCAGAATATGTAGAACAGCTCGTCAGAAGACCCATAGAAAAACTGACACCTTCTCAGCTTGAAGTGCTGGCGATCGTTGCCAAAAACGGTAAAAGCACCAAAACACAGATTGAGCTGGTCCGTGGGAAGGATTCCGGCAATCAGTTGCTTGAATTGATGCTTTCAGGGTTGCTGAAGAGAAAAAGAATCAAGGCGCCGGGAAGGCCTTATGCCTATACGGTTACGGAAAATTTCTTTGAGATTTTCAAGATGTCTGATCTCGAATTGTATGAAGAACTCGGTGAAGAGATCAGGGCGGCAAACCCCGTAGAAGCGGAAGAGGATGAAATGGATTCCATCGGATTGAAAAAGGATGAAGGGGCGGCAACCGAATTTGAAGGTGAAGAAGCGGATAACGCCGATACGGGGGAAAAAGTGATTTCAGAGGACTAACCTCATCTCTGTAGTTTATTCGCATGAGACCCTATCGACAAGACGTATATGATAAAATAAATATAAAAAGAAAAAGATTGGAGGAAAGAAGTGAAAAGTGATACGGGGAGAAAGACAAAAATGGTGGTGGAAGTCAATTCGGAAGTGGGTGTCCTTGAAGGGGTGATCCTTCACACACCGGGTCCGGAGGTAGAAAAGATGACTCCGGAAAATGCGGAAAGGGCCTTGTACAGCGACATCTTGAATCTTTCGGTTGCCAGGCAGGAGTACGCTGAACTCGAAGGAGTTCTGAACAAAATCACTACAACCTTCCAGGTGAAGGAACTCCTGGAGGATACTTTAAAGGATGAAGGCGTCAAGAGAGATCTCGTAGAGGAGATCTGTGAAGCGGAAAATGCCTCGGAGTATCTCAGATATCTTCTGTCACTTTCAGAAGCCGATCTCGCTGAACAGTTGATAGAAGGGGTTCCGATTCAGAGAAAAAGTCTCACCGATTATCTGAGTCCTGAAAGATTCGCCCTGAGACCGCTTCATAATTTTTTCTTCACAAGGGATGCTTCGGTCAGTTTCGGCAACAACGTATTGATCAATAAGATGGCGACACCTGTAAGGGCAAGAGAATCGCTTATCATGGAAACGATTTTCAATCACAGTTCCATGGTTTACGGTGATACGATCAACCCGGCAAGAAAAAGACATCTGCCAACTTCGCTGAAAAGTGAGGGCGGCGATCTTCTGATAGCGAGTGAAAACATACTGCTTTTCGGAATGGGGGCCCGTTCAAACACATTGGGAATTGATTTTTTAATAGAGCATATCAAACATACCGGAGAATCCAAGCATATTATCATTCAGGAATTACCGCTTACACCGGAGTCGTTCATCCATCTCGATATGGTGTTCACGTTACTCGACATCGATAAGTGTATGGTTTACGAACCGGTTATTCTGAAGCAGAATAACCTGAAAACACTTCATATCGATATTTCAAACGGACAGGTGAAGATCTGGGAAGAAGATAATCTGATCGATTCACTCAGAAGACTCGGGATGGAAGTAGAACCGGTATTCTGCGGAGACAATAAAGACGAATGGGTTCAGGAGAGAGAGCAATGGCACAGCGGTGCCAATTTCTTTGCCTTTGCACCGGGTAAGCTGATCGGCTACGAGCGAAATACCAGCACGATCAGCGCATTGAACAATGCCGGCTTTGAGGTTCTTGAGGCCGGAGACGTCATCAGCGGGAAAAAGAACGTCGAGGAATACAGAAGATGCGTTGTAACGATGGAAGGTTCCGAACTCGCAAGAGGCGGTGGCGGCTGCAGATGTATGACCATGCCCGTCAGAAGAAAGCCTGTAGACTGGCCAAATAATTAATATCAGGGGTTTTACTATTGAAAAAAGATAAAATTTCCCGCTTTCTTCATGAAAGCGGTTTACTGTACCGAATCGAAAAGCCTTCAAGGTATATCGGGAATGAATACAATGCCGTAAAAAAGAACTGGGAGACGGTCTCGTTGAGGCATCTTCTCGTTTTTCCGGATGTTTACGATATCGGGATGAGTCATCTCGGGTTGAAGATCCTCTATGAATTGATCAACAAGGAAGAAGACCTGCTGGCCGAACGATCCTTTCTTCCCTGGCAGGATATGATGGATGCCATGACGGAAGAGGATATACCCGTTTTCAGTCTTGAAACGTTCCGGGCGGCCGGGGAATTTGATGTGATTGGATTCACCCTGCAGTACGAGTTATCCTACCCGGGTATGATTAAATATTTGGAACTTGCGGGAATTCCCTTTTACTCATGTGACCGAAGCGAGGACGATCCGATTATCATCGCCGGCGGCCCATGCGCCTACAACCCGGAACCGGTTGCACCTTTTGTAGATGCCTTTCTGATTGGAGATGGTGAACAGGCCATCCTGGAGATATCGAATGTGCTAAAGACATTCAGGGAATTCCCAAAAGAAAGAAGACTGCTTGAACTCAGCAGGATTCAGGGAATTTATGTCCCCGCTTTCTATGAACCCGATGCGGAAGGCAGAATCGTCCCGAGAACAGACTATGCTGGAAAAGTCCCTCAGCGTATCGTCAAGAGAGTTTCTCCACTCTCGAAGGAATATGTCCCACTCAATCAGCTCGTTCCGTTTATGCAGATAGTACATGATCGGGCCGTAGTCGAAGTCCTTCGCGGTTGTACGAGAGGCTGCCGTTTCTGTCATGCCGGAATGGTGTACAGACCTATTCGTGAGAGGAATGGGGATGAAATAGCGGATTCCGTTCATCAGCTCATAGAAAGAACCGGATATGAGGAAATCTCACTCCTGTCACTCAGCACACTGGACCATTCGCAGATTGGTGAGATAACGGATATGATCATGCCCGAATTGCAGAAAAACAAGATCTCCTTGTCTATTCCGTCAAGCAGGGTCGATAAATTTGGAATAGAGATTGCCGAGAAGATTGCATCCGTCAGAAAGACCGGGCTCACAATAGCCCCGGAAGCCGGTACGCAGGCAATGAGAGACCGAATAAATAAAAATGTAGAAATGATCAACCTTACGGAGACGGTTGAGGCCGCAAGATCAAAGGGATGGAAGCGTATTAAGCTTTATTTCATGGCGGGATTGCCGTTTGAAACGGATGAGGATCTCGTGGGAATCGCCGAGGTCGTCAAGGAAGTCAGAAGACTTGGCATGAAAAAGATCTCCGCAAGCGTTTCAGGATTTATCCCAAAGCCGCATACCCCTTTTCAATATGCGAGACAGAATTCGGTGGATGAGCTTCACGAAAAGATAAAGAAATTATCCTTCATGAAGAAATTCTGCCAGTTTGAATTCCACAGGCCTTCCATCAGTTTTATCGAAGGGGTTCTTTCGAGGGGAGACAGAAGGTTGGCACCCGTTATTGTAAGGGTCTCCGAAAAAGGTGGGTATCTTGAGGCCTGGAAAGACAAGTTCAGTTTCGGCAGATGGCTTGAAGTATTTGAGGAACTGGATATAGAACCCGAGTCATACACACGTGCAAGAGGTTTTGACGAGGTCTTTCCGTGGGATCATATCGACAGTGGTATCAGAAAAGAATTTTTGATTGAGGAATATAAAAAGACTGAGATGGAGGAACTGACTCCTGACTGCAGAACGGGTAGCTGCTCAGTATGTGGTGTCTGCTTTGATAATGCGGAGGCAGTGGAAGTGGTTAAAAATCAATAATAAATCATCGGGAGGGAAATTCTTTGATTAACAGACCTAAAGGGACGTATGACATCGTAGGAGATATCGTCCCATATTGGCATCATTTTGAGCAGGTGGCGAGAGATGCTGCAAGGATATTCGGATTTGAGGAGATCAGAACACCCATATTAGAAAGGACAGAGCTCTTCCAAAGAAGTGTCGGAGATGATACGGACATCGTTCAGAAAGAGATGTACACTTTTGACGACAAGGGTGGAAGGAGTATGACGATGCGCCCGGAGGGAACCGCCGCTGTGATCAGGGCCTTTCTGGAAAATCGTCTGACCGGCGAGGGACTCCCGCAGAAACTTTTCTATATGGGACCCATGTTCAGGTATGAAAGGCCACAGGTTGGTCGTTTCAGGCAGTTCCACCAGTTTGGCGTCGAACTCATCGGATCCGCTTCAGCCAAATCCGATGCCGAGGTCATCTGGCAATCAAAATATCTGTTAGAAAAACTGAACCTGAACAATTCAACCGTTCATCTGAATCACCTTGGGTGCAAGGATGACAGAGAAAGGTATAAAGAGGCCCTCAAAGAATATTACGGCGATAAAAGGGATCAGCTCTGTGAAGATTGCCAGAGAAGATATGAGACAAATGTATTGAGGCTCCTTGACTGTAAAAAAGACCTCGAATTCAAAAAGAACGCGCCGGTCATCACCGATTATCTCTGCGATGATTGTGCGTCAAAGTACGCCGAATTGAAAAAGGAACTTGATGAGTTGTCGATAGAATATTTCGAAAATCCCTTCCTCGTCAGAGGACTTGATTATTATACCGGTATGGTCTTTGAAGTCAAATATCCGTATAAGGAAACGGTCTTTGATGTCCTCGGCGGCGGACGCTATGATGGGGTTGTTGCCGAACTCGGCGGGAAAGAGACTCCTGCGGTAGGTTATGCCTGCGGAATAGAGCGACTGCTTTCCATCATGCAGGAAGAAGATGTGGCCATTAACAGAAAACCGCTTTCAGAAGTCTATGTCCTTGGAATGTGTGAAGCGGCTGATCCCTATATCACGAAGATCGTGAAATTTCTGAGGAGAAAGAAAGTCAGCGTTGAGAGAGACATCATGGGCAGAGGACTCAAGGCTCAGATGAAATACGCCTCGAAGATCGGGGCAAGGTTTACCATAATCATCGGCGAAAATGAAATCAGCAACGGGGTATACGTTGTAAAGGATATGGAAACCGGGCAGCAGACAAATGTTGAGAGCAGCTGGATAGAAAACTATATTCTGGACAGATTAGAGGAGTAGTTCATCGTGAGACTGTCCAATTATGTTCTGATCATATCCGTTATCATGATCTCCTGTGTTGGAATACTGGTTTTTTTCTGCGGTGCGCTGATGATAGACACCAACAGACTTCAGCAGTATGCGACCAATGTATGTCAGCTTTCCGCCGATGTACATCTCGCGGTTTACAATACCGAAAGAGGACTTGATTTTGATTTATGGACATTAAACAGTCTGAACAAGATACTGAAATCCTATGAGGAAAATTCAGGGTTGTACACTTGGTTTTATCTGGATCCTTATCAGGAGATTGCTGAAAAGACGGTGGCCTTTAGGAAGAGTACCCTGGTGTTCTATAATTTTGTACTTGAACCGACAAAAAACGATGTGATCAGTTCTTACATGAGTGTAAGACCAGCTTTTAACGCGTCCCTTCAAGCACTCGAAGACACGTTGGATTCAGCGATAAAAAAGGGACAGCAGCTGGCATTCATCTTGTTAATGCTGATTCTGATCACCGTCATCGCTCTTTATTTCATCGTTATGTATCCGCTGATCAGGGAAATAAACAATTTTAACATGAAACGTTCCAGTGCGTTGATATTCAAAGAATTTAAAGAGAAGTTGCCTTCTTGGAATAAAAATAAAAAAGATGGAGTGTGAACAGATGGACAACAAAAAATTAATGTGGATTATGCTTGCGGTCATCATCGTCTTTGCCGGATTCAACATATTTCAGTTTTTCGGCAATCAGAGTAATTTCGAACAGGTTGAATTCACGGCCGTATACACATTTGACAGAAGCCTTGAGACAAACATAGAAAACACTGTTGTTTTTTCTTTTGATAACCCGGAAGATCTGCAGAAAACACTGGATGAATTTAACGCTATTCCCATGGAAGAACGTTTGAAAAGTTATAACGAAGTTTTGGACAAACTTGAGGAAAAATCGAACACTACCGTAGAGGCACTGGAATTCAATTCCGAAGCTTATGTGGTTGACGGACTTTTATATATCAGGGAAGAAAATCTGATCACCGGAATGGTATCTGAAAATTCAGGAATCTGGCGAACAAGCTTTGGAGAAAATCAACTGGAACTGAAAGAAACTCAGAATTCAAAGCTGGTCTTCATCCTTCCGGAAGACGCAGAAATCCTGTCGGTAACCCCCGAAGTAACTAAGAGAGAAGGAAACGTACTAACCTGGGAAAAGGCTGGTCTCATCACTTTCCCGAACGTAGAATACAAATAAAAGGATGGTGGACATCAGGATGAAACACCGATGGCGCTTTAAGGGATTCTCGAAAGCAGAACGGATTCTGAAAGATTCCATGCTGTTTTTGCTCCTGTTTGTGATCTGTACATCTGCTATTGCCGTACCGATAAAAGTAAGAACCGTTCCGGGGAATTCCTCCGTTTATATCAACGATTCACTTTTTGCCATTTCCGATAGAAATGGTGTACTTTCCGATATGCTCTTCCTCATGGAAGGGACTTATCTGTTCAGGGCTGAAAAGCCCGGTTATAATCCTGTGGAAAGGGAAATCTCCATCACTGAAGCGACATCCATCCTGCTTGAAATGGTCCCATCCGGTATCCTGTCCGTTAAGGCCTTCCCGGAAGATTCGCTCATAGTGGTTGATCAGGAAAAGACTGACGTTGGCCTCTTTGAAGAAGAGCTTCCGATAGGGAAACATTATGTGGAGGTAAGCTGTGACGGATACATGTCAAGAACTTTTTACTTAGATCTCAAACAGTATCAGAAAAGAACACTTGAGGTAGCCCTGTCACAGGAAGGGTTGACAAAAATTCTCTCAGACCCGTCAGGGGCGGTAGTCAGCGTAGATGGAAACCCGATTGGAGAAACACCGGTCGAGACACATATAGAACCTGGCAAGCATATTCTGACTTTTCACAAAGAATGGTACTATTCTGAGAGTATCGATGTGGAAATAGCCGGGGATCTGACAAACGAATTCACACAGAGAATGGTCCCGTATGCTGATCTGCGGGCAATCGCCACACCGGATGACGTTCTGATCACGTTGGATGATACACTCTCCGGTGTTTCAGAGCTCACGGCAAAGGAATTGACCGTGGGAAAACACAAACTGGTTCTTTCTGCAGACGGCTACCGATCAAAGGAAATAGAGATCTACCTTGAAACGGGCGAAAACACGTTTTCAGAAAGCCTTGATCTGAAGGAATATGCCTGGACGATTTCGGCAACACCTGCAGCAGTTGTGATGCTGGATGGGAAGGAAATCGGCTTAACACCACTTGAAACCATGCTTTCTCACGGATATCACAACATCCATCTGACAAGTGGTGAAAGGGAGTGGATGACAAAAGTAGAGGCGTTGGATAAAGGAAACGTTGCCGTTAATCTGAATTTTGAGACGACTATTCTCTTTGACGTCATTCCCGCCGGACAATCCTATGTCGTCCACAGGGGAATGGAATACGAATCTCCCGCTCTGATCAATACGGATTACGGTTTACAAACATTTGATATCGTACGAGGCGGTTATCCCGTCAGAAGAAGGATATTCAAATTACAACCGGGAAAGATTTATGAGGAAACGATCAACCTCGAGGGGGAATCTGAACTTTTCCTCGTCACCAAACCAGCCGGTGCATCGGTATACTGGATGGGTTCTTATATCGGTAAATCTCCTTTCAGGGGTGAAAAGATCCGAACGGGAAGCGGCACGTTGAAACTCGTCTGGGATAACGGGGCGGAATTTGAAGAAAATCTCATTCTGTTTGATGGAGAGACCTACACCCTCTACAGGGAGATCCCTTCACAGACGGTCGTCAGTATCAACTCTCTGCCTGAAAGACTCGAAGTGTTCCTCGATGGTCAGGCGAGCGGCTTGACACCGGTACAACTCTATCTCAAACCGGGTAATTACATCATCAGCTGTCAGAATACCGATGGAAAGGTTCAGGAAAAACTGATCAATCTCAACGGGGAAAAAGAAAGAACGATTAATTTCGTATTTTAAAGGGGGCAACCATGAATAAAATTCTGATCACAATCATCTTTATAGTATTTATTTCCGCAACATTATTCTCAGCTCCACCGGATGTATCCAGCCAGCTTGACACCTATGATGAAGTCCTTAACATGATAGAATCCGGGATCATGTCGGTTGACAACAAGGGATATTTTCACGGGACCAACGGTGTAAACCGATATGAATTGGCTGAAACACTCTTCAACCTCAGGGAAAATATTCTCGGAAGTAGAATTTTCCAGGAAGTATCCGGAGTGAGTGGAAAGGTTATCAGAATTGAGGAGGAAGTTGCCAGTAATAATGTCTCAATCGATAAATTGAGAGAACGGATAGATATCCTTGAAATATCTCTCAGTAAAGAGGAATTAAACGCGATGGAGCAAAGACTTGTGAACATTAAGGATGAAGTGCTCGTTCAGTTGCAGATGCTTGAAGATAAAACCAGTTTTATCACGGGATACAGTGATTTTCTCACCGCCGTTGAGAGAGAACTCGAAGATCTGATCAGTCAGGTTCAGGAGCAGGATTCGAGATTGGCGGCAAATGAAGCCAATGTCAGCCGATTGATTGAATACCTCAGAATCTATGGAGATCTCGATAAATGGATGAAACTGATGGAGGAAGAAGACACGGCGCTTCACAATGCCGACAAGAACCTGATGGGTGAGATAGATGGGTTAAAACAGAGAATAGACAACCTTGAATTTCTCGGTCAGGAAGTCCTTTCTTTCAGGACAACGATGGAAGAAGCGGCGCCGGTTCTTGAAAATGCCTCAAAGATCCCCGCAATAGAGGTAACGCTTGACAATTATAATCAAAGGATAACCAATCTTGAAGTGATGGGAACTGCCATCAACACGATCGCCCAGGATAACGATTATCTGAAGATAGAGAATGACCGGTTAAAACAGGAAATGACGGATATTAAGATGCAGATGTGGTATGCGGTAGGAATCGGTGTAGCCGGTGCTGCTCTTTCGGGTGTGGCCTTATTTTATGCCTTCACGAATTCCTCTCGAACCACGGTAGAATAACAAAGGTGATAGTTTGAACATTGATTTATTTGATTACGATTTACCACCTGAACTGATCGCCCAGCATGCGGTAGAACCACGTGACAGTTCAAGGCTCATGGTTATGAACCGGAAGACGCAAACCGTTGAGCACAGACATTTTTATGATATAAAGGATTACCTGCTTCCGGGAGATCTGCTCGTTGTGAATAATACCAGGGTGATACCGGCCAGGTTATTCGGTGAAAAAGAAACCGGTGCAAAGATAGAAATCTTTCTGTTGAATGAACTCTCGGAAAATACATGGGAGACTCTCTGTAAACCTGGTAAAAGGGTAAAACCCGGAAATATTGTCTTTTTCAGGATTGATGATGTGAAAGTCCTTTCCGCAGAGTGTTTGTCTATAAAAGATGATGGAAACAGGGTCTTCCGATTTAAAAGTCTGAATTCGGAACCCGAAAGAGATCTGATCTTTAAGATAGGCAATGTCCCGCTTCCACCATATATTCATGAGGAATTAAAAGAGACCGAAAGATACCAGACCATTTACTCCAGTCAATCGGGTGCGGTGGCGGCACCTACCGCCGGGTTGCATTTCACGCGCGATCTGATGAATGATCTCAGGGAATACGGTGTAGAAATTGCAGAAATCACGCTTCACGTCGGTCTCGGAACCTTCAGACCGGTGGATGTGGAAACGGTAGAGGAACATGAGATGCATCATGAGGAATATTTTGTCACACCGGAAGTGGCGGTTAGATTATTTAAAGCAAAAGAAGAAGGCCGAAGACTATTTGCCGTCGGGACGACGAGTATCAGAGTTCTTGAAACCATCGCCAATCGGGAACCGGATGAAGGGGGTGGTTTTTCCGGCAGTACGGATATTTTTATCTATCCACCTTATCAATTCAAAATGGTCGATGCCCTGATCACGAATTTTCATCTGCCGAAGAGTACCCTTCTGATTCTACTCTCCGCCTTTGCGGACAGGGAATTTATCATGGCCGCCTATCAGACGGCTATTGAAGAGAAATACAGATTCTATTCTTTTGGAGATGCCTGTTTAATCCTATGAAAAGCAGGGAGATCGCTGAAACGGGAATTTTTTGTGCCTTGACGATAGTCGTTCTTTTTCTGGCTTCGATAATCCCCGTAAACAAACTCTTTCTGTCAGCCATAAGCGCCTTTTTACTTGAGTTGTTTCGAAAGAGAAATGGTTTAAAACTGACCTTGACCGTTTATATGGTTTCGGCTTTGCTGGCATTTCTGATTATCCCGCAAAAAAGTCTTGCGCTCCTTTATTTGACAGTTTTTGGTGGGTATGTTGTTATGAGAAACATTTTAAGCTTCAGATCAGTGGTATTAAAGAAGGGATTTCTGCTGCTTTTTATGGACGCAATGATAGCCGGTTTGTATTTTCTTGCGAATCAACTGTTTGAGGGAACTTTTGATATCGTTCTTAACAGACCGTCATGGCAGATATTCATCTTATTTTTCGTCTTACAATTGGCTATTTTTTTATACGACTACGCTTTAACTCTTGCGATTGATGTATTGGAAAAATATCTGAAAAAAATGGGAATATAACTTTACTTGGGAGGGAATCATCTTGAAGAAATTACTTTCACTGTTTATCGTTCTTACACTTATCACATCTTTCGTTATGGCAGACGAAGGCTCAACGGGAATGCCGGATGTACAACTTGGAAATCTTTCAACTGAAACACAGGAAGTCAGCACAACTGCTGAAACTACTCAGGGAACAGAGCAATTGAAGGCCGTTATGATTTTTGAAGATGGAGAAGATACTGGTTTTTACATTGAAATGAGAGACGTTGAGGCTCAGTATGGCGATTATGAACAGGCCTATGCCAGTCAGCAGAATTTTAATCCCGTATTTGACGGCGTCTTTCTAAAATTTGACATAGCCAATTACAAGGCTCAAGTAGAACTGCTCAACATGTATGCCATCAAGAACAACGTCACAGTGGATGCACTTCAACTTGAAGAAGATGTCAACAACATCGTGTCTGAAATTGCCGCGAACGAACAGTACAAACAGCAGGTAATAACAAATTACGGTTCGATGGAAGCTTTTTACCAGTTTGTCAAGATGGTCAGAAGAGATGATTTGACCCGAGCCAAGGCACTCGCAGAAGTAGCTCCTTTAACGGATGAGGCCATCGAAGAGGCCTTTGTCTCTCAGCAGTCCGATCTTGTCTTACAGTACGAACAGGTTAAAGCGAGACATATACTGGTTGCAACACTCGCAGAGGCTGAAAAGATTAAGGCGGATATAGAGGCTGGAAACATTACGTTTGAAGATGCCGCCAATGAATACTCCACTGATCCAGGTAACGCCGGGACAAACGGCGGGGAACTCGGATGGATTGGAAGAGGCAAGACCGTCGCTGAATTCGAAGCCGTCGCATTCACGACCGGCGTGGGTACAATCAGCCAACCGGTAAAATCTCAGTACGGTTATCATCTCATTTTTGTTGAAGACAAGAAGCCGTTGAGATCATTTGATGATTTCAAGGCCATGACGGATGCATACGACACATTCACACAGGATGTTCAGCAGAGCCTCCTCAACGCATGGTTCGCTGAATATATGGATGAAAACAGCATCACCTTTGAATACAACGATTTCATGAAATCCATCAAGGAGTTTGGAGAACTTTATACTCAGTCCTCACAGACAGGAGATTACTCACCGATGGTTAACTATGTCGTCAGTTTCAAACCGGTTTCATTTGACGACAGAGCCTTCTATGAAGTCGCCATACAGAGTATTCTTCAACTCTCAGATCAGGTCCCCGGAACGGTCTCAGCAGAACAGCTGACAACAGTCAACACCAAGAGACTTGAAAATCTGAAGAGTATGTCAACCGATACGGAGAGCGGTTTTGCAGCACTCAGCAGGTATTATGCACTCAATCCAAATGACACGAGAATGGCTATCAAATTCTTTGACAAATTCATCTCCGAAGCACTTATCGTTGCCCAGAATGAAGATTTCATGACCACATACGGTGATCAGATTATCGCGCAGCTCATGCAGGCTTATCCCGGACTTCAGACAATTGCAGAAAATACGGAAGCGGATTCGAGAGACCGGGTAGTCGCCTATATGTACATGATCAGAATCAACAAGATAACGGGAGACACGGAAGCTAACAAAGAATTTGCGGATAAAATTCTCGAACTTGATCCATCAAACGAAGAAGTCCTTAAACTCATAACGGATTAATCCTTATTATTGACTTTTATCAAGGGTGGATCAAACTGGTCTGCCCTTTTTTATTTGAGGTGGTATAATGTTGAATAAAGATGATAGACAAAAGATAAAAAGATACTGGACAAATGAGTTAAAAAAAGAGAGTTTGAACAACATAGAAACATACATTCATCTCTCCGAAGAATTTGAAAAAGATGTCGTAGAGATCACGTTCTTTGAAGACTATAAGATTGTCTCAATCGCAAAGGGAATAGAAACAGTCCCAACCATTCTATGGGAAATCGTTGGATATGATTTTCAGGAAAAAGTCCTGGATGATAAGCTTCGGAACGTCATTGAAAAAAACTATCTCACGTATCTCTCACCGGAAGAATATGAACCGATTTCCATCAAGGACGCTGAGATCAGACTGTTGAGTGAACGGGATAAGGAGGCCTTCGAGCGGTTAAAGAAACAGACCACCCCGGAAGACAACGAGAATTCTTTCGTCGAAATGGACCATCCGGTTGTTTTCGGCTGTCTGATCGGTGACAGACTTGTTTCAGTCAGCAGTAATCTGTATTGGGGAGATCATATCGCAGACATAGGTATTTTGACCGATTCTTCTTTCAGAAAAAGGGGATTTGCCCGGGCGACGGTTGGTGCCCTGTGTGAGTACAATATAAAAAACGGGAAAATCAATCAGTATCGATGTGTTGCAGAAAACACAGGGTCCTATCATACCGCTAAAAGTGTTGGATTTGAAACGATTGCACTTGTTTACCGGTTCAGACTTTAGAGTGTTCGACGCTAACGCTTCCTTTTAGCCCACTTTGTGATCGAAAGGGTGAGGATTAACGGTTAAATCTTTAGCGAACTTCCCCTCACTATTAATTTCGTGTCGAGTTTAATTTCAGACCCCTTCAGGGAGGGGTCTTTGATCCTTTTCAGTAGTAGTTCCGTAATCACGGACCCCATTTCATCTTTTGAATAATAAACACTCGAAAGAGTGGGGGTCATAATCCCGGAATAATCGAGATCATCATACCCCACTAAGGCCACATCGCCCGGAACGGACAGTCCCTTTTCCTTTAAGGCCTTTATCGCACCGTATATCAGAATATCGTTATAACCGAATATACCATCAAAACGGATACCCTCTTCGATACAACGTTTTATCGCAAAATATCCCTCATTCATCCTGTGATCCGGATCATAATGCTCGCATGAAACCAGCAGTTTATCGTCTTTTTCGATCCCCGCTTCGGACAGCGCGTTCAGATAACCTTTCGTTCGATTCATCGAAAGCCTCTGAGGGCAATAACTGTTGAGCATGACAATTCTCCTGCACCCCTGTTTGATAAGATGGGCAGTTGCATCGTATCCCCCCTGATACTCGTCGGAATATACCATGTCATATTCTCCACCATCTCTTGAAAATCCGACAATCCCCTGAATATTGCTGAATGAAAACTGATCCCCCCTGTTTCGACTCGCCTCAACGGGGGCGATGATAATCCCGTCCACCCTTCTTTCCTGAAACATTCTGATACTGTCTTCCTGTATCTTAATATCCCTCTGTGAATTTGCAAAGATAATCTGATAACCGTGTTTTCTTGCGGTTGACTCGATTCCAAAGAATATGGCACTGTAAAAGGGATTGGGTGCTGAGGCTATCAAAACACCTATGATATTGGTCTTTTTCTTACGAAGGATTGATGCGGAATAATTCTTAACATAACCCATTTCATCGGCCGTCTTGAGAATCAAATCACGGGTTTCCCGATTCAGATCGGGATGATTCTTGAAGGCTTTCGACACGGTCGTTACAGAACAATTCAGTTTATTCGCAATGTCCTTCATCGTTACATATGCATTCTTCACTATATCATCTTCTTTTAAAAGAGATTGTCTTATTGCATTTAATTATAATACATTATAATCGGTTCAATAGGATTATTTTACTGTCAAAGTGATTGTTATCCTTCACCGATACCTTATAATCCTGCATGAAATTAATATCCAGTCCCCTATACATCAGGAATGCACCGGAAAATTCTAATTCAGTCCCCACTATACGATAAACGGCGTCTTCCTGAAGCGCCTTGAATTTAACCCTTAAAATCTTAAAAAGAGAAAGTGGTGAAGGATTCTTCATGCAGAACAGGACGACTTCATTCTCATCTTCGGACAGATACTCCTTTATGGTGAAGGGTTCCTCATAAGGGGAGATGATTCTGTAAACGGATCCATTCTGAACGGTGTTGCGAATCATTTTATACAAAGAAATCAACTCCGCCGATTTCTTCAATTCCTCCTCCGTGTACGCTGAAAGATCCGAGCCAATCCCGAGTGATCCCATCATGGAAGCATGGAAACGATACTCAAGCGGGTAGGCATCTTTCCCCCCCCAGTCGGTTACCCAGCCCATCATCATCTTCGTGTTATAACAGAGACTGAACCCCTCCTGTATGCACTGCCTGTCATACGGATCCGTATTGTCGGAAGTCCAGAACTGATCGGCATATCGCATAATCGCCGTATCCACCCTTGCACCTCCGGAAGAACAGGCTTCCAGGATGACATCGGGATGTTTTTCCTTCAGCATTTTCCAGATATCGTACAGATTTTCCACAGACTGTGTCCACATTCTTCTCGGATCTTCAGACTCCAGCCAGCCCGACTCGTAAACGGGTCTGTTCATATCCCATTTGATAAATTTCACATTGTAGTCCGTTAACAGACGATCCACACTCTCAAAGACATATCGCTTGACATCTTCACGGGCAAGATTCAGAATCAGCTGATTTCTGCATTCCGTTCTGGGTCTGTTTGGAAACTGAAGGACCCAGTCCGGATGTGCCCTGTAGAGATCGCTATCCGTATTCACCATTTCCGGTTCTATCCAGATACCAAAGTCCATTCCCTTCGTGTTCACATAATCGATCAAGGGTTCAAGTCCATTCGGAAATTTCTCTCTGTTGACATACCAGTCACCCAATCCTGCCGTATCATCCGAACGCTGACCAAACCAGCCGTCATCGATGACAAATATCTCACAGCCGATCTGAGAAGCCTTGTCGGCCAAGCGTTTCTGATTCTCCTCATTCACATCAAAGGCCGTTGCCTCCCAGGAATTATAGAGGACTTTTCTAATCTTCAAAGCACCTTCCTTCGGCATGATCTTCTCAAGCTGAAATCGGTGGAGGTTTCGACTCATTTCACCAAAACCAAGGGAAGTATATCCACAATGAACGGGTGGCGCCTGAAATTCTTCACCGGCCTTCAACGTGAAAGTAAAATCCCAGTCATTCATACCGGTGCAAATCTGAACCGTTTCATAGGGAATCTTGTGAAGGAGCGTTTTCCAGTTTCCTCCCCAGGCAAGCAGACCAAACCAGACATCACCGGCATCTTCCGTTGCACGGTCATCTATCGCAAAAAAGGGATTATGAAATGCGCTGGTCCTGCCTTCTCTGCTTTCAAGCACCCTCTTGCCGGGTTCGATTTTCTCTCTCGTAATCCTCGTCTCATGAGCCCACATACCGTTAAGATGCGTCAGCCGATAACTGTCTTTCTGAGGAAGATAAAAGGAGGCACTCTTAAAATTCTCAACGGTTATATCCTGGTCGGAACGATTTACGATATAGGCTGATCGTTCAAACAAATCGTATTCCGCAAAGACCTTGTAAACCAAAACGACCTCGAGGTTGTAAAGTTCATCATTCAGGCTCACGCGCAGCTCTTCACCTTCTATTTCATGTGTTTTATACCTCAGATTCACATCTCTGACACCATCCGCATAGATAAGCTGAAGACAGGGTTCCGTCTTACTGGCTTCTCCCCTCGTGGGAAATTCATCATTCCAGTTCCACCACGGGCTGTCAAAGTAATAGTCAAAGCCCGGATAATCTTCCATACGGGACAGTTTTTTCCCCCAATAGGTGTGCTTAACCATCCCCGATTGATATACGCCAAACGAATAAGCCGTATTCCGGGTTTCAAGTACCCATAATTTTTTTTCCGAATTATATCTGATTGCCATGTTTTTCTCCTTTATCCTTTAACTGATCCTGCCGTTAAGCCTTCCACGACCCATTTCTGAAGGATGGCATACAGTATGATCGTTGGTATGATCGTAATAATCGTCGCGGCATTTATCGCGCCCCATTTTATCTGCGTTGAACCAAAAAATTTATTTAACCCTATTGGAAGAGTTTGTGTTTCCAGAGATTGTGAGATGATCGAAGCAAAGAGAAAATCTCCCCAGGAAACCATAAAGGCGTAAAAAGCGGCAACCACTACCCCGGGTGCCGTTATCGGAATGATAATCCGCCATAAAACGCCAAACGGTTTCAAGCCGTCTATCATGGCCGCTTCATCGATCTCCTTCGGAATAGAGTCAAAATAGCCCTTTATCAGCCAAATTCCGAATGGCAATCCCAACACCACATGTGTCAGTATTATACCAAGAAATGAATCAATAAGGTTCAGTGAGAAAATAATCCCAAAAAGCGGAATAATGAGCAAGACCTGCGGAAACATGTTTGAAAGCAGCAATGTTACGATGATACCGTCTTTCAGTCTCATCTTAAAGCGTGACAACGCATAAGCACCGAATAAGGCGATGACAACGACGATAACCGTCGAAGTTATTGCGATAACAAACGAATTTCTGAGATAAGTTCCAAAAGCCGCACTCTGTCCGGATGAAAAGACGTCTTTGTAATGATCAAAACTCAGCGGTTTTTCATTGTGAAAAAAAGTACCGGAAAAAAGATCCACTTCCGCTCTGAAAGACGAATACAGGATCCAGATGAACGGGATCAATATAAAAGCCGCAAACAGCATCAGTAAGACATATTTATAAAACTGTTTCTTTTTTCTGATCATACCTCATCACTCCTGACAAGCCGTATATATACAAGGGAGAAGATCAGCATCAGAATCATCATGAGAATACCGATGGCGGAGGCCTTTCCGTATTCATAATTAGTCCACGCCGTTTCGTAAACTCTCGTCGATAGGACTTCCGTTGATCCTACCGGTCCTCCCCCTGTCGAAAGATAAATCATGTCGAAATTGTTGAACGTCCACAGCACATGAAGAACAATAACGATCATAGACGGATATTTCAATTGCGGCAACGTTATGCCGAAAAAACACTGAACGGTATTGGCACCATCAATCTGTGCCGCCTCATAATACCCTTTTGGAATTGATTTAAGCCCTGCAAGCAACGTTATCGCATAAAATGGCATGTTTCTCCATACATGCATCATGATGATAATACCAAACGCAAAGCTCGGATCCCCAAACCAGTAACGGGTCAGATCACCAAGCCCGATGGCGGAGAGGATCATATTAAAGAGGCCATATTTCGGCAACATCATCCAGTCAAACATTACAACAGTTGAAACAACCGGAATAACCCACGGAATCATGATGATATACTTTACCCATTTCATGCCTCTGAGTTCTTCGTTCAACAGAAGCGCCAGTGACATACCGAGGATATATTGCAATGCCACCGAAAAAAACACCAGCAACAAGGTTCTTCCAAATAACTGCCAGAATTCTATGTCGGCCAGCACCGTATGATAATTGTCCATCCCGATGAACGTTGGAATTGGTGTAAACAGGCTGTAATCGGTGAAACTGTCAAAAAAGGCACGAACCGCCGGATAAAAGATGAGAATCGCAAACACGAGCAGAACGGGTATCATAACGAGATATCCCGTCATGGCTCTCTTTTTTTCTCTTGTCATTCTTACCTCCTGAAAAATGCTCCCACACAACGGTGGGAGCCAAGTGTTCTTGATATAAATTAAAGAGATTTTGCTATCTTATTGAAATTGTCCAGTAACCAGTCGGCGGCCTTTTCAGGTGTCATCTGTTTGTAGATGACCTTCTGTATGGCTTCAATGATCAACGTCTGTGGTCTTTCCCAACTTACAGGATCAAGTGCAACACCGGTTTCCATATACTTTGAAAAACCGCTTAACCACCAGTTATCTTTCATTTCAGGCATTGCCATCACGTCTTTTCTCGGAGAAAGGACACCGGCCTGTGAATCGAGCAGATACTGAAATTCCTTTGAAGTAACTTCCTTGACCAGTTCAAATGCCCCATCCGGATTCTTTGAGAATTTGTTGACACAGATTGGTTTCACTTCCATATAGGTTCCAGGTGTCCCATTTGACGCTACGGGAATGGCGATGATCCCGGTATCATCAAGAATTTCTCCCCTCGCTTCCTCTTCAAATCTATGACCCCAGATCCACGGTCCTACAGTAACCATGGCATATTTTCCGGCTGTATATCCATAATCGAGCGCCTTCCAGTCCGCACCCCTTTCATTCAGACTAATTCCTCCGTCGAAAAACATATCATAATACAGCTGAAGAACCTGTTGAAGCTGTGCTTTTGTTGCCACGCATTTCACACCCTCATCCGTTACTTCAAACATGTGTTTGTTCAGCTGAAGATAGAAAGACATGAATTCCTGGAATGCCCTGACTTCTCTCGTCTTCGTTGTGAACATAAATCCCTGCATGTCATCAACGTTCTTCGTGATATACGCTGCCGTATTCACGAGTTCATCCCATGTCTCTGGAACTTTCAGACCGTTTTCCTCAAAGACTGATTTTCTGTACAGAAGTAATCTGACATTAGTGTTGTACGGCACACCGTAAAGCTTTCCATTGAATGTCAGTGCCTCCACCGCATTCTGAGCATATTGATCCTTGTCGGCATATTCCGCCCAGTATTCATCAATCGGCAATAAAAGATTGGCTTTTGCCAGTGTGAACATCTGTTCAAGAACGGTTTCAACTACATCCGGATTACCTGTCTTTGACTGAATGATAAAGTTCTGAAGTGCATCTCTGTAAAGTGCTGGTCCATAGTCCTTTTTTACGTCGAGCTTCGTGTTTGTCTCAAAAAGTTTTACACTTTCATCTCTTCCGGCCCATTCCACAACGAGTGACGTATGCCAGAGTGTCAACGGATCAGAAAAAGCAAAACCTGTGAACAACGTTGCGATAACGATAAACAAAACGACCTTTTTCATGTTTCTCCTCCTTATGAAAACATCTGTCTTATGATAGTAAACGGTACAGTTATCGTTAACTGTACCGTTTACTATCATAATAAAAAAACAAGATTAATACAACCTTCATTATCCTCCTTTATTCCCGATTAAAGGGTCTATCACTTGATAAATATAAATATTCTTCGATTTTTGAAGAATTTCAGAATTTCAACGGGCAACAAAGACTGTAACTTCTCTATACTACAAAACTAATTATTTTAAATAACGTTTTATATTTATTTCTATAGCTTGAATACACAATATTTTTTATTCTCATATTGATATTTAAGAATTAATCGTATATATTGCAATTTACTCTTGACTATTCGCATTTCTTTTGCTATTATATTGATTGTTAGATTAATTATTTCAAGTTATGATGCATATTTTTATATTAGGAGGTTATATTTTGAAAATGAACAAAAACTTTAAAAAGTATTCCTATCTCAACTTGCTTCGTTTCACGGCAAAACCACCTATAAAATATCTAATTTTAACAATCATGATTTTTTTAATCTCTATCTTCCATGTATTCCTGGGAAATCAGCTCAGGCTCGGTGTCGATATTGCACTTGGTGACCAGGAAGGCTCCATCATCCAGGCACTACTGGTTCTGTTCTGTTTTGTCATCATTTACGCCATACTCGTACGCATCAGAAGACCCTTCTGGGAAAAACTTTCCGTCGACAACGGAAAACGGTTGCTGACGTTGGTTTACGACAAGATTTACCGGATTCCACAGGCCGACTGGGATGGCATGCAGAAGGGAAACATGTTCACGTTACTCGAATCGGATGTCAAAATCATGCGTGAACACCTTCCAAAATATCTCCTCCCACTCGTTGTACAGATTGCGAGTATAGGATTTGGTTATTATATTATCTTCACTTATTCACCCCTTTTGTGCCTTATATCGTTGCTCGGTTCCATTCCCCTTGTCGTTCTGATTCGTTATTATTCCAAAAAGATAGAAGGGAATTCCAAAGAACTTCAGAAAAATATCGGAACCCTGAATAATTTTTTCGATGAAGAATTCCACAACACCGACATCACCAGAGTGTATAACGCAGAATCATACGTTGATGAACTCTATGACAGACATTTTGAAAACAAAAGACAAACGGCCATCCAAAACAAGGATTACAGCGGAAAACTCAACGGTTTTTCCATATTCTTTGCCAATTTCCCCTGTGCCCTGATCATCATGTTCAGTGTCATGCAGATCAGTGAGGGATTGATGACCTTCGGTGAAATGACCGCTATTCTGACTATTCTGAGTAACGTCATCCTTTGGCCAATGACACGACTACCGCAGAGTTTTGCCGATGTTGCACAGCAAAAGGCCTCATTCAACAGATGTGTTGACTTTCTCAATCTGAAAGAGGAAGAACAACCGGATAGCACAACAGGTTATCCCGAAGATACCCTTTCACTGAGAATAAAAAATGCCGATTATGCCTACGGTGAAAACAAAGTCCTTCATAATATAAATCTGAACTGCAAAACGGGAGAAATACTCCTGATCAAAGGGCCAAGCGGGTCAGGAAAGACCACATTGCTTAAACTCTTACTCGGATTGTACACGCCAAATAGCGGGCAAGTGTATATAGAAACGGAAAGGGGGTCTCAACCCTGTGATTTCAGATCCGTTGCCTATGTGCCACAGGGAGATTTCGTCGTTGAAGGTCTTTCGCTCGCCGAAAATATCACGATGAACAGCCCGAGTAAAGATCTTGAACTCGCCGCACAACTCTCGGGGATCTCGGAATTTTCAACTGAACTGCCTGAAAAATTCATGACCCGGATTAACGCCTCAAGGGGATTTTCAAAGGGACAGCTGCAGAGAATTGCCATCGGAAGGGCGATTTATAAAAACGCCCCATTCATCATCCTGGATGAACCTTTCTCGGCACTCGATGAAAAGAATGTCATCAGGATTCAAAAGAATTTAAAAAGGCTTTCGGAACACAAAGGGATCATCGTTATTTCACACAAGGAAATAGGAAATAATTTTGCGGACAGAATCATAACACTGGAAAGGGGGAGAATCGCATGAAGAAAAAAGGAACGATTAAACTCATCAGAAAATTCTCCAAACCGAACGCTTCACTTTTCACACTGCTCCTGTTCGCAACGCTTGGATGCGGTATTTACAGGTATCTCGTAGCAGAAACTTATACCAAAATGGTCAACGGCTTTTCATCATTCACAACGGATCTGTTTATCCGTGACGGCGTCCTGCTGGTTATCTTTCTCACCATCGGAGGGCTCAGTACCTATCTGAAGGATTATATCTCCGAAAAACTCAATCAGCATATTCAGAAGAATCTTCAGAAACGAATAAGAACCTCGTTGTATAACGGGGATTTCAGAAAGGTAGAACAAACCGAATACGGTAAATACAACACATTGCTGATAGCCGACACGGAATTGATCGCCGGCTTTTATTCCAACATCGTATTCCCCATTGTGAACGGTATCCTTCAGTTTTCACTCGCCATGTATTTTATGATGAAAAACTGCTGGGAACTGGGCTTTATTATCATGGGTATTTCTGTCTTCTCCATCTTTATTCCAAAGCTGTTCAAATCAAAGCTGAAAGATGCAAAAAAGGCAGTTCAGGATAAGGACGAGTCGCTGAGAACCTTTTATTCCCATTCACTCGAAAGAGTGGATTTGATCAAATCATACAACAGTAAAACGCTGGAAGAAAAGGCGCTTGACGGTGTTCATAAACAATATGGAACCGCCTTGATCAATCAACAAAGAGAATTCGGAAAGATGTTGGGATTCAACAACCTGACCACTTATTTCATCATCTCGGGACAGGCCTTTCTCGAAATCTGGTTCGTTCTGATGGGAAAGTTGTCCATCGGAGCCATGACAGGTCTTGCCTCCGTATCAAACTCGTTATCATGGCCCTTCTGGATGCTGCCATCCATCATTTCAACGCTGGCACAAACGGAAGTTGCCGCTGAGAGAATTGATACATTCATCAACACGGTTTCAGTCTCAGAAAAAACAAATATCAGAACGGACCAATCCATTCCGGTTATAAAAGGCGAAAAGCTCTCTTTTGCCTACGGTGAAGACTCTGTGTTCAAGGACTTTTCCTTTGA
>DAINPP010000033.1:0-32300 GCA_036743375.1 Thermotogae bacterium | reverse complement strand
CCTATTTAACAGCTCTGCAGCCCCTTCAAAATCATAAGTTTCTATCGCCTTTTCCATCAACAGAAATAATTCTTTCTGATCTCTTGATATGAATTCATTCTTCAGTTCATTCAGCCGGATTTCCGATTCTGTATCAAATTCTTCAAAGAGCTGTTCAAGTTCCCCAAGCGCATTCCTGAAATCTTCCTCATTCATTCCAACTGGGATCTCACTCACCGCTTCAGTCTCATCACTGAAGAACGATTCAATTGCCTTTCTGAACCGCTCTATCCGTGTTATTAAATCCTTATAATCCGCTGAAGCGAATCTTTGCTGAAATTCAGACCGATCATCTTTCGCAAGACCTTCATATTGCTTTGCCTTTTTGGCAATCACTTCAGAACCCAAAGTGGCTGAAAGGCCCTTAAGGGTATGAAATTCACGTTTAATAGAACTATAATCTGATTGGTCAAAGAGCTGTTGTATTTTTCCCTCAAAGTGGTGATATTTTTCCGCGAAATTCTTCAAGGTCTTTTTATACAATTGGAGATTCCCATTCAGTCTTTCTACGGCCGTTTCTATCTTCAATTCGTCGAAACACGCGATGAGCCTTTTTTCTTCTTCCGTATTAAAAGTCTTCCCTATTTTTTTGAAATTTATTTTCAATTCCTTTCCCTTGAGGATTTTACTGATGGTCTCCAGTAAGAACGCAAAATCTATGGGTTTGGGAACATGCGCCTGCATTCCATTTTCAAGAGTTCTTTGAACGGTGTCTTTCATCACATCTGCCGTCAGGGCGATGATCGGAAGTTCCTCCGGCGTAAAAAGCCTTCTTAACTCTCTCGTAGCCGTTATTCCATCCATCACCGGCATCTGGATGTCCATAAGGACGATATCATATTTTATTTCGGAATTCTTTATCATTTCGATCGCTATTTCCCCGTTATCGGCAACATCGGTTTCTATGCCAATTTCCTGAAGATTCTCGATTGCCACCTGCTGGTTAATCTCATTGTCTTCTACGAGGAGTATTCTGATATCCTTCAACTCCCGGACATCGGGGAGGTCTTTTACTTTTGAATACAGTTTATTAACATATTTATCCCCTTCCATTGACCGGATGATCGCATCAAACAAGGTGGAATAGGTAACAGGTTTCATAAGGATGATATCGATTCCCGCCTCAGTCGCTTCAGTTATAAGCTGTTCTCGACCGTAGGCCGTCGCCATGATTATCTTCGGTAAAGAATTGGGAGAAATCTTCTTTATCTCATTCCAGGCCTCTATCCCATTTTTCCCCGGAAGTTTATAATCCATGATAATCATATTGTATCTCTTTTCCGGATATTCTTTCAGAAAAGTCTCCGCATTTGTATAATATCCCACGGGAACCGGAAATTCATCGAGATAGTTTTTATAGACCTCCATTGCGGTATAATTGTCTTCCACAACCGCAAGTGCCACTTTTGTCAGCGTTCCAGGAATAATTCTGATAGCCTGTTCTTTCTTATCAGCTTTTTTGAAGGGCAGGATGACGGTAAAACGACTGCCTTTCTCTGCAGCACTGTCAACCGTTATGTTTCCTCCCATCATTTTACACAGATTTTTGGTAATGGTTAACCCCAATCCGGTTCCACCATATTTCCTGGTAATAGAGGTATCCGCCTGTGAAAAGGCCTTGAACAATCTATTCAACTGTTCCTCACTCATACCGATTCCGGTATCTTCTACCTCAAATTTTAATTGTAGAGAATCATCCGATTCATCAAAAACTGAAATCCGAAGGACGACTTCCCCGTTATCCGTAAATTTAATGGCGTTGTTCGTAAGATTTAACAGTATCTGATATAATCTCTGAGGATCTCCCAATAACGTTTGTGGGACCTTCTTTTCTTTGAAGATTGTAAACTCGATCCCTTTTGTATAGGCTTTTAAACTCACCACATCCGACATATCACTCAAGGTTTCCTCAAGATTAAAAGGGATCTCCTCAAGGTCAAGTTTCCCGGCCTCGATTTTGGAAAAATCGAGAATATCGTTGATGATCCCGAGCAGATTTTTAGAGGATTTGATGATCTTATCCAAATAATCCGTCTGTTTTTTATTCATTTCCGTCCTGCTTAACAGATCCCCAAAGCCTATGATCGCATTCATAGGAGTTCTGATTTCATGGGACATATTGGCAAGAAAATCACTCTTTGCCTTTGTAGCCTTTTCGGCAATCTCTCTCGCACGGTTCAATTCTTCGACGATATTGGCATTATGGAGTGCAATGGCAGCCTGAGTGGCAAAAGCCTCGCCGAGATCTGCCATTTCTTTCGTATAGAAATCCTTTGAACTTGAATCGAGTGTCAGTTCACCAATCACTTCACCTTGATAAACAAGTGGGATGCCCATCCATGATGAAATCTTCTTATCTTTTGTCAAATCCTTGAATTCTTCATAATCCGTGAGGTCATTGATTATCATCGGTTCTCTTGTGGTTAAGATAGTGTGATTTATCGTACCCGGTATCGCCTCGAATTCTTTTCCCGTTACCAATTCCGGTTCACTGAACCCCGTACAGTAAAGAATCTTAAATAGCTCATTCTCATACTTCTGTATCGATGCACTTTCAAATGGGACGACATCCCTCAGATGCTCAAGGATATTTCCGAGTACCGATTCAAGATTCAGCGATTGACTCAACGAAACAGAGGCCTGATAAAGCTTTTCCACTCTGTCGAGGGCCTTTGTCGTTTCCATCTCAGCAACGATTCTTTCGGTTATGTCTTCATAATAGCCGATGACCTGTACAATACGATCATCATCATCGAAGATGGGATAGGCGTGAAGTTCTACAAGTATATCCTCCCCTTTCGCATTATGATGAATATGATTCATGATAACGGAATCCCGTTCCTGTAATACTCGCTTCAACGGGCAGGAATACTGCTCCCCATCACAAGGTGAGGTCTTATCATGTATTGCGGAATAACAGTACGTTCGATTCTTTCCAAGGTCTTTTTTAAAAGCCTCATTCGCGACAATTATTTCATAATTCGATGCATCTATGACATAAAAAGGATGTGTCAGGGCATTGATTGCGCTGTCAAACACGGTGTTCGCATTAGTCAGCGCCTTTGTCCTCTCTATCACCTTGCTTTCAAGTTCAAGATTCATCTCCTTCAGGTAATCGGTGTGCCGAAGACTGGTTATAATCGTATAAACAATGGAGAAAGCGGAAATAATCAAAGCGATAACGACGATGATAACGACGTTATTACGATAATTGTAATAGGAAGACAAGGCATCTGCGACATCGATCTCGGTCGTCAGGCCAAAATTCAACTCGTTGTTCCAGATCCAGACACCAAAAACCTCTATATTCCGGTAGTCTTTATACCCATTCATATTACTGTTTATTTCTTCCGAAAGCATCTGCTGCAGCGTGTAATCAAACCACTGCCCGTCATCTTCCGAGAGTCCGAAATTCCTGATCCTCGCGGATAAAATCCCCTCACTTTCCGTTTTAAACCGGCTATTTGAAAGGAGATAACCCTGTTTGTTAAACGCATAGGTCTCTCCGGTCTGATCAAATCTTCCGATTTCACAGAGTCTTGTAAAATTATCTCCCGGATTTTCTTCCAACATGAAAAACCCTATCCATTGATTTTCACTGTTGAATACAGGTGAAATATAATAGAGTACATGTTTTATGGATCCATCCGGCTCTTCTATCTTGAAGGGGGGAACGAAAGAGGTTTCAAAAGTAAGATCTATATTATCCAGTTTCTCAAGTTCGCGTTTCAATGGGAGTACGGTACCGATTGCCCCTTCCAGATTAGATGCAAGCACCTCAAAGTCCTTTGACACCACATAATAAGGTTTACTTAGCAGATGATTCTTCTTTTCCCTTAAATATCTCGACATTTCAACACGATACAAGACCCTGTTTTTTTCATGGAGAATGAGTTCCTGAAGAACCGTCCGGAAGTATGTATCCTGTATATCGTAATCAAGCCGCTGTATCTGCTCACCTATCCAGAGCTTCAGACTCTCATCGGTTGTCTGGAGAACAGAAATCATAGAATCTTCCAGATTGTCTATCGTTTCAAATTTCACCTGCTGCAACATCAGTACGGTAAGAAACAAGATAAAAAACACCATTGTGATCAAAATGATAATCCCGTTACTTTTCAAATTATGATTTCTCAATTCTGTCCCCCTTAAAATCATTCCCTGAATCGATCGTGAATCATCCGGATCTGCTCAAGCGATTTTATAAAAGCATCGACCACCGTTTTGTCAAATTGTTTGTCCCTTTCCATCCTGATATAATCTACCGCCCTGTCAAATTCCCAGGCCTCTTTATAGGGTCTTTTACTCGTCAAGGCGTCAAAGACATCCGTTAAAGCGACTATCTTTGCATACAAACTGATTTCGGAACCCTTCAGCTTATTCGGATAGCCGGCACCATCGACCCGTTCATGATGTTGTAAGGCGATGATCTTTGCCACCTTCAGAAGCTCAGAATCCTGATTTTTGATGATATTCGCTCCAATTTCTGAATGCCTTTTAATCAGTTCATACTCTTCCGGTTCAAGCCGGCCGGGCTTTTTCAAAATACTGTCCGGTATACCAAGTTTCCCCACATCATGCAGTTTTGAAGCATCCCGGATGATCTCAGAAATTTCCTGATCCAGTCCCATTGCCTTCGCTATCGTATAGGAATATTCACCGACCCTCACCACATGCATCCCGGTTTCGTTATCCTTGAATTCAGAGGCCCTTCCGAGAATTTTGATCACTTCTACCTGTGTTTTCTTCAATTCCAGTGTTCTTTTGTTAACCTGTTTGGATAATTCATACATCTGATGGGATAGTGCAAGCTGCGTTCTGACCCTCGATTTGACGATCAAAGAGCGTATCGGTTTAGAAATATAATCCGCAGCTCCCAACTCAAACCCCCTGGCCTCATCTACATCTTCATCCTTGGCCGTAACAAAAATAACAGGGATTTTTCTCGTTATCGGATTTTCTTTCAACCTTTGGCACACTTCATAGCCATCCATCCCCGGCATGATGATATCGAGCAGTATGATATCCGGTTTGAATTGCTCAGCTATCCTTAACGCAGTCTCTCCGTTCGTCGCAGCTTTTATCTTGTATTCGTCTTTAAGGATTTCGTTTAAAATATCCAAGTTCTCCTTTATATCATCAACGAGAAGAACACTGTATTTTAATGTACTGTACTTATTTCGCATTTTCCACCTTCTTATAGATCGCCACCCAACAAAAGAACGCTTAGATCAGATTCACTCGCTTATCCATTAAATAATTACTTTTTTCAGTCTGTTTAATCTTTTTATTGATATCATTACAGGCATCATACACCTGATAATAATTACTGTAATGTGTCTTTTCCAGGTTGATCCCGGAAATACTCAGTGCCATCAAGGGAATTTCTATTGTTTCTCCTTGTCTGCTTTTCCTCTTCATAAATCCCCGTTGCAGATCTGTCGGATTATAGCTCGCTTGAATCTTTTCATCAAACACCTGAATGACCCTCTGAATATAGTCTTCAGCGAGATCATTATGAACAGAAACGTAAAAAATATCTCCGTCATAATGGCCAATAAAAATCTCCTTAATCCCCATCTCATTTGCTATTTTATGTAAAAGGGAGGCCAGTTCAACGATCACTTTATCTCCGTTTAAATAGCCATACACTTCGTTGAAAGGCTTGAATCGGTCTATGTTAATATAAATCACCGTCTGCTTTTTCTTACCGTTGATCAGTTGTGTGATATGGGTTTTTATCGAATTTATCCCGGGAAGAAGTGTTAAGGGGTTAAAATCAAGGCTCATTTTTTTTATCTTTTCACAATCGTTAAGCGATTCGACTAATTTGATATAATTCTGAATCCTTTTCAGCAGGATGGTTGGGCTAATCGGTTTGAAGATAAAATCAGTTCCACCTGATTCCAACCCACTGATGATGGAATCATTGTCGGTCTTACCGGTCATAAACAAAACGGGAATGTCTTTGGTAAAAATATTCTTTCTGATCATCTCGCAGATTTCATAGCCATCAAGGGGTTTCATCATGATATCGAGCAGGATCAGATCCGGTTGATTGACTTTGGCAAGTTCATATCCCTTGACCCCATCGGTAGCAAAAAAGACGGTATAAACATTCCTCAGCAACTCTATCAACAGTTTGATGTTTTCTTTTTGATCGTCTACAATCAAGATCTTTTTTTTCTCAGGATTATCCATCTAATCCCCCTTGTCATTTACGAAGTGTTTATGATTAAAGTGCGTCAACCTCTGAATGGCTTCCTCAAACTGGAGTCCGTTAATCTCATTAACGATTTGTTCAAATTCTACTTTTAACCCACTCTCAAGTTTATCATAAATTTGTTTCGCATGGCTAATGGCTTCCGAATCATAGTTCACTAATTCCGCTGATAGAAGGGATAATTCCCCTTTCAGGTTCTCTACGGTCTCCGTCTCTACGATAGTCTCAAAGGAAGGATTCTGACTTTTGGCATCATGATAAGCCTTAATTCCATTCAATACCATCGTTAGTTTTTCGGAGAACTGCCCAAAGATTTCATCATCCCATTTGCCTTCCCTGAATAACGTTTCTAATAAAGCGGCAGAATCAGACAGTTCATTGACACCAAGATTTGCACCGGTCCCCTTGATCGAATGTGCCAACAGTTCATTGTCTCTGAAATTTCCATCTTCTTTATTTTTCATGAAAAGACCCGCACAGTTTTCCAAATCCAGATAAAAATCCTTCAACAATTTGTCATAAAGTTCTATATTATCAAGAACCCTTTCCAGACCATCAACGGTATCTATTCCGGGGATGGTTATCTCAATCTTTTTTCCAGCAACAGTCTCTCTTTCCACAGTTCTTTCACCCGGCTGTATGTACTTATAGAGGACATCCAGTAATTCATTGATCTCTATCGGTTTATTCACCTGATCAGTCATCCCGCATTTGATATTCATTTCCTTTTCTTCTGAGAAAGCATGTGCGGTCAACGCAATGATGGGTATTTTCTCAAAATACCCGCCCATTTTCCTGATAGTTCCGGTTGCTTCTCTTCCATCCATCAAAGGCATCTGTATATCCATCAACACGGCATCTATCTCCCCTTCAGCGGAATTTTTCAGAATAGTTACAGCTTCAAGTCCATTATTAGCTATGATGAGGCTGAATCCTTCATGCGTCAGCAGTTCACTCGCTACCTGTTGATTGATTGGATTGTCTTCGGCAAGTAACAGCCTTGCTCCCTTTATCTCAGAGAGTTTTTGAGTTCTTGAAAGATTCCTCTTTTCAAAACCGGATATAGAGGCCCTTCTCTGACCAAAAATCTCAAGAAGGGAATCGTAAAGATGTGAGGAATTAATCGGTTTATCAAGAAACTTTTCTATTCCCGAAATCATCGCCTCTTTTTTTATTTCTTCCTTCCCATAAGCCGAAATCATCATAATCTTCGGGATTTCATGGCAACTTTCCTTTTCCAGGATATGAATCTGACGGGCAGTTTCTATCCCACTCATTCCAGGCATACGATAATCAAGTATGATCAAAGTGAATGCCTCCGTTTGAACACTTGCAACGGCTTCTTCACCCGAAGCGGCTTCATAAACGACAAACCCGAAATTCTCAAGCAGATTTCTGACAACTGTTCTTGATTCAGAATTGTCATCAACGATCAGAACCTTTTTTTTATTCCCCGAAAACAGATTATCTGTCTGTTCCGACATTGAGGCATCGTATTCGAGAACAACGTAAAAGCTGAACGTACTTCCAACGCCATAGGTACTCTCTACGGCTATTTCCCCCTCCATTAATCCGATTAATTGTTTTGTGATCGTCAAGCCGAGTCCGGTCCCCCCGAATCTCCTGGTCGTTGATACATCCGCCTGAGAAAAGGCATTGAAAAGTCTCTTCAACTGTTCGGCATTCATCCCTATTCCCGTATCCTCAATTTTCACATTCAGTTTAATCCTGGAATTCTCTTGTTTTTCCGAATCAATCCTGATTAAAATATGACCTTTATCGGTAAATTTCAAAGAATTGTTGATCAAATTGGTAAATATCTGTGTCAGTTTATACGAATCCCCTTTCAAATGTACGGGAATATCGTGTTTGATATCAAACAGTAGCTCTATCCCCTTTTTTTCCGCCTTCAGACTGAGTAAATTTGTGAGATTATAGATCACCTCATCAAAAGAGAAATCGTCATTTTCCAGCTCCATTTTTCCGGCCTCTATTTTAGAAAAATCCAGTATATTATTGATGATCCCGAGAAGTGATTTGGCCGAACTGTATATCTTTTTGTTGTAATCCAGCTGTTTTGCATTCAGATCCGTTTTAAACATCAGATCACTCAACCCGATGATTGCATTCATCGGTGTTCTGATCTCATGACTCATATTTGCAAGAAACATACTCTTTGCCTTACTCGCTTCGACAGCCATAATCTCCATTTGCCTGGAATGTTCCAGAATCTGTGCCGTCTTTTCAGACATTAACCGGTACCGGATCGTGTAGATGATGGAGATGATTACAACGAGGTTCAATGCCACAAAAAGCCATTTATACCGAAAGATAACATTCTTAAAACCAACACTATTCAGCTGATCAAAGGGCACGATTCTATTCTTTCTAAGAACCTCTTCTACTCTTCTGTAATCCTCCGATACCGTCCACCCACTGATCCCGGTATTTTTGGCAAGAACACCCCTTTCAGTCATTTCCATCATGGCCAGCGAGACTTCAAAGGCGAGACGGTTGTCAATATCCGACACTTTAGCCATCACCCACTCCGGATAAAGATCGGTTGATACGACAAACGGAAAATTAGGAAAGTCCTTTTGTCCGAGTACCTTCACCTCTGAAAGCGCTATTTTATCTTCGGCAACCATCTGTTCAAGCAGCCCTGTTCTTACCGATCCGGCATCGGCTTCTCCCGCAAGGACCTTTAAAACGACCTCTTCCTGATTACCGGTAAAAATAATCTCTTTAAAGACCTTATAGGGATCTATTCCATTTTCTAAAAATGTCATCATGGCCAATTGCCATCCTCCGAAAGAACTTCGGTCTACAGATACAAAACTTCTAATTTCAGAAAGTGTATTAATTAAGCTCGTTTGACCGGTAAAAATAACACTGCCGTATTCTGTCAATTCCTCTTCCAATGTCTTTCTTTTCATCGTCAACAGACTTTTAACCCCATACCTGAAGTTCAGGTCGATATACTCCGCCGGATCGACAATCATAAAATCTATTCCGCCGGCTCCCGTTTCCCTTCCTATTTCTTCAAAAGAGAGTGGTAAGACCTCAAATGTCCTTGCGGGAATTTTTTCGTTTAAATAACCGGGTAAATCAGACCATCGCTGCCGGAAGTTTTCCTCACCTTCACAGGTGCAGATACCTATCAGGACCTTATCCCTCTCTTGGGATTCGGTTTCCTGTAAAAGGGATACACGCAGTACCGGTACGGGTTTGCTGGCAACGATGAAAACAGTAATCACAACAAGAGCGGTAATGATAAGGAAATAAAACCAGTTTTTTTTAAAACAGGAAAGCCCTCGGTCTCTTTTCAACATATTTTCTCCCTTTTTTACAGGTATGGATATTGAAGTTTTCCATCCATTATATCAGAAAAGAATGGCTAAAACATTGAATTAAAGAAAAATATTCATTGTAAAACTCTTTATTTTTGATTCTTTTCACGGGAATAAAGGATGATTTATTTTTATCAGTATCGGCTTTTGGTTATTTAGTTCCATAGAATAAATAGTTAGAATAAACTAATTGACAGAAATTCAATTAAAGTGTATACTCCGAAAAAAGAACACGGGAGTATACTTTTTATGAGACTTTTCCAAAATGTATATGGCTTAAGATACGGACTGATCGTAAAAAAAACGATGGCTGACAGTTTTCATGGATTATGGTACTACTTTTTCTATATCATACTCATCTACAACAATCTGACCCAGCTCATCATCATGCCTGTTTTCGAAAAACTGATCATAAGGAATCTTTTGAAAACGGACATCACCCTGTTGATGGCATCCGGTTATCTGATCAGATTTATCGTTTACTACATCCTTTTATATATCGAATTTGCGGTTTATATCATCATCACGGAAAAAATCTACAATAACAAGAAGATAACGCTCATTACTATAATCAAATCCGTTGTCAAACGGTTTAAAAATATCATCTCATTTTCAAACTGGAGACTATTCATCGTATTCCTGTTCGTTTTTCCATTTCTGAATATTCCATTGACCTCAAACATACTGAATTCCATCAATATTTCTGATACGATCATGGGGTATATAAAAAGCCATGTCATCCTGTATGTAGGAGGCATCATCACCGTAGTTTTACTAACACTCCTGAGTATTAAATGGTCTTATGCCATGCATTATTCGGTTATCGATAAAATCGATTATCGGGATGGAATAAAAAAAAGTGAAAAAGTTTTGAAATCGACATTCCTCCCCTTGGTCATCCTGCTTTTCATCCTCTTTTTATCTGGATTTCTGATCAATCAGAGCAGGAGATTTATCTTGAATGATCTAATCATGATGAATATAAATAATCTGAGTAACAGCGCCTTTCTGTTCAGAATGTGTTTTGTAATATTCTCCATCTTGTTGTCCGTTCTCATCATCCCCTTTTATTTCACCTTCCTCACGCATATTTACTACGCAAAAACCGAAGGTGAGGCTTATTTCATGAAAAAATCCAACAGGCCTCAAGATAAGAGGAAAATCAGGGTATTTCTCACCTCACTGAGAAATCTGATGATCCTGATCTTAATGATATTTGGGACGTTTCTCTCATTCTTTCTCTTTATCAACATAAATTCTGAAAAGAATAAAATCATGGTGCATCGGGCAGGAGGATCTGTTGTTACAGAAAATACTGCCGAATCCATAGAATTCGCCGTCTCAAAAAAATTCCCCGCGATAGAAATCGATATCATGGAAACCAAAGACAAACGATTTGTCCTCAGTCATGATACAAACCTCAAAAGACTCACGGGACTCGATAAAAACATATACGAATTCACCTATGATGAATTGAAGGAGATACCGATCATCATAAACGGAACCTACCACTTCATCTCTCTCGAAGAAGCCTTGAAAACAGCCGGTGAAGAGTTAATGGTTAACATCGAATTAAAACTGCACGGAAAAGAATCTCCCGATTATCTCGAAAGATTATACAAAATTATAAAAAACAGCAAAAAGATCAACACCTGTATGGTATCTTCCTTTGATTATGAATCGTTAAAATATCTTGAAAAAAGATATCCCGAAATCACAACCGTTCTGATCAGTTTTTATGTTCCGATGCCTGAAGAATTGGTCACAGACGGATTTGCAGTCGATTTTGCCTATCTGACGGAAAATAAGGCAGAACGTATCAAAGAATCCGACAAACTGTTTATCATCTGGACCATCAACAACGATTCATTCAAGATACTGGATGCACTTGCCTTCAACGCCGATTATATCATTACCGATTACCCGGATATGCTTCAATATCTCGAAGATACCATCAATGACTTTCTGGATCAGGAACACTCTTAAAAAGGACGTTCAACGATATGAATCCGGTCACAGGATATCGAATAACCGGCTTCTATGGGACTACAACAGTAAATCCCGCATTTTACCACTTTTTCCGGGCTGTGCAGATGACAGATTCTCAGTTGATGCCATCGTTCGTCAAATCTATATTCGATCTTGTAATCCGCCCCTTCACGGGTAATCCTGAATTCTATTTCCTCTGCGTTAAACCCCAGCTCTTCCGTAGACCAATCGGAATATCCCAGATTAGTCACAACGGCACCAAGCTTTGGTGGATTTCCAAGCTCATATTCTATAGAAGTCTTCAGCCAGTTGTCTTCATCTACTCTGACGGCGAGTCCACACTGATCAAATTGATGAACGGCCTTGAATGTCATATGGCAACTCATCTCAAAATCTCTATCCGTTTCTATATACAGCAGATGAGCATTATCATTCCTGAAACCGTAATGTGTACGTTGCCAGAAA
Organism: Thermotogae bacterium; assembly: GCA_036743375.1. Lineage (GTDB taxonomy): Bacteria > Thermotogota > Thermotogae > MWEM01 > MWEM01 > DAINPP01. The sequence continues at coordinate 20,234 of DAINPP010000033.1, read as the reverse complement.
TCCGTTGGGGAATCCGTTTCTACCTCGATAACCCCATCTCTTATCAGCCACTTGGAAGGTTCGTTGAGCCATTTTAAACGTTCAAGACTCATGGTGTCTTCCGAATCCACGAAGCTCTCCGGCTCTTTTGCGAGGATAGAATCGTTTATAAAGATAAAATCCGCCTTGTTTTTCGGCTCATCAATCGAAAAATGTTGCCGCATCAGCCACATATACAAGTCTGAAACAAGTTCCCGCTCTTCATCGGATGCCCGGCTTGCTGAAGTGGTAAAAGTACAGTCAACCCAGATTCTGAAATCAAAGGGAATATCCACCGTATTCTTGAACAGCAGCAGACCTTCTACAATAAGAACCTGTTCATCACATTCGCCCATCAATTCTTTCAACCGATTGCACTCGAAAGCATTCTCATAATAATACTTAGAGGGATTCTTTCTATTCAAAGCCTCTTCCACTATTCCAGGTCTTTCTGAAAATGAAATGGATTTCACGGAAACTCCCGATTTAGAGAAATAGTTTGTCATTTCTCCCAATAATCCGGTTTTTCCGGATAATCTGATTCCACTCACCCCTATGATGACTTGTTTTTTCTGCGACAGTCGATCTTCTATTCTGCGATAAACATCTTCATTCATTCTGAAAGTCATAAAAGCCTCCTTGATCGTTAGTTTGAAAACATAAACGGAATTTCACTTTCATTCTTGACGCGTCCAATGTATCATATCGGATACAGCTTGTCAATTCTTCATTATTCATTGACTAATGGTATAATAGCCCGTGCATCAACTCAACTGTTTATTCACATTTTGGAACATCCATAAACCGGAACACAAGGAGGGAAAATCATGAAAAGATTGATTATTTTTTCTGTACTTTTTGCTTTTCTTAGTGTATGTATTTTTTCTCAGCCGACGGAAAAAGTCTACTCACCTGATGGAAAGGGTTATCGTTATGAACAGAACGGATGGATTTATATTCATATCGAAGGAAAACCTTTTGAAAGAGGTTTTCAACATGGTTATCTGATAGCGGATCAGCTCGAAGATATCAAACGCAGTCTGGAATATCTTACCTACTGGGATAGCGGAATGACTTGGGATTTCTTTGTTGAAAAGGCCGCTGAGATGTGGTCCGGGCATATCGATGAAGAGTTGAGACAAGAAATGCAGGGGATCGCTGCCGGGGCGAGTTATGCCGGTGTGAGTTATACTTGGGAAGAGATCATGGCGTGGAATGGTTATGAGGAACTGATGGATTACTGGTGGCCAACGGAACTCGAAGAGACCTACGGTAAGATTCATCCGGGAGCCGATGATCACTGTAGTGCCTTCATGGCCGTTGGCAGTCCGACAGATGGTGGGAAGATCGTCATGGCACATAACTCATTCAACAATTTTGAATGGGGACAGTTTGCCAATGTCATCCTGGATATCGTTCCCGAAACAGGATATCGAATGTTCATGCAGTCTCAGGCCGGTTATATCCATAGCATGTCCGACTTCTTCGTCACCGGAGCCAAACTCATGGGAACCGAGACCACCATAGGTGGATTTAAAGTATACGATGCATCGGGAGCGCCCGAATTTTACAGGATCAGAAAAGCAATGCAGTACACGGATACCCTCGATGATTTTGTGGGAGTCATGCTCGAAGAAAACAACGGAGGGTATGCCAACACCTGGCTGGTTGGAGATATCAAGACCGGAGAAATCATGAGATTTGAACTGGGACTCAAATTTTACAAGGTTGATAAGACCAAAGATGGTTATTTCACTGGATTCAACGCACCACTCGATCCGAGAATCAGAAACCTGGAATGTACAAACAGCGGATTTGCCGATATCAGAAGACATCAGGGAGCCAGACAGGTCCGGCTTGAACAGCTCATGCAGGAACATTATTCGACAATTGATGTGGAAACGGGAAAAGAGATCCTTGCAGATCATTATGATGTCTATCTCGGTAAGATCAATCCCTCTTCACGGACAGTGGATTCACATTATGAACTGGATGCGAGAGAATATATGTCTGAGATAGGCAGACCCCTCCCGTACAGGCCGCGTGGCGCTGTTGACGGGATGGTATGCGATTCCGAAATGGCCGAAGGGTTCACCTTCTGGAGCCGATGGGGAAATTCAAGTGGGATGCCGTTTGACGCCGACGCCTTCCTGAAAGAACACACGCAATGGGATTATCTCGACGGTTATTTACAGGACAGGCCCTCACAGGCGTGGACCCTGTTTGAAGCAGAATAAAAAAAGCGGCTTACAGCCGCTTTTTTTATCATTTTACCGATTGCCTCATATTTTCTTCGCATCAAGGATGATCGAAACCATCATCAAAATTCCCTTCCTGTTTCGTGTATCAAATCGGAATGAACGGTGTATCATCCCTTCCCCCTCATTCCAGTACTTATAATGGAATGCCCCGTTTTCATCACAGTATTCCAGTAAATCAATCACAAAACCGGCTCTTTCAAACACTTCTTGAAGCTGTTTGTAATTGTAAACGATCTGATGAGTAACCGCCGGATGATTTACCGGACCGGGTCCACCCACCTGAACAAGATTTTGATACCATTCATTTCGAAAAAAGGCATCCGGTACGGCACAACGAACATACCCGCCACTTTTCAGAAATCGATAACAATTTTCAGCTGCAAAGATCCCCTCTTCAAAACTCATATGCTCCCATATGTGTTCTGCGAGGAGACAATCGATACTATCCGGCTGAAAGTGTCTTAACCAGTCCGATTCTTTCAGTAGATTCAACTCATCTTCCTGTGTAGCGATCCATCCTGGATATTCCGTCTTTCCGGCGCCTATTATCACCCTTCTTTTTTCTGTCACCCTATTCATCTCTCAGAAACAGAACCATGAGATCAAAATCGTAATAATTATCCTCAATTTTCACAGATCTTTCTTCAACACCATAGGTCTTAAAACCAAGTGATTGATACAGTGCGTTGGCGGCAATATTCCCACTAAGTACCATGAGATAAAGTTGCTCAACAAGGCCGCTATCCCTTGCGGCTTCAATGGCCTTTGTCAAAAGCAATCGGCCGACACCTTTTTGTCTCATATGGGGTTCCACATATACGGAACAAATATCGGCCTTATGATTGATCTTCCTTCTTTCCCGAAATATCAATCTGCATAACCCGATGAGCTCTTCGTTTTCAAAGGCGCCAAATGTTCTGGTACTCTTATCTTCCAGTCTGTTGATAAAAACCTCGTCGGGAAATTCCACTTCCTCCTCGTAACTGGAGCCAAAGGCCTCCGGACTATTTTTAAGGGTGTTTAATCGAATAACTTTAAAGGCATCGAGATCCGATCTGTTTAACAAACGTATGTCCATACCATCACCTCAACTCTGCTGTCTTTTAACCATACACTCATCTTTTACGAAGCCATATTTCTCATAAAGACCATGAGCATCTCTCGTTTTCAGAAGCCGTAATCTCAAGTCTTTAATCGCTTCATGGTTGACAGTATTTTCAACGAGAAATTTCCCGAGATTATTTCCACGCTGCTCAGGATCGATATAAACATCGGCTATCCAGGCAAATGTTGCATAATCGGTAACAATTCTTGTAAAACCAATCTGCCGTTCGTTTTTAAAAAGAGAAAGAAAGATAGAATGTTCTATAGACTTCTCGATAATATCACGTTCTCTTTTATCTGCCCAATACGTATTGTGAAGTCCATCGACGACAAAATCCATATCAATTACATTTTTATCATCTGTCAGAAGATAATCCCCTTTTTTTATCTCCATCCGCAACCTCCCATTTATGCATTACAACATCATTTTCATCGGTACAAATCTGATACCATCTTTTTCAAGCTCGCTGTCCATATCCTTAAATCCCATTTGATGATAAAAACCAACGGCATAAGGAGAAGAATTGACGGTAATGAATCGATCCGCTTCACTTTTAAGGACATCTTCTTTAAATTCACCAAACAATCTCGTGGCAATTCCCCGTTTGTGATAGGCTTTATGTACGAATAACAGACAAATGTGATTGATATTGCGTGAAGCGAGAACGCCCGCAATTTCACCATCTCTTTTACAAACCCAAAACCTGAGCAACCCTGCATTGAACCTTTTTTCCATCTCATTAATTTCGATAAAATCCTGAAATGCAGAGATCCCTTCTTCCGAATAATCGGGGGCTTCAAATTCCATAAACACATTCTTGACAAGTTTTAAAGCGTCTTTCATTTCTTCCGGTTTCATTTTCCTGATTTCATCACACATCATATACTCCATTCTTTTAGTTAGATAGGCTAATTATACATTTTTTTCATGAGTTCAATCATTATCGATGGAAATTATACGCTACACCGGTCAGTTCTTCAGAAATCTCCCATAGTTTTAAGGCAGTCTTTTTATTATAGGATCCGATGGCTGAGAACGTTTTCACGGGAGGACCCATCAGAAAAAACAGAGGGCCAAAATAGGTGCCCCCATGTACTGTTTTATCCAGGGCGGCTCTGATCCCCGGAAAGGCCCCTTGATGAGCACTCTGAGTAAAGAGAAAAAAGAAGGGATAAAAGAGATAAGTTAAAAGATTCTTCCTCACATATCTGAATAAATCTGTTTTAGCTCCCCCCGGATGTACAACCAACGCCTTCATACTGAGCTGATTTTCATCTATCCTTCTCTGAAATTCATAAGTAAATAGCAGGCAGGCCATTTTTGAACGGGCATAGGCGGAAAAAGGCGTATATCCCCCCCTCTCATACATCAGGTTTTTAAAATTCATCGTTCCGGGTATATGAAAGATACTACTCGTAGAGATAATTCTCGAATCCTCCGTTTGTTTAAGCAAATCAAACAATAAGCCTGTCAGAGCGAAGTGACCCAGATAATTGACTCCAAGCTGACTTTCAAACCCATCCTTTGTCTTTTCATACGGAACAAACATCATTCCCGCGTTGTTCATGAGGATATCAAGTCTTGAATATCTCATTTGAAATATTTTTGAAAATTCCCTTACAGAGATCAGATCTGCAAGATCAAGTCGCAGCACGTCTACCCTCGCCTCTGAATTCTGTTCAAGAATTTTCTGCAAGGCCCTATTGCCTTTTTCTGCATTTCTGCAAGCCATGATAACCGTTGCCCCTCTGTCGGAAAAAAACTTCACATACTCAAATCCGAGTCCACTGTTTCCACCAGTTACGATGATTACTTTCCCTTTTAATGAGTTATCTTTTTTTATACGCCAGAAAATGCTCATCATTTCCTCCTTCAAAAGAGAAAAACCGCCTGAACACCCCTTCAGACGGTTTCATTTATCGATATTTCCATTTCAGAGATTAATAAAATGCTTTAAAACAAACGGATTCATGATAAATGAACCTTCTTCAGTCATCTTCAGTATCTCATCCTTTGTCGCAATTTTCGCTTCAGAGACTTCCTCTGGCTGGCATACTATCTCAGACAGGTTCACATCATGATCAAATAACCAGACATCGGCAAAATAGCTCCTGTTATCATCGACTCTCACACTGCCGATGATTTTGCCCCTTGAAGGATCCACAGTCAGTCCGACTTCCTCTTTTATCTCTCTGAGAACCGCCTTCATCGAATCATCACCAGTTATCGCACTACCGCCCGTAATTTCCCACATATTTGGAAACGTCTTGTTTGGCGTCCGTTTTGAAATGAGAAAATTGCCTTCACAATTTCTGATAATTGCAAAAACCACAAGATGATACTCACCAGGTCCAAGTAAAGAATTCGGATTCCCCCGCTCTACCAATCTACCTGTTTTTTTTCTGTTTTTATCCAGTACATCCCATAATTCCATCGTACCACTCCAATTCTAATGTAAAAACATTTTGATGATGATTATCCCATAGCCTATCCCGGCGGTGATCAGCGCTGTATATATAGAATACCGTCGATTGTCACTGAACAATTTTCTGCCAACAAGGAGCCCGTAGGTAAACAAGGTAAGAATACCGCTTATTTTTGTCACCATAAATGCGGTAGACAGCTGAATATCCAGTATTCTTGCGATTACAAAGACAAGAGTCGGAACTTGCGAGGCATATAGAACCGGCAAGGTTTTTCCAACAACCAACAGGAATTCCTTCTTTGTTAAACCGCGGTCTTTATTAACGATTTCCGCAATAGTCTCCGAATAAACTTCTGCAATTACGATGATGATGGAGGAAAGGAGTACCAGCAAAATAACTTTGGGAATAGAATTCTCTTGGTCTTCTAAGGAAAGCAGAACAGAATGAACGATCAATGTTCCATAAATAGCCTTCGACAGAAATAATCTTTTTGAAATTTCTTTCTTCTTTTCCGCTGCTTTTTTTCTGAGATTTTTTTCTATCATAGTAGACCTCATTTTTTTTCGGAGTAATAAATGATCATAGACATTCGGCAGATTTCATTGCCTGTATTTTTATAAATATGCGTTTTATCGGCAAGGAATCTGATTGAATCACCGGTCTTAACGATATAATCCTTCTCATCAAGTTCTACCGTCAATTCACCGGAAAAAACCGTTATATATTCCTCTTCACCGCTGCCATGATCTTCGGCTTCAATAATCCCTTTCTGATCTATTTCCACATAATACATCTCAAATCTTTTTTTGGGATCAAAGTAAAAAATCGGATACGTTCTAAATTGACCGTTATTCTGTGTAAACGGCTCTATTTCAGACAGATGAACAACATCTATTTCCGTATCGCTCTTTTTCATTAACTCGGTAAACGATATTTTCAACCCCTTTGCTATCTTCCAGACTGTAGAAACGGAAGGATTAGCCTCCCCCCTTTCTATCTGTCCCAGCATACTCTTGCTTACCCCTGAAAACTTTGACAGTTTATCAAGGCTCAATTTTTTCTCATTTCTGAAATTCTTGAGATTTTCAGCTATGATAAGATTAATGTTATTCAAAATCCCCCTCCGAGCAGTATAACTAATGACTCTGAACAGTAATCAGTTTCACAACACATATAATAACACAATTTTAAAACTATCACCCTCTGTGTCAATTTTTAAAATACTATTGATCAGACATAATTTTTTATATTTCATCAAATATGTAGTATACTTGCCTATAATATTTAGGAGAGTGATGATTTTGAATCATAGAAGAGACGAAGGCAGCATGATTTTACTGCTTTTGAATAAAAAAGAAACGCTTTCGATAGATGAATTAAAGGAGGAATTTTTCAAGTTTGCTTCACAGTTCGGTTATGGGAATGGGGAATTTCACGAACGAGGCAGAAGAAATCATCAAAAAGACGATTTTTTCGCTCATCTCGATCAGCAGATAAACACATTGGAAAAAGAAAAACTGATCTTAATCGAAGATCATAAAATCAGTCTGACCGAAAAGGGAAAAATAGAATCGGCTATGACCTGTGAGAAATTCGAAAAGGCTTCCGGTTGGATGCACAGAAACCTGTTATCCGTAGAGGCTACTTCACGAAATACGGTGATTATCGATGCCATTCTTGCTGTCATAAAACTCTTTGCCGGTATCGTGAGTGGAAGTGTCGGACTGATAGCAGACGGAACAGATGCAGCACTTGACACTCTTTCAGCGGGGGTTGTTTTCTGGAGTGTTAAAAAGAATAAAGAGATTATTGGCACTTTTGTAATCATCTTCATGATGTTTCTGACGGCGATTGGTCTTGGAGTCGACAGCATAAACAGTGTAACGGGAAGTCTCACCGGTATCGCAGAACAAATCAAAACACCTTATCTGGTCATAGTAACCGAAACCATCGCACTTGTTTTCGCGATAATACTCATGCTTTATCAGAGATTCACAGGTAAAAGAGAAAAGAGTTTTGCATTGATCACGCAATCCGTTGATTCAAAAAATCATATCTATGTCGCCATAGCCGTTATTTCAGGCGCTGTCTTATCGATGATGGGAATCATCATTGTAGATTCACTCATTGGTGTATATATAGCCGTTAAAATCTTTATCGATGCCGTTCAGCTGTTTAGAGAAACCATTTCTTCCATGCAGGGGGAAGACATCAATTTTGAAAAATATGAGGGGTTCCTCGATAAAAAATGGAAGGAAAATAAAATGAATTCCTTCAGGGCTGTGATAATCTATCATATACTTCAGAAAGGAACCTTAACGCGGGAAGAATTAACCGACATTCTCCAGTGGAACTTCAAACCGTCCTATTTACCGGTGTTGAGTGAATTTAAAATAGGGCTGCATACGGAAACTGATTTTGATAAGAATTTTAATTTGATTACCGCGCCATTAATAGAAAGAGGGATGATTAGCACCACGGAAAACGGTTTTTCAATCAATCAGGAAACTGCAGTGAGGATCGAAGAATATGTGAGTAACACTCTCATACAGGATTATAATTCTGAGAATTTCAGAAAACAGATCAAAAGATTGCGTTATAGCCATTTCGATAGGATTGATGGTATAGAAAAAATAAATAAGTCTATTCAAAGGGATGAAAAAATCACCGCTATCACACGTGCACAATACGATAAACACATTCATACATTACTTACTTCAAATAAAAGAATTTTGATATTCAAACACAGGGGAAAAGATTTGATCTCCATAAACTATACGGAGATAAGAAAAATCCTGCAAGAAAGAGGTAAAATGAGCTGCATGCGATTAGTTCTTATTACCGAAAACAAACAGTATATCTTTGATTATCTGTCTCATAGAAAATCATTCGGTTTCATTTCAGAATTACAGAAACGAACTGGCAACATCCACTCTGAAGGACAAAAGAGTAAGGATGATGCTTTCTACCTCAAAATAAAAACACTTTCAAAAATTCAGACATTTCTTACTAAAAAAGGGATGAAATAGGATAAAAAGCCTCTACTCTTTTATACGATTCCCGGAGTTCAAAATATAAAATTCCGGGAATTTTTAAAGTTCCCCTCTTGACAATATATTGCACATATTGTATACTATACCATTGACCATTATATAGCACATAAAAGTCTTTAAATTGCATATGGAGGTGTGGTCTTGCCAGATTTTTCTATTTTTTTAGTCTACGTATTTCTAACAACCTTTACACCAGGTCCCAATAACCTGATGAGTCTTTCAAACGCAACGAGATATGGCTTTAAAAAGAGTCTCAAATTTAATTATGGCGTATTTGTGGGATTTTTAATCATTTTGATCTTAAGTATGCTTTTCAGTGTGACACTGTATCGTGTCCTTCCATCGGTAAAACCGTATATGACTGCAGCAGGAGCGATTTATATTCTTTGGCTCGCCTCGAAGATACTGGTTTCAAAACCACATACCGATAATGAACCGCATAAAAAAAGCACCAGTTTCTCACACGGGGTCCTTCTGCAATTTCTGAATCCAAAGGGGATTTTGTACGCCATAACCATCACGTCCACATTTATAACACCTTATTATGACAACCTTTTTGTAATCATGGGATTAACGGTCTTTTTAGCATTTGTCTGTTTACTCTCTACCTGTTCATGGTCATTATTCGGTTCTTTTTTTCAAAAAGTCTTTTTTAAGCATCAGAAAAAGATAAATATCCTTATGGCATTATCACTCGTTTATTGCGCAGTATCGTTATTGATATAATACCGTTGGTCTTTCCCGCAATAGCTGACAAACGGCTGAAAGCAGATCGGAATGTTTTTATTCCCCACATAAATGATATACTGTTCATGATTTTAAATTCCACTTGTCTCTTTTCCAAAAACTTTTGACATTTTATTTCTATTTACCGGTGAGGCCTTTATTTAAATCCTTAATTCAAAGGTAATCATCAGTTCAACGAACATCAGTGTTTATTATAACGGAAAGAGGTTTCAGATGTACGATAGGGGAAAAGAACTGAGAAAAGAAAACAGAAGAGGAAGAATCGCACTATTTTTATTACTCGCGGTATTTTTTTTCACAACCGATTATGGGACACTCGAATCACCTCTGGAGTACACCTTATCGAATATTGGAAATCTCTTTTCAGATGATTACTGGGTCTATTTCATTTTTTGGGGAATCATAACCGGATACGGTATGAACAAATATATCAAATACCTTTATAAAAGAGTCCGGTTGATGGATAAAAAGACTCACAGATACAGAAGACTGGCCGTACTATTTCTGGAACTGACCGTTCTTGTACCGGCTCAAAAGGACAACTATCCGGTACTTTTTATCATTCATGTCATTTGTTCATTTCTTTCGCCTGTATTTTTCGCCTTATCCCTGTATAAACTGGTACAGTTTCTTTACCCGGGAATTCCAAATACCGCAAAAAAGAGAGAAGAGATTTCAAAGGTATGGATTACCTTTCTGGTATCACTTGCAATTCCGCCGTTTATAATGATCACCATGGGGCCAAATGGGCTTGTGGAAATGATGTTTGTGTTCACAACGGGATTTTATATGCTTTATCTGAATATAAAGATAAAAAAAAGAGAAGCGATGTTGGATCTTTCAAATGTGCTCTGATAAAGGGAGGGATGTATGAAAAATTCTATGTTTTGTCTGTTTTTTTTCGCATTACTGTTTTGTTCCGGTGTTCTTTTTTCCTCAGCCGATGTAACCGGAGATCCCATGGTTAAGATAACCAGTCTGCCTTTGGAACAGGATTTAGACTCTATTTTGCCACTGATTAGCAAGGATGTATCTGAAATGACGGGTTTACCGGAGACCTTTATCACCTATTACTGGTCATATTTCGAGACCATTTATTGTCCGGGCTGTGAAAAAGCGGGTATAAAAAGGCCTGTATTTGTAGATCTGTACGTTCCGGGATTTATGTCTGAAGGGGAAATACAGACCGTAATGAAGAGTATTGCCGTGGCAATAGAGAATCATACGGACTATGACAAAAAAGATCTGTTTATCCATACACACGTTGCGGAAAAATATCAGCTGTATATAATGGGAGATATCGTGACAAACTGGAGTCAGGTTGGAGGTCCGGATGACTAATCGGCGACGGATACGCTTTGAAGCGTATCCTCCGTTTTAGTTATAACTATCTCTGAATGACTTTAAAAAGGTTGCCGCCTCTTCAAAATTGAAGTCTTCAAGCTCTTTTTTTACAGACTTCAAGTCTTTTGTTTCACCGCAAACCGTTAACAATTGACCGATAAGTTGTGTTGCTTCCGGATTGAAATCGGAAATTGATTTGGCCAGCCGATCTAAAAGGTCCATGATTTCTTCCCTTGATAAGGTTGCTGTCTTCTTTTGATCTGTAAATCCGGAAAGATGCCCCGTTCTGTACTGATTAACAGAATCTATGAATTTCGAAGATTCCCCTTCGAGTTGTTTAAAGACTTCAGGATAATCAAAATCTTTCATTTTTCTTGCGGATAGTTCTATTTTTTCCGACAGGGCATAAACTCCATTGACACCGAGATTAGAAGAAATTCCTTTTATCTTATGCGAGACACTGATCATCTCTTCAAAATTCTCCGCATCAACTGCAACACTCAGTTGAGAAATAAGTTCATTCAACTCATCGGCAAAGTCATATAGGATTTTAAAAAACACCTCTTTTTCACCTAACACACGACTCAATCCATCTTCTATATCTACGCCATAAAGAGTATCCGGAAAATCGGACCCGTTTACCTTATTGTCAGAAATCTCTTCATTCTTCGGAACTATCGGTTCCCTTTTCAAATCATTAAAATAACGTTTAAAGATTTTAAACAGACGCATCTGATTAATCGGCTTGGCAAGAAAATCATCCATCCCGGCCTCATGACATTTATCCGCTTCACCTTTCACCGCACCGGCAGTAAGTGCTATGATCGGAATATGCATCCCAGTCTCTTTTTCGCTTTCCCGAATTCTTAAAGTGGCATCAATCCCATTCATTTTCGGCATCTGAACATCCATCAGTATCAAATCAGGCTGTTCATGGCTTAGCCGGTCCAATACCGCGAGACCATCTTCCGCTTCAATAATCTTCGCATTGGGTATCATTGATTTTGTAATGGTCATAATAAGCTGCATATTTAATGCCATATCTTCAGCAATCAGTATCTTTGGCGAAATACCCGGTAATCGCTTGTCATCTTCAGGTTCAACGGTATTCGTTTCGAGGTGATCCTTATCCAGATTTTTTAAATAACAAAGCAATTCAGAAGACTTCACCGGTTTGAGAAGATTAAACCTCACCCCGAGCATTTTACACTGTTCATGGAGAAAAATATCATCCGAAGAACTATGAAGCATGATAATCGGTTGCCTTTCCGGTGAAAATTCTTCTCTGATCAATTTAACGGTTTCTATTCCATTGAGCCCCGGCATATGATAATCCATGAGGATAACACTGAAAGGACCATTCTTCTTCAGATAGTCCACCGCACACTGTCCATTGTCAAAACTGACATAGGCCACTCCCCAATGCTCCAGATTCTTCTCCAGAATTACCCGATTGTTTTCATTATCATCTACGATCATGACATTGTCTATCTTTGTTAAAATATTTTTATTCGTTTTACTCGACTCATACTCGGTAATCACTGAAAAATAAAACCGGCTCCCTTTACCGAATTGGCTTTCAAGTTTTATTTCCCCGCCCATTTTTTTCACCAGCATACTCGAGATGACAAGTCCGAGTCCCGTTCCACCGTATTTTCTCGTTGTCGAAGTGTCCGCCTGCGAAAAGGCCTTGAAGAGACGTTCTCTCTCCTCTTCTTTTATCCCGATCCCGGTATCACGAACGGAAAAGGAAAAGAGCCCGCGTTTTTCATCCACCTTTTCAAATGTTAAATTGAGTTCGACTTCCCCTTTCGTTGTAAATTTCACCGCATTACTCAGCAGATTTAACAAAACCTGCTTCAGACGAACAGGATCGACAAGTACCAGCTTTGGTATATCCGGTTGTATATTGATTAACAATTCAAGCCCCTTTTTAGCCGCCTGAAACTTAATCACATCCGTCGAATTTCCTACGAGTTCACTGATATCCGTCTTTATCAGTTCCAGTTCAAGCCTTCCGGCCTCTATCTTTGAAAAGTCAAGAATATCGTTGATGATTCCCAGCAAAGAATGTGCCGATACGTTGATATTCTGAGTGTATTGTTTCTGTGTCATGTTAAGAGGGGTCGTCCTCAATAATTCAGTAAAACCGATCACACCGTTCAACGGCGTCCGGATCTCATGACTCATATTCGCGAGGAATTCCGATTTAGCCTTATTTGCCTGTTTCGCCTCTTCCTCGGCGATCTTTCTCTGTTCTGCCTCAGAGGCAATTAACGAAAGGTATTTAAATTTATTGTTCAACGCCGTGAAGAAGAACAACATCAATCCAACAATCCCAATCTCCAGTGAATAAATAGTCAAGCCGTTACTCGGCAGATAGCCAAGCCCCCTCAAGGCAAAAGTCACAACGGAAATGATGAAAATAAACCAGGCGACAAAAAAACTGATTGATCTTTTATTTCTTTTCCCCAAAAACTCTATGATAACAAAAATGTTCGGGAGGATGAGGATTAAGGAAAAGACGACAAAAACAACTATTGATAAGCTTTTATCAAGGAATAAAGTACAAAGGACGATAATAGAAGAACACATCAAAGACAAAAAATTCATGAGTTTTGTCCGATATTTTATTCCAAGTTCATAAATCATATAAAAATAGCTGAAATAGGTGATGGAAACGAATCCCCCAAGGCCGGAGAAAATATACACATCAAATTTAAAATCCATTACCATAGAATTCATGATTTCAAAGAACAAACCATTTTGCACACTGAAGAAAAGAGCATAACAGAAGGCAAATAATGCCAGCAGCACGTGTGCTTTTTCTCTGTGATACATGAAATAGATGAGATTCAGGAAAATCATAAGCAGAATAAAGCCAAAGAAAAAACCAAAAATGATACTCTTTGTCGAATAATCGTGAAGGAAAACATCATATTCGCTGATAGTAAACGGAAATCGCATGGTCCCGGTATTTTTGACCCTTGCCACCAAGTCGACCGTTTCACCCGGCAAAAGGATCAGATTAAAGGCAAACGTCCTGATTTGTATCTCACGATCTTTGAATGCCACATCGTCAGTACAGGCGTATTCTCTGAATACCTCACCATTTTTATAGATAAAGACTTTCAGGTCATCGGCCATCGGATAATCCATATTAATGATCCAGTTTGTTTTTATAGTCTCATTATTGATAGTGGCCTTAATCCAGAAAACATCTTTCGTAAAACCATAACTGGATTTATTCGGAACTCGATCACCGTCAAAAATACCTGATAAAATGCCCTCTGGGGTAAATACCTCATCCTTATCCCTGTACACTTCAAAATGATCATTGAGAGATAACAGCTCGGAATAATCTCTGATAATTAACGGTTTAGCGGGATCCAGCGAGAAACAGGTGGCTACAATAAACAAGAAGACCCATAAAGTCATTAGAACAGATTTTCTACTTTTATATAAATTTTTATTCATGTCTGTCAAATTATTATCCCTTCAATTATTAGTTTTTCGAAGCGATTATAGCATTTCTATTTTAAAGTATCATCCAAATTCGTTAAAACGTAAAAGCCCGCCACATACGATCTCTTATCCCACAGATTATTTGACCCGTAGCGCTTCACCCGTCAGATCCGATTTGGCACCGGTCCGCTTAAATAAAAACCCAAAAAAAAGATTCCCATCACGGGAATCCGGCCAATACAAGAAGGTTTTAAATTACGCGATCATATATCGTTTTTCTTCAATTTAATAAACTCTATCCATTTATCAACCAAAATCGGATCAAATTGCGTCCCGGAATTTTCTTTGAGTACAAGGGCCGCCTCGTCTTCAGAAATCCCCTTTTTATAAATCCTGTCGGTAATCATGGCATCCCAAGAGTCTGCGAGAGATATCAGTCTGGATTCAAGCGGTATCTCTTCACCGGAAAGATTTTCCGGATAACCGCGACCATCATATCGTTCATGATGGTATTTCACATAGATTGCCACATCCTTCAACGTCTGATTTTCCATCAGAATCTCATACGCAATTTCGGGATGCTTCTTTATCAATTCAAACTCAGAACTCGTCAGTTTTTGAGGTTTATTCAGGATGGAATTCGGTACCAGAATCTTCCCTATATCGTGGACAAGTGCGGCTAAATAGATATCCTTCACCTTCCTCTCGGATATGCCAATAAATGCCGCAAATTCGGAAGAAAGTACCGCTACGGTTTTGGAATGTCCCTTTGTATACGGATCGTGTTTTTCCAACACTTTCAACATCGTTTGAATGGTCTCCTCCTGCAACGCATCTTCCACATGCTCTCCGTTTTCCCTCGCCATCTTTTCCGATCGTCTCATCAGCCGATAAAGAAGAAAAATGACTATCAGCAGGAGGAGGATAACGACGTTCACGAATAACGGATAACCAGTAAAAAAAACACAAGAGCCCGTAAGAGTGGTATTTCCTTCCATCTGATTATAAAAACAGATATCAATAAAAAAAAGTATGATGATAGATATCAGTAAAGTTAATATAATTATATTAAACAATACCTTTATTTTATCATTATACATATTTTTAATCATTTCACACGTTCTCTCCGCTATCTCTTAAAAATAAAAACATACTTATTATACAGTTTTATTCTAAATTTATATTTTTAGATGTAAACATTTCCGAACTATTCATTGACAAAATGATTTACCGGCATTTAAATAAAAAAAATTCCTGTATTTGAGACTCTACAAGATGCTTTCAAGTGAAAATGGCGCTATTCAATTTGATGTTGGATTTTAAAATGATTTTTAAGGCCTGTTCTTCAGACAAAATCTTCGGTATTAAAATTTTTCCGCATTTTTATATATTTTCCGAAGTTCGTCCTTTGGTGTAATCCTTGCGATGATAAAGGCAATAATGATGATGCCCGGAATATCTACCAGTAACCTCGTAAAGGCAAAAAGCGAGCCGAGTGAAGACATCTCGAACAGGAACATTGGTACCTTTGTCGTTGACCAGGCGCCAATGAAAATGAGTACGTTTGAAAATTTAACCCCCTTCTTCATGAAAACCGCCGCAACCGGGAAAGCGCCATAAAGAGGACCGGCAGCTGCCGACCCAAGAATGATCGCAAGAACGATCCCGACGATCCCGGATTTCTCTCCCATATACCTTATCATCAGCTCACGGGGTACCCATACATCAAGAAGACCGAGTAAAACAAATATTGGCGGAATGACCGTTATCATCTCTTTGAGCGAATAACCGGTTATTTGTATCGCTTCTGCAGCCTTTTCTCTGTTGATAAAGAATAAAACCGTAAAAATACCGAGTGTAATCAGAAAAAAACGATATTTCTTCATGATACTCATAAACCACCTACCACCTTACCGATTACAAAGGCCACGAAAAAGGAAAAAATGAAGGCAAAGATATTTCTGATAATCGCCAACCTTCTACCAAAATACTGCATTTCAACCGGAAGGGTAATTATTCCGACCATCATCAGCGTAGAAATAAAGGCGGCGATCTGCATATATCCCGCACCATTTTCAAGGATTATCGCAGCAGTCGGGAAGGCAACAAAACCGGGAATAAGTGTCAAAGATCCTACAACAGCTGACAGAAGAATACCCCACCAGCCGGATTCTGTTCCAATAAGACTCGAAATAACATCCGTATTGAACAAAGCCAGCAGAACACCAACAAGGAACAGAATACCAAGCAATTGCGGAAGAATATTTTCAAAAGCCTTCCATGCCTTTTTCAATGCCATTAAAGTCTTTTTCCGGTCTTTCAGAAAAGAGAACAATAATAAAATACCTGTCATCACATACAATGCAATCGTCAAACAATCACTCCTGAGGGTCTGTTTTTAAACAGTCTGAATAAGAATTGGAGCAATCCAATTGAACAGATAGCCCACCAGTATTATAGCAATCCCCGTTATCAGAACAAAGGTGGCAATGAGTTTTGGTTTGATGACCTTCTTCAGCAGGATCATCTCGGGAAGCGAGAGTGCCGTTGTTGCCATCATAAACGCCAAAGCCGTCCCAATTCCAACACCTTTCGCGATAAGAGCCTCGGCAATTGGAATGGTTCCCAGGGCATTCGAATAAAGTGGGATACCCGCAATAACACCAATAATGACCGCAAAGGGATTGTCAGGACCGGCATATTCGGCGAGTAACGGAGCGGGTGCCCAACCGTGGATCAAAGCGCCAATCCCGATTCCGATCAGCAGAAAAAGCCATATTCTCCTGATAATATCCTTCACATTGTCAAAGGCAAAGCTGAGCCTCTGCTTCTGCGTCAAACTTTCTATTTTACGCTCTCCCATTTGGATCCGGTAGACATAGTCCTCTACCTGTTTCTCCATTTTCAGAGCTCCGATGATAATCCCACCAATCACCCCGACAACGACACCCGTTATCACATAAATCAAGGCGATCTTCCATCCAAAAGACGCCAGCAGAATGGCAAAAGCGGCCTCGTTGACAATGGGAGAAGTGATGAGAAAAGAAAAGGTAACCCCGAGGGGAATTCCAGCTTCAACAAATCCGATGAAAAGCGGAACCGAAGAACATGAACAGAAAGGGGTAACAATTCCGAGCAGAGAGGCCATGATATTTCCCTTTATTCCCGAAAACTTCTCAAGGATCTTCTTTGTACGTTCAGGCGGGAAAAAACTGCGGATATAGGATATCGCAAAGATCATTATCCCCAGCAGAATGATGATCTTTATCACATCGTAAAAGAAAAAATGGACACTCAAGCCCAGTTGAGTTTCCATGGAAATATTGAAAACATTCTCTACCAGCAACCGTATTAAATAATCCAACCATTCAAACAACAGGATCAACTCCATCAGGAAATTTAAGCGCTTATCCGTACATATACCCATATGAGTATATATGTATTCTATATCATTTCTCTGAATTTGTCAACCGGCATTCTTTCGGAACAAAAAACCGGGAAATAAACTCCCGGCGTGATCATAAATCACTCTCCGTAAAACACAACTCTTTTCAGAAACTTTCAAAATAAATCTGAATATTCTGAATAACTTTCTCCGATAAACGCTTCTTTGCCTGTTTGGTCCAGCCTGAAACGATATTCGAAAAAATCACCCGATCGAGTGAGATAAACTCTTCGTAATAACTTCCCATCGCCTCTTTATCAAAAATGGCAAAATTCCCTTCATTCCTGATCCACTCTCGAAATGCGGGAACATCAAAGGTTGGTTGAAGAGAGGTGTTGATCAGGATCTTTCCATTTCCGAACTGTTCAAATTCCTCTTTCTCAAGTACAATCGTATATTTCGGGAGATGAGTGGAAATAATGTCCGCCTCTTTCAACAAATCCGAGAGGTGAAGGAAATTCACCCCTTTTTCTTCAAAATCCGTTTTACGCGACCGGCTGAAATAGGAGACGTCCATTCCAAATGCCTTTGCCCTCTCAGCCAGCATTTTCCCCGTCCTGCCCAGACCGATGATACCGAGTTTCTGATTTGTCAGTTCAAGCGGTTCATCATGCCATTGGTATTTGCCAAAGCCATGAAGCAGCCTGATCACCTCACTCAGAATAAATTCTATAACCCCTTCATCCCCATAATTTCTTATTCCGAGGACGTTGATTCCATTCTCATGGGCGGCCTTGATATCCACATTTGCACTCTTTTCATCGTACAGGCTACAGCACATCCCTATATATTTCAATCCTTTACAGCTTTCTATGACTTCCCTGTCAATCGGTGTATTCCAGGAGACCAGGACACAATCCGCATCATCTACTCTGGAAATAATCTCCGAATTCTCAGAAGGATAGTCCTCATAAAACACAACTTCATTCGCCATTTCAGATAACTTTTCCCTTGCCCAAGGTTCAAGCCCGGTATTGTCAACAGAAACAATTTTTCTGAATCTCATGTTCTACCTCCTTATATTCATTCCGTCTTGGGAAAATGCACCGTCAAATTCTGAATCGTGATGATAAATTTAAGATGCTTCAATTAAAACTCTGGCTTTCCCCGAAATAACAAATTCCTTTTGTCTTTCGATAATCAAACCAAGCGAATTTAATCGTTTGAATGTAGAATAAGCCGTTGTGTGCTTAATATCGTTAAGTTTCATCAAGTCAATTATCTCTTCTCGAGAGCCTTTTTTGCTTTCAAGCGCTTTCAGCGCCTTTTTTTGAATATCTGTCAATTGAAGCTCACTGGAATATTCCCCGACAAATTTTCTGATAGAAGCCCTGCATTTTTCCTTTGTCAACTTATTTGAATCGTAATTATCCAATGTCACTTTCTGAGACATCCAAAGCGCATCTCTCGGGTTTCCATCCGAAAAGAGAACAAGCTCTTCAACGGCATCGGACTCAAACCAGCGAATATTATTCCCGAGACGTTTCATTAAAAGTTCTCTTATTTCCGAATTTTTTATCTCACTCAAAAAAGTCACATCATTGATAATATTTTCCAGGTTTCCGGAAGCATTCCATCTCATTCGATCCTGACGATATTCTCTGTATATACTGTACGGAAGTGAAAAAAGTGTAATAAGATTCTCTTTCTGAAGTTCACCTTTCAAAGAATCAAGGACGTTGAGAACATCTTTCTTTTCCTCTTTATCCAATTCATCGACGATCAGAAGAACTTTACCGTATTCTTTAATTAAAATATCCAATAACTCGCTTAGATTTTTTCTGGCATTGAAGACGTTATACCTTGGTGTTGAAGATTTTTGAATATTCCCGGAGCCACTTGCAAACAGTGAAACACCAAGCGAAAACCCCTTTATCAGGGAAACTTCCTCAACGATCCATTCTCGAATTCTTCTTGCAGATTGCTTCACAGCGGTTTTCTCATCATTTAATAACGAGTCCGAAATCTTATAGAGCAAATCATATAATATCGTATCTTTATTTTCTCTTTCGGTTAAGGAGACAATAAGCACTTTCATATTCTGAAATTTTAAAAGGTTCAGAACCGTCGTCTTACCGATTCCCGTTTCGCCACATAAACCAAAAATCCCAAAAGGCTGAAACTTCGCAATCAATTCAAGCTGCTTCAAATCTTCCTTACGATTGACCAAAAACGTCTCATCTTTTAAAGGTTTATCAACCAGTTTTTTTATGATTTCTCCAATATCCATAAGCATCACCCTGAATATTATATCACTCCGTCTTGGGAAAATGCACCGTCATATTTTGAACGGGTATGACAAACCTATTTTTCGGAAAACTTCACGATGACATCTTTTGGTGTGGGCTTCATCAATTCAACCATCATCTT
>DAINPP010000032.1:0-32763 GCA_036743375.1 Thermotogae bacterium | reverse complement strand
CTCAGGAACTTCAGAGAAGTTTCATGAATTACCCGTTTTGTTAAAATAAACAGTTTTGCCGATATTGGTTTTGAGTCGTTGGTTATTTTTTTGCATGTACTATACAATGGGTGGCGTTTATTTTTCCATTCCTTTTAGCTTTCAGATCTTTAAAATATCTGTCCTCCAAATCAGCTGAAGTAAGGTTTTCTATCGTGTTGAAATGATACGTTTCCAGAAAAGATTCTATCTGTTCCGTATCTAACCCAAAACGCCACGCTTCATTGGCATTTTTCACAGTTTCATAGATGTCTTTTTCACCGTACAGAACATTTTCTTTCTTCAAAACAGAAAGCTGTATATAATCAAAAACGATTTCGCTGTCAGCCGCTGAAAATTCATCGATGATTTTAAACGTGGAATCAATCCCCCCCTGATCTAAGTACATCGTCAAACCTTCCAGCATATAGAGCGTTTTTTTATCTTTCCTGAACTCGGATGTCATCAATTTAGCTTTGAGGGATTCTTTATTAAAATCGATTGGAACGAATACCAGATTTGGAGGTATTTTAATCCTCCTTTTTTCCAGCTGATTGATTTTTGCACTCTGTGTATTCGGCGCATCCAGCTCATAAACTTTGGTATTCAGATTGTCTGAAAAAAATCTTATTCCCCGTGAATCGAAGCCGGCACCAAAGATAAATATCTGTTCGAAATCATTTTTTATGGCACGTTCCAATACGGAATCGAAATATTTTGTGCGCGCGATTACATATTCATACATACCCGTCGGTATGAATATGTTTTTGAAGAGCTTTCTGACAAACGTGGCTTTAATCAGCAAACGAAGAAAATTCGGCAACAGAGTTGGGGCAATATAATCGCCACTTTTATAATGTGAATCTTTTTCATGGTATGAAAGTGCCCGACATGTACAAGTCCATGCAGCTGTTCTTGATGACTTGTTTTCAAATCTTTTCTCAGTTGTGTTTTTCATACGAAAATCATTTCTCCTTTTTTATACATAATATGTATTTTGCTGTTTTATTAGGATAATACGTTTTCCCAACCTCCGTAAACAAATTTCAAAAACTCTTCAAAATGTCTGGAAACCTGTTCTCTGTTCACACCCTGTACAAGCATCTGTTCAATCACACCAATGTAAAATACTGCAACAGAGCGGATAAAAAAAGGTGAAATCCCTTTATCCGGAGCAGCGTGAGAAATCCAGTCGATTAAAAGGCTTGCTAACCCATCGGTTACACGCTCTTTGAAGTCAGAAAGCAAAGAACCGGATGAACGGAATAAAAGTAGTCTTAAATCATCTCCATGACTCAACACAAATGCAACGATGTCTTGCATGACTTCTTTTTGCGCAGTGATGGAATAACTGTCTGCGCTTTTTTCCGTATTTTGAGTTTGCATTTTCTCAAAGCCAGCCTTTATTACTGAGATAGTGGGCGCTACAACTGCGGCAAACAAGGCATCTTTATTTTCAAAATAATTATACAAATTGCTCTTTGAGACTTTTGCAGAAGCTGTTATCTTTCGGATAGAAGCTTGTTCAAATCCGTTTTTAAGGAATTCCTCCCGTGCGGTAGAAAGGATAATATCTTTTATTTCTCTTTTTTGATATTGCATAAAAACTCCTTCCATTTAAAAAGGTACACCGTGCTTATAAGTACAGTGTACCTTTTTAAAATCATTTTGTCAATAGATAAAATCAAGTTTTTTATAGCGCTTGAATCTGACGGGTAGTTTAAACGGGAAAGGGTGTTGAAGAGGTAATAAAAAACGTATTGATTGCAACCGGCAATCAAGCGCTTAAAAGGAAAAGAGGGTTTGATAAAATTTCCACCCTCTCTATTTATAAACAATTCTTTATATTATTTTACCAGCTCATCCCTTACTTCCGGTTGTTAAACTGGCACCACTGACAAAATACTTCGACACACTGAAGAACAGGATAAACATCGGGATACTGGCGATTGCAGCTATCGCCATCATTGCTCCTTCGTCAGTATGTGTCTCTGCCGTAAAACGCGTGATATAAAGTGGTATTGTTTTCATGTTATCGCTTTGAGCAATTAACAACGGCCAAAGCAGATTATCCCATTGGGCTCTGAAAGTCAGTATGGCGAGTGTTGCGATGACGGGACCACTGTTAGGTAAAACGACTCTCCAGAATATTTTCAGTTCAGAAGCACCATCAATCCTCGAGGCATCCAGAATTTCGTCCGGAAATGTGATTAAATATTGCCGCATCATGAATATACCGAAGGCATTTGTCAGAAATGGAAGTATCAACCCCGCATAAGTATCTTGAAGACCCATGTTGACCACAACCATATACATCGGAATCATAATCGCCTCAAATGGAATCATCATAGTTGACATGATCAACAGGAAGACAAACGTTCTCCCTTTAAAGGGGAATTTTGCAAGACCGTATCCGGTTAATGCCGATAGTAGAACGGTTGTTATGGTGACTACCGATGCAACGATAAAAGAATTAAGTATATTTCGCAGATACATGAAATCGCCATCGGGACCTTTTATCGCGTTCCAGTAGTTCTCCCATTGGAAATCACTCGTTATCCATGGATAAGGCATTTTAAAGATCTCTTTTGCAGGCATGATAGATGATGTAAACATGAAAAGCAATGGAACGAGAATAAGAGCAGCGGTTCCCAAAAGGAAAAGCCAGATGATAAAATCTCCAATATTCCCCAAAACAGAATGTTTAATTTTATTTTTTCTCATCGCAATCACTCCTGCCTACATAAACGAAACATCATCGGATTTTGAACTCTTTATCTGTAACGCTGTAAAGAAAAGCATAACAACAAACAAAAGGACACTCATGGCACTCGCACGTCCTATTCTATGATCACGAATGGCCGTGTTGTAGATATTCATCGTAATAACGTTGATCGGTTTTGAAGGAGTGCCCGCCTGAGTAAACAGATATTGAGTGCTGAAAGTCTTCAAACACTGGATCATCGACATGACGGAGACAAGGAGAACGGTTGGCTTTAGAAGAGGAAAGGTTACTCTCCAGAATCCCTGCCAACGATTGGCACCGTCAATATAAGCCGCTTCATGTAATTGGCTTGGAATACTTGACATCCCGGCTATAAAAATGATGGTAAAATACCCGATATATTTCCAGAAATAAACCAGCATGGTCGAAAATCTCAGCATCGAGTCGGTAGCAAGCCATTTATGGTCAACACCTGGTGAATTAAAGAGTGTGTTGAGGAATTGATTGCCTAAGCCTCTCGGATCGAAAACGAGTAACCAGATGACTGCAGCGACAACGGAAGATAAGACGGCCGGTGAATAAAAGGCCATTTGAAAAAATTTCTGAAATCGTCTTCTGGTCATGATCAACGCAGCGAGAAGCAAACTGATGACCAGCAGGGGAATAAAGGTACCGAGTGCAAATATCGTTGTTGCCAGCACTGAATTCCAGAAATCACTCGAGTGAAACAAGTATTCATAATTATCGAAACCGATAAATTGTGGCGGTCTCAATGACAAAAGATTTTTTTTATGCAAGCTCAAGTAAAAGGCATTAAATATCGGATAAAAACTAAAAATGGCAAAAAATACCAGTGATGGTAAAACAAATATAAAACCCCATTTTGCTTTATTATGCTCCATCCCGAATTTTCGTTTTCGAGCCATAATAACCACTCCCTGTTCACTAAAATAAAGTCTGGACTTTTCAGTCCAGACTTTTTATAAATTTAAACTCTTATTGATTAATAACTGTCGTCGAGGATTTCCTGAATATCCGCTTTGAGCTGTTCAAGGGCTTCTTCCGGATCCGTTCCGCTTAACATAACGGCCTGTATTGCGACTCCAATTTTTTCTTCCATCATCTTTCCATTTTCATGTACAAAAACAGGATTTGATTTTTCGAGATCCTTTGTAAATACATCGGAATAAGGCATACTCTTGAAGAGATCTGATTCAAGTAATGAATTAATCGGCTGCATGAGGTTCACATCAGCAAGATATTCTTCAGCATGCTGTCTCATGTAATCAATAAATTTCCAGGACCATTCCTGCGTATCTTTAGAGGCCTGTGCATTTACCATCCAGTACTGTCCATAGTAAGCGGCTCCATTATCATTAACGGCATCTTCAAAGACCGGGAATGGAACGATCATCCAGTCATCACTGTTAAAGAATTCGAGATTGTCTGTTCTGAGTCTTCCCTGCTGATAAAGACCTGTCAAACACATTACGATATCGCCGTTGTCTTTATTCCATACTTTTCTGGCATTCGTATAGGTGGGGTTTCCGTAATTCTTTCCGTGCATTCCCCATTCTTTAAAATAATTGAGAACCTTCAACCAGGCCTCTTCGTTATAAATAGCGGTTTTTCCATCCGGACTTACAAGGTCTCCACCAAGCTGCTGAACCATCGGCAATAATGAAACGAGATAATAAGGGTATCTGAAATCGAAAGGTCTTCTCGTGATAATCTCTCCGTTTCTCTGTACGAGCTTATCTGCCAATACCAGCATATCTTCCCATGTCTTTGGATAATCAGTTTCAGGGTCAAGTCCGGCATCTCTGAATAATTTCTTGTTGATGTAAATACACCAGTTTGTAAGTTCGAGCGGAATTCCGTAAATTTCTCCATCATATGTAACAGGATTAAAAGTCCCTTTACTGTATTCCCCTTCGAGAGCTTCTTCATCTTTCAAACCAAGCGCCTTAAAATCAACTGGGGATACACGGCCGTTGATCATATAGGAGAATAATTGCTCAGATTGAAGATTAAAGATATCTGGACCGTTATTTCCTGAGAAAGCGGTCAAAACAAGATCGCCCATTTTTTTTGCTTCATTGTAAACTCTTTTAATTGTGACATTTGGATATTTGGCTTCAAATTCTTCAATGAGTCTGTTTTCAAGTTCTGTTCTTGCCGTATCTGTGTGTGTCCAATAAACTATCTCGATATTTTTACCAAAATACAGCGTCGCAACTGTTAAAAGGAACAACAAAACAACCACAAATTTCTTCATGCAAATCACTCCTATTTTAGAATATGGTAAAAGAATAGAAAAACCATCCCAAAACATTATACATTTATCGTTTAACATTCTGTTAAACGAATTAATAAGGTTCATTAATATTTATTTACTTTATATTTATTCATATATCTTCATATTTCTCATTCTCACAAGGGTTATTATTGATTATCAATAGAATGTTTTAAATAGCTCTATTACGTCAGAAAGTTCAAGGCCCAGTTCCTTATATATTTCTATATCTTTCAATATCTTCTGTTCAACGATTTCATTTTTCTTGTTCATTCGTTCCTCCTCAGAGAGTTCCGCCACAAAACACCCCTTTCCCGCCATCGTGTAGATAAATCCCCGATGTTCCAGTTCCTCCCACGCCTTCTTAACCGTGATGACACTGACACGCAGCTCTTTCGCTGCCGTGCGTATAGAAGGCAAGGCGAACTCCGATTCGAGTTCGCCTCTGAGAATCTGTGTGCTGATCTGCTCAAATAACTGGATATAGATGGGTTTGTCTGATGAGTTTGAGATATTGATATTCATTACAGATCCAGCTTTTCAAATCTTTTCACCGATAGTTTAATTGTCAGGATATTTCCCAGGACAAAGACAACGATTCCCGCAATCAGCATTCCTATCTGCCACATCAGTGATTCCTGTGTTCTAAGGTTGAACAGCGTGTTGAACTGCGGGGAAATAAACGGCAGAACCTGTATGAACATCGCAAAAAGCAACGATATAATAATTGCCATTAAGATAGGGGCGGCCATCTTGTAGCCTGTCTTATAAAAACCGGGAATAAAGACGATATTATACAGGGTGTATACGATCAAAACAATTCCGAAGAAGGCTGGATTGGGTTCCAGCATGCCCATTCCACCCCTGTAGAGCATGGAATTTGCGACAGCAAAGGGAATGGCGATGATAACGTTGAGTATTTCAAGAACGACAACGGTTAATATCTTTGCCGTAACCACATCGCTTTTTTTTACCGGCATCAGGACCGAGAAGAACGTGTCGTTATTGGCGGCGATTGCGGCAAATAGGTTTGGAACCACAACCCACAAAAGATACGACATGGCAATCGTAAATACCCAGTTCGGAATCAACAGAAGTAACGCCGTCAGAAATATCAGATAAAATGCCGGATGAATCGCCATTTTGAATTCTTTATACAATAATTCTCTCATTATTTTGCACCTCTTTTTGAATAATAAATCATGATGTCTTCAAGACCTGCCGTTCCAATTTCAAGCCCATCTACTGATGATAGATTTTCCTTTTCGATGAGTCCTGTGAATCCGAAGGAGTCCTCCTTGAACGAAATAAGTCCACCCTTTACCGAATCAAGCTGTTTTTTACTTCCCCTGACAAGCCGGTAAGTATCCGTAAAGTCTTCTCTTGAAGAGCAGTCAATAATCCGGCCGTTGTTGATGTATGTGATATAATCCGCACATTTCTCCAGATCGCTGACAATATGAGTGGAAAACAGGATACTTCTTTCACCATCTTCTATGATTTCCTGGAAGATCTCCATTAAATCATCACGAGCTGCGGGATCGAGACCACTTGTCGGTTCATCAAGGATCAGAAATTTCGAATCATGTGACAAGGCGAGCGTCAGATTGTATTTGACTTTCATCCCGTGAGATAATTCGTGCAGTTTTTTCCCCTCATCCAGTTTGAATTTATCCATGTAATGTCTGTACACCTTCTCGTTCCAGTTACTGTAAAACCGTTTAATCACCGAAGTAATCAGTCCGATCTTCTTTCTCGGATAAAAATCAATTCCGCCAAACATATAACCGATATTTTCCTTGATCTGCTGTTCCCCGCTTCTCATATCCATATCAAAAACTTCTATCTTTCCACTTTCGATATGAATCATATTTAAAATTGCCTTCAGTGTCGTTGTCTTTCCGGCACCATTCTCTCCGATAAAACCCATAATATACCCCTTTTCGAGTTTAAACGAGACATCCCGCAGTTTGAAGTTCTCATAGGTTTTATTTATATTTACAACATTTAGTATCGACATATCAATTCCTCCTCTTCTTCACTGTGTATAACGTACATACACAGTATACCCTGTTGATTCAGATTTGTCAAGCCTCTTTGGAAAAACTTTGTCCATGTTATAATTAATCCTGACAAAAGCAGCATTTCAACTGCACTGAACAGGAGGATTCGATGAGAGAGGAATACCTCATAAAGATAGATACGTTTACGGAAATACTCGATAAAGATCACGCAAAATTTCTTTATACCGATGTCTTAAAAAGATTGATCAATAAACTGAGTGAGGAACAAATCGGAGAATTAAAGGGGGAGTTTGACACCCTTCTGAATCGAATGCAAACGGTCAGCAGGACATACGATCGGGCAAACAGAAAGGAAACTATCACTCAGTTAAGAAAAATCAAAAAGATCGTTCATGAAAAGTATGGCTATCGTGAAAAGGGAATAGTTTACGGTTTTTATTTTATACTTTCCGTCGGTTTAAGCATCGTATACGGTTCTTTTTTTGATAAGCTGGGAATCAGTATGGCTATCGGGATGTTGTTCGGCGTGGCAATTGCAACCGGAATGGAAAAGAGGGAGGAAAACAAGGGGCTGATTTATTAACTCGGGAATGATAAATAAAGTGATTATTACCTGATTAATCCCATTTTTTACAAACTGAAGAAATTAATGATGCAGGCATAATCAGAAAAACTGGAGGGCAAATATGAATCTTGAAATATGTGTTGATTTACTCGAATCGGCGATCATCGCACAAGATGGCGGGGCGGACCGGATAGAACTCTGTGCCGATTTACAGCTTGGAGGCACCACACCATCCGCCGGACTGATGAAGGCGGTCAGAAAACATCTGAAGATCGATATCTACGCGATGATCAGACCGAGAAGCGGTGATTTCTTCTACAACGCGATGGAATTCGAGACCATGAAGGCTGATGTTGAAACGGCAAAAGCTCTGGGAATGGACGGGGTTGTTTTCGGGATTCTCGATGAAAACGGCAATATCGATAAAGCCCGAATGAAAGAGCTGATAGAGCTCGCCAACCCGATGAACGTGACCGTACACAGGGCCTTTGACGTTTCAAATGATCTGTTCAACTCCCTGGATGTGTTAATTAATCTCGGTGTAGAAAGAATACTGACTTCCGCAGGCGGATTAAAGGTCACCGATGACCTGCCATTACTCACCGAAATCGTGAGAAAGGCGGATAAGCGGATAAAGATAATGGCCGGCAGCGGAGTAACAGCTGAAAACGCCTCTGAAATCATCAAAACGGGCGTTGATGAACTCCACCTTTCGGCAAAATCAAAATACAGGAGTCAGATGTTCTTCAAAAAAGAAATAAGTATGGGAACCAGTGAAGAAGAATTCGTGGAAAAAACAGATCTTGAAAAAGTAAGGCAACTGAAGAAGATCTGTGACGCCTGAAAGTGATCCGGTTGAAGATAGGAGAATTTGCCGATAAGTTCGGCATTTCTAAGGAAACCATCAGGTTTTATGTCTCAAAAAAGCTGCTCATACCGGTGAAAAACGGGTCGTTCTTCGTATACGACGAGAATTGTGAAGGGGATCTGAAGACGATCCTGCTGATGAAATCACTCAATTTCTCGCTGGATGAAATTGTCAGGTATCTCTCGTTCATCCGGTTATCTTCAAAGAGAATGAAAGCCTTACACAATGAAATGATTGCACTGTTTGAAGGAAAAATCGACGAAGTCCAGACGGAAATCAACAGGCTGCAACAATCGAAAGACATACTGTCCAAACGACTTGATGAGATCAGGGCAATAGAAATTCCAAGGGAAAAGGAAATCGGCCTGCCCCTTGCGTTGAGTGCCTCGCTCGTCTGTCCCGACTGCGGCAGCTCCCTGATGATACAAAACGGAAGGATCAGCAACAACGAGATCATTTCCGGGGATATTCGATGTGAATGCGGTTACGGTGCGGAGATCAAAGAGGGGATCATCGTATTTGAAGGGGCTTCCTTCAGTGATCTGTTCGAAGAACATCCCGAATGGCTGGATCATGAAAAGATGCTCCCGCCTGAGTACATCAGCACCTCTATAGCGGCGGTGAACCGTGTGACCCAAAATCTCCTTTTGGAAGAGCTGAAGGGAAAGATCCTGTTCGATCACGGAACGCAATCCGGTGTACTCAGCAATCTGATCATAGAGAAGCTCATAGAAAAGACAACAGACTTCACACTCTATGGATTAGACACCCATTTCACACTAATCAGACAGTTCAAGGATATTTTCTCGCTGCAGCCAAAAAGGCCTCTTGCCCTGTTTATGTGCGGGAATATCGAAAAGGCACCTATCCGAAAGGCTTCCTGTGATCTCATTTACAGCTGTTTTGGTCTTCAGACACATAGCTTTTCTTCCGGAAAAGACGGGTTCGATGGTGTAAAAAGCTTGATGAAAGAGGGTGGGAGATGGTTTGAAACTTTCTTCTGTACGGAAAACAAAAAGGATATCCGTCCGGAATACGCCGATAAGGCTGCCTTTCTCGTCTATCGGGAATTACGGAACAGACTTTCGGATATAGGAGCTGCACACTTTCTGGATTGCGGAACAACGAAGGAACTCGGTGAGACACGGCAGTACTTTCGTGAAAACACCGAAGTAAAATTCTTCTCATATGCGGGAATTAAATAAATCCGAAGTTTTTTTTATGTGCCATCATATGTCACATTGATTCTTCTATACTCTTACTGAAAATCACGAGGGAGGAATCAGTATGATAATCGATAAAGACTATATGGAAATGAGATTTAAGGGCAGTGCTTTTGAAGTGGGACAGAAACTCGGACACGTCGCCAGACAGAGTAAAGATTTCAGGGAATTCATCCTTCAGAAGCCGGAAACAATCCCGCCATCTGTCGTCAAAAAGATACAGAATTTGTTTGAAAAACATTGCCCGAATGTCAACCGTGAAATAGAGGGAATGGCAGCTGTACTTGATGTGAATCCGGAAGACATCTGTTATTACCTTTACTCTCACAAGTTCAGGGGGGCCTGTGCTCACTTCGCATTGACTTCAGAGGTCACGGAAAACGGACACACACTCATCGGAAGAAATTATGAGTATAGTCCCGATATGACGGACTGCCTGTTCATGGATATAGATGAGGAAGGCTGCGCGAGAAGCCTGGGATTCACTTCCATCATCTTCGGAAAGATCGACGGCATGAACGAACATGGACTCGCCATGACGATGACAGGCGGAATTCCGCCGGTAGAAGACTTCTATACAGATGGCTTCCTGTTCTGGGTTGTCATCCGGAAAGTTCTGGATACCTGTAAGGATGTTTATGAGGCACTGGAAGTCATCAGAAGTATGGAAGCCGGCTACAGTCCAACATACCTCGTGGCGGACCGAACGGGCTCGGTCATGCTTGTCGAACAGACACCTGAACGCCTGCAGTATAAGATCATCCATCAGGACTCTGATGAGCATCTGCTTGCCGCGACGAATCATTTCAATCTAAAGCAGATGATCCCACTCAGAAAACACTTCTTCAAACAGTCAAAACACAGATATGACAATATTCTCGAGACCTTTGGAAATAGCGACAGGAAATACACGGTTGAAGACATCAAAACCATTCTCACGGATGAATACCCGAAGGGATTAAACGGTCCCTACTACACCGAATATTTCGGCACACTCTGGTCTTCGATATTCGATTCACAGGCCGGTGAAATCAGTGTGAGAATGGGAAACACGGAAACCGAATGGCGAAATTACTCTTTCAAACAGCCACTCACAGAGGGTGTCAAAGCCCATCACATCAAATTAAACGATCAGAAATCACCTGCAGATTTCTGGGACGAATTTTAAAATCACCCACTCGGATCAATAAAACTTTATATGTGAAACCCTTGACAAAGGGTTTCTTCTGATATAAAATATGAACTACCGGTAATTAATTTTTTTGGGAGGCAGAATGAAAACAAAAGAAAAAATACTCATAAAGGCATTGGAACTGTTCAGTGCAAACGGCATCCGAAACACCTCTTTAAGGGAAATTGCAACGGCGGTCGGGATCAGCAAACCGGCCATATACAATCACTTTTCAGGAAAAGAGGAACTGATTACAGCGCTTTACGAATACTGCCGTGAAAAATCCAAAAACGGAAACGTTGAAACCCTTCAGGGTATCTTCGATAAACATGCATCGGGCGGAGCTTCCGAAATCCTGTTTGAAGTGATCGTCAGCTATGCCGGTTTTTTTGATAACGAGATTTCCCGGCTGTTCTGGAACATGATTCTTCAGGAGCAGTTCTACGAAGCGGAAGCGGCAAGCACGATATTTAAGGAATCATCCAAATTGAGGGGAATGACTTACAGGTTATTCGAAATGCTCGTCGAACAGAACCTGTTAATCCCACTGTCCGATTCTGAAATTAAAAGTCTCGCCAACGCCTATATCTTCTTATACAGGGGATATGATCTGATGCATCTCGTTTTTGCGAAAAATGGTATGACGTTGTGGGAAAGGGAAGAATTAAGAGCATCTTTGAGAATGCTCATCAAACCATATGAAAGAAAAAAAGAGGAGTGAAACAAAGTGATTAAAATCATCGGCAAGATCTTTTTAGCCGCCTTATTACTGATTTTCCTGTTTTTAAACATCTCGGTCTGGATCAACGTCGGATCTCCTGTTAACGTGATCTTTACCGTTCCGAAGATGCTTTATCCGAACATCGTCCTGCCCATCTTTATCGTTCTGCTGATCACCGTTATTCTCTGGAGTATTCTGCTTGTCTGGAAAAAGAAGCCGTCAACCGGGCTTTTCATGAAGATCGTCTTCGTCACCTTGTTGTTCCTGACTGTCAACAGCGGAATTTTGATCCGAATGATCATGGCAAGTGATTCCACACTTCCAAAAACAACACTACAGAAAATGGCCTATTCCGGAAGGATCACCGAGCTGACGGGAGCAAATTTTGATCTGAAACAACAGGAGGACATCACAAATCTCAAGCTCTTCATTCCTGAAGAATCGTTAAGAAAGGAGATCCTGTTTTTATATCTCCCCTATGGACACTGGTCTGTCCATGCCGATCTGTCCATCTTCTCCCATCTGAAGGAGACTCTTCTGAAAAACGGCTACAGTTTTGGATTTCTATCCTGTTCGGGCAGTGAAACGTCAGATATCTTTAAAATCGTCAGTGAGATAAAATCGGGTATCAAGTTGGTCTCAGAAGATAATCGCCTGCCTTTTAAAAAGATCATCCTCTCCGGCAGTTCAGCCGGTGGCCATCTCGCCTTGCTGAGTGCCTGTTCCGAAAATATACCGGCTTATGATCTGTATCGGACTGATGCGACGGTTGATGGTGTCGTTGCCTTCTGTCCGGCGGTAAATCTCTTTGACGCTTATGAAAAATATGTTTACAATGCCGGTGAGGCCTGGTATGACAGGATAGGAGATGCCATCTATTCCACACAGGATGGTTTTGATACCCTGAAAGAAAGTCATATGGCCATCATGGAGAAGATCACCGGGGGGACACCGGAAGGAAAGAGAGAAAACTATGAACTGGCATCCGTCGATTACATCGTCCATGAAGGTGTTCCACCTATCCTTCTGATTCAGGGAACGGATGACTCGATGACGCCTTATACATCAACCGAAAGACTTTATGAAATACTGATATCAAAAGGTCTTACAGCCGATTTGATCAGCCTCAACAGTACCGATCATGTGTTCGATACCTTTTTCCCTACGATTTCTATTCCGACTAAGATCGCTTACAACGGAACTTTAACCTGGCTTGCTGAAAACTATTAAACCTTTATAGGATTAAGCGTCGCAAGGACACGGATGGCTTTAAAAATGGTGAGGGGGTTAAATCTTTCGCTATTTGGGGCAGCTGAAAAATTATTGTGGTTTTTCAGCTGCCCCTAATCTATTTTCCTTGAGATACAATCTGATCTAAACAAGCCCTTGTGTCATTCAATTGATAAGCCTAAGAAAGGCTTCAACGACCTTGGGATCAAACTGAATCCCCGAATGTTTAACAATTTCTATTTTTGCAATTTCATGAGCAAGCCCTTTTCTGTACGGTCTATCGGATATCATGGCATCATAAGTATCGGCAACGCTGATTATACGGCTTTCAAGCGGAATAGCCTGACCCGCAAAGCCATCGGGATACCCTGTACCGTCCCATCTCTCATGATGATACTTCACAATGTTGGCTACTTCACTGATCTCTTCCGCTTCAGAGAGAACCTTGGCCCCGTATTCCGGATGTTTCCGAATGATAGCGTATTCATCGGGATTTAATTTATCCGGCTTATTCAAAATCTCTTTCGGTATCAGTATTTTTCCAATATCATGAACCAGTCCGGCCCATTTTATCGTAGATATCTCCCTTTCACCGAGTTCCATTTTCTGAGCAATTTGAACGGAAAGTCTTGAGACGCTCTCAGAATGTCCCTTCGTATAAGGATCATGCAACTCAACCAGTTTAATCATGGAGAGCAGGATAGATTCTCTGAATTTGGTTTTTGAAGTGAGTAGCTGCTGAATACCAAAAAAAGAGGCTGCAAGGTTGGAAAATGCCTTAAGGATGATCCGATCCTCCGATGAAAAAGGAAGGTTTTCATTCTGCCTATTGCCAATCACTATTGCACCAAGGAGTCTATCCCCGTATTTAAGTGGGGAATAGAGATACATATAGTCTTTTTTCTTCTCTTCTATCTGTTCTATCAGAAGATGTGCATCCGTATCATTCAGCCTTTCCCGGATAAACTGAACGGTTTCTTCAGAAAACTCACTATGATATACGTTTATCCATTGATGCTTATCATATTTAAGGATGATTCCCATGTCAGCCTTCTTTAAAAGCGTCATCGTCGTTTTCAATATCTGTTTTAAATAATCCGGCTCATTTTTCACCGCCATAACAGAGATGGAGGAGGTCAGATTCATGATTCCCTCAAGATTTCCCGCAAGACTTTCTATTTCTTTATAAGAATCCTCTACCTCCCTGTAAGCCTCTTCCAGTTCAACGTTCTTCTCTTTAATGATCTCATAGGATCGTGATACCGAATCCGCCATCGTCTTGAAGTTCTGTGAGATGCTATCGAGTTCCGTAATACCGGTCCTGACGAGACTGGCCTTCCGATTCAGATCAAAATGACTGATGTTACGTGCGATTTTTTCAAGTGGGGTAGAGAGAAACCCGGCAGTTCTTCTCGCAATCAGAATCGAAAGGATGATAAAAAACACCGTCAGAAGAAGGACGTAAACGATAAAGTCACGAATGGGTAAAAAAATCTCGGATTTGGGGGCCTTAACGGCCATGATCCAGCCGTTGTTCAACCTGGAATACGATAGGAGATAATTTGCACTTTCGAGTATCCCAGTCAACCCTTTTATTTTCTGATCTTCGAAATCCTGTTCATTGAATTCCTCACCAATACCCGTACTGAAGAAATGCTCCCCGACTCTATAACCCTCACCGGTGATATAATCCATCTCTTCATTAAGTAGAAAGGCGGTTCCACTCTCAAAGATTCTGAACGATTCCAGTTCGTCGATCAGCTCCTCAACCGTCAGATCGAGACCGATAACGCCAAAAGCCGCATCATCCGAAAGAGCGGGCTTGGCATACGTTATAATACGCGTATTAAAAATATCCCAGTAATAAGGTTCTATCCAGAGACCTTCTCCCCCTTCAAGGGGTTTATAAAACCACGCCATATCCGGATCATCTGAATGGTAGGCTTCCTGCGGTAAAATACGCAATCTTTCAAAACGGTCATCTTCAAGATAGGCATAGGATATGTTATGATAAAAGCCAAAATAGTCGGGATTAAAGTATATATAAAGGGTTTTTAAGCCTGGAACCGTTTGGCCCGTCCGATAAAGGATATCCCCAAGTTCTTCTTCAAATACGGATTTATAAGCAGACAGTTCATGAGCTGATTTTGTATTGTTCAAAATTTGTTCCGTCACAATGGTCAGATTATCAACGGTATTTTGGATAATAGTCAGTTTTGTATTGAACAGCTCCGCATTCTTTTCAGAAGAGAGGATTAATCGCTCCTTCGCATCGGATAACATACTTTTCCGGACTGAAAAGATCAGAAAAAGTGAAAAGATCAGGATAATCCCCAAGATTAAAATCAACAGATTGACCAGAATTTTCTTCCTGTAGTCACTCATAATTATCACCTTTTTGCCTTCATTAGAACATTTTTATCACACAACAACAGATAGATAACTTTCATGATAATAGTTTTTATATTTTTCTCTTTATCGTTACTATATTGCAACTGCAAATCTTCTAAAAAAGAAGACGTATTCCAAAAGAAAATACGCCTTCTTTTTTATCGGTTATTCCGTTGTATCAATCAGCTGATGATGAAGTGTTAAAACTGAAATCTGTTAATTGATTGATCCAGTTCTATCGACAGGGCACTCAGCTGCTCAGCGGATGAGCTGATCTGTTCGGCCACCGTACTCATCTGTTCAGTCGCCTGAGTAACATCCGAGATTTGTTCGGCTATATCGGCAATCGAACGTGATGCCGTGTCCATTGCCGATGCCATTTCCTCGGAAGAAGCGCCCTGACTCTCAGCCGTTTCTGTCAGATCATTGACCATGGTCACGATCTGTTCCATCGTATCAAAAATGGTCTCAAAATTCTTCCCTATAGTATCAGAACCTTCCGAGAGACCTTTAAAGAGATCCGCAATATTCTTTACCGATTCATTTGCCTTATCCGCACCATGGTCTATCTCGTTCAGTATCTTTGCAATATTTTCAGAAGATACCTTGCTTTCTTCAGCGAGTTTTCTTATCTCATCCGCAACAACGGCAAATCCTTTACCGGCTTCTCCGGCTCTTGCAGCCTCTATTGCGGCATTCAATGCCAGCAGGTTGGTCTGCTCCGCAATAGAACTGATCGTCTTAACAATTTCCTGAACAGAATCGGATTTACTCGCAACCTCTCCTACCACTTCCGTTGTCTCAACCGTATTCTTTTTCACCTCTTCCATCATCTTGTTCTGCTTTATCAGTTCATCTCTGCCGTTTTTAACGGCATCATTAGCCTCAACGATCTGAGAAGCCAGATTCTGTGAAGTCCGTGATACATTCTGTGCACTACCCGCCACCTCTTCGACACCGGCGTTAACCTCTTCGATCGATGCGGAAGAATTCTGTACATTTTTCTCTATCTCCTGGGTTTGTGCCACCATTTCTTCACTTGAAGCCGTCTGCTCTTCTGAAGCCGCGGCAAGGTTTTGTGAAGAACTCATAACCTCCGTTGCAGCACCTTTTAACGTCTTAATCAATGATTGTATCTCATCAAGACTTGTATTGAGCATTAGGGACATTTTCCCTATTTCGTCGCTGGAATTCCATTCGGAACGCTTCGTCAAGTCTCCGTTTCCAAAGGCTTCTACAATTTCGCTGATCACAAGAACCGGTTTTCTGATGTACACATTACTGATAAAGAATCCCAACAGGATGGCAAACGCGATGACACCACATGAGATTATGAGCATAACGATCATATTCTGAGTGGCATTGGCCATGACAAAGTGCTTCGGTGAAATAGTGATCACCTTCCAGCCAAGTTCGTTTACCGTATATTTCCCCTGGTACAGGACACCTTTTTCCGTCATTTCTATATTCCCGTCCTGATTTTTCAACGCACTCAGCAACTCTTTGTTTTCTACCGCATTTCCGACGATATTGTTATCCTTATGCATAATATACTCATTATTGGAGTTCAGGATAAAGGTCTGACCTTCCACTCCATACGTCTTTGACAGTAAAATCTCGGCAAGTCTTCCGATGTTAAAATCTATTCCGACTACGCCATAGAATTTACCACCGTCCCGAATACTCTTTACAACGGAAATTACTTTTTCATTTGTCGCGATATCAACATAAGGATCCGTTGTCACCACGGCATCACCCGCACTGACCGCATCGGTATACCAGACCCTTTTTCTTGGATCGTATTCACTTGAAAGACCTGAGATCTCAGGGTAGATTACCAGGCCTTTATAATCTATAAAGGCTTCTCTGTCCTGAGTTCCGAAGTAAATATTAACAATCGCAGGATAATTGTTTCGGATACTCTTGTAGAGTTCAAGGATAGCCGTTGTATCCTGTTTCAGTTCAAGTGTATCTATCAGTATCGGCATCTCTTCAAGATAACCAATCAAATCGCTATAAGGTAGTAAATAACTGTCGATTAATTCCGAATTGGAATCCAGTATGGCCTGCATTTCATGATCGGCTTTGTTAATCTCCATATTTCTTTCATTGATAATCGTGTAAATTGAAATGCCAACCAGCGGTAAAATGGAAGAAAAAACAATCAACAGGAAAAATTTCTGGAAAAGATTCATGTTTTTCATAGACATACCTCCTCGATATAGGAAAAAGCGTAGCATCTTTTGGTGCTATTTTAAATTTTTCTTTTCTATC
The DNA here is from genome assembly GCA_036743375.1 of Thermotogae bacterium. GTDB lineage: Bacteria > Thermotogota > Thermotogae > MWEM01 > MWEM01 > DAINPP01. The sequence continues at coordinate 15,257 of DAINPP010000032.1, read as the reverse complement.
AATCAGCATTCTTATCATAGCTTTAGACGATATTTATATATAAAATTATTATACCTTATATTCTTTACATAAAATAAATCTTTTTTATAACATTTCTTTTCAAAAAATCTTTATCTGTCAATAATCAAAAAAAGACGACTTTCTACTTCCTTTTTAAGAAGTTACTTTCATTTGAAGCGTGCGAAAAAAGAAAAGTTCTCCGTCTATAATAAAAACAGATCAATGTATCTTTTATAGGTAGGTGATAATATGAAGAACCATTTTTCACTCACAATCTTTTTAATCATAATGACAATACTGTTTTTCAACGATACTTCCGAAAATAACGGGATAAAGGAGACTGATATGAACAAAGCGATCGGAGAACAAATCATAAACGGAAAGAATCAACGGATAGCGACTATATATTTTGCAGGCGGCTGTTTCTGGGGAATCGAAGGGTATTTCAAAAAGATCGCCGGCGTTGTGGACACAGAAGTGGGATATGCCAACGGGAATTCCGTAAATCCGACTTATCAGGAGGTTGTCAACGACTCGGGACACGCGGAAACGGTAAAGGTGGATTTTGATGAAAACATCATCAGTCTTGAAGAACTCCTTCTACACTTTTTGAGGATTATAGATCCGTATACCATCAACCGTCAGGGCAACGATATCGGCATTCAGTATCGGTCAGGGATCTATTTCACGGATGATACTCAGATAGAACGCATTAACAAGGTCATTGGCGGATTTGAAAAAAGGGAAGGACGGCAAACGGCCATAGAAATCCTGCCATTACAGACTTTTTATACGGCAGAGGAATATCATCAGGATTATCTCGACAAAAATCCCGGCGGCTATTGTCACATCCCCTTGAGCAAAGCGGATGAGCCGCTATTTCAACTCGAGGTTGAGCCGAAACTTTCAACGGTTGAGCTCAGAGAAAAGATAGGGGAACTTGCCTTTGAAGTAACACAGAACAGTGCGACGGAAAGGCCCTTTACCAGTGAATACGAAACCCTGTATGAGAAGGGAATCTATGTGGATATCGTTACGGGTGAGCCGTTATTCGTCTCGGATGACAAATTTGACGCCGGCTGCGGATGGCCGAGTTTTTCCAGGCCGATCGTTGCCAATGCCATCGACTATATTCGGGATGACTCCCATGGAATGGAGCGGATAGAGGTCAGGAGCCGTCTCGGGGATTCACATCTCGGCCATGTATTCAACGATGGACCCCTTGCTGATGGCGGGCTCAGATACTGTATTAACGGGGCGGCTTTAAAATTCATTCCCTATGATAAAATGGACGAAACGGGATACGGCGCCTATAAGATCCTTGTCGACGAGTGATAAACAACCGACAGGTTCGGAGATGACAGGCTGAAAGGAGTTTTAAGTGCAGAAAAAAGAAGTAGAAAAGGCCAACGGATTTACAGAGAATTCTCTGGGATTTCAGAAGAGGCTGCTCGAATGGTATCAAATACATCACAGGAAGCTGCCTTTCCGGGAAACTCATGAACCGTATGACATATGGATATCTGAAATCATGTTGCAGCAGACACAGATGGATACCGTTCTGCCTTATTATCAAAGATTCATGAAGGCGTTCCCAAAGATATCAGACCTTGCCGAAGCGGAAGAAGAACAGTTATTGAAACTCTGGGAGGGACTGGGCTACTATTCTCGGACAAGAAATATCTTGAAATGTGCGAAGATCATCGTCAGCGAACATGCCGGTAAATTTCCCGAAACGTATAAAACCCTCTTGAAACTCCCCGGAATTGGTCCCTATACGGCCGGTGCCATCCTCAGTATAGCCTTCAATCAGAAAGCACCGGCGGTAGATGGTAACGTCATGCGGGTTTTTTCGAGGCTTTTCTATATGGAGCAGGATATTTCGATTCAAAAGAACAGAAAGATATTCGAGGAGAAAGTGACAGAAACCATTCCGGAAAATGCGCGGGACTACAATCAGGCCCTGATGGAACTTGGCGCCCTGATCTGTCTGCCAAAAAAACCCAAATGCGAAATATGCCCTGTAAAAGAAGACTGCAAGGCCTTTTCTCTCTCTATCCAGTCACTGTTGCCCGTTAAGATGAAAAAGGGAACGCATGAAAAGGTTCATATCGCCGTTGGAATTATCCGAAAAGGAGAGACAATCCTGTTAACAAAGACAGACAGCGGCCTTTTAAAAGGGATGTGGGGATTTCCTGTTGCAGAAGACAAAAACAGGTTACTCGCAAAAGAAAAACTGATCAACCATCTGAATACCCAATTTTCTCCTGTCATCTCAGAAATAACCGAAATAGGTGAAAACATCCACGTGTTTACGCATAAGACATGGCTGATGACGCTTTATGAAATCCGTTTACACGATACCCTTCTTGAGACTGATACAACCCTCTCGTATGGAAGCCCCGAAAAGGCTGCTCAGTCGACTTGGACGACACTGAATGAGATTGAAAACTACGCAATGGCTACGGCTTTCAAGAAAATCCTTAACCAGCTGAACAATGTCACACAAAAACGATTACTCTTCTGAGAATAATTTCAGTTCCTTAACCGGTCATTCAGTTCTTTCAATCGGTCTGTGATTTTCACGAGTGCCTTTTTCACATCCCATTCATCGAGGACAGCCGTTTCTATGGGACAAAATCCATCACCGGTCCGATTGATGATCTTCGGCACAATTTTCTCATATTCGGCTTCAAGTTCGTATTCCTCTGCAAGTCTCAACGCCATCTCACTGATAACAGGTGTGGCAATCTTTTTTGCCCCGGCGGCAATAGCGAGAAAAACGGCTCCCTTGCCCATGATCTTGTCAACCACGGTGATCTCCTTTTTTTCTGGACCGCTTGATAGATAATCGAGAAGCGGTTTGACACCTCTCTCTTCAGAGGTGAAGATAATCTCTCCTTCGTGAAGAACAAAACAGGTCTTTGACGGAATTTCCTCAAGAAGACTTAACAGGCTGATCTGATTGTTCAAAATCAAATAACCTCCTTAATAGAATGACCAACGGCGGAACGATGACGACTTGAAGGATCATGCCGGGGATGCCTGTACTGAACATGGCTATGGTCCCAAACACGGGCGGTAGACTGATACCGAGTAGGTGTATGGCGATCAGCATAGCTGAAAGTGAAACCACTCTACCGATCAGCATGGCCAAAATCAGCGAAAGATAAACATTCATCTTTCTGTTAAAGCCGAAATAGCCGGCCACGAGACCATAAGTCGCCAGTTCAAAAAACATAAATGCGGCCATAGGCATAGCCGGCATACCAAGCAGAAAACCAACGAGTACTGAACCGATGCCTATGATCAGACCATAAAACGGACCTATCAACATCGCCCCGATCAATACGGGTAAATGCATTGGAAGAAGTACACTGCCAAGTGCGGCACCGCCTATCATATGAAAAACACGAGGTATTACAATTCCAAGTGCAACAAACATCGCCGCAAAAACCATTTTTCTTGTATTCACCTTTTTATCCTCCTGTTATGTATTTTGAAAGTAATTTGCACAGCATATTGACTGATTAGTCATCCACGTCGATACTATAACATTTGAAACACCTTCTGTCAACAGCCACTCTTGACAAACCACTGTGACGAAATAACCTTCTCACTTGACAAGTTCAGATTATCCGCTTATTATAGGCTTGGAGAATCCTTTCTCGATAATGAGGATGGTTTTCCAAGCTGTAAAATAAGGAGAAGACATGAACAGGGAAACTGACAAATGGAATGCCGCCTACAAGAACAGTTTGAACACTCCTCCTTCCTATGACGACTGGCTAAACAAACATATGGCCATCCTGCAGGAGTCAAAAGATTATCCAATTATTGATCTGGGATGTGGAAAGGGAAACAACACACTTTATCTTTCAGAAAGGGAGTTTTCGGTAATCGCCTGTGATTTTTCCGAAGAGGCCCTCTCATTACTTCAAAAACATATCCCTGCGGCTGAAACGAGATGTTTTGATTTTTCAGATGGGCTGCCTTTTCCCGATCACTATACCCCTATCATCATTGCCGATCTTTCTTTACACTACTTTCCCTGGAGGCAAACGAATGGGATCACAGGGGAGATCTTCCGGGTCCTGAAGCCTGGAGGTTATCTGTTCTGTCGGCTGAATTCCGTAAAGGACACCAATCATGGTGCCGGATGCGGAGAGCTGTTAGAAGAGAATTTTTACCGGCATAACGGACATTGTAAGAGGTTTTTTAACAGAGAACAGATAGAGGAACTCTTTAAGGCGAAGAAGATACGGAGTATGGAAGAATATTCTATCGACAGATATACACACAGGAAGATGCTCTGGGAAGTGATCGTCCAGAATCTATCCGTGAACGGTTAACATCCGTAATTATGCTATAATGTGGCGATTAGAGTTATTTTATAAAAGGAATACCATCAATGGAAACGCGGAAAGGGGAACAGAACATCACAGATTTCAGATTAACCGGTTTTGATACGGTAAAGGGAATTGAAAACACAGGTGGCTCACTGGATTTTTATCAGGAAATGCTCTTCGATTTCTACAGGGATTATCAGGATCACGCTGAAAAAATAAAATATCATGTTGATAACGCTCATCCGGATGAGGCCGGCCGCTGTATCCACTCATTAAAGGGCGTCTCCCGAACGCTTGGGGCAATACAACTTTCAGAATTATCCGAAGACATAGAAGAGATGATCAAATTGAAGGACAAGATCGGCTTTGATGGGTTGTATCCGGTTTTCAGAGATGAATTGGCCGAAATCTGTCGGGTCATTTCCAGATTTAAAGCCGATACGCTCGCCGAGAATGAACGGGGAAATCCTGTCTCGGCGAAGACAACCGATGAGAAGCTGTTTCAGATACTCAGCGAACTCAGCGGATTTGTCAAATCCGGAAACTACAAAGCCGAAAAACTGGCCCTTAAATTAAAAAAACAATATTCCGATAATCAGATAGGTTCGCTTTTTGATGAACTCTATCACGCCGTTGAGGATCTTGATGCCTCAAAAGCGGAAAAGCTGATCAGTCAAATAAAAATTGCCATAGAAGGTGAAGAATATACATGTCAAAAGCCCATAAAATTCTGATTGTAGATGATGAAAAACCCAACCGGAAAATTCTTTCCGCATTGCTTGAAGATGATTTTGAGATCATTCTCGCTAAAGACGGCAAGCAGGTTTTTGAACGATTAAGGGACAACAAGGATATCGACCTGATCATTCTGGATATCATGCTTCCGGATATGGATGGGTATGACATATTAAAACATATAAAAAACAACGAACACCTGAAGGAGATTCCCGTCATCGTCATCAGCGTACTGGATTCTCTTGAAAATGAGGAAAAAGGGCTGAAACTCGGAGCGGTAGACTATATCACCAAGCCTTTCCATCCGGGAATCGTACAGCTCAGGGTCAAAAATCATATCAAACTCATTGAGCAACGGCAAATGCTCGAAGATCTTGTTGGTATCGACGGGCTGACCGGGATAAATAACCGTCGGAGTTTTGATCAGTTATACTCCAAACAGTGGCGCAGCAGTAGAAGAAACGGTAACCCACTTTCGCTGATTATGATTGATGTGGATAGTTTTAAAAAATACAATGACTGCTACGGACACACCGCAGGCGATAATGTGCTTAAAGCCATATCGGGTATGTTAAGCAGCACCGTTAAAAGGCCGGATGATACGATTTCAAGGTATGGCGGGGAAGAATTCGTGGTAACCCTTCCGAATACGGATATGGACGGGGGAAAATATATCGCCGAAAAATTGAGGAAGGCCGTGGAAGATCTGCAGATCCCCCATGAAAAATCACAAACTTCAGCATTTGTTACCATCTCACTCGGTGGTGTTACCTCTCATCCTGAAAATGACCTGGATTCCGCTGAATTTCTGAAAACCTCTGATCAGATGCTCTATCTTGCAAAATCCGAAGGAAAAAACAGGGTTGTCTGGCGTGAACAATAAGGCATAAAATGAGCATTATCATAAAAAAATACCGCCTTTTAATTTAAAAGGCGGTATTTTGTTTTATAAAAACAAAAAATTGTACAATTTAATCTTATTCAACGGCCGTTTCAGGACTTCGTCTCATGGTAATAAGCTCAAGAAATCTCTTTTGAGAATCTGTTCCGCTGAGTTTTTCCTTTTCAGGAAATTGAGCATCAAATTCACCCGTTGCCTCTTCGCTAACTTCATAAACAGCGTCTTCAACAAATCGACCTTTGATCCCTGTAAGGGCGCCTTTCTGTAACTCATACACCTGTAAGGCAGCGGCATACATATTATCCTTCGTTCTGATCTGATGATCTTCTGCCGGAACAAAACCGACATGCCTGTAAATTTCAGGATCACCATAAATGAATATTGCCTTGTATCCCATCTCTGCCGCGACAGCTTTCGTGTGATTGACCAATGCCGCTCCGATTCCCTGACGCTGATACTCGGGTAAAACGCAAAGGGGACCGAATGTCAGAACCTCATGTTTTGTTCCATCATCACAGATGATATCCGACGTCGCATACATAATATTCCCTACGATCCTGTCATCGACTACTGCGACAAAGTCAAGTTCCGGTACAAAGACATCGGAAGTTCGAAGAATGTGTACCAGATAATGCTCATTACATCCGGGAAAATAAAGATTCCAGAATGCCTCACGTGTAAGATTCTCCACTGCAGAATAGTCATTTGGTGTTTCCAGTCTAAGGTTTAAGTTCAAAAAATACCTCCTCTTAAAATTTGAGACCATGAACAGACAGAATATCCCATCTTTCATATGGCCGAAAGATATTATACACCAAAATACTATTTATTATATAAACTTTTTCATATTTCACTTAACGATTTTGAAAAAAATATTTATTACAGTTTATTTCACCTGAAAAGTCTCGGCTGCGGAAAGAAAAACGGCGCTGGTCGGTTCATCGATATTACACAAGCGGATCAGCTGTATCACCGAATCTTCATGCCTGAGGAAATAATCCTGAAGCGTTTCAAGAAAAATCTCTGCACATCTTTCCTTTGGAAAGCCGAATATACCGGAACTGATGGCGGGAAACGCACAGCTCTTTATCGAATGGGATTCACAGATATCAAGAGAATGAAGGATGGCAGAACGCAGCTTCTCATCTTCATCACCACTTCCCGAGACAGGCCCCACCGCATGAATAACATATTCGGCGTTTAAATTCCCACCGGATGTCAGTACGGCTTCACCTGTGGCAATCTGACCATGTTTACGGATATACAGGTTGCATTCATCGATGAGAACCGGACCTGCAGCCCGCGCAATAGCAAGTGCCACACCACCGCCATGCCGAAGAAAGCCGTTGGCCGCATTGACGATTGCCTCCGTATGCTGCCGGGTAATATCACCTCTGACAATTTCTACAAAGTGGCCCGACAGGACTAAGGTCTTCAGTAGCAATTCGACACCGCATTAATTTCCCCATGACTGACGTCTTCAGGCCGTTTCATCAAAAAACAGACCCTCGGATTTATTGTAATCATTCTCCTGATTGTAAAAGGCAACCGCAGGATTATTCATATTGATCTCCTGAGAATGTGAGGAATGCCCCTCTACCGTTCGCGTTTCTCCACCGGAAACGTAGACTCTGCCGCATTCCGGACAGGTAGAAACGAATATTCTGACAGATGATCCTATGAATTCGGTCGATTCATCAAAAGAGGCCCTTTCCTTAGCCTCCTGAACATGCTCCTGCTCATGAGAATTGACAACCGCAAAGGCATTTTGCGGAGAGATATGACCACCATTTTTAAAAGATACCCCGACATCGTTGGACCCATCCTGATACTGCCTCGCTGCACAGGTCTCACATTCGATAATTCCTATTTTTTTTGCCATCCTGACAAGCGGATCATTGAATGCCGAAGGGCTGTTCTCCTTTTCCTTCGCATAAGCTTCCAGGTTTTGAATCGATACCTGTTTGTTATCAGTAGTTTTTGAGGAATCATTGATCGTTTCAGGTTTATTATTCTGAATAGCCCGAACGGAATTATCATTTTGACTGACCTTTCTAATCGCATTCACCGCCGGAACATTGTTTACTCCGGAAACATTATCCAGTAAATCTATCCGCATCATTATTCCTCCTTTATTCACATCTCGTCAACCTGTATTATATCATAATCTCCAAAGAAAAAATAAGGTATAATAAGAATGGTTTTCACGACTTTTCTCATAAAGGAGTCTCAATCAATGGAAAAAAAGCGATGTAAATGGGTCAACTTAAAATCACCGGTGTATGTCAGATATCATGATGATGAATGGGGCGTCCCTTCATACGATGATCATTACCTTTTCGAAATGCTCCTTCTGGAATCCTTTCAGGCGGGACTCTCCTGGAGTACCATCCTGAACAAACGGGAGAACTTCAGAGCGGCCTTTGATAATTTTGACGTCGTGAAGATCAGCCGGTATGATGAGGCAAAGCAAGAAGAACTCAGAGAAAACACAGGAATCGTCCGAAACAGGCTCAAGATCAATGCTGCCGTCAACAATGCGAAAATATTCATTGAAATCCAGCGTGAATTCGGTTCCTTTTCAGCATACATCTGGGGATTTACCGCCGGAAAAATCATCAAGAATAAAACGGGAGAGTTCAGGGCAACCTCTCCATTATCCGACAAAATCAGTGTTGATCTGAAGAAGCGAGGTATGAAGTTCGTCGGCTCCACCATCATCTACTCCTATCTTCAGGCAATCGGAATCGTCGACGATCATGAACCGGAATGTTTTATGTTTAAAAGGCACTATTCAAACAAAGAGAACCATATTCAGTAAAATCACTTTATTTCAAATATACGTTAATATAGCTAAGTTTTTCTTAATTTAAGACATTTATACAATCTATATTTTGGAAAACAAAACTGGAGAGTTTAGATGAAAAAAAAGAAAAAGATCGTACTATTTATTATCTTAATAGTTGTTCTTTTATCACAAATCTGGATAGCATTTCTTTTAACGACTGAAAAACCTTATTATGAAAATTTCTATGGTTTTACTTTCAGAACGGCAGTTGCAGATACTGTTCTTTCGCAGGAAGAAATGATTAAAGATGTGGATTATTATATTTCTGAAATCAAGACTTATCATCCGCAGCCGTTTTTGTTTATAACAGAGGAAGAGTTTGACTGCAAAGCTTCTGAGATAAAATCTGAATTATCTAAAAAAGATGCGATGACTGTTGAAGATCTTTATTTCAAATTATCCGAACTTGTCGGAATGATTGATGATTCTCATACGTGGGTGATTTCTCCTCAAAATAGAAAAACGCATTTTTTACCCTTTCAGGCGATTTACAAAGATGGTAAATTCTACAATATCAGCAGAGAAAATGAAATACCCTATAAGGCGGAAATTTTATCTATCAACGGTATTGATTCCGAGCATTTGTTCAATATGATAGCAAAGTTTTCTGTAACGCCGTTAAAAGGCGGAACAGAAAACTTCGTAGAATATAATTTCAGATCGCATGTTCCTTTGCTGCTGGGGTTTGAAGACAGTTATTCCATTGAATACAGGGAAAATGACAAAATTTATACTGAAATTATTAAACCGGTTAAATCGTATAAAGGCGTCCATTTGGAACTGATTGATTATCATGAATATTATTATGATGGGAAAAGTATTCCCGTTCTGGAACTGAACAGTTTTTATGCTTTTGATGTGGTTGATCATTATAAAAAAAAGGTGGCTCAATTCTTTAAAAAATATAAGGATTCTGAAAGTATTGTTATTGATATTCGAAACAACGGCGGAGGTTCTGATGATTTTGGCTTTCTTGTATTCAATTATTTTGCCGATGATTCCTATAAGATATTTGATCGTTTTATCGCACCGATTAACGACAGAGTAAAAGCTTTTTATAAATACGCTTACAAGTTACAACTATACATAAACAAGGTTCCTTCAGTATTCTGGAATCTACCGTTGTACAACGTTATTCCGGAAATGGAATATTTCAAGAAAATCCTGAATGCTGAAAATGGCGAACATCTGACACTTGATGCGTATACTGTCAAGAATCCAATAAAGAAAGTCAATAGATACAAAGGGAAAGTGTATCTGCTGATCAGCGGTAATACGGCATCTGCTGCGATAGACTTTGCCTCAGTCTTCAAATACAATTGTAAAAACGGAATTGTGGTTGGACAGGAAACAAGACATCCTGAGTCTTTTTCCGGTAATATCTCAAAATATTACCTGCCTTATTCAGGGATCGGGTACACCATTCCTCATACCTATTGTGTTGCACCTGGTGATGAAAATTTAACAAGTGGTGTTATTCCTGATTATAAAATATCAGTTGGGATTGAAGATTACGATGCGGGAAGAGACCCAGAACTGGAATTTATTCTGTCGGAACTTGAAAATTAAGAGATTACAGCGTCCAAGTGAAAAAAATTAACTAAAAAAACAGAAAAGTATAAGCTGCTTACGAATGAAATCATGGATTATCTGATGGAAGAGGTGCTATGGGATCTTTTCGAAGAAATCAGAATATCTTCGGGAAACTCAACGTAAAAAAAAGAACTGAAGCTGCTGTAAAAGCAAAAGAAATCGGGTTGATTGAATAAACAGTACCCTTCATCCTACCAAAGTACCTGATTCATAAAACTGTTTTCTGTTATAGTTTTATCGACCCGGGAACTTGAAAAATACGAGGAAGTAGTGGTGTGTCAGAGTACTATCAGATAACCGTTAAAAGCTATTTGTCGAAGGAATTTTCAAAAACTTTTGAGGGAATGACGCTTGAGCACTTAAGCAATGGAACAACCTGTATAACAGGCATGATAGCCGATCAGTCTGCCTTACACGGTATGCTGAAAAAAATAAGAGATATGGGAATACAGCTGATATCCGTTGTACCGCTTCAAATAAACATAAATAATATTGGAGGTCATTAGATGACAAAAGAAATTTCATTCAAGAAGACCGTTAAATTTGCCGGATTATTCTATGCGCTGATCATGATTGATGCCCTGGCAACGATGATCTTTATAGATCCTTATTTCACTTCAGACACGTTCAGAATGAATCTGACACAGCATGAATCTCTTTTCAGAGTGGGAATGACAGCGGATATTGTCATGTATGTTATGGTCGTTTTCCTCGCTGTACTGCTTTATTTCATCTTAAAGAGAATCAACAAACAACTGGCAACGTTCGGAATGTTCTTCAGAATCGTTGAAGGCATACTGGGAACCGTTGGGATCATCATTGGCGGAATAGCACCCCTTGCCTTTTTAAAAGGAGGCGCTGCGTTAAATGATGTTCAGATACAATCCACTCTGGATTTCTTTTTGAGAACTGAAAGTGCCGTGATGGAAATCGTGTTGATATTCATGGGCATTGGCGGGATTCTTTTCTTCTATCTCTTTTTGAAGTCAAAACTCGTCCCCACATTCTGGTCGATCTGGGGAATCATCACCTATACCACCATGCTGATTCTTTCAGCACTTAAAATTCTGTTCCCGGAAATACCGGATGTTGTAACAGTCGCCTTTTATACTCCGGGATCATTCTTCGAACTCTTCTTCGGATTCTGGCTGCTTTTCAAAGGGGTAAAGTTTATTCCTTCCGAGGAAAACTGAGATCAAAACAAAAAAAAGAGTTGCAGCTCAAATATGAGTTGCAACTCTTTGATTAAAAAATTTTACTCTACAATGGTAAAAACAGGAAGTGTCGTATCCGGATACCATTTTCTGTATATTGTTTCAAACGTTCCATCTTCATACATGCCTTCGAGTGTATTCCGCCAGTTTAAATAGACAGCTTCAGGGAAATTCTTTGAAAAGGCGATATAAAGGTCGGTCTCCCTGACAACAAAGGCCTCCTGAAAGTCATCCGGATTCAGGCCCCCTCTCACACAGTTTGCATAAAAAGAGACCGGTGATTCGATGATCGCATCAACCTCTCCATCATGGAGTTTTTGAACGTTTCTCAGATAATCCGTTTCACCGACTGTATTTTGAAAACCATTCAACAGCAGATATTGTTCTCTCGCATCCTCGGTGATCGTCCCCATCCTTTTCAAAGCCTTCGCATCTTCCATCGAATGGATCACGATACCGGAATCCTTTCTGACAAAAAACGACCACGTCTTCCTCAGGATAGGCCCTGCCCATTTAAACAAGTCTTTTCTTTCTTCTGTCAGACTGGCTGAAAAAAGGATTGCATCGTCTTTCACCATGAGTGTGTTATAGGCATCGGCCCACTGTTTAATCTCTATCTCCGTTGTATCATCAAGTCTTCGGCGTATCTCGTTCACGATTTCCACCGAAGAGCCCGTTAAACTTCCCGCTTCATCAAAAAACTGAGATTTCTCCACTATCTCTGTATAAATATGATATCCCGAAGCTGAAACTGCCGAAAGTAGCATTAAACCAACAAGAGCTATGAACACAAATTTTCTCATCTTCCACACCACCTGATTAATTTTTTTAATTTCGCCTGGAACAGAGTTTATTATAACATTTTTTCTTCCATTAGTTAAAATAACTTTGCATTTCATTAAAAAATACAAACTAAAATGATTTAAGTAATTTTTTGTTTTCTGATATAATCAATTTTAAATATCCAATAGAGGGAAAAAATGAAATTTAACTGTGCACTCTTTGTTGTAGAAGATATCAACAAGGCAAAAAAGTTTTATTCTGAAGTACTCGGAATGAAAATTATTCAGGACAACGGAGAAAATGTGGTCTTTCAGGGACCATTTGCCTTGCATGAAAAAGAACATTTCAGAAAGCTCATCGATAATCTTGAAGTTAACTCCTTTTCAAACAACAGCGAATTGTACTTTGAAGAAGATGATCTCGATGAATTGGAGCAGATGTTGAAAAAAGAAGAAATTCAGTTCATTCACCCAATCAGAGAACAACCATGGAAACAAAAAGTCATACGATTCTATGACCCGTTCGGTAATATCATAGAAATTGGCGAAACCCTTGAGCATACCGCTTACAGACTGCATCAGGAGGGAATGACCGATTCCGAAATTGCCAAAACACTCAATCAGGATATTGACTATGTCAGAAAAACAATTTCAACCTATATTGACTGAATCAGAACACCTGTTCTTTCATCCAGTCATGAACAAAATCTTCCGCTTTTTGCGGATATTCATAATTCAGTTTTTGGGCATTCTTTCTGGAGATGACCGAAAACAGATTCATCGTCCCCTTAAGGGCATGAAGGATATCTTTTTTGTTGTAATGGGCAAAGCAATCATCCAGAAGTTTGATGATCTCGGGCTTTGTCCAGTGTTCAATAAATCTTCCGTTGTACCAGATTTCTTTGCCATCTTCAGCGGAATACACTTCTATCATACGCAGTAAAATGTTTTTCATATATCGATCGACACACATCTTTGCCGTCCAGTATTCTCCTCTGAGCAGCTTTTTCATGCTCCATATACAGTGATACCAGAAGTCATTCATCATATTGTCAAATTCTGTTTCAGAAAGTTCAGGTGTTTTTTCAGGTTCTTTTTCAAGATGAAGCCTGTCGATGCCTGTTAAAATATCATCTTTATCCAGAAGAATTTTTACTCCATTCATTATGATTTTCATAGTACTCTTGTCCTTCAGCATTTCATTTATATCAACTATCGGAAGTATGGGAAAATCCACATCCAGTGCGTCATAAAACATGACTCTTCTTTCCTTTCCATTACCATTCGCCTGATCTTCTATAAAAGTGATATGATATTCCCCGATCTCTGAAAGCCAATCCGTTTCGTAAAGCAATCTTTCCGGATTTTTGGCAAAAATGACCAGATCCAGATCGGAATAGTCATCTGCCGGTGTTTCTTTCCTTGCCCTTGAACCAACAATCATGGCAGCCCTTATATTCTCACTTTGATTGGCATATCCGATAAAGTTCTGAATAATCCCATCGTATTTCAACGTTTCCCACACTCCTTTTGATCAACATCTTTCACAATACGCTTCTTCCAGATCACTCGAAAACGATTTAAATTTTCAGTACCTCATTATACACTACTACACCTAAAAAGCCTTTTTTTGCTATAATCTAAAGGGGAAAAACAAATTCCCCAAATACTTTGCAGCAGAAAGGGTGAAACTTTTGAAAAACAAAATATTTTTCACGTTCATATGTATTTTATGCCTCATAATAACAGTAGTCTCCGCAGAAACCACACTTAAGAATTTCATGGGATACTGGGAAGGTGAAAACACTTCCGGCAATCAGAAATCCCCTGCAAAACTGATCATCAGTCCAAATGATGATCAGGCAGATGTCTTCTATTGGGGAGGAGATTTCAAGATTCCCATGACGGCAACGGCAGAATTGGATCATCTTTATCTGCAGACCTCCATACAGGGATATACCTTCAACGCCACCTACACGTTGGATCAAAACAATACTCTAAAAGGCGAAATCGTCCGAATCAGTCCGACGGGAGAAATCGAATTGAGAAGCGGTGAACTCAAAAAGTTTGAAACGGATCAGATGGGCTGGGCTCTCGATGTGGATTATCTAAAGAAGACTCTTCCGAAGAATCATATCAATCTCTTTTTCAAGACATCGGAGGAAGCCTTTAACCAGGCCTGTGATGAACTGATTGAACGGGCCAATTCACTCTCGCCGGCAGAAGTCTTTCTCGGCATAAAGGAAATTCTGGCACTTGTCGATGACCCGCATACCGAAATCTACGGCTACAACAATTACAGAAAGGAATATTATCCAGTCTACTTTCAGAAAATAGGTCGGGATTATTATCTCTTTGCCACCACACCTGAGTATGAAGAACTTCTCGGAGCAAAGCTCATCTCCATCGCCGGAAAGGATAAAGACGAGATTCTCAGGAAACTGGAACGAATCATCCCGGCTCAGAATGAGATCGGTGTCGCGTATAACGCCCAGGAATTTCTCAATTCTCCGCTTGCCCTGGCCTGGTGTCAGGTGATTGATGGAGAAAACGAACAATTCGTCGTTGAAAAAGATGGGGTCAGAGTGGAAATAACCCCGGAAAGACTAAGCGAATCAAAATTCAGACAGAATATCGTTCAGCTCGAATGGACACCGAGTCTGGCGGAACAACGCACCGATGAACATTTCTTCTACGAATACTTTGAAGCGGATGGTATTCTTTATTTTCAGTACAATCAATGCCAGGACAACACACAACCGGGGCAGCCGAAGTTTTTCAAGATTCAGTCGGATTTGATAAACATTCTGAACACAAAAGAGGTCAAAAAGTTTA
>DAINPP010000031.1:1567-33286 GCA_036743375.1 Thermotogae bacterium | reverse complement strand
TTTAGAAGGCTCCACCGCCTCCACCACCTGAACCGCCACCGGCTCCACCGACACCACCGGAGAACCCCTTGGCAGAAGATGAGGAAACGGTCTGAACGGCCACGTTTCTCACCGCTCTCATGTTACTTCCCAGCATATAGCCGTAAGCACCGTACATCATGCCATGATTGCTCTGTCTCTCCCACTGCTCTCTCGGAACAATCTCCTTCAAGGCCTTTTCAACGGTATCCGCACAACCGAGTGCCGTTGCATAGACGAGATATTCCTCCCAGAGGATGATGGATTCTGGCGGATACTGCTTGATCATCGAGATTTCCTCGAGGAATTTCTTAAAGTTCATCCATTTTCTGTAATAGGTGAGTCCCTCTTCACTCCACTTTCCGAACACATCCTTCGGCAGGAACAGGATGATGGCTCCCGTTACGAGGAAGAATCCCGAATAAACCAGAGCCCATCCGAGCAGATCGGGGGTCGGACTCATCGTCATGAACGGTATCAGTCCCAGTCCGCACAGCCCCATAACGATGGCTATCAGAACGGCAAAGGCGTAACCGGTCGTGTTGAAATATTTTCGGGCCCTGACCGTATCTTTCACGAGACTCTGATAGGTATCGTATTTCTGATTGAATTGCTTGGCCCGCGATTCCTTTTTTCTCAGATATTTTTCAAGTTCTTTAAAATCGAGTACACTTTCATCGGCATATCCCTTCAGAAAATCAAAGAAATAGGCCTCACTCGGTGAAAGATCGCTGCCGGCCTCCTGTTTTTTAAAACGAATCGTGTCTGTCTTCGGTTTATTCTTGACCATCCCGTCGACAAATTCTATGTAATCCTTTCTGTAAAGGTTCATCATCACCGCAGACATGCCATCGTTATCCACATTTCCGACGATGTTGATGACCGCCGAGTTGACGATATCCGGAGAATCCCTTGAGGGAAGTTCTCTCTCGTAGACTCCCTCATACGTGATAGTCGGTTCTTTTCCGAAATAACGGAAGATGACAAAGATCAGAATCAGTAATCCGGCAAACACCACCGGAGGAACGATCAGTCGGATCAGCCTTGTCATCCGGTACGAACTCTCTTCTTTCTCGATGTCCTCCTGCGTCAAGCTGGAATTCACGACGGCATACTTCATTTCGCTGATAGCCGCACGCTGGTCAAATTCGAACCTGACCTCCCCATAGGCGTTGGGGGGCAGCGAACTGACGTTGAAGACGTAGGACTGTCCTTTCAGCGTGTATGCAATCCCCGGATGTGTGTATACATCCGTCGGCATGAAACCGAGCGGGAAGTTGAAGATGGCCGTCATATCCTTAAGCGGGGCCTCCCACATATCTCCCCAGTACTGTCTCAGGATCTGTGAACAATCCTTTCCGGCTTCGACAACACCGGCGGCATCATACGTCACATGAAGGGTGTATTCCTTCCCCTCCGGATCAATCTCCTGATACGAATTATACGGCGCTATCCAGATACGGGCGTTAAAACTGGTGTTCGTCTTACTCAGATATTCGACATGCGCTTCGGGTTCCTCATCCACCCATATCTTCACGTTGCTCATCTGTACATAGCGCCCCTGAGGAATTGTCCTCGTCAAACCCCTGAACGGTTTTCTCATCTTATAATGATAGATCTCATGAACCTTGACCAGCCCGTCCTCCTGAAGGGTCTGTTCAACTCGGGCGGATTCTATCGCATATTTTGAGGAAAGAAAATAACTGAGATAACTCCCCCTCTCCATGATTTCACCGGCAACAAACTGAACTACGAAAAACAGGATGATACCCACTACAATTGCCGCAATGACACGACCGATATTTTTCATCATTAACCCTCCATTCTGATGTTTAAACCGTGAAGAAAACAAATACTTTTTAACATAACTTGATAAAACCACGATCAGATTTTTCAGGATGTTTAAAACTCAAAAACCTATCCTTTTTACTGTTGATTATACCAACATCACAAGCTTTAAACAAGATACCGTTCATTAAATCTTTTTATTCAACGGGTTTCAGACGTTTCAACATTAATTATTCACTTTACGAATTTTTTTATTTTCCCCTGTACTGAATGTATACATCAACTTTCAGGCGTTTTCGACCTGTTTTTTGTTGACTTAATTATTGTACTATGTTTTTAATATATAAGTATATATCTATATTCTGAACGTCTAAAATAAAAATAGAAGAAATCAATCTTGATTCCGTCTCTATACCCATAGTGGGTATAAATCAAAAGGGGGTTATGTGTTGGGTGGTTTGGAAGGCAGTATACAGATGACCGCAACGGTCAGTTTCATAGCAGCATTCACAGGGGGGATTCTCAGTTTCTTTTCTCCCTGTATCTTTCCCGTTTTACCCGGATACATCGGTTTTCTCATGGGAGATACAAAATCTCCATTGACAAAGTTTCTCAAGGCAATCGGTTTTGTCATCGGATTGAGTATCGTCTTTACGGCACTCGGAGCCTTGTCGGGACTGATAGGATCCGCCTTGTCCGATTTTCAGCAATGGATTTCTATCATCGGCGGAGCCTTTATCGTCATTCTCGGATTGTCCTATATTGGTTGGATCAAATTGCCGAGTTTCAACGTGATGAGAAGAAACAACAGTCAGAAAAAGGCAACGGGATTCTGGAGTGCCATGATTCTTGGAATACTCATCTCATTTGTCTGGGTTCCCTGCGTTAGTCCGGTTCTCGGGTCTATTCTCGTTATAGCGGCAAATTCAACAAGTATTCTGAGGGGAACGGCACTGCTCGGTGTCTATTCGCTCGGAATGGGGATCCCCCTGCTGCTTCTCGCGATGTTTGTCGGTTTTGTCTACCGGATGATGCCGAAACTGATGAGGCATGAACGGCTGCTGAAAAGAATAGGCGGCATTATGCTGATTGTTGTTGGGATTCTGATGATGACCGGAACACTGAATACACTTCAGATTGCCTGATTTAAGAGAGCTGATCTTAACAAGATCAGCTTTTTATCCTTATTTACCAGGTTGTTGTAGAAATACTGTCAAATAAAGACTATATATAACCTTTCTAAAAGATGAAAGGTATAGATGGCTTTGCTTGTTTTTATGAGAGCCTACGTTATAAATCGATGTGGAAAGTTTTCTATCCTGCCTTTTTAACGCTCTTCATGAGTCATTCAGTGGATCATGACAGAACTATTTCGATAAATCCCATCCGGAAATATTGATAAATTTGATATAATAATCATAAATGTTTAAAAATAATTCAAAAGATGGGATGGTACAGTTGAGGAAAACCCTTTTATCGTATATCAGAGAGCTATTTATCAATCAACCGGAAATAGGCAGTAAAGATTTTAAACAGTTCATTCTGAAGAAGAATTATGAAAAATTTTTATTGCTGATCCTGTTTGCGATCATCATCTCCTTTATCATGCTTGTCTTTTCTGAAATTTCCGGTGATGATCGTCGGATAACCCTGGCCAATTCCTCTCTGCTGATCTTTTCAATCATCTGGCTTCTGCCGATGTTCATAAAAAAGAACCAAAAGATATCGGACTGGTTGTTCTTTATTCCCATCTGTGCCCTGCTTGCCTATGTCAGTTATCTGCTCGGGAATTTCTCCTATCGAAGCGAGTTCTTCTCAACCTATTCAACCTCCATGTTTATTATCGCGGTAATCTATACCACCTCATGGCAGAAGACGCTGCTGCTCTTTTCAGGCAGTATGATCTACCTGTACTTTTTTACCCATTATGTGCAGAGTGGTCCCCTTTCCTATTCGAGTGTCAATAGTATCACCGTGTTCAACATTCTGTTCACGGCCTGGTTTGTATCGAGGATCGTTTACCTTTCTACCCGTAAAGAATATGAAAACAAGGTAAGAATACAGAATGCGATGAGAGAACTTGAAAAAGAGAACAACAGAAATTTGAAGATAGTGAACGAACTTCAGGACTTAAAGATAGAACTGGAAGATATCATAAAGGATCGAACGAAGGAACTGCAGAATGAAAAGTCAAAGGCGGAAATGTCGGATAAGACCAAATCGTTGTTTTTAACGAATATGAGTCATGAAATAAGAACGCCCCTTTCCGGAATTATCGGAACGCTCGAAATGCTCAACAATAAGAATGTCAGTGAAGAGGAAAAAAAATCATTGCTTGAAATGGCCGTTGAGTCCACTCAGCAATTAAACGGGATAGTGGATGATATCCTGGAAATAGGTTCTCTGAGGTCGGGAAGATATGAGGTTGTCAATGAGTTATTTGATCCGGTTGAACTATTCATGGATTCTATAGGCCATTTTAAGATAAAAGCCTTATCAAAGGGTCTTAAATTTACCGTCAAGGCAGATGAGTTTGAAGAGGGACTCTGTGCTGTCAGTGATCCAAAACGTATAAAACTGGTATTGGACAATGTGATAGGAAATGCGGTTAAATTTACCGATAAGGGGTACGTCTTCTGTTCCATGTCCTTTAAGACTGAGAAGGAAAAGACCTTTATTATTTTCAGAATAGAAGATTCGGGAATCGGGATTAATAAGGAGATACAGGAAAGTCTGTTTGAATTCTTTTCCAGTGAGGGGAAGGAATTCGGCAATACCCAGATTACCCCCGGTCTCGGTCTGACACTGACCCGGGAATATATTCGAAAACTAGAGGGAAAGATCAGTCTTGAAAGCAATAAAGATAAGGGAACCGTCTTTACAATCGTCGTTCCCGTTGATACGGCTTCGGGGAAAAAGATGGAACGTGAGAAAAAAGATTCGGTTGTCATCGGCGATATCAAAAGCGTGCTGATCGTTGAAGACAATCGAATAAATCGATTTTTACTGAAAAAAATTCTTGAGGAGAAACATTATGAGGTAATAGAGGCGGAAAATGGGGAAATTGCGGTGGAGGAATATATAAAATACGATATTGATGCAGTTCTCATGGATATTCAGATGCCGGTGATGGACGGGTATACGGCCCTGGCCAAGATGAGGAAACTCGTCAGTTATAAATATATTCCCGTTATAGCCATTACCGGATATGCCTCTTCCGATGATAAAAATGATATTATAAAGAGTGGTTTTGACGCTTATTTGCCAAAACCGTTTGATAAAAAGAATCTTCTTGACCTGTTGGAAGATTTAAAAAACAGAGGGGGAAAAAATGGAGATTAACATTGACAGAATTGCAGATCAGATCAGAGAGTTGTGTCTGATTCCGAGTCCAACCGGCTTTACCGGTACTATTACCGATCATCTGATCGCCTTGTTTGAAGACATGGGTTATCACCCGGTGAAGACCCAAAAGGGTGCCGTGAGAGTCTGTCTTGGGGGAGAGGGAAATCCACTCCTGCTTTCAGCACATATCGATACACTTGGGGCGATGGTTCGAGCCATCAAACCCAATGGGAGACTCAGACTGACAAAACTTGGCGGATATCCTGAAAATAACATTGAAGGGGAAAATTGCGTTGTTCATACGAGAACCGGCAAGATCTATTCCGGAACGATACAGCTTATTCATTCTTCTACGCATGTTTACAGGGACATCAACAAGATGGAAAGAAACGATGCAAATGTAGAGGTGATTCTCGATGAATGTGTCAGTTCCAAGGAAGAGGTTAAAAAACTGGGGATCTCAGCGGGGGATATTATTTCACTGGATCCGAGAACGGTAATCACGGAATCCGGTTTTATCAAAAGCAGACATCTCGATGACAAGGCGAGTGCGGCCATCCTGATAGAGTTGGCAAGAATAATCAAGGAGGATGCGATAGAACTCGACAGACGGGTGGACATCTTTTTCACGAATTATGAGGAAGTTGGACACGGGGCTTCAGCCGGTATTCCTGAGGATATCACCGAGATGATTGCCGTGGATATGGGATGTGTCGGCGATGATCTCGAAGCGGATGAGCTCGTTGTTTCCATCTGTGCCAAGGATTCCAGCGGTCCGTACGATTATGACCTGACAACGGCACTGATCAACGTTGCAAAGGAAAATGAACTGGATTATGCGGTTGATATTTATCCTTATTACGGTTCGGATGCCGGCGCGGCACTGCGTTCGGGTATGGATGCAAAGTTTGCCCTGATTGGACCGGGCGTTGCCTCATCACACGGATATGAGAGGACGCACAAGAATGGTGTGGAAAATACTTTGAAAATTATTCTTGGGTATATCATAAAATAATTTGTCTTTATAAAACTTTTAACCGAATCGTTTAACATAAAAATACAAAATTTACTTGACAATGCGAACAGTTTCTGATAAAATCGGTTCGTAATACAAAATTTATTGAAAGGTGGCGAGGATAATGGCAAGAAAGATGACCAACGTAGTATCAATGACCTTTGTTTCATGCATGGATTATCCTCAGGCAGAGGATTTCTCTCCGCGCCTTTTATTTCGAGATGTTTGTGATAGATAGGTTTCTATTATAAAGGATTTGAAAAGGCTGTGGTGAGGAATAAAACCGCAGCCTTTTTTTTATCTGAATTTTCTCTGAGGAGGTGAGAATGATGAAGTACAGAAGGGTAGAAATGTTCAATCCGAAGGATCAGAATTATTTCAGCAAATTCAAGCAGGAACAGCTTGAAAAGATGGCGATAAATGGGATTCACCCATTCAGACCGTTTTAATTAAGGAAGATGTGCCATTTGTTCAGGAGTAGTTAAGTAAGATATGTCAGATTTATTAAAGAGAGCGTTTGAAATTGATGTGTTTAGATTACACTAAATTATTGTGAAAGGAGGAATAGTTATGAAACTCAGGAAAAAGAGAGAATTAAGTCCGGAAGAATATCTTGATGAAGTTAAGTTTAATCTGTTGAAGAATATTTCCGAAAGCTCAGGATACAGACCTTGTTAAGAGGAGGTGAGATACAATTATGAATTCATGT
Source organism: Thermotogae bacterium (assembly GCA_036743375.1). Classification (GTDB taxonomy): domain Bacteria; phylum Thermotogota; class Thermotogae; order MWEM01; family MWEM01; genus DAINPP01. The sequence continues at coordinate 26,411 of DAINPP010000031.1, read as the reverse complement.
AAGACAAATTCGATGAACCTCTGGATCTTTTCCGAAATCAACGCAGGTTGTTCGGTGAAGATAAATGATAAAAGTATAAACAGTAACGAAAATATCAGTATTATCCTATAAGATAATAAAACCAACCGGGGAAAAAAGGGAGTGAGAAACATGGTAAAGAATAAAAGCGGATTTGGAGCAACAATTCAATATATGGGTGATCAGAAAGCAAACACAGGCAGTGCTAATTCATTTGGTCCGGATAAGACCACCTTTGTAAACTTCTGGACCTGACTGTAAAAGGCATTTTCTGATCGTACATTCTGACGAATAGGGGAAGGGTGGCTTTCAGCCACTCTTTTTTTTATAAAAATTTTACGGAGGTGAAAAAAATGAACAGGAACCTGAAGGTTTACCCGATTTTTAGGTTTTTACTGAACATGCTGATCATAGGCCCGATACTCATTCCGTTTTTAAGATGGAAAGGGCTTGATTATTCACAAATCATGCTGCTGCAGACAATTTCTGCACTTTCTGCGATGGTGTTTGAAGTCCCGACCGGTGCAGTTGCCGATAAACTGACCAGAAAACTCTCACTCGTCATCTCTGGATTTATCTTGTCCGCAGCCATACTGATCTATATTCTGGCAGATGGGTTTATTTTTTTCACTGTCTCGGAAGTTTTATTCGGCCTTGGGCTGACATTTTCCAGTGGTGCGGATTCGGCGATTCTGTACGAATCACTTCGTTCACTCGGCAGGGAAAAGGAGTATCAGAAGAGGGAAGGTTCCGCCGCCTCAAACATATTTCTCGGTCAGGCCGTCTTTTCTATCCTGAGTGGTTATCTTTATATGATACATCCGACGATTCCGTTCTGGATCAGCGTCATTTTCCTGGCGTCCGGCTCATTTGCAGCCTTGTTTTTCAAAGAGCCGGACAGAACAAAGAGTCCACACAGATATCTGAAGCATATCTGGATTAGTTTCAGTGAGGCGGTAAAAAAACCGAGAATCCTGTGGCTGTTGTTCTTCGCCGCCCTGTTCGGTTCTCTGATCCGACTTGGTTACTGGCTGTATCAGCCGTATTTTGATCTGGTGTCACTTGAAATTGTTTATTACGGTTATATCTTTGCGGGGATGAACATCATTGCGGCTCTTTCATCCAAATACCTTCTTAAAAGGGTTTCTCATCTCAGACCGAGGCGTGTTCTTCTGAGTCTCGCCTGTCTGATGAGCGTATCCTTTCTGCTTCCCGGATTTCTGAAGGCCTGGTGGCTGATAGGCATCATCTGTCTTCAGCAGTTATTCAGGGGGATGTATCCGGCGACGATGCGTTTTTATGTCAACAATCAGGTGAAGGATGATTTCAGAGCGACGACGATTTCGCTCGTCTCACTGGTTTCCAGTCTGAGTTTTGCGTTAATTTCTCCACTGATAGGAAATGGACTGGATGTCGTCGGGACACAACAGGTTTACAGATGGGTTGGCTATATCAGTGTTGCCGGACTCCTCTTTCTGTTTTTTCTCAGAAGAAGGCAGAAGCAACGTAAAAGAGAGTATATCTGCGAGTCGTCATAGCGTCATCTCAAGAATTTTATGACTGAGAACCCCTCCTTGTATGGCGGGGTTTTTTCGTTTTTAACCCTTGCTCACAATCCATTCTTCCGTGATGAATTTCACGAAGATCGCCGCTATTTCAGGATCAAATTGTTTACCGGCATTTTTCTTGATCTCACTGATGGCGAATTCCCATGACAGACTCTTTCTGTAAGGTCTGTCGCTCGTGATGGCATCAAAGGTGTCGACAATTGCAATGATACGGGACTCTTCCGGTATACGTGTCCCCTTGAGCTTTTCCGGGTAGCCTTCGCCGTCCCATCTTTCATGATGATGCTTTACCGCCTTGACGATATCGTTCAGTTCTTCCGAACTGGCCAGGACCTTTGCTCCGAGTCCTGGATGTCGCCTTAATTTTTCCATTTCCTCGTCGGATAACCTTCCGGGTTTCGTCAATAAGGTTTCTGGGATGAGAATCTTTCCTATATCGTGGACGAGACCGGCCCAATAGATTTTCTGAATATATTCTTTGGAATGTCCCAGCTTTTCAGCGAGTGCGGCACTGAGATTAGCCACGTTTTCCGAGTGTCCCTTGGTGTAGGGATCGTGTAACTCAAGGATCTGTATCATGGCGATGATTAATTCCTTTTGAAATTTTCCCTGCCAGATCATGTACTGCTGCATGCCGAGAAAGGCGGAAGCGACGTTTGAAAAGGAATTCATGAGACGGATGTCATCTTTGGTAAAACGTTTATCACTGTGTTTATCGATATCGAGTATCATGCTCCCAACCTTCTTTTCGCCTATCTTGATCGCAGCAAGCATAGACGATGAAATCGGTTTTGTCGCCTCTTCCATCTTTATGGCGTTATGTCTTTTCATGATGAACTGCTTGTCCTGTTCCACGATTTGATCCACGATCACGGTGTTATCGATATTGACATGTTCGTTCGTCTTCAGATGGATCTCTCTCAGTTTTTCGATATCATGACCGATAGCAGAGATAAATTTCCAGTTGTCCCCTTCGAACAGTGAGATACTGCCATAATCTGCACTCGGGATGATTCTGACGAGTAATTTCAGCGTCGAATCGAGAAAATTATTCCGGTCTTCCTTCGCCGCAAGTGACAACTGAGAGGTTAAAGTGAGTATGCTTTCCATCCCCTGTGCCAGGTAGGCCTTTTCGACGAGAGAGTTCTTCAGCTTCTTATTGACGGCTTCGAGTTCCAGTTCTTTTTTCTGAAGGTTTTTATTCTTTTCAAGCAGTTCAGAATTTTGTTTTGAGATCTGATTGGTGGACGACCGGACCTTTTTCTGCAGTTGAATATTCCACAGGACGATGATGATCGTGATGACCAGAAAGAAGAACACGCCGATGACGATATAATTCCATGGAACTTCGGAGAATTGCTGTATACCGCCCCAACTATCAATAATTTGCTCGATTTCATCTTTGGAAATCTTTGAAAGCCCCTGATTGATGGTTTGTATGAGATGAGAATCTCCCTTTTTAACGGCTGCATAGACGTTGTTTCTGAATAATTCCCTTTCCATTCGTTTAAAGAGTGCGTTTCCGTTGTTTTTTTCCAGATAATAATTTGCCGATGGACCATCCGTGATGAATATGTCTATTTCATTGTTGACAGCTGCCTTGATGAGTTCTTCAGTCGATCTGTATGGTTTGATTTCATCTATAAATCCGTTTTTGAGCAAATAATCATGGGAAAAATCATTTTCCACCACTCCGATATCGAACCCCCTGATATCCGAAAGGCTTTTAACACCGAAGATGTTTTTGTTAAAATAAAGATAGGTCTTTATCTCGTAGAAGGGAATGGAAAAATCGTAGATCTTTTCTCTTTCAGGCGAATAGAAGAGGAGTCCGATCACACGGTTTTCGCCTTCAATCGCGTAATCAAGGATCTCTGAAAAACTCTCAAGTGATCGGTATTCAAGAGGAATCCCCGTCTTTTCAGACCACAACGACCAGATATCGTAAAAGATTCCCTTCGGATTTCCTTCATCATCGACGTATTCGAAGGGATAATAGGATGTTTCCCTCAAGAGGGTGATCTTTTCACTTTCTGATGAAAACAGGGATAATGAAATAAAAAAAAATAAGAGACATAACTGATAGATCTTTTTTTTCATTTTTTCACCTTTAATAATCTATTCTTTCACCGTTGATTATACTATAAAATGATCCAAAGCAAAAAAGCCAGGACCCTTTTCCAACTGGTATCCTGGCTTTTCTGGTAAATTCTAAAGAATTTCGAATCGTTTATAGAGTGCTTTCCATCCCTCGGCCTCTAAAACAGTTCCCGCATACAGTGTTCGTTTATCTTCTGAAAGGATTATTGGTGAATTACCGATGAAGGGTTCTTCGAGATAATCGGCGATCGCGTTGCCCGCTTTCAGGCGATGTTCTTCAAACCACTTGTCCGCTTTCAGCAGCCGTTCGGTCATCCGGATATTCTTGTCATAGATTGCACCGAAATCGGTTATCTCGAATGAGATCCCCCGCGTATTGAGACCGAGAGGTCTTTCACTTCGAATATGACTGCGTTCATCCTTGATATCGTACATACAGGTGAAAAGAACCTTGGCCTCTGTTCTTTCGAGTTGATCACTGACATCAGTCGGAACGTGGATGGCATAGGGCATGATGATGGCTTCATATCCGCTGAAATCGGAATCTCTGAAGATGAAATCCACCGGTTCACCATTTTCATAAAACGGTTTGTAAAGATCAAACAGGGAGAGAAAATAGTCGAAATCCGTTGCCACGCCGTTGATCATATGCATCCACGCAATTTCATAATCAAAGTACATGGCAATCCTCGCTTTGCCTTCCCGTTTTTTAAAGCGCTTCCCGTTCATATTTCTACAGACTTCAAGCCGTTTACTGGTCTTTGGATCGCCATCATAATTCAATATCCCGTTGTGATACTGTTCACTGCCAAACGGAACGGCTCTGTAGCGGAAATAGACGATGTTGTCTGCCCCATGTTCCATGCCGATATCGGAAACCGTTTCCATCCATTTTGCCGGATAATACATATTCCTCTCCTGCCAGTTAACCCTCCCGGGTTGCTGTTCAACGACGGTGAAGGCCTTTCTCTGAAGCGACCACATGAGATCAAAATTCATTGCGGCATACCAGGGTTTGTATTCATTATAGTGATAATAATTGTCAAACGAGATAAAATCGTATTGGGAAGCCATCTTCCGATAGTCTATTTCAAGAAAATTACTCATGAGATTATGGGTGATGGGTTTATCCGAATATTTTTTGATGATATCTATCTGCATCTGTGCAAAACGCATGATGGACTTCGTACTGAACCGGTAAAAATCGAGAAGCTGATGTGGATTTTTCAGGGCATTCGTCTTTTTGGGTGTCTCGATCTGATAAAATTCGTTGTACTGCTGTGACCAGAACACGGTTCCCCAGTCTTCGTTGAGTCTGTCTATCTTCAAATATTTATCTTCAAGATATCTCTGGAAGGATTGATCACATTTTTTACAATAACAGAATGTCGTGTTCTCACATCCGAATTCATTGTCGATCTGCCAGGCGAAGAGGTTTTCCATTTTCCCGTATCTTTCGGCGAGTTTGTTGACCAGTTTATCCACATAGACTTTGTATATATGACTGTTGTAGCAATAATGTCTTCGACTGCCAAAATTCCGGATATTTCCGTTTTCATCATTCTGCAGGATTTCGGGATGTTTTCGGATCAGCCATGCCGGTGGAGTTGCCGACGGGGTTCCAAGCATCACCTGAATACCCATTTTCAGCGTTTCTTCAAAGATTCTGTCAAGGAAAGTAAAATCATAGTCTCCTTCATTGTTTTCAAGGAGATACCAGGTGAACTCTCCGACCCTTATCAGTTCTATGCCATTTTCTTTCATTATTTTCAGATCCTTTTTCATCTGTGGCAGTGAATTCAGATCTTTATCCCAGTGTTCGGGATAGTAATCAACTCCTATCATAAATACTCCTCCCGCTCTAAAAGTTGTTTTCCCTATTCTACCATTTAATCCGGTACATTGTTGGAAATAGTCCTTTTGATTGTCTTCTGTTCACATTCGAATGATCAATTGCTTATCCCTTTACGGCTCCGACAGTTAATCCTTCTATGAAATATCTCTGGAAGAGGAGGAAGACGACGAGCGGAACGGCAGCGGTGATCAGTGAACCGGCTGCAATCAGATTCCATGAGGCGTGGTATTGTCCCTTCAGATTGACGAGCCCAAGTGTAATCGTCTTGATCTCATCTGAACTGAGAAGGATGAGTGACCAGAGATAATCATTCCATATCCAGGTGAATTCGAGTATGCCAAGTGCCGCTATTGCCGGAAGTGACAGGGGTAAAGTGATCTTTGAATAAATCGTAATGTCCTTTGCACCGTCTATCTTGGCGGATTCATAAAGACTGACGGGAATCCCCTTCATGAAATTTCTGAGGAAGAACGTGCAGAACCCCAGTTGAAAGGCGACATGAAAGAGGATGACTCCCTGATAGGTATCGTAGATATTCAGATTGTTTGACAGTCTGAATACCGGAATGAGCAGCATCTGGAACGGAATCAGCATTCCGGCTACGAAGATCAGGAGAATGGTTTTTGACAGTCTGAACTTGTAAAACGACAGGGCAAACGCCGACAGTGTGGATAGCAGCAGGGCCCCCAATACGGAAGGAACGGTTACGATGAAGGTGTTTTTAAAGTATGTTCCCATGTTTCCGGTCGTCCAGGCTTCCTCAAAATTGATCCATTCCACTTTTTGAGGAGGAGCCCAGAAATATTTACTGGACATGATCTCATCCATCGATTTTACGGAGGTGAAGGCCGCGATGAAGAACGGAATCAGCCAGATGGCAACGAGTGTTATTCCGATGACGTAGAACATGATGATCTTAATTCTCTTCTTTTTATCCATGATGATCACTTCTCTTCCTGTTTGATGACGTTGTTCAGATAGACAATGATAAATCCGAGCGTGATGAGAAACTGAACAACCGCTATTGCGGATCCGTATCCCATCCGGTAATTGTTGAAGGATTCTATGTACATATAATTTGCAAGAACACTCGAGGAGTTGAACGGGCCTCCCTGTGTCATGGCATAGACGATATCGAAAGCCCTCAGCGAGTCGATGACACTGATGGTTATCGCTACGGTCGTTGCCGGTCTGAGCATCGGGAGAATGACATGGATGAATCGCTGACCCCAGTTGGCACCGTCAACGATGGAAGCCTCGATGAGCTCTGGCGGGACACCTTTCAACCCGGCGAGATAGAGTACCATGACATAGGGAATCTGTCGCCAGATAGAGGCAAAGATAAGAGAAAAAGTGACAAAATTCGGATCCGAAAGCCAGGGGAATCCCCTTTTTGCAAGTCTTGATGGAACCAGTACGACGGGCCACAGTTTATACAGTGTAAGGCTGATGATAAAACAGATAACGAGTGATGAAAACGTGATCAGCCATCGTCTTCCGGATGACTGGATCTCGAGCCGGTTGTTGATAATCCAGCCGACAAGAAACCCAACCGCCAGAGGGATAGCAACATAAAGCAGTAAATCAATCACTGCCTGTTGAACCTGTGCGAGGTTTTCAAAACCCAGTGCCTGGAAGAAGGTGGTCATTACACCACTTCTCGGCTCGAATATCCACGACCAGATCTGAGCGATAACGACGAATGAAAGAGTCATTGACAGGTAGAATAAAGTCTTGAACAGTTTGTTTCCCGGTAATTTCATGTCGAAGAGCATGGCCACAAGCAGTCCGATCGGGACGGGAATTCCGACAAACAGGATGAGCCAGTACAGGTTGTTTTTTAGGGATGTCCAGAAAGTCTTGTTTGCAAACAGATCCTGAAAATTTTTAAAACCAACAAATTCCGCCTGACTCATGCCATCCCATTTGGTAAAACTCATAATCAGTGTCTGAACAATCGGGGCAATTACCCAGAGCGTGTACATGATCAGCGGGAGAGCCAGGAATGCCCAGGGTGCCCACCATCTCTTTTTTAATCCTCTCAACTAAGTCACCTCTTTTTCTTGTTAAGTCATAAAAGGACGCACGTTTTTTACAGTGCGCCCTATGAAGATCAATTAACTATAAGTATTTTTTCTTGTTTTGCCAAAAATTATTCAAAAATTCTCTGTCTTTCCTGTTCGAGGTTGTCAAGGATTTCATCCACCATTTCCGGGTAATCCATGAACTGAACCATTCCGTTCATGGCCTTGTTGGCCATATCAGGATTTGTGTCTCTGTCAAAGAAGTTTAAAACACCATCTGAAGCCAAAATCATGTCGAGGCCCTTCTGTGCATGGGCATCAGGAGCTGGAACGTTCTTGTTTGCCGCGAGTCTTCCGAGTTCTGTGGCAATGATTGTTTGTACCTCTTCACTGGCGATGAACTGTAACCATTTAACCGCCTCTTCCTTGTGAAGTCCGTTTGCCGGCATCATCCAACCGTCGATAGGGGTTTCTTCATACAATCCGACTTCTTCGTTGATGATCGGGAATCTGAAGAAGTCCATGTCCTCTCTCATTTCTTCAGGCGTGGAATCCTTGATGAACTGTCCCATGAGATACATGGCGGCATCATCGGTGATCTGTCTGTTGAGTGCTTCCTGCCAGCTGAGTGATGAATGTTCAAAGAGGAAATATTCGTTGTCTACGAGCTGCTGCCAGTAGGTCATTGTCTCCTTGATCTTTGGATCGTTGTAAGGTACATCTCCGTCGAGAACGCCGAGATACCAGTCAAGACCGTGAACTCTCATATTGAGCAGATCAAACCATGCGGCCGCCGTCCAGAGGTACTTCGTTCCGATTGTGATAGGAACGATACCTTCATCGGCGAATAACTGACAGACATCCTTGAATTCTTCCCATGTGGTAGGTGGTGTTACACCGTATGCGTCAAACATGGATTTTTTGTAATAGACGCCCCACCAGTACCAGGATTCCGGAACCATATAAACCTGACCGTCATAAGAGCAGTTTCCCTCAAAGGATTTCGGGAAATAATTGTCAAAGCTTGAACCGGCGAACACATCGGTGATAGGGGCAATAAGTCCTTTTTCTGCGAAATATCTCATTCTTTCTCCGGCATTCCAGGTAACAACATCTGGCCCCTCTTTTGCGCCGAGCCATGTTCTGAGAAGTGTTTTGAAATCTTCGTGCGAGAAGATGTTCAGTGTAACATCGATATCGGGATTTTCTCCTTCAAATTTCTCCACGAGCATTTTGATAACCCTTTTGGGTTCAGGGTCTCCCGTGTTTGCGTTGATGACGAGACTGCCTGCGAACGATGCGGTAACGACTGCCAACAATAAAGCGATAACAACAAATCTCTTTAAATTCATAATACACCTCCGTTTATATTGCCGCTATGCGGTTTCTCTGATGATTAATTCGGTTTTGAATTCTACCTTTGTCTTTTTGTCGTTGATGATGATATCGACCGATTCCTGAAGCATCTTGTCGATTGGGATCCTGACGGTGGTCAGGCCGAGGATCTTTGCGTAAAATACATCATCGTAGCCGATCAGGGGAATATCTTTTCCCGCGGTAATGCCGAGTTTTCTGAAGGCAGAAAAGACACCCATTGCCATCAGATCGTTATAACAGAAGATACTGTCGAAAGATCTTTCCTTTAAGTCCTCTTCGAGGAAAGCTTCGCAGGTATCCGTGTTGACCTTCAGGTGTTCAAGCCTGATATCAGATGGATTTCCGCCGACTTCTTCAAAACCGGCAATAAAACCGGTTTCTCTGTCAATCGTATTTGTCTTTCTGGGATTTCCCATGAGAAGTAGTGGTTTTTTCAATCCAAGACTGCCAAGATACATTCCCACGGCCCGGCCGCCCTCATAATCATCTGTCCATACCTCCGGATAATCCTTATCTTCAAAATGAACACCGAACGACAGGAATTTCATCCCCTTTTTCTGAAGCTGATCGAGATGATCCGTTCGGTATCCTTCCGGTGCAATGATCAGATAATCCACCGAATTCAATTCCATCATGCGGATGGCCGTCAATTCGGTTTCAAGTTTCTTGTTCGTATCGGAAACGATGACGGACAGTCCCTTGTTTCCTGCAATATCTTCGAGTTCTCCGACCAGTTCGGAATAAAAGGGATTTCTGATATCCGATACGACAACGCCGATTCGGTTCGTCTTTGCCCCCTTTAGGGCCCTTGCATTGGCATCCGGAATATATCCGAGTCTTTCGACGATCGCTTTAATATTTTTTCTTGTGACGGGGTTCACATCAGGCCGTTCATTCAGGACTCTTGAGACCGTCATCTGAGATACGCCGGCCTCCCGGGCGATGTCTTTCAGCGTGATTTTGTTCAAATTAAACACCTTCCGTTCTTTCGTTATGGTTACCTTTAACCTTACCGTTAACGTAAACATTTTATCGAAAAAGGAAAATCTTATCAAATAGGATTAGGGAAGATTTGACCCGTTTATTTGTGATTAGGTAGAAGGTTCTTTATCATTCTTCTTTTTTCTTATTATTTTATCGCTGAATTATGTTATAGCCTATAACGGATGATAATACCGGAAGAGAGAAAAAACCTCCATAAGGAGGTTTCTATGACGGGGCAGAAGAACTTCAATGATCTGTTTCATCAGAAAGGAACTGCTCTATTCTGTTTTTTATCTCATCGCGGATCCTTCTGTATACGATCAGTCTTTCTTCTTCAGACCCTTCCACAGCGGCCGGATCATCAAACGACCAGTGTTCTCTGATACTGACCCCGGGAAATACAGGACAGCTTCTATTGGCCCTGTCACAAACGGTGATGAGATAACTGAAACGCTCGGATAGAAACCTGTCGAGTTTCTTCGATTCCTGTTCACTCATGTCTATACCGATTTCATTCATCACCTTTACGGCAAGCGGATCTACCCTTGTTGATTCCAGTCCGGCGCTGAACGCATCAAAATCATTCGGGGATATCGCTCTCAAAAAGGCTTCCGCCATCTGGCTTCTGCAGGAATTCTTACTGCAGATGAATAAAACACTCCTTTTTTTCATAGGCCACCACTCCTTATTTGATTCTATTCTATGACGGAATTAAAAGGTATCATTTTGAACTATATCAAAAGTTAAATAAAGAACTATTTATTATATGTTATAATAAACAAGTGTTATCAAAGTTATATTAAAATATAAATCATACAAATACATTTCTTTTTGTAGAGGGTGTTGATCGCAATCGGAAGATGAAACTGATTTTCGCAGGGTATCTTTCTGAAGGTATTTCAAGAACGGTTGTTGTGAGGTATTTCAGATAAATTTACTTACGGAGGGGATTCTATGTTTGGAGTGAGGATTAAATCTGTCAGAACGAGAATGTTGCTCTATTTATTGCCCGTTTTAATCGGAGTGTTGATTGCGGTTGGTCTGACCGTTATGTTTATCGCGGAGAATCAGTCTCATGATTCTTCACTGGCGTATTCCATGGGGATAACGAATGCGGCAAACATGGTCATTGAAGAGTGGCTGAATGGGGTTCAGGAAGAACTGAGCATGCTCGCAAACGGCCCGGACGTCAGGAGTATGGACAGAGAAAGATATACGGGTTTTCTCGGCAACATGGCCGAAAACAGTACCGATCTCTATGAAAGTCTCTTTGTGTCCGATCTTAAGGGAAATGCTGTGACTCATGCGGGAATTGAGTTGAATTTATCTGAAAGACAGTATTTTAAGGCTATTCTTTCATCGCGTGAATTCGAAATCAGCAATGCACTTTCAAGCCTTGTGTCCGATAAACCGATAATTGTCATCGTCTATCCGATTTTTGACGATGAAGATCATATGATAGGTGTCTTCGGCGGAACCGTAAAACTTGATTCGCTGTCTGAGAAATTATCCGAGATAGAAATCGGTTCAAACGGATCAATCACGATGGTTGACGGGCTTGGTCAGACGATGGCACATCCGAATCAGGACCTTATCATGAATTTTAATGTGTTGGAAGCGAATAGAAACGGGTATAAGGGTCTGACTGAAATAGGAAATGAGATGATAAGTGGTAAATCGGGAAACGCTACTTTTACCCGCCCTGATGGGTCCACTTATCTGTTCTTATACCATTCGATAAAGGGGACACCTAACTGGTCGATGGGCGCCATAATCCCGGAGGCTCAAATCAATGAACTCAGTGACACGTTAATGTGGATCATTCTGATAGGTTTTCTTATCATTATCGGTATTGTCATTTTGAATGTCTTTTTTGTGGGCAGGACGATTTCAGAACCTCTTAATTTTCTTTCAGAAGCGATGAGGCAATTGTCTGAGTATGATCTGAGGGAAGATGAAGAGTTATCAGAATCGGTAACGAGGTATGTTGACAGGGTAGATGAAATTGGGGAAATGACAAATGCCGCACTGGATTTGAGGACAAACATGTATGAACTCGCTACGGTTCTGAGTCATCAGTCCAGAAAAATTTCTGAATCGGCGACAAATCTTTCATCGGTAGCGCAGGAACAGCTTGCCTCTTCAGAGGAACTGTCTTCACAGGCACAGACGGTGGATGAACATATACAGAGCACTTCCGCTTCTATTCAGGAAGTTACTTCGGGAGTAGAAGAAGTTGCCGCGAGCGCTCAGGATGTTTCAAAGAATTCGCAGGAATTATCAAACGAGATCGGAGAAACTGAAACCGCTGTCAATAAAGGAAAGGAAGAGCTGATCAGACAGGGAACGAGGATGACGACCGTTGATCAGCAGAATAATCGAACAACGGAAATAGTAACCATGGTTGCCGAGAAGGCGACGAACGTTCAGGAGATCGTAAACACCATCTCCTCCATAGCGGAACAGACGAATCTGCTTGCCTTAAATGCGGCGATAGAGGCGGCAAGAGCAGGGGAAGCCGGAAAGGGTTTTGCCGTCGTTGCCGATGAAATAAGAAAGCTCGCCGAAGAGAGTAAGAGCGCCTCTTCAAACATAGCCCGTATTCTCAATGAAATCGATGAAGGAGCTTCAGGTGCAAATGAAGCGGTAAAGACGACGGTTACCCTGTACAGGGAATTGTTTGAGGGAACAAAGCTGGTAACCGGGGAATTTGAAAAGATATCCGACTATATGGTATCTGTCAATTCAAGGGTTGAATCGCTGATGGGCGCTGCACAGGAACAAAGTGCCTCGGCTGAGGAAATGGCAAGTGCCATGGATAATTCGTCCAAGTTGACGACGGATATCGCCGATCAGATTTCTCAGATGAGTACGGCAGTCGAGCAACAGACTCTTGGGGCTCAGCAGGTCAGTACAGCTGCGGAAGAACTGAACGAGCTGTCAAATAATCTGGATAATGAAGTGAAAAAATTTAAATTGTAAGCGATTGCTTAAAAAAAAGGCATGCGATCGTTGTCGTATGCCTTTTCCGTTCTTTTAAAGGTTATGCGAATTAAAATCCAAAATCGAAATTATACGTGATTCCCACATTCAGCATCGTATTGGCCGCGAATCCCTCAACTTCCGTCTGTCCGGTAATATCGAATTCTGCAAAGAATTCAAAGAACCCGATGATGTTTTCCGCAATTGCAAATGTGGATCCTGCACCGATTCCCCATAGCGTAGGAGAGACATCAAATTGCCCCTCGTTTATCTCGATATGAGGCATGATCCCGGCAAACACCCTCAGCTCAGGACTTCCCCAGCCGATGGATGGGGAGAGGACAAAGCGATAACTTGTAAAATCGACATCCGGCCCAACCTTAGGCATAGCCGCAATCTCAAGACCTCCGAGTCCAAAATTACTTCTCGCAACGAAACCTACATAACTGTTGTTGTCTCCCTGCATGTCTCCGTTGAAGATGAGGCCTGCCTGGAGCGCAAAGATGGATTGTGCCACTAATAATAAAAATACAACTGAAAATAATATTTTTTTCATGAATCTATACCCCCTGAATCACATTAATATTTGTTGACGATCGCTTCCACTTCTTCCTTTATTTTATCAAGGCTGCCGTGAACGGTTCCAAGAGTCATTTTGGAATTTCCACCACCCTTGATGTTGATGTTGTCTTTGAGTCGTTCAAGTATTTCCTTGGCGTCGATATTATCATATGTGGAGATGATATTAAAGCCGTTGGTTTTTGACTTCTCGAATAAAAAGACGGCAATCGTGTCAGGTTCTTTCATTATCTCTTTGGAAAGTCCCTTTGCACTCTCTTCGGACGGCAGAACCTTTACGATTCTCTTCTTACCGTTCATCATCCTTACGGACAGATTCTGATACATCTCCTGAGCGAGGGATTCGGATAGCTTCTTACTCATCTTCGAAACCGTTTTGTTTTCATTCACGAGATTCTGAAGTCTCAGATTCAGTTCGTCTTTTGAGGTGGAAAGAAAATCGGTCGTTTCCTTCAGGATTTTATGACTCATCTGATAATCTCTCATGGCTCTGTATCCGGCCACATAATAGATGCGCGTGAAGCCCGATTTGACCTTTTCGATCTTAAATATTTTTATGACGCCGATATTTCCCGTGTTGTCGCAGTGAAAGCCTTTACAGAGAGAGTAATCTATTTCACCGATCTTTACCAACCTGAGTTTATCGAGTCCAAGCAGTTTATCATTCAGTTCTTTTCTGAGCGGGTATTTGTGAATGTCTTTGGGAGATACTTCAAGGATATCGACAGGCAGCAGGGAGGTGATCTGCGAAAAGGCCTTCTTTTCCATCTTTTCTATCATTTCTTCATTGATCTCCTGTGAATCGAGATCAATGGTTGTATGCGTTTCAGACATATGAAAACCGACGGTATGTATCCCGAAATCGTTGTCAAAATTTGCGGAAATGAGATGTTGAGCGGTATGCTGCTGTGCGATATCTGTTCTGTTCTCTCCGTTAATCCGACAGATCACTTTATCGCCAACCGACAGCCGGTCACCATTTGACACGGTATGCTGAAGAATTCCCGTTTTATCCTGCTTGACGGCAATGACTTCAGTGCCGTTTATCGTACCGCGATCACCAAGCTGCCCCCCCGCACCGTCCGGATAAAAGACCGAGTAGGTCATTTCTACGATACATTCCCCTTTTCTCTCGTACTTGTTGATTATTTCAGATTCAAAACTGATATCTTCGTACATAAAAACCTCACTTTAGCTCAGTGTTTTTACCTTCATCATAAATTATAACATTCTGTACAGAGGTACCCGTCAAATAACGGGAAATCATTTCAATGAAAGTTTGATTCTGAACGGATTCTGTTTAAATCCGTCGAAAAATTCTATCTCTTCGATCTGTATATTATCCGAAAGGAGCATCCCATAGGTACTGCTGCTCTGATCGTAGATCCATTGCCAACCGGAATGCGTCCAATCCAGTGGAATCGCTTTTTCGTTGTCTTGTTCATCAAGAATCCCGGGAAGTCTGTAATTCCAGTTTCCGCTGATGATGACATAGGCATCAGTCGGTAGATTATCGATCAGGTCCGTTTTCAGATAATCAAGAAAGGCCTTTTGGGCTGTTTCCGTTTCGGGTGTCTGTATATTGTCAAGGTTTATGAGGAACAAGTCGATATTGTCTTCCGTTTTAAACGCTATGACCTGGGCTGAAGGACTAAAGGCGGTTAGAGAAAAAGACTGATCGACTACGGAAGGCAACAGGCGTTTGACGGCGGAAGTCGCCTGATATTTGGAAAGAGTCAGAGACCCGGAATAGATCTTAAAGCGCATATTTTCTATCGGAAAGAATGAAAAAGGAATCTTTTTGGTGTAGGAAAACCAGCTGTTGCTTTCATCGAAGCGCTCAACGAGGAAGGCCTTCTGATTAAAGCCGTCGCTGTTTTCATCCACGTTTTGAAAGAGGAGAAAATCGGATACCTGTACCCGGTTGTTCGCTGAGAGGAAATCAGACAGTGCACCCTCATCCGCCTCCGATGTCAGGGGAAACGAGACGAGATCTATCGTATGTCCCTTCAGTGTTGAGGGGGAGTTTTCCTCCGCAAGGATCTCCAGATCGTCGTTGGATGAGCTGAATACACCTATTGCAACGATCAGAATGACAGTTAGTACGATCAGAACTAAGAGTGTCCAGCCAATTATTTTTAAAACTTTCATTTAATCTCTCCCGATACTTTAAACATCTTTCATCCGTATTATAAAACAAAAAGGGATTCATTTAACAATGAATCCCCTCTGGTCAGGGCGGGGAGACTTGAACTCCCGACCTCATACTCCCGAAGCATGCGTTCTACCAACTGAACTACGCCCTGCTGATACTATCTATTATATCAGTTTAATGCCTCTTTTGCTATATCTACATAAGCCTTGAAGGCATTCATATCTGTGGCGGCAATTTCGGAAAGCATCTTTCTGTTGATCTTTACCCCAGCAACCTTCAAACCGTGCATCAATTCGTTGTACTTCATGTCGTTCAATCTTGCTGCAGCGTTTATTCTAACGATCCAGAGCTTTCTGTAATCTCTCTTTTTCTGTTTCCTACCGGCATAAGCATATACTCCAGAACGGAAATACTGTTCTTTAGCTAAAGAAATTCTCCTGCTTCTTGCACCTCGATACCCTTTAGCGGCCTTCAAATATCTCTTTTTCTTGGATTTTTTAACGACTCCTCTTTTGATTCTCATATTCCCAAATCCTCCTCGATCTTATGCTTTTGCCATCATTTTTTTGATTGGATTTACCCTTGTCTCACTGACCTGACCCTTCTGCCTGAGTCTGACATTTATCTTGTTTCTCTTCTTACCGGTTTCATGTCGTCTACCGGCTTTACATCGCATAATTTTTCCGGTTCTCGTTATCTTAAATCTTCTTGAAGCACTTTTTTTTGTCTTCATCTTTGGCATGAAAATTCCTCCTCAATACGTTATTTCTCAGATTACTCTTCTTCAGTCTCTTTTTCAGGAACCCCATTGTCCGCTTCGTTTGGTTCCTTTGCCACTTTCTTTGCCACCCTGTTCTGGTCAACCTCACTGAGAGGGGAAAGAGTCATATGCATGTCTCTTCCTTCCATTTTTGGTTTGGCAGTAACCCTGGCAACCATCGTTGTATCTTCGGCAATCCTGTCGAGGATCTTTCGACCCATCTCGGTAAATGCCATTTCCCTACCTCTGAACATGATGGTTACTCTGACCATATTTGAGCCCTTTAAAAATCTTATTATGTGATTCAGCTTCGTCTGATAATCATGCTCATCAATCTTCGGACGGAATTTCATCTGCTTCAGCTCCGTCTTTTTCTGGTTTTTCTGCGCTGTCTTTTTCTTCTTCTGAAGTTCGTAACGATATTTACCAAAATCGACAATCTTGGCAACTGGCGGTTTCGCCTCCGGTGCAACAAGTACAAGATCAAGAGAATCCCTCTGAGCAACCGAAATTGCCTCTTTGACTTTCATGATTCCGATCTGTTCTCCATCTTTACCGATTACCCTTACTTTCGGCGCGCTTATTTCTCCATTCTTTGGAGGTAAATTATCTTTCGCTCTCGCGATTTGACTCAGCTCCTTTCGGCTTTTTTAAATAAAAAAGACGGACAAATGTCCGCCTTTTTTTATATATCAAAAACCACTAATATAAGTCATCTCAATATATACCACATTTACCAAGTAAGCCTCAGCTACAAGGTGGGAAATCTTGGCGGACTTCCACTTTGAAATGAAATGGTGGGCCGTACAGGAATTGAACCTGTAGCCTACTGATTAAGAGTCAGTTGCTCTGCCGATTGAGCTAACGGCCCGTAGTAATGGTGCCGGAGGGGGGACTTGAACCCCCACGGGATTTTAATCTCCCACATGGACCTCAACCATGCGTGTCTGCCTATTCCACCACCCCGGCATTCCTCACGCGCCACACACTTCTGTGCTTCACACGAGAGTGATTCTATCACTAAACTATTTTTTTGTCAAGTACCATCTTACAACTGGCGCGCCTGGGAGGATTCGAACCCCCAACCCTCGGAGCCGAAATCCGATGCTCTATCCAGTTGAGCCACAAGCGCACGACTCAATTCAAAAACATGGGGTGGCTAGTGGGATTTGAACCCAC
Organism: Thermotogae bacterium; assembly: GCA_036743375.1. Lineage (GTDB taxonomy): Bacteria > Thermotogota > Thermotogae > MWEM01 > MWEM01 > DAINPP01. The sequence continues at coordinate 8,830 of DAINPP010000031.1, read as the reverse complement.
GGCAGCCTGAACCACAATCAGATGCTCTACCAACTGAGCTATAGCCACCATGTGTAAAATTTCTCATAAGACCCAAAAAATAACATAATGGTGCGCCCAGAGGGAATCGAACCCCCAGCCTTTGGATTAGAAATCCAATGCTCTATCCGATTGAGCTATAGGCGCCCATAAAACTGGAGCGACCGACGAGACTCGAACCCGCAACAACCACCTTGGAAGGGTGGTGCTCTACCAATTGAGCTACGGTCGCAAAACAATCAACGGTTGGGCAATGGTCGGGGTGACTGGGCTTGAACCAGCGACCTCATGCACCCAAGGCATGCACGCTCCCAACTGCGCTACACCCCGATTGCGCAAAATTATAGCACAGACCCCTATTTGTGTCAAGTGTGTTTGATACAATAATCGAACGGATTGTTTACAATTGGGAAAATTCACAGACCCCTCAATATTAGTGCCTTCTAAAGGGGAAATTGATCTACAGAACAAATATAATTATTGTTTTATTAGAGATAAAACAATAATTATTGATAGAATAATAACTTTTTTTTCGTACACTTTCTCTCTTTTACCGGCAGAACCTTAGAAGTTTGTTTTTAAAGCATTTAACACTGTGGTATAATGTAATGAAAATTCGGACATGCCAATGCAACGGAGGTGAATAGGTATTGTCAAAGATTAGAGTCTATCAACTGGCTAAAAGGCTGGAGATGTCGAGCAAGGATTTGATTAGTGAGCTGGAAGATCTTGGCGTTACTGTTAAAAATCATATGAGTGTCCTCGAAGAAGATGATGAAAAACTCATCATGGATCTGATGACGGAAAATGAGGAGAAATCCGACAAGTTATCCAAGAAAACAAAGATGCCTAAATCAGACAAGAAGGAAAACACGGTAAAAGCTGAAGAAAAAGATGAGGGGTTCAAGAAGAGCAATAAACCTGTTAAAAAAATGGAACCGCAAGGAGAGAGAAAAGTAGAAAAGATCGAGGAAAAAAAGGTAGAAAAGAAGGAAAAGCCAAAGGAAGCCGCAGTCGTACATGATGAAAACACCATTTTTATCAACGTGCTTTCGATGACATTGAGAGAACTCGCTGAAACGATAAAAGTTCCTATAAATAAGATCATTCAGGAATCCTTTGTAAAAGGGCAGATTCTCAATCCGAATCAGCGGATGGAATTTGAGGAATGTGCGGAATTTGCAGAAAAATACGGAAAAAAGCTTGAGATAGAAGACACCGGAGATATTCTTGACGAGAAGGAAGATGATCTCGAAAAGCATCTCAAGGAATATTATGAAAAGATATACAGCGAGAAGAAAAGTGAACTGATCAACAGACCCCCGGTTGTTACCGTTATGGGTCATGTTGACCACGGAAAGACGACGCTTCTCGACTTTATCCGTTCTGCAAGGGTTGCCGACAGTGAAGCCGGTGGTATCACGCAGGCAATCGGTGCGTATCAGGTGAAGACAAAGGGCCGCTATATCACCTTTATCGATACGCCGGGTCATGAAGCCTTCACGGAGATGAGGGCGAGAGGGGCACAGGCAACGGATCTGGTAATCCTCGTGGTGGCGGCCGATGATGGTGTCATGCCTCAGACGGAAGAAGCCTATAATCACGCGAAGGAAGCGAAGGTGCCTATCATCGTTGCGATCAACAAGATAGACAAACCGAATGCAAACATCGATCACACCATGCAGCAGTTGTCCTCAAAGCTTCAGCTGCTTCCGGAAGAATGGGGCGGCGATACGGTTACCGTTCCTATCTCGGCGAAGAAGGGAACGGGTGTTGATGATCTGCTCGATATGGTCATCCTTGCGGCGGATATGGAAGAAATCCGTTGCTATCCGAAGGGAAGGGCGAGAGGGGTTATCGTGGAATCCGAACTCGATCCCAAGGTTGGTCCAACGGCAACCTGTATCATCAAGGACGGAACGCTGAGAATCGGTCAGTATTTTGTCTCCGGGAATACATGGGGAAAGGTCAAGGCCCTCAACGATTCGAACGGTAAGCGAATCAAGGAAGCCGGTCCTTCGGATCCCGTAAAGATTCTCGGCTTCAACAATGTCCCCGATTCCCATTCCATTCTGTACGTTGTCGAGTCAGCGGCGACGGCGAGACAAGTCGTTGAAAAGGTACAGGAGAGGGAGAAGGCCAATCTTCTCAAGCGAAAGCATATTTCGCTTGAAGAGTTCTACGATATGGTTAAGGAAGGCGAAAGACAGACGCTTAAGATTTTGATCAAGGCAGACAGCTACGGTACGGTTGAGGCGCTCAGAAATGCGCTTGGAAAGCTTCAGACGGAAGAGATAACGATAGAAATCGTCCATTCCGGTATAGGGGCGATCACTTCGACGGATGTTCTGCTCGCTGCGGCTTCAGATGCGGTTGTACTCGGCTTCAAGGTCAAGGTTGATCAGAAGTCGAAACAGGAAGCCGACAAGGAAGATGTACAGATCAGAAGTTATGACATCATCTTCGATATGATCGAAGATGTCAAGAAGGCACTCCAGGGAATGCTTGCCCCTGAACAGGTGGCTCAGACCGTCGGTCATGGAGAGGTTCTACAGGTCTTCAAGGTCAGAAAGGTCGGTTCCATAGCCGGTATTCTTCTGACGGAAGGATTTGTGGAAAAACATTCGAAGGCCAAGGTTTACAGGAACGGTATCGAAATATTCAACGGATCGCTCGAATCCCTGAAACGTTTCCAGAGTGACGCGGCTAAGGTCGAAGCGCCAAAGGAATGTGGAATCAAGTTTGAAAACTTCAACGATATCACAGAAGGCGATGAACTGGAATTTTACAATATAAACGAAGTCGAGAGAGAACTGGAATTCAGGAGTTAACGGGAAGTCGCGACCTGCGGGCAGGGCTTTCGGAATTAAATACAAGAAGTTTTTTAAAAAAGGCACTTTTTATGAGTGCCTTTTTTGATATCTTTCTGCCTTCAAGGTGTCTGATCTGTTCGAGGTCGGCGCCTTCATCCATGATCCTGTGTGAGGACTGTCTGCAGAAATTGAGAGATCTGACGCCGGTATATGCACGGACATCGACCAGAACGATACAGACAATACATTTTTTTGATTATTATGACAGTCCACTGACACGGCTGATCAAATCCTACAAATACGGCGCGCACATTTCACTGGCCCCGTTCCTTGCCCTGTATTTGAGTGAGATGTTTCGTTATACCGTACTTCCGAAAACCATTCAGCCGGTTCCCTCTCATCGACACTCGGTCAGAACGAGGGGTTTTTCAGCCTCCGAACAGGTGGCGGATGTCTGTAAGAGGCATTTCCTGCCCGATCTGCAGATATTGAATCTGCTGAAGCGGACGGGAAAATATGTACCACAGGCCTCCCTGAAAGGGGTGGAACACAGAAGAATGAATGCGGAAAATTCCTATAGAATGATGAAAAGGGAGATACCTGATGAAATTCTGCTGTTTGACGATATAATAACAAGCGGGAGCACAATGGAATCCATCGCAAGACAAATAAAGAGAAAAAACAGCAATTGTCAGATACAGGGGATTGTCTTCATAAAACGAGGTGAATAAATTGTCCAAAAAAAAGCCGCATTTTCAGATCAGACCTGAAAAGATCATCATAGCGCATAAAAATCCGGATTTCGATGCCTTTTCTTCAGCACTCGCCGCATCGTTGCTGTATAAGGATCATGTGATCATCCATTCCGGAGAGCCGACCAACAATCTTCAGGAGTTCATCGCTCTTTATGAAGAGAAGTTTCCGTTTTACAGAGAAAATGAGGTGGATTTTTCACAGGTGAAAGAGGCCGTGGTCTGTGATACCTCCGTGGAAGAAAGACTGGGTAGCCGAATCAGAACTGAATTTGAGAGCCGGCCCATCAAAGTGAGGATATACGATCATCATCCGGTGGAAAAATCTCAGATCTTCCCCAATCATGAACTGGCGCATCTTTCGCTGGAGGAGATCGGGTCCGCCACGACGATCGTTACCGAGCTGCTGAAGGAAAAACATATCAAGATCGACCGGGAAGAAAGTACGCTACTCGCTATTGGCATATATGAGGATACGGGGAATTTTCTCTTTTCCTCGACGACGCCGAGGGATATGAAGGCGGCGGCCTATCTGATAGAATGCGGGGCGAATATCGATGTCGTTTCGGCATTTGTGAAGGCGGATATGACGGATGAACAGCTTGAGATCATGAAGAGACTCGAAAGGGATACAGAGATTCTCAGCATTAATCAGGCGGAGATAGCCATTGGGAAATGTGAGATAGAGGGTTTTGTCGGTGGACTGAATCTGATCACGAGTAAGATATGGCTTTCAAAAGGGTACGATACGTTTATTTCCATCGTGAGGATGGGGAAAAAGACCTATATCGTCGGAAGGACGATCTCACCGGATGTCAACCTCGGGGAGATGATGGGGAAACTCAGAGGAGGTGGCCACAAACGGGCGGCCGCCGCAAAATTGATCGATTATTCCCTTGAGGAGGCCTGCGATAAGGTGATGAATGCCTTGAAGGAGTTCATCAAGCCGGCTGTCCGTGCGGAGGATATCATGAGTTTTCCCGTAAAAACGATGCGTGCCAATATGGATATCAAACGGGCCTATAAGATCATGAAACTGACCGGTTATGGCGGGATACCGATTGTTGAGGAAAACAAACTGGCGGGAATTGTTGTTCGACGGGATGTTCAGAAGGCGATGGATCATCATCTCGGAACTCATCCGGTCAAGAGCATCATGTCGACCAACCTGATCGTATCGGATGCGGAGGAATCGGTGGAGCTGGTCAAGGAGAAGATGATAGAGAACGGGATCGGAAGGATACCGGTCATCCGCGACGGGATGATGGTGGGGCTCATCACGCGGACGGATGTCATTCGTGAGGTCTATCATCATGAGAAGAGTGCGAAGATCAATATCTCGGAGGATCTACGCGATGAGAATGTCAAGAGACTGATGATGAGAACCCTCAGCCTCGAGATGTACCGGTTCTTCGAGGAACTTGGAGAAATTGCACAACAACATGATTACAGAATATACATCGTCGGAGGCTTTGTCAGGGACTTGCTGCTTGAGAGGCCGAATCTGGATATAGATATCGTCGTTGAGGGGAACGCCGTCGAATTCACCAAGTTGATCATGAGCCTGAAGCAGGTCAAGGCGGAGATTCATCAGAAATTCCTCACGGCCAAGGTCTATTTTCTCGAAGAAGATATCGAAATCGATTTTGCAACGGCGAGGAGTGAGTATTATGAATATCCCGGCGCCCTTCCTTCGGTGGATCAGGCCCATCTGAAGAAGGATCTCTACAGGAGGGATTTCACGATAAATGCCCTGGCCATCGCACTCAACAAGAATTCTTTCGGCCGGCTCATCGACTACTTCGGAAGCCGGAAGGACATCGATACGGGAACGGTGAAGATCCTGTACAACACGAGTTTTATCGATGATGCAACGCGAATCCTCAGGGGGATCAGATACGAACAGCGATACGGCTTCCAGCTTGAGGAGAGAACGCTTGAACACCTCGAAAAGGCGTTGAGGGACAAATACCTCGAAAAGATCAGCGGCGGCCGGATCCGTTATGAGATCATACGGATGCTTGAGGAGAAAAAGGCCGTTGACATGCTGAAAAGACTCGGTGAACTGAATGTGCTAAAGCATCTCTTTGAACAGACGTACTACACCACCTTACTCGAGAGAAAAATAGAGAGAATAGCCGCTGCCCTGAGATGGTTTGAGGTGTATTACGAGGGAACCTATAAACTGAACCGCTTTTACGGCTTGCTGTATGTACTGATCGAATATTATACCCAGTCCCAGCTGGAATTTGTCAAAGAAAGATATGGCATTCCCAAAAAGACCATCAGCGAGATCTACACCTTCTCAAAGAAAGTGGAAGTCATCGCCAGATTACTTGAAGAGGAGATGCCTTTTTCCGAAATCTATACCATCCTCGACGGAGCTTCCCCGGAAGCCATCTGCTATCTGACGGCTTATCTCAATGAAACGGGTCTGAATCATCTGAAAGAATACCTCAGGGAAAAGAAACGGGTTAAATTGTATCATGTCAACGGGAAACGGCTCATCCGTGATTTTGGCGTCAAACAGGGTGAGGCCATCAAGCGAATCATCCGGGAAGTTTTTGGGATGAAACTGGATGGGAAGTTGAAGACGGCAGAGGATGAGGAGGCTTATCTGAAGGAGATGTTTTCGGAAAGGAAGTGATGTTTTGCCGCTCCCGATTAACATAAATGATCTGATAAACGGCAACACCATCGAATGGGAAAGAATAGAATTTAAAAAAGGATGGAATCCTGATTCCATTTTACATACAATAACCGCCTTTGCCAACGATATCAACAATTGGGGTGGTGGCTATGTCGTTGTCGGAATAGAAGAAAATAACGGGCGGCCGCTATTACCACCTGCCGGATTGGATAAAAATGACATAGACGGGATACAAAAAGAATTACTGAACCTGTGCAATCAGATAAAACCAATCTACTATCCCGTTGCAGAACCCGTTGTTTTTCAGGGAAAACATATTCTCATCATCTGGGTACCGGGAGGACAAACCCGTCCTTACAGCTGTCCGGTTCACTCAACGTCAAAATCAAAAGAACAGACTTTCTACGTCAGAAGATTTTCCAACACCGTGAAGGCAAAAGAGAGTGAAAAAGTTGAATTGTACGAGCTGGCGGGGAAAATACCCTTTGATGACAGAATAAACCATCATGCGAATATTTCAGATATAAAAATGTCATTAGTCAGAGAATTTCTATATGAGATAAAAAGCAGACTGTACGATGATGTTGGTGTAAAAACCATGGAAGAAATAGGAAAACAGATGAACCTGATCGACGGATCAGCGGAATATTTAAAACCAAAGAACATTGCTCTGATGATGTTCAACGAGGAACCGCATCACTTTTTTCCCTATGCTCAGATAGAGCTGGTACACTTCCGGAACGATGAGGATATCTTCACGGAAAAGATCTTTCATGGGCCTTTAAACTTTCAGATTAAGGAAACACTGAGATTTATCTCAAATATGATCCTTCAGGAGAAAGTTATAAAGATTCCCGGACAGGCGGAAGCCGTCAGAATCTTTAATTATCCGTATGAGGCAATAGAAGAAGCTGTTGTCAACGCAGTTTATCACAAGAGTTATGAGATTCGCGAACCGATTGAGATCAGAATTTATTCCGACAGAATCATCATTCTCAATTATCCCGGCCCCGATAAGTCTGTCAGACAA
>DAINPP010000031.1:0-1467 GCA_036743375.1 Thermotogae bacterium | reverse complement strand
TTCCGACAGAATCATCATTCTCAATTATCCCGGCCCCGATAAGTCTGTCAGACAAAAAGATATAGAATCGGGAAAGATCATATCCCGAAGATACAGAAATAGAAGAATAGGGGAGTTTCTCAAAGAATTGAAACTGACAGAAGGCCGTTCGACGGGGATTCCAAAGATTTTTAAAGTGCTGAAGAACAACGGGTCTCCGATTCCGAGAATAGAAACAGATGAAGACAGGACCTATTTCTGGATTGAATTGAGCATACATGAAGCTTTTTTGAAACAGGACGAGGCCCAAGACGAGGCCCAAGACGAGGCCCAAGATAAAAAGAATCTGTCTGATATTGAAAAGAGAATTTTATTAGTTTTATCCGATAAGGATTTATCAAAGGATGAAATTGCAACACATCTCAAAATAAAGAAAACAAATGGGAATTTTAAAAAGGCCCTGAAAAAACTGATAGAAAGTGGCTTGATTGTGTACACCATTCCAGATAAACCAACGAGCAGATATCAGAAATACAGAGGAAGAAAATAACGGAACGAAGGTTCATTTGAGCTTTTGATGATATAAACCGATAATATAGAGGAATTGAAAAAAGGAGACTGATGATAAAAAGCTATGAACAAAATCACAAAAGATAAACTTGATTATGTTCTTGAACAAATAAAAAAAACAACAGATCCCAAAAAGATTTATCTCTTTGGTTCATATGCTGTTGGAAAAGAATCATCAGAAAGTGATTTTGATATTTGTATTATTTCTGACAAAAAGAAGAGAAAAATTGATTTGTTGAGAGAAATAAGATTTGCTACAATCAATAAAGTAGATATTCCCATAGATTTGATAATATTTAGAGATGAGGAGTTTTTTAAAAGAGCAAAAATTCAAAACTCTTTTGAGCAGGAAATCTTTAAAAATGGAGTTTTATTATATGATGCAGAAGCCAGAATATCTTGAGTGGATAGAAATTGCTGAGTTGGATTTAAATTCAGCAATATTTTTACAATCAATGATTCCAATGCCTGTAGAGATCATCTGTTACCATTGCCAGCAAAGTGCTGAGAAATTTTTAAAAGCATATTTAGTGAGGAACAAATTAAGAATTATAAGGACTCATGATTTAACTATTCTTTATAGCAAGTGTCATTCAATTGATTCTGATTTTAATAAAATCATGAAAGATTGTATCGAGCTTACAGAGTATTCAATAAATGTGAGATATCCATATCATATTGAATTAGAGGTTATCGACGTTGAAAAAGCTATTTTAAGTGCTCAGAAAATAAAAAATTATATTTTAAAAAAGTTAGATAATAGAACAGAATAGAAAAAGGAGACTGATGTGATGAGTATAATTGACGGAAAAACGATTCTGGTTACCGGGGGAACCGGTACATTTGGAAAGGCCTTTACGAAATATGTTTTTGAAAATCATAAACCGAAAAAACTGATCGTTTTTTCAAGGGATGAAT
>DAINPP010000030.1:0-34772 GCA_036743375.1 Thermotogae bacterium | reverse complement strand
TTATTTCTCTTCCAAACAGGCGATGACACTCCTGAGAGATTCGATTGCCTCTTCCGGCAGGGAGTTCAGGTTTCCCGCCGCGAGATTCTTTTTCTCAAGGAAGTTGATCCTGTCATTCATACGGTTGATGAAGGTCGCTTTGTACTCTTCGTCGTTAAAATCGGGTACATAACCTTCGATATCCATGATTTCAAAGTGATCAAAACACGCCCATTTTTTAAATACTCCGGTCCCCTCTATGATCTTTTCAAGTGTTTCAAGCGTCACTTCCTTGGTGACCTTTTTCCACTTGAAGTATCCCGTGTTAAAGATGTAGCAGTCCACGTTCATCTTGTCGAACAGATCTCTGAATCTTTTGTAATCGTCTTCGAGATGATAGGTTCTGAACGGGTTGGCATACGGTTCGATGACGAGGGCATCCGGATCGACTCCGGGAGCGAGGCGTTCTGCCGATGTTCTCTTGGTTGCCAGCGTAGCGCCGAGTGTGGCGGCGAGCTCCGCATTTGTCACTTTGATAACCGGCGGCATGGTCGGGTCTTTCATCAGCCAGACGATGGCGTTGACCGGTTCATCTATCTTGTCCACCCTGTTCGGAGACCAGAGCTTTGACTTGATGGCTCTGCCGTTTCCGTTCCGCATGTCTTCCGTGATGATGACGATTCTCCCGTCCTTGTCCTTGATGGCCGCGTTGTTCTGAACGGAAAGCAGGTAATCATTATCCGGTGAATCTACCGGGTAATCGGCGGTCTTGTCAAAGTACGAAGGCTCCAGGGCAACGGATGACCCATTCTCGGCGGAGATGATAAAGGCATCATCGTGCAGGACGGTGATGTCGTATTTATCGGAATGTTTGGCATGCGTGATCGTGGATTTTCCCGAACCGGACAGGCCAAAGACACCGAGGACAAATTTTCTGCCATCCTTGAGATTGTATCGTTTCTGCCCGCCATGACACGAGGCGTAACCGTTTCTGTTTGCACAGCCCCATGCGAGTGTCAATGTTCCCTTCTTGAATTCACCAAAGTATCTCATGCCGAGGATGGCGCTGCAGTTGTGCTCCGAGTCAAAGAAGGTGAGACCCAGCGGATGTTCTTCATGTTTCCATTCGGGATCCGAAAAGACAAAGATATCTCCGTCGTTCTTAAAGACCCTCGATTTTCTGTACATTTCCACATAGTTTTCGTTGATCGGCTGAAAGTTCAGCAGCCAGTTGTAAAGGATGTTTTCATGTCCCTCCGGAACCAGCAGATGTGCTCTGACCATGAAGTCTTCATGTAGTCCGATGTAGGCCTGTGCATGATACATCTTTCTCGTCCGTGTGTGGTAGATGGCTTCTCTCAGCTTCGCCGCGTATTCCTCGTCGTCCACGCCGGGACTGCCGGCTATTCGTCTCGCGGCCGCACATCTTCCCTTTACCGCTCCGTCATTAAACAAAAGAACCCTTGAATCCGGATCAAGTCCCAGTTTCTCAGGCTCAAAAATCTTTACGTCCGTCACTATCGTTCCCGGTGAGTTCTTTGCCAGTTCATAGGCCTCTCTCAGTGAATTGACGTTCACCACGTTGTTTCCGTAAAACGGTGTTTCTATCGTTACCCTGAATTGCGAAAAGATAGGATTTTCTCTGTTCATTACATCCTGTCCAAATCTCGATATGGTTGCCACAAAAAAACCTCCCCCGTCATTTTGTAGTTAAATAAAAGATGGACGGTCTCTCCGTCCATCCCAATTATATCGTTATTGAATTCATTAAGCAACTTTCAAGTAAAATTAACCATTCTTAAGAAAGTGTTTTATCGTTATTCCGGGTATCCGATCGTTAAACTTTCACAATCGAAAAAATCCCACTGATATTTTTTGCATTTGTTTTAGTACTGAACGATTAATCCCAGTAGGCCTTCATCCTCTCATCATACAGTTCCAGAATCATGTCCCTGTGTCCCTTTTCCCAGGCACTCAGATGGTTAAAGACAAATTTTGCCCCTTCATCCGCCGTTTCATCCGCTGCCTTCTGATAGAATTCCATGAAATCATGTTCGATCAGATAAGCCATTCTCAGAATAGAGATATCCGAGGCGAGTTCCGCATGTCTTCCGGCCGGTAGTTCCGTTTTTTCTCTTGTTTTGAAATAACTGTCTTCATCCGGAAGTATATCTTCTTTTGTAATCCCCTTTTCCCCCGTTGCCGCTTCTATCAGTGAGGCAATATAATCGACATGATCACTTTCCATTTCGGCAAGATATTCAAATAACCGTTTGATCTCTTTGTCCTTCACCTTATCGATCTGAGAAAGATAAAAGGACCTTCCATCCTCTTCCCTTGCAAGTGCATACTGCAGAATTCCCATTATTCTTGACATGATTCTCCCCCTTTATAGTCATGTGTTGCGACAGATTTTGAAAATTGCCGCATATGGTATAATATAACATGTGGTATTGTTTTTACAAATACACAAAAAAGACTGGTTAAGGTTTGGAGGGCTTCAATGAATTCAAAAACTTTTTATGTAACAACCCCTATATATTACGCAACGGATGCGCCTCATATAGGTTCGGCATATTCAACCATCGTCGCCGATATCATCGCAAGATACAGAAGATTCTGCGGATACGATGTTTATTATCTGACAGGCACCGATGAACATGGTCAGAAGGTACTCGAATACGCGAAGGCGCAGGGAAAGAAACCGCAGGAATTCTGTGACGAGCAGGCGGCTAAATTCATCAGTCTCTGGAAGGAACTTGAAATCTCTAATGATGATTTCATCAGAACCACCCAGAAGAGGCATGAAGATGTTGTACGCGCAATCGTCCGGAAACTCGTGGACAACGGCGATATATACAAGGGAAAGTACGAAGGACTTTACTGTATTCATGACGAGGCTTTCTGTACGGAAGAGGACGCCGTCAAGCGAGACGGAAAGAAATTCTGTCCGGATTGTAACCGGGAACTCAAATGGTTTTCTGAGGAAAATTACTTTTTCAAACTGTCAAAATATCAGGACAGACTCATGAAACTCTTCGAAGGAAATCCGGACTTTTCCGAACCTTCCTTCAGAAGAAACGAAATGCTTCAGATCATCAGAGGCGGACTGCGCGATCTCAGTATCTCAAGGACCTCCTTTGACTGGGGAATTCCGCTTCCCAATGATCCCGAACATGTTCTGTACGTCTGGGTGGATGCCCTTCTGAATTACATCACCGCACTCGGATACAGCACGGAAGGTGATGAGCTGTTTAAAAAATACTGGCCCGCCGATCTTCATCTGATCGGAAAGGAGATCAACCGCTTCCATTCCATCATCTGGCCGGCGATCCTCATGTCGCTGGACCTCCCGCTTCCGAAAAAGGTTTTTGCCCATGGTTGGCTGACCGTCAACGGAGAGAAGATCAGCAAATCAAAGGGAAATGCCATTGATCCGAGATTACTCGTGAATGCCTACGGAAAGGATGCCGTGGTCTATTATCTTCTGAGAGACATCAATTTTGGGAGGGACGGAGATTTCAATGAAGACAATCTGATCGGCAGAATCAATTCCGACCTTGCAAACGATCTCGGTAATCTGCTGCACAGAACAACGGCCATGATCAATCAGAATTTTAACGGAATCATTCCGCAGCCGCTTGAAGAGACCGAAGTGCCGGACATACAGCTGAAGAATCTCCTTGAAAATACCCTGACAGATTACCTGAACAACATGGACAATTATAAATTCACTCAGGCCATAGAAGCCATCTGGACATTGATAGGCTTCGCAAACAAATATATCGATCTCACACAGCCCTGGAAGTTGGCCAAAGAAGAAGGTAAGAGAGAAAGACTGGCTACCGTTCTTTACAATCTCTCGGACATCCTCAGAAACATCGCCCTTTTCCTGAAACCCATCATGAAGGATACCTCACTGGAGATATTCAGAAGACTCGGCATAGAGGGTACCTGGGAAGCGGCTACTTTTGAAGAGATCAAATGGGGATTGCTCAAACCGGGAAGCACGGTTATCAAAGAAAAACCGATATTCCCGAGGCTGGATCCCGAGAAGATTGAAAAGGTCATCGTCATGAAAGATCCCGATGCGGAAGTCCAGGTGTCTGAGAAAAAAGAAGAGGAAAAGAAGGAAGAAGAGATAGAAGGCGTTCAGCTGATCGGTTTTGATGACTTCACAAAGATTCAGCTCAGAGTAGCGGAGGTTGTGGAGGCCGAACCGGTACCAAAATCAAAGAAGCTGATGAGACTTCAGCTGAACCTGAACGAAGGGGAAAACAGGCAGATCGTTGCGGGAATCTCACAGCATTATACGGCTGAAGAACTTATCGGTAAAAAGATCATCGTGGTCGCAAATCTTAAACCGGCCAAACTGATGGGCGTTCAGTCAAATGGAATGCTTCTCGCGGCGAAAGATGGGGAGAACTTCAGACTGCTCACCACGGATGGTCCGATCAACCCAGGAGCAAAAATATCATAAATCATGATCAGAAAAAAATAATGAATGCCTGTTCTTTTTAAGAACAGGCAAATCGTTTGTGGCCTGGAGAACACATCAGGCGATTATGGATTCGGAGGAAAAGATTAATGGCAAAAAAGGATAACGACAAGAACCAACCGAGACCTCTCGAAGAGAGGATCTTTGACAGACCTTTCCATGAGGAAATGTCAGAATCATATATAAACTATTCGATGTCCGTTATAGTCGGAAGGGCTATACCGGATGTCAGAGACGGATTAAAACCCGTTCAGAGAAGAATACTCTACGGAATGAGAGAGCTCAGAAACTGGTATTCTTCCCCACATAAAAAGAGCGCCAGAATCATCGGTGAGGTCATGGGTAAATATCATCCACACGGTGATGCCGCTATTTACGATGCACTGGTTCGTATGGCACAGGATTTCAACCTCAGAGAACCACTGATCGATCCGCAGGGAAACTTTGGGTCTATAGACCGTGATCCGGCAGCGGCTCCGCGATATACGGAAGCGAGATTGGCTAAAATAGCCGAGGAAATGCTGGAAGATCTGGATAAAAATACGGTGGATTTCAGACCAAATTTTGACGAAACCCTTCAGGAGCCTGCCGTACTTCCGGCCGGTATTCCAAACCTGCTTTTAAACGGTGCATCCGGTATAGCTGTTGGAATGGCAACGAATATACCGCCGCATAATCTCGGTGAACTCGTAGACGGGATCTGTGCCCTCATCGATGAACCGGAGATAACGATAAGGGGGCTTCAGAAATATATCAAAGGACCGGATTTTCCGACCGGTGGTATCATCATGGGGGATGCCATTCTCGATCAGGTTTATGAGCACGGGACCGGTTCGATTCCCGTAGAAGGGGTCTATGAACTCGAAGAGAGTCGGATCATCATCACGGAGATTCCTTATACGGTTTGCAAGGCGGCTATGATTCAGAAGATCGCCGAGTACTTCAAAAAACAGGAAAAGAAGATGATCCGTGACATCAGAGACGAATCAGACCGAAAAGGGATGCGGATTGTCGTTGAAATTGCGAGAGGTACCAACGCAAGGGTGGTACTCAACCATATACTCAAGCATTCCGAACTCAGAACGACTTTTCCGGTCAAGATGCTTGTCATCGATGAAAAGCGAAAACCGAAAGTCATGAATCTCAAGCAGATTCTTACTTCATATGTCAATCACAGAAGAGAAGTCATTAAGAGAAAAACGGAATACGAGCTCGAAGCGGCAAGCAAAAGGGCGCATATCATCGAAGGATTGATCACCGCGATCCGTTCCCTCGATACGACGATGGATATCATCAGACATTCGGAAGACAGGGCGGATGCCGCTAAAAATCTCATGGAAACCCTGGAGATTTCGGAGGAACAGGCAAAGGCCATTCTTGCCCTCACGTTTGGCGCGCTTACCTCTATGGAAACCAAGAAGCTTCTCGATGAACTGAAGGAGTTAAACATAAAGATCAAAGGATTAAAGGAGCTCCTTGAAGATCCGAAAAAGATGGATGAAAAGATCAAGGAATTGCTTCTCGAAGTGAAGGGGAAATACAACACCCCGAGAAAGACCGTCATCATGAAGGCCGGTGTGGACAGTGTCGATATCGAAGATCTCGTAGAGGATGACGATATCGTTATCACCCTCACGAGCAGGGGGTACACGCTTGTCACCGATCTTGACAGTTATCGAACACAGAATCGTGGTGGAAGAGGTGCAATGGGGATCAGGACCAGGGAAGAGGATTTCGCGAGACATATCATGGTGACGACAAGACTTTCCAACACCATGTTCATCACTTCCAGGGGAAAGGCCTATGTCCTGAAGAATTATGAGATAGAAAACGCCTCAAAAGGGACCAAGGGAAAACACATCATGTCCTATATCAACCTCACAGAGGGAGAAATTGTAAAGAGCGTTTTACAAATCGGAAGAGATTTTAATGAGAATGAAGATATAATCTTCCTGACAAAAAATGGTAGAATAAAGAGAACTTCACTCGCCGAGTTTAAGAATACCGGTACTTCCGGTATCATCGGAATCAAACTCGAAGAGGAGGATGAAGTCGTGGAATGTGTCCTTCAGAAATCGGCACCGGAAAACACGAACATCTTTATCGGAACCTGCCGTGGAATGTCGATAAAGATTCCGGTCAGCGAGGTCAGGGAAATGGGCCGCAACACGCAGGGGGTCAAGGCCATCAACCTCAAGAAAGGGGATAAACTCGTCTCGTTGTCGTTGATAGATAACAAAGAGGAGGGGCTTTCCATCCTCACCATAACCAAGAACGGTCATGGGAAGCGAACGGACATCAACGATTACCGATTACAGTCACGCGGTGGTGTCGGAATCAAGAATATGGCCTGGGCAGCGGCTCTTGGTGAAGTCGTAACGGTCATTGCCGTTGAAGATAACGATGAAGTCATCATGGTGACGAGAAACGGTTATACCATCAGATTCTCCGCTTCCGATATTCGCGTCATGGGAAGGGTGACCAGGGGAGTCAAAGTGGCCGATCTCGGAGACGACGATGAGATCATGTCTGTCGAAAGGATCATTGTGGAAGAATGAGGCTTGTTTCAAAAGTCTTTCGGGGCTTCTGAATAGAGGCCCCATAGATTAGCTGTACACAAAGAGACTATTCACAATTTAAAGAGGTGAAAAAATGTTGAACTGGAAAGATGAAGCCAACTGGGCAGTAGTGGAAATGAGTGGCGAACTGGATATGGGAAACGCAAATGAATTCAAAAAACAGATCGTTGACGAGCTTCTTTCAAAAGGTAGCATTAATATTGCACTTGATTTTTCAAGAATGGAATACATCGACAGTTCCGGACTTGGCGTTATCGTGAGTCTTCATAAAAGGTGCAAACTCAACGGTGGAAGACTCGCCATTTGTGGCATGAACGAGACATTGAGCAGATTGTTCAAGCTGACGTCTCTTGATAAGGCTTTAAACATCTATACAGATTTTAAGGAATTAACAGCTAACGGATAAAGAATGAAGAGGTATTGAATTGAAGAAAACAGCGGTGTTTGTATCAACGATAGTTCTGATGTTTCTGTTGTCGGGTTGTTTTGTGATGGAGTATTTTTTTCCACCGATTGGAGGCTCCTCATCGAGGCTCGCCGTTTATTTGAATTATAATAAACTGAATCTTGAGGCACATCGTCTCGTTTCGGTTGATGTCATTCTCAAAAAGGTAGAACTCTTGTCGGGAAGTACGGTGTTGAAAGAAGACACGGTCAATACCATCTATTCCATCGATCTCAGACCGGATGTGAGGATCAATTCCTTCCAGACTTTCTTGCAGGTCATACAGCAGAACAATGTGGCCCAGTTCGATTTTGAAAATGAGAATGATGATGATCAAACCATCTCAAATCCGTCCGTGAGACTGACGTTTGATGCGAACGCAACCGCTGTTTATTTGGTTTACGACGAAGATGATGAAACAACGGAAGCAACGGATGTTTCCCTTGTCATACCGAATTCCGGTCTGACGCTCAGTGTTCCCATCAAGGAGTTGACCAATCAGTACAAAAACAAATCATCGTTATCCCTTCCGAAAGGGCAGTCGACCTTGTTTGTACTGCTGAATCTGGAATATATCCCCACACTTGCCGAAGTGGAGGGCCTGTCGCAGCCGATTGCCTTGCAGCAGGGGTTCATCAACAGTATTTCACTGATACAGGATGAGTCCTGTGTTGTCTATGGAAGAATTGAAGATACGGACTTTAATACGGATGCCACCCTTGAACCCGGGCAGGTCTGGACCCTGTCGTTCTTTGATTCTATCTTTATCGGGGAAACTGATTTTTCCGTTTCATCCTATTCGTTGACGACCACGCCAACGAAAAATCAGGAGTATTATTTGATCGTTCCCGGGAACAATTACACTTCAAATATCTATCTGAGGGTGCCGGAACGTGAGGACGAAGATGATATCGATATCGAGGTAACCTTAAACGATCAGGATAAGGCTCGTTCGGCCGAGACACTTTATTATCCTGAAAAGACGGAATGATATGATTGATTTATCCTAAAGAAATAGAGCAGGAACAGAAAGGTCCCCGGCTCATTCCCGCGGGACGGAAAGTGAATAGATCCGGAAAAGACAGAAAAAGGTCTTTTAGTTTTCTGTACTGGCTGATTGTAATCATTCTCGCCATGTGGCTTATCTATTTGAATATCACGGTCTTTATCGAATATGAAGGGGTAAGGGAAGACTATTCAAAAGTAAAACAAGAATACGATGAAAAAAAGGAAATACTGAATCAGAAAATAGAAGAATTTGAGAGGTTAAAAAAACGAGTAGATGAATATGACGAATAACATCCCCGAAAATATCAGAACTTTCAACCATGAGCGCTTCGTTGTTACCACATCCATTAAGCCTAAGAAAGAAGAAGTTCTGAAGGCCATAGAGCTTGCGAAGGAACTGAATTCAAAGTACGTGTCAAGACGGAGCTTCAACCGTTATGTAAAGGCCAATCCCCTTGATTTTTATTATGTGATCGAGAAGGATACGATGCGGATCAGATGGGGGGAGGCCGATGCGGAAAATTCAGGAGAATTCTTCTTTCATCCGGCGAGTTCCAAGATGCGGATGAGAAATCTGAGGCACAATCAGTGTGATCATCTGATCGAAATCCTTGATCTGAGAGGGGATGAACTGATTTACGATCTCACGCTCGGCCTTGGGAGTGAAGCCATCCTGATGGCCGCACACCTGGATTCCGGAAAGGTCATCGGTGTGGAAGGCTCAAGACATATCTATACCATAGTAAAATACGGCATGCGGAGTTATGTCGACCAGTCCGCCTGGGTCAACGAGAGTTTTAAAAGGATAGAACTGATCAACGCCGACTATAAAACATGGATACGGAAACAGCCGGAAAACGCCTGTGATTACTGTTACTGTGATCCGATGTTTGATAATCCGGTCATGACTTCATCCGGATTCAACCCGCTCAGACCCTTTGCCGTTTATGACCGCCTCAGCCAGGAAGACGTGGATGAGATGAGGCGTGTCGCACGAAAAAAAGTGATCTTAAAGGCCCTTTCGAGAGATTCTCTTTTCAAGGATATCCGGACCGATGAGATCAGAGGTAGCAGGACAAGCGGAGTGATGTACGGAATCATCGAGGCGTAAACGGAATGAACGAGCCTAAAATACCCGTTCTTTATGCGCCAACGGCCTCCGGAAAGACGGCCATCGTCATGTCGCTCTACGATAAACTAAACATAGAAATCTGTTCCATGGATTCCATGCAGATCTATAAAAAGATGAACATCGGAACCGCAAAACCCCTTCCCGAAGAACTTGCGCACTATCCCCATCATCTGATCGATATCGTCTATCCCGATGAATCTTATGATGTCAACCAGTACAGACAGGATGCGTTGAATAAGATAGAAACCGTGAAGGCTAGGAACAGGGTTCCCCTTTTTGTGGGGGGGACCGGGCTGTATATGGATATCCTGAGATATGGGCTGTTTGAAGGGGTTACGAGGGATGAGAAATTGCGAAGAGAGCTCGAAGTAAAAGAGTCGGAGACTCCCGGTATCCTGATGGATACCCTCAGCCGCATCGATCCCGTCGCGGCTGCAAAGATTCATCCGAACGATTTAAAACGAAAGATAAGGGCCCTTGAGGTCTATTACAAGACCGGAAGAAAGTTTTCGGAAATGGGCCGGGAGCGACTTCCGGATGAGCGTTTTGTCCTGATCTATTTATCAAGAGAGCGCTCCGTGATCTACGACCGGATCAACAGGCGTGTGGATCAGATGATAGAAATGGGGCTGATAGAGGAAACGAGTGAACTGATGAAGGGATATACGTCAGATCTTCAGTCGATGAAGGCCATCGGCTACAGGGAGACGATCGATTACCTCAACGGTGTTTACGATTCAAAGGCGGATTATATCGACTCGTTGAAAAAAAACACCCGTCACTATGCCAAACGACAGATCATCTGGGGACGGAGATATGAGGAGATGGAAAGATTCGACCTGGATTCCGAAGACCTCGACAGTTTCTGCGAGAGGTTGAATCGACTGATTTACATTTGAGCAGACGGTCTGTCGATGTAAAAAAAGACAAACAACAAATCAAATCAGTTCAAGAAATGTTTACAGATCAAATCGACGCACAAAGGCTTGAATTTCAAACTGTGGTATGGTATACTACCGTTGCTTGAAACGGAGAGGTGGCCGAGTGGCCGAAGGCGCTTGCCTGCTAAGCAAGTGAGGACTTATGTTCTCCGAGGGTTCGAATCCCTCCTTCTCCGCCATTCGCTTTGTTCGTGCCCGTAGCTCAATTGGATAGAGCGTCACACTGCGGATGTGGAGGCTGGGCGTTCAAATCGCCCCGGGCACGCCAATTACATAACCTTTAAAAAAGTGGGCGATGACGATGCGTCCTTTTCTTTTTTTTATTCCCATAATTTTTCTGATCTTCATCTTCTCTTCGTGCACGCAATCCTTTTATCTCTGTTATTTTAAGGAAGATAACCTGCGTTCCGTCACCCTGAATTTTATAGAGCAGGCCTCTCAGAGCCTTGATCTCTGCGTTTACGACATCTCTGATGAAGAGGTTATTTCACTGCTCGAAACAAAACAATCGAACGGTGTCAGGGTACGTATCTGTACGGACGATGACAATCCCGTTTTTATGGAATCTGCTTCGGTTATCTACGATAAAGACGGACTGATGCACAACAAATACATAATAGCAGATGGTCGTAAGCTCTGGTTCGGATCTACAAACCTCACGCCAACGAGTCTTGAAAACCATGAAAACAACGTCATCATCACCAACGATCAGCCCCTGATAAGTGAATTTAAAAGGCATTTTGAACAGTGTTTCAACGGGGACTTTAAGACACTAAGAACGCCTGTTGAAAGCCATCTTGTCAAATTTTCTCCCGAAGAAGACTGTCTTGAGATGATCCTGACGGCCTTATCGGGAGCGAAAGAAAGTGTGGAAATCGCCATGTTTGCCTTCACTGATAATCGAATTGCCCATTATCTCAAGATCCTGTCTTCCAAAGGCGTGAAAATTCGTATCGTGGCCGACAGAGAGTGGAATCTCAGCAGCATCTACAGCGATATCGAAGAACTGTCACGGTATGCGGACATTCGGTTAGATGGTTGCAGCGGTCTGTTGCATGAAAAATTCATCATCGTGGACGACCGGATACTTCTGACCGGTTCCTATAATTACACCGCCGCCGCACAGAATAAAAACGATGAGTTTCTGTTCCGAACCACGGATCATTCCCTTCTCGAACCGTTTCGCTCCCATTTCGAAAGACTGTGGGAAGAAGGGCTGTAAAAACACAAAAGCCTCCTGAATGGAGGCTTTTGTGTTGATACGCCGGAAGGGAGGTTTCATCCGGTCTATAACCGATGATTATACGGTAAATCTGTCTATTTCTTCATTCAATTCATCGGCAAGTCTTGATAACTGATCCGTTGAATCGGAGAGGACATCAACGGAATGCATCTGTTTTTCCACCTGTTTCACAAGCTGTTCTATCTGTGAAGCGGCATGGACCATCGATTGTGCCGATTGATCCATCGCACCGGCTATCTCATCGGCGGCGGCACTCTGCTCTTCCGCCGTATTGCTGAGATTTTCCACGGAACCAAGGACGCCTGTCAGGTTGGCGGAAATCTGATTGAACTGAACCATCGCCGACTGTGCCGTGTCGTTCATGTTGTTGACAATGCCAAGTGTCTTGTCCGAAGCCGTATTTACCGATCGCACGCCGGTTCCTATTTCTTTCAGTCGTTTTGCAATATCCTCTGTTGCCTTTTTACTCTCTTCGGCAAGTTTTCTGATTTCATCCGCAACAACGGCAAAGCCTTTTCCCGCTTCACCGGCTCTCGCCGCTTCTATCGCAGCGTTGAGTGCAAGGAGGTTGGTCTGTTCGGAAATGCTGGAAATGGTCTCGACTATCTCGCCGACGTGTTTCGCCTGTTCCTGGAGAATTCCCACGTATCGCGAAGTTTCCGAGGCCTGATGTTCCGCTTCCTTAACGATCTCGGTAACCTTGGTCAATTCGAGTTCGCCGGCCTTCGCCGATTCAGTGGTTTGGGAGGTCTGTTCATACAGTTCACGCGAAATGTCCGAAACATTTTTCGCCGATGCGGCCACTTCTTCTATACCGGAACTGACCTCCTCTATCGCGGCGGATGTATCCTGGACGTTCTGATCCGTTTTATCGGAAATCTGCTTCAGCTCATCCGATATTGCACGCGATTCTCCTGAGATGACTTCTAATTCGGACGTAGTTCCTCGAACACTCGACATGGATTCCTTCACGTTGATCAAAGTTCCCCTCATGGAAGTTACGATCTCACGAAGGGCTTGCTGTGCGATACCAAGTTCATCATTCCCTATTTTCTCATCAAATTCTACGGAAAGATCAAGCTCCTTAACCCTGTCTGTCCTCGCAGTCAGCGATTTCATCGACTTTCTGATCGTTCTTCTGAAGAAGAAGATGATCACAATACTCAACGCAATAGACAGGACAACGATTACGAGTTGAGTCCTGTTGCTTTCGGAAATGATCTCTATACTATTTTCGCCGGCCGCTTTAGCCTGAGAGATACTTTCATTCAGCAGGACCATCTTTTCCTGACTGATGCCGTCGAGCTTGCCTTTGATATTGACAATAGTCTCATTGACTTCCAAGTTGATGATCTCCAACGCCATTTCGTTTGAGAAACTCATGGAAAAGCTGATGTACTCAACTTCATCGTCGATACTCTGCTGCATCTGAGACAGTTCAGTTTCCTTGTCCTGCAGCTCATTATACTGAGTCAGCTGTTCGAGATAAATAGTCAGAGATTCCTTCATCAAGACGGCAGATACCGCATCGATGATGCCAAAACCGTATTTTGTCTGAAGGTCTATAAAACTGTTTATATTCTTTTGAAGTTTGACTGCCACCTCTATATTTTCATCCGCGTCTTTTGGATTCATGATAAGTGTCCGTGTGTTCAGAATAAGGCTGAGGAAATTCTTGAGATCCACGCCCATTCCGAGGACTTCCTCGGTCCAGAGTTCCTCTATTTCAAGCAGCTTGAAATTCTTCAGTAAGGCTTCATCGTTTAATCGCCTCCGTATTTCTTCAAAATCCGCATCGGAAAAATCATTTTTATCTTGATAAAGCGTCTTGATGCCTTCAAACGATTTTTTAAATCCCTTGATCTTTGCCGTGGAAACCTTGAGCAGGGTGTCTTTCTCATCACTGGTCATATAAAGCTCACGCTGATGTTCGCTCTGCTTGTTTTTTAAATTTGTCAATTCTTCGTTGTAATTCAATTCATCAACCTTGTTGAGATGAACCGAATCTACCTGGCCTCTGATTTCATTGAAATCTTCCACCAGCAAGTCATAAACTTCCAATTCCTTTGCTTTTGTCTCTGTCTGCGAATAATACTGATTAAACTGTTCCATCAGATTGGCTTCCGAATCGACGGTATTCGCATAGCCGAGACTCAGGACGATCAGCAGCATCTCATTGATGGAATCG
This sequence comes from Thermotogae bacterium, assembly GCA_036743375.1. Taxonomy (GTDB): domain Bacteria; phylum Thermotogota; class Thermotogae; order MWEM01; family MWEM01; genus DAINPP01. Next base: position 20,759 of record DAINPP010000030.1, on the reverse strand, counting down.
GAAAAGTCGGAAATTTCATAGAAATTGTTCATCTCATCCTGAGAAGTCGCCAGTTTTCCGTCAATTTTGATCCCTTCTTCCGTTATTTTCTTTCCAGAAAATATTGATAACAACAACAACACGACGAATAAGACGATGACGATCCCAAAACTCAAGAACATCTTTTTAGAAAGTGTCATTATTCCCCTCCTTAATCAAAATGTTTAACTTTCTTCAACATGAAGATTATAACATCAAACAACTATAAAACCGTTAAAATTAGGAGATGGTAACATTAGTTATTGGCACTGATAATGAATTGAAAAGAACATTTTGTGAAAGAAGAAAACAAGAAATTGTACATAGGGGAAAGCAACCTTTCAGTTGTGCTATCGTCTTCGATCAGAAAAATAACTGCTGCCGCCTTGTTGTTTTGCCAGTTTCTTTAATGCAGTACAGGCATCGTTAACTTCAAGATATCTTGTATAGCTGGTTTCTTTCAGATCGACACAGGCGATACTGATGGTGATAATGGGAAATTCCTGTTTTTCACCTGATCGATTAATCGACACGATCTTTCCTTTCCGGATATCTTCGAACGAATAAAACTGTTTTACCTGATTGTCGAATTCTCTTATAAAATTCTCAACAAAATTAACATAGTCGTCCGAAGGTATGAGGGCAAAGAAATCATCGCCTCCTATATGTGCTAGAAAAGACTTTGAAACGGTTTCCATCTGTTGGCTGAGCAGTTCTGCGGTAAACAGGATGATCTTATCCCCCATTGCGAATCCGTACTTATCGTTGTACGCCTTGAAATTGTCCAGATCGAGATAGAGTACACAGACAGGTTCTTTGTTTGATAGAGCGGTATTGACCCTCATCATAATAGCATTGTTGCCCGGAAGACCGGTCAATGGATTCGATTCAAGTGCGTATTTGTAAAGGCGTTTCAATTCTGACAGTGAATCGCTCAATCTCAGATGTGTATTGACTCGTGCGCGTACGATTGAAGGCACAAAGGGTTTCCGGATATAATCAACCGCACCGTAGGATAGTCCCTTTTCCTCATCATCCGCCTCATTCATGGCCGAGATAAAGATAATCGGAATGTCTTTTGTCTTTTCGTTATCCTTCAAGGCCCTGCAGACCTCATAACCGTCTATTTCAGGCATCATGATATCCAGTAGGATCAGATCCGGGATCTTTCCCGAATGAATGATCTTCAGTGCCTTTTTACCCGAATTGGCGGCGATAAGCGTATAATCATCTCTCAGTAATCCCGAGAGTAATTTCAGATTGAGTGGTTCATCATCGACGATCATGATGATATGTCTTTTTTCAGTCATCCTCATTTCCTTTCGTTGCGGATCGTTCATTTAACAGGTACGTTTTCATGTAGTCAGCCGCTTTATCAAATTCAAATTGATCGAGTTCATTCTTTACCTTATTCAGCACATCATGATGCTCCTCATCCTGTTTTTTTATCTCGGTGATAAGGTATAACGCTTCGGGATTATAATTCAGAATCTCTTCATACAGGTTCCTGTATAAGGCCTGTTGATCCGGTTGATCTGTGTCTCTTTCAGACGCGCTATTGTCGGTTTTCTCCGCTTCTTTAAAACGCCGTTTGAGTTTCGAGAGGGTTTGTCCGAAGACTTCCAACTCATAGTCTAACTCGGCACAGGCAAGTTTTACCTGTTTGTTTTTCTCTTCACCGATCACTTTTTCAAGGACGGCCGCTTTTTCCGCTACCTTTTTGATCGCAAGGTTGGCCGCGGTTCCCTTGATTGAATGAGTCAGGATCTTTGCCGTTTCAAAATCTTCTTTGATAACACTCTTTTCGAGGTTTCTCATAAACACAACACTTTCGGAAAAAAACTCATCGAGAAACTGAATATAGATCTTTTTATCCCCCATCACACGGCTTAATCCCTCTTCAAGGTCAATCGACACAGATGGAACGGTCTCGGAAAGATCCTCGGGTATTTCCGGTATGGTGTGTTCTTCCTTAATCCTGAGATACTTTTTAAACACCTGAAACAGTTTTTCACGTTCAATCGGTTTGGTTAGAACTTCATCCATCCCGGAATTAAAGCATCGTTCATATTCCGATTTTATCACACCGGCCGTCAGGGCGATGATGGGTACATGAATTCCCCTGTTCTTTTCCCGCGCACGAATCTCCTCGGTTGCCTTTAATCCGTTCATAACCGGCATCTGAACGTCCATCAGAATGAGATCCGGGGTATATTGCTCATATTTTCTAACAGCCTCTTCGCCATTCTCGGCTTCTATGAGTCTGGCATTTGGAATCGCCGTTGAGAGGATCATTTTGATCAGCTGCATGTTGATTAAAACGTCTTCCGCTATCAGCAGGGTACTGGATGTATCAAGCACATCAACGGTTTCATAGGGAATCTCCGTTTTCTCTATCGGTTGAATCTCTTCCGTATGGAGGTTTCTTATGTAATAAAGGAGCTCATCGGCTTTTACCGGTTTAACCAAATTGAAGCGAATACCGAGGGCCTTGCAGGTTTCCTGCATTTCCACATGATCCGATGAACTGTGCAGCATGATAATCGGTTGCTGATCTTCGCTGAAAATTTGTCTGATGAGTGCTATCGTATCAAGACCGTCTATCTCAGGCATATGGTAGTCCACGATCACGAGGTCAAATGCCTGAGATGATTTAAGACAGTCAACCGCTTCATACCCGTTGCTGAAGCCCACATATTCGATACCCCAGTGTTTAAAATTGTGTTCGAGGATCATCCGGTTGTTGAGATTGTCATCGATGACCATGACACGCTTTACTTCATGAACCGGAGAAGTGGCATAGAGTTCCTCTTTGTAGTAGTCGGTCTTAATGGAAAAATAAAATGTCGTTCCGGTCCCCGGTGTACTCTTAAATCGGATCTGCCCACCCATCTTTTCAACAAGCAGGTTGGAGATGACGAGGCCAAGACCGGTCCCGCCAAACTTTCTCGTGGTGGAAGCATCCGCCTGGGAAAAGGCCTTAAAGAGTTTGTTTCTCTGACTTTCCGATATTCCAATCCCGGTATCCCGAATAGAGAAATTGTAAATCCCGTTCACTTCATCTACCTTTTCGAAGGTCATCTTCAGTTCCACTTCACCTTTTTCCGTGAATTTAACGGCATTACTCAGAAGGTTGACGAGGACCTGTTTTAAACGCACCGTATCGATCTTTGCAAGGGCCGGAATTCCCGGTTGAATATTGAGCAGTAATTCCAGGCCCTTCTGTGATGACGGAAATTTCAGAATATCTACCGCGTTTCCGGCAATCTGCATGATATCCGCCTTTATCAGTTCTAACTCAAGTTTTCCCGCTTCAATCTTCGAAAAATCAAGGATATCGTTGATGATTCCGAGTAATGAATGACCTGAGATGTTGATGTTTTTCACATACTGCTGCTGGACGCTGTTCAATGGTGTCGATTTCAGTAGGTCCGTGAATCCGATGACGCCGTTTAAAGGTGTTCGGATCTCATGACTCATATTGGCGAGAAACTCGGATTTGGCCTTATTTGCCTTTGCCGCCTCTTCAGCGAGAAATTCGGAGACCCTTGCCGATTCTTTGAGACGCTGATTTTTCTGATACAGTTCCTCAGTCCTTTCGGAGACCTTCTCCTCCAGTTCCTGATTGATGTTTGTCATCCGTTCATAGAGATTCCTGTTTTCAAGGGACATCCGGTTAAACGTTCCGGCTATTTTCTCGATCTCGTTATCGGTCTTTATCCCGATCTGAATCCCGAGATTTCCCTTTTCAAATTCCTTCATCCCATTTTCCAGCTCCGCCAACGGATTGGTGGCAAGTTGATGAAGTCTGTTGTTGACGACGAGAATGAAAAGGATGTTTGTGCATAAAATTAGTATCAGGAAGGTTAACGCTGAAATTGCGGTTCCCTTTATCAGTTCCTGGACCGAATAATGGAATTTTAAATAACCAACATCCTCTCCGGCCACTTTCAGATTCATGATGTATTCGATATAGGAATTTCCAAATTGGTATACAAATTTTTCGTTATAAGTTTCATGATTGAGCTCTTCAGTCAGGATGTCGAGTACATAGGGCGTTCTCTTTTCATCGGTAGAGACGATGAACGCACCATCCGAATCGAAGACATCGACAAGCATCACTTCAGAATAGTCGAGAAAATTGTCTACCATGTCCCTGATCCCTTCATCATTTCTCATGAATATCTGGAAGCCCAACGTTCCCCCGCGCATCTCTACGAGGTTTATCAGTAATTCCTCATCTCTTTCCACGTTGTTGTTGAAATTGTTATATTCTATGGGGACAATCAGGAAGAGAGAAATGACACAGACAATACATGCGGAGATGATGAAACTCTTCCGCAATTGTGTACTTAATCTATTCTTTCCGTTTCCCGTGAAACCGGATTTCTTTAGGTTCATAAATTTTCCCCATCTTGATTAAAAATAATGACCGTATGAACAGAACGGTAATGGCGTTTTAAAATCACTTTTCAGTCTGTTTCATCCATGGATTATTCGCCGATAACGGTGGTACGATAAACGATATTCCCATCTTCATACCTGAGAATCACCGCATCTTTGTTATAAGGATCTCTTCCCTTAGATAAATCTATCGTTCCAGTTACCCCTTCAAAATCATCTATCTGATCGAGTGCCACCTTGATCGCATCGGGGGTGAAGTCTCCCGCCTGCTCAACCGCTTCGGCGAGCAGCATAAGTGCATCATAGGCAAGTGCTGCACTTGATGCGATCAGCCCTTCACCGTATTTGGTCTCATACTTTTCCACAAATTCTCTGCTGATCGCACGGTCTACATCCTTATGCCAGTGATTGACAAAATAATTTCCCTCTGCGGCCTCAGAGCCGGCCATGCCGAGTGCGCCCTTTCCCCATCCGTCTCCGCCAAGGAAGATGGTGTCTATCTCCATGATCAGCGCTTGCTTCATGATCAGCCCACTATCACTGCCATGCCCCGGTACAAAGACAACATCGGGATTTAACGCTTTGACAATCGTCAATATCTCGGTAAAATCAACATCCTCTCCGGCATAGGTCGGTGCGGCAAGAATTTTGCCCTTTTTTGAAAACTCTTCGGCAAAATATCCGGCCATGCCGATACTGTACGGACTGGTTGTTTTGACCAGCATAACGGCCGTCCCCGCATTCAGATCATTCAAGGCGAATCTTGCCATCGCCGTTCCCTGAAACGGATCGATGAAACACGCCCTGTAAATATAATCCCCGATCTGTGTGATCTCTTCGGCCGTAGAAATCGGTGAAATCATGATAACACCTCTCTCCTGAAACTTCGGGGCAAGATATTTGGACAATCCGCTTGTATTTGCTCCGATGACGGCAAAGAGGTTCGGGGGAGAAAAAAGTTTTTCCTCGAGTTTCTTTAAAGATTCCAGATCAAAAGAGTAGACCCTGCAATCAAGGATTTCCACCCTTTTACCGAGCAGCCCGCCCTTCTCGTTGATCTCTTCGGCGGCAAGCGTTACGCCTTTCAGATCCTCCGATGAAACGAAATTCTCTACGGCAGTTATAGATTGCCCATAAACAACCGGAATAATTACAGTACCCTGAGAAAAAGCGGCAGTAAACAGCATCAGCAACACGAATCCTGAAATCAGGAATTTCTTCATTTTAATCCCTCCCATTTTCGTTCAGTTTAATCATAACGGTCAAATATAAAGCGTGAATAACACAATATAAATACATGATTAATGACGATTTTCATCAATGGAAAGTGTGATATTGACCGTTCAGCTGTTTCTTTCTATCTCATCACTGATACTTTTTGCCCGCTCAAACGTGTCGTTGATGGCTTTCATGACCGTTCCCCTCAGCCCTTCACGCTCGAGAGAATAGATTCCCTCTATGGTTGTTCCGGCCGGAGAAGTGACAAGATGTCTGAATTCACCGGGATGATTTCCCTTGACTTCAAGCAATTCGGCAGAACCAACCAATGTGCCGATGACGAGTTCCCTTGACTGTTCATAGGAGAGCCCCATCTTCAATCCGGCATCTATCATGGACTCGATGACCACAAAGACAAAGGCGGGACCGCTTCCACTCAGAGCCGTTACGGCTGGAAAATGCCGCTCTTCTATCTCTATGACTTTTCCGAGATTTTCCAGCATGGAGATGACAACTTGTTTAAACTTCACACTGAACGATTCACTGAAACAAATTCCCGTCACCCCTTTTCCGATAGCCGCGGGAACATTTGGCATGATACGAGCCACATGATCCGTATTGATCACGGTCATGATACGCGTGATACTGATGCCTGTAACGGTACTGATGATCGTTTTTTCCTCGAGATTATATCCGCCAAGCACGGTCAGTAACCGATTGATATCCTGAGGCTTGACCGCGAGGATGATGATCTGACATTGCCGTACCAGTTCATCAATCGAATCTACGATTGAACATCTTTCCTGTGATTCAAAGTGCCTGATCTTCTCCTGATGCTTATCAAAAAGGACGATGTTGATCGTCTTTTCATCCGCAAGTCTTTCAGTAAATATGCTGCCTATATTTCCGACACCGATAACGCCAATATTCATGAGAACACCGCCTTACTTTTCAGAAAATATTTTAACAGGTCTATTTTAACATACCCCCCTTTAATCTAAACAGTTCATCCGCCCGATGTGTTCTGCCCATTTCTTGTATCCCTCCTCTTCTATGCTATAATCATATACAGATAAATTCCCTGAAAATCTTTTTTCAGAGGAATAAAGAAACATACTCTTATTTTATTCAGGAGGTTTTATTAATGATTAGAGTACTTGCTTGGGGCTTGGGAGCAATGGGTTCTGGTGTTGCAAAGAACCTTTCAGAGAAAGAAGGCATCCAGATCGTTGGAGCCGTTGACAGAAACGAGGCACTGATTGGAAAAGACCTTGGAGTGTTTCTTGGAAAAGAGGAAATGGGCATTACTATCGGAAACGATATCGATGCAAAGCTTGACGAAACGTATCCGGATGTAGTTGTCATCGCCACACATTCTTTTGTGAATGTTGTCTTCCCACAGATACTGAAATGTATCGAAAAGAAGGTAAATGTCGTAACGATAGCCGAGGAAATGGCTTATCCGTTCGAAAGCAACCCGGAACAGGCGGAGATCATCGACAAGATGGCAAGAAAGTATGGTGTTACCGTCCTCGGAACTGGTGTCAATCCGGGATTCGTTCTCGATCAGCTTATCCTCAACATGACAGGAGCCTGCCTTAAAGTCAACAGCATCAAGGCACAGAGAGTGAATGACCTCTCACCATTCGGGAAGACGGTCATGGAGACACAGGGCGTTGGAACAACGCCGGAACAGTTCAACGCCGGAATTGCTGATGGTTCTATCGTAGGACATATCGGTTTCCAGCAGTCCATTCAGATGATCGGAGATTACATGGGATGGGCGATTGACAGAATTGAAGAGGAAAGAGAACCTATCATCTCCAACACACATAGAGAAACACCGGTTGTCAAGGTAGAACCCGGGATGGTTGCAGGTTGCAAACATATCGGAAGGGGATATGAAGGAGACGAACTCAAGATAGAACTGATTCATCCACAGCAGATTCATCCGGAAGTGGAAGACGTTGATACGGGAGATTATATCTGGATCTATGGAGATCCCGATATCTCACTCGCCATCAAACCTGAGATCCCAGGCGGAAAGGGAACCATGGCTCTCGCAAGCAACATGATTCCTATCGTTTGTGAATGGGACGAAGGCCTCTTCTCCATGGCAGACATGCCTATTCCCGTCTGTCTTCCGGACAAATTTTAAACAAACGGGGATGTTAAGATGTCCGAAAAGGCATTAAAGGGTCAATATGTAAAGATACACAAGATCGTTCTCCAGCCTTCTGAACGAGCGGGAAGTGTCCCTGAAGATACGGGAAAGGTTCCACTTGAAATGTGGCTGAACGGCTTTCTTGCCGATAATGAAGCCGGTATTGGAGAAGAGGTTACCATCAAAACCGTAATAGGAAGAACCGTAAAGGGGAAACTCGTGGATTGTGATCCGAAATACGAACACAGTTTCGGAAAACCTATCCCACAGCTTCTCGAAATCGGCCCAAAGGTTCGGAAATTCATCGCTGGAGGGGATTACAATGGATAATGCCTACAACGCAGTGATGGGTAGAAGAACGCAGATCATGAAAAAGGCCGTCGGCATTGATTACGATAAATACGAGATAGAAGGAATCGCCTTTGATTATGAAAAGATGATGAGTGAGGTCGGCTATGACCTGGATCAGCTCAGGCAGATCCAGTCCGAAACGGCCGTCGGGAACACACCGCTCGTCGAACTCAGACAGATCAACAAGCTGATCCGGAGAATCTCCGCTCCCGGTAAAGGAGCCAGAATCTTTCTCAAGGATGAAGCGGCCAATCCCTCGGGAAGCTTTAAGGACCGCAGGGCGAGTGTCAGTGTTTATGAGGCCGCTAAAAAAGGTTATAAGGGTGTCATAGCCGCCACAAGTGGAAACTATGGCGCGGCAGTCGCCTCTCAGGCGGCAAAAAGGGGATTGAAATGCATCATCGTTCAGGAAACCTTTGACAGCAGGGGCATCGGCCAGCCTGAAATCATAGAAAAGGCCAGAGCCTGTGAAGCCTACGGTGCAGAAGTCGTACAGCTGAGCGTAGGGCCTGAACTCTTCTATTATTTTCTCGTCTTGCTCGAAGAGACCGGTTATTTCAACGCTTCACTGTATACCCCTTTCGGTATAGCCGGTGTTGAGACACTCGGATTTGAACTCAACGAACAGATGATCGAGATAACCGGAAGAAGTCCGGATTATGTGGTTGTTACACATGCCGGTGGGGGGAACCTGACCGGAACGGCAAGAGGATTGCTTAAGGCCGGTGCAACGGATACAAAGATCGTCGCGGCGAGTGTCGATTTGTCAGGGCTGCATATGGCAAGTGATACGGATTTCAACAAAAAATCCTTCACGACGGGACATACCGGATTCGGTATTCCGTTTGCCACTTTCCCGGACAGATCCGACGTCCCGAGAAATGCCGCCCGAGCCTTGCGATACATGGACAGATATCTCCTCGTTTCGCAGGGGGAGACGTTTTACGTCACCGAGCTGCTGGCACAGGTCGAGGGAATGCAGAGAGGGCCTGCGGGAAATACATCGCTTACCGCCGCCATCACGCTCGCAAGGGAACTCGACGATGACCAGACCATCGTTGTACAGGAAACGGAGTACACCGGTGCCGGAAAATGTCCGAGTGCACAGCTGACATTTGCAAAAGAAAACGGGATCATCGTGAGAACCGGGAATCCTGCTGAAAACAAGCCCGGAGAGGAAATTGTCATTCCGGAACATCCGGATCAGCTGCATTACACCGAGATGGACTTGGGAAGAATCCGGAAATCCTATGTCAAACAGGCTGTCAAATCACAGGGAAGAACCACTTTCTCCGAAGCGGAGCTCCGGTTTATCTCCGAGGATACTAACCTGAAGAAAGAAGAAATACTCAACGTCATAGAAGAACTGAAATAGCTATCAGAACGGGGGCGGAAACAACTCCGCCCCATTGTTCGCTTGTTCCATGAAGACAAATAAAACTGGATTAGGAGGTAACAGGATGATAGGAATAATTGGCGACACCGGTACGGATATTCCACCGATGCTCTATGAAAGAGATTATGTAGAAGTAGTCCCACTTAAAGTCATACTGGATGATGTTGTCCTCAAAGATGGCGAAAGGGATGAATTCCCGAAGATTATAAAATATATGGAAACCGGGTTTCCAAAGACAACTCTGCCGTCCTTTAATGAGGTCAAGGAAAAGATGCTGAGTCTCGTTGACAGGGGGATAAAGGAAATACTGGCCTTCAATCTCTCCAACAAGCTCAGCGGTACGTATAATATCTTCAGACTCGTAGCGGAAGAGATCATGAAAGAACAGCCTGATATCAGAATAGAGTTGTTCGATACCCTCGATGTGTCTATCGGCTGTGCGAATTATATCGTAAAAGCCAATCAGATGATAGAGGCCGGCAAGGGGTTTGATGAGATCGTCAGTTATATGAGAGAGGCCATCCCCAGCAAGTCTACCGTCTTTTTTACCATCCCGACGATAAAATTTCTCAAGGCCGGTGGCCGAATCGGCCGAGTCAGCGGGACGATCGCGGAGATTCTTAACATCAAACCGGTCATCAGATGTGATGATGATGGAGTTTATATAACGGCGGGGAAAGCCAGGGGATTGAAAAAGGCTTATAAGATGGTCAAGGAGAATGCATACAAGATCATCAGGGAAAATGATGTCAGGATCTGTGGATTGGCATGGACCGGAAATGCCCCGGAAACACTTCAGGAAATAGAAAGGATCAAGAAAGATCTGAAAGAACTCGGTGTGGAAATGGTGTATGGCCATCATATCAATGCCACGCTATTCGTCAACACCGGCCTTGAATTGATAGGAGTGGCACCGTTTATAGAATAAGTTCTGTAAAAGGAGAATGATAACATGATTGGTATCATCAGTGATACAGGTACGGATATCCCCGCGATGGTCTATGAGAAAGAGAACGTAGAAGTGGTTAAACTCAAAGTCATCATGGATGATCTTGTCGTAGAAGATGGTGAAATAGAGCAGTTTCCAACGATAATCGACTATATGACAAACGGCTTCCCGAAAACATCTCTGCCATCGTTTTACGAAGTCAAGGAAAAGATGTTGAATCTGATCAATCGGGGAATAAAAGAGATCTTTACCTTCAACCTTTCAAATAAACTCAGCGGGACTTACAACCTCTTTCGACTCGTTTCTGAGGATATCGTCCGTGAATACAAGGATATCCGTATAAAACAGTTTGACACACTGTCGGTTTCTCTCGGTGCGGCCAACTATATCGTAAAGGCACAGCAGATGATAGAAGCGGGTAAATCCTTCGACGAAATCTCAACGTATATGAAAGAGGCCATCCCACAGAAATCTTCCGTTTTCTTCACCATCCCGACGATAAAATTTCTCAAGGCCGGTGGTCGAATCGGCCGAGTCAGCGGGACGATCGCCGAAATCCTCAACATCAAACCGGTTATTACCTGTGCAAATGATGGCATATACAGTACGGTTGGCAAGGCGAGAGGATTGAAAAAGGCGTACAAGATCGTGAAGGAAAATGCCTATCAGATCATCCGTGAAAATAAAGTTAAGATCTGTGGATTTGGCTGGTCTGGAAATGCCTCAGAAACTCTTCGGGAAATAGAAACGATAAAGAACGAACTCAGAGAAATGGGTGTGGAGACGATTTACGGACATCACATCAGTGCTACACTGTTTGTCAATACCGGTCTCGATCTGATAGGAATCGCTCCGATGGTAGATTGATAGAAGCATTTGCCATCTCCCTTGACAAATTTTAATCCATTATGTTATACTCCCCTTCGATGACCGGGAGTCATTTTGTTAGAAGAAATATGACTTAACTGAAAAAGGATTTGAGTATGAAAAACAGAGAAGCGAAAAGCAATATGATCGTAGATGCAGCGGAAAAATTATTTTTCTCACAGGGATTCAAGGCGACTTCGATGGATCAGATCGCCAGAGAGGCCGACGTTGCCAAGGGGACACTGTATCTTTATTTTAAAAGCAAGAAGGAATTGTATTATGCCGTTGGGCAGCGTGCCATGGAATGTCTGAAGGGCATGTTTGATGAAACTGCCGTTTCTGCGAAAAACGGACTCGAAAGATTAATAGCATACGCAAAGGCCTTTTTAAAATTTCAAAAGGAACATCCGAATTATTACGACTTCATCATCAATTATCAAAGTGAAAAATACAAGCTCAGCAAACAGGGGAGAGAAGTGAAATCTACCTATGAAGGTAGTATTCATCTCTTTTCGAGCGTCATGGACTCGGTCAAGGAGGGAATTGCGGACGGTTCCATCAAGGTGGACATGGAACCGGAGCTGCTTGCCAGCCTCCTGTGGTGTGAAATCTGCGGTGTTGCACAATTTGCCGGATTAAGAGAACTATTCTTCAGACAGTTCTCAAACGAGGTGACCGCAGATCATATCAGAGACGGATTTCTCAGTCTCAGTGAATATTTCATCAGTGGTCAGCAGTCGGAGGATGAATTCTGACGAAACAGTTGATTTTGTGTTTTTTTTATGAGATAATGACTCGAAGTCATAAATGACCGGAGATTCATTTTATGCGGGAAAAAGGAGCGAGATTAATGAAAAGAGTAGCGATAACAGGGATAGGCAGTATAAATCCCATTGGAAAGAACATAGAGGAAATCACTCAGTCATTAAAGGATCAGAAGATAGGAATAGATTTTATTTCGCAGTTTGACACCACGGAACACACAACCAAGATAGCGGCAGAAATCAAGGATTTTGACCCCAAGGATCATTTTGAAAAAAAGATTGCAAAGCGATATGACAGATTCCTTCAGCTTGGAATCGTCGCCGCAAGACAGGCCGTAGCCGATGCGGGATTTACAAACGATGACTGGAAAGAGAATGCGGCCGTGACGGTATCTTCCGGTATCGGTGGATTCAAGACACTTCATAAGGAATATGCCAATCTCAACAAGAAAGGGCCCTCATCAGTTCGTCCTTATCTTATTCCGATGATGATCGCAGATATGGCTTCCGGTGCCGTAGCACTTGATCTCGGTGCCAAGGGGCCCAATTTTTCGACGATGAGTGCGTGTGCCTCCTCGCTGCATGCAATCATTCTGACAAGCATGATGATCAAACATGGATATATCGAAGTAGGGATTACCGGTGGAACGGAAGCTGTGATAGATCCAATGCCGATAGCCGCTTTTGCAAACATGACCGCACTCTCACCGAACGCTGACAACCCCGAAAAAGCCTGCCGTCCTTTTGATAAGGCAAGAAACGGATTTATCATGGGTGAAGGTGCCGGTGTGCTCGTCCTCGAAAGCGAAGAGCATGCGAAGGATAGAGGGGCAAAGATTTATGGTTATATCGATGGATTTGGAATGACCGAAGACGCCTTCCATATCTCGCAGACCGATCCGGAGGGAAAGGGAGCGGCAAGGGCGATGAAACAGGCACTTGAGATGGCAGACTGTGGGCTCGGTGATGTTGATCTCATCAGCTGTCATGCAACGAGCACACCGGTGGGAGATGCCTCGGAGATAAAGGCACTCAAGTCCGTTTTTGGTGAACAGTTGAACGATATCGCCATTCAATCGACCAAATCACTCATGGGACACACACTCGGAGCCGCCGGATCAAACGAACTGATCGCAAGTATCATACAGAGTGAAGAAAACTTCGTACATGGGATGCCGAATCTTGATGATCCCGATGAATTCTGTGAAGGACTCACGATGTACAAGGATAACCATCCGAAGAAGATCAGCACGATCGTAAAAAACGCCTTCGGTTTTGGCGGGCACAACGCATCCATTCTCTACAGAAAGGCGTAAAAGGATGGACTCTAATATGAACAGAATTACGAAACTTCTTAATATAGAATACCCTCTCATTCTCGGCGGAATGGCCTGGATAGGAACAGCCAGGCTTGCTGCCGCCGTTAGTGAAGCAGGAGGTCTTGGAACCATCGGTTCCGGTGGAATGACCCCGGATATACTAACAAAGGAGCTCGATAAGATAAAGGAACTGACGGACAAACCGTTTGCGGTGAACCTCATGCTGCTGAATCCGTATATCGACGAATTGGTCGACGTCTGTCTGAAAAAAGGGGTAAAGATTTATATATTCGGAGCGGGAAATCCGTCTAAATACCTTGAAGGCATCAAGGCACACAGGGGAAAGGTCCTCGCTGTCGTAGCCTCTGAGACGTTGGCACTCAGGCTTGAACGTGAAGGCATAGATGCCGTTATCGGTGAAGGAATGGAATGCGGTGGGCACATCGGCAGCCTTACAACCATGACACTCGTTCCAAAACTGGCGAAAACGGTCGGTATTCCTGTTGTTGCAGCAGGTGGGATAGCGCTTCCCGAGCAGGTGGCCGCCTCGTTTGTACTCGGTGCCGAAGGGGTTCAGATTGGTACAAGATTTATCGCTTCCGATGAATGCGAGGCCCACGAGATCTACAAGGAAAAGGTCATAAAAGGCCGGATAAGAGATACGGTGATTACCGGTGGGAAGCTCGGTCACCCGGCGAGATCCATAAAGACCAAGTTTACGAGAAAACTCGGCATGATAGAAAATGAATCCCCTGAAGAGGCTGAAAGATTGCTGGTTGGCAGTCTGAAGAAGGCCTTCCTTTATGGAAGTGAAGAAGAAGGTGTTTTCATGGCCGGGCAGTCAATCGGACTCATCGACGAGATAAAGAGTGTTCGTGAAATTGTTGAAGAATTATTTCCAAACGGGTATAATAATATAGAAAAAAATAAAAAAGAAGAGGTGGCGGGATGAAGAAGGCATTCGTATTCCCGGGTCAGGGATCGCAGTCGACCGGAATGGGAAGCAATCTTGTCAAGGCGTTTCCGGAATATAGAGAATACTACGATAAAGCGGCCACTGCTATAGGGGAAGACATATACGACATTATCAACTCGGAAGATGACACAAAACTCACACTCACACAGTTCACACAACCGGCCATACTCACGACGAGTGTTATCGCATATGAGCATACATTAAAGACAACGGGCCTCAGACCGGATGCCGTCGCAGGGCATTCACTCGGAGAATGGACCGCGCTTGTTGCAGCGGGGGCACTCAATTTCGGAGATGCGGTGAGACTGGTTCATCTCAGGGGTAAATACATGAGTGAGGCCTGCCCCCCAGGAGTGGGGACTATGGCAGCCGTACTCGGACTCGAAGCAGAAGAGATCGAAGAGGCATTGAAAGATATAGAAAATGTCTGTCTTGCGAATATCAATTCGCCGGGACAAATCGTCATCAGCGGAGCTGCAGCCAATTTTGATGCGGCTGAGGAAGCGCTGAAGGCTAAGGGGGCAAAGAGGTTTATCCGGCTCACAGTCAGTGGACCGTTCCATTCACCACTTATCGAAAATGCCAAGATCAGCCTCAGAAAGGCTATCGAACAGGTTCAATTCAGTGAACCGAAAATACCAGTTTATCAAAATGTCGATGCAAAGCCACATAAAGACCTGGAAGTGATCAAGGAAAATCTGATTGCACAGATCACTTCACCCGTCAGATGGATAGAGACCGTTCAGAATATGAGTGCTGACGGGGTAAACGAGTTTTACGAGATTGGACACGGGGGGGTGCTGAGCGGACTGATCAAACGGATAGATCGAAGTGTATCACTTGACAGATTTGATAAATTCTCAAACAAATAACTCAAAATACGAAAAATATTAAAACAAATATGGAGGAAATTTAAAATGACAAAAAACGATATTATAAAGAAGGTAAATGAAATCATAGCGGAAAGTCTTGACGTAGATCTCGCGGAAGTAACACCGGAAGCATCCCTCACGGAGGATATCGGTGCGGATTCACTCGAACTCGTCGATCTCACAATGGATTTTGAAGACGAATTTGACGTCAAGATCGAAAGTGCAGAGCTTTCCGAGATTAATACGGTCGGTGAGATTACCGAACTCCTTCTTAAAAAGCTTAAAGTAGCTGCCTGATACGACGTTAGAAAATCATTTCGTGCTTCATGCGAAAAACCCGTCTTTGAAAGGCGGGCTTTTTTATTGGCAACAACAAACATCCCCGGATAATCGTGTATAATACAGTATAAAACAATCACTCGGGATTCATGTTCTATCAGTCTATGCACAACAAACGTCAGGTTTGATACACATCTGATGAGAAAAAGATCATCGTTGTGAAGATTTAAAGGAGGTTATTGTGAACAGAGAAAAATATGTGGAATTACTGAAGGAAAGAAGTTTCTCGGAACAACAGATATCCGAAAGTCTTGCGACAGTGGAAAAAATGGAACGGTATCTCTCAGAAAATGGTCATGACCTCATGGATACAACGACGGAACAGGTGGCCGGCTATGTCTCAAGGCTTGTGGAACAAAAGGAAAATACCGTTCAGAATCTGTTGGCCTTGGCGAGAATCTTCTACATCCACGAAAGAAAAGAAATCTATATCTATTTCCTCAAAGTACTCGGCGGAATCGGTGTCATCGACAGCATCAGAAAACGGATGGAAGAATACGCCGGAAGAGAGATCACCGAAGAGATCTTCGACAACCTTGAAGAGCCACCACTCGGAACAGACTTTAAAAAGATCCCCGCATTTACCGCAGAGCTTATGAAAAGGGTAGAGGAAAGGCTGTCACCTGAACAGTATGCAACTATCTTTGCCGGAAATAATCATGGATTGAGTGAAGAGGGCATGAAAACTGAAAGAGAACTATACGAAGCAGCCGAATCGCTGGATGCCTATCTTAAAGACAGGCATGAAAGAAAGGTAGCGGAACTTCAGTATCATGCCGATACGGGAAAGATCTGGTTTGAACAGCAGATCACACAGGATATCGTCGATTTTGTCAAGTCCAATCAGGAAATACTCTCCGCCGTCAGAAAGGATGACAAACTCTATGTCACCAAGATTCCCTATGAAACGCACAGTTATCTCCAGGCAGATGATGATATATTCAGGAGATACTTCGCCTGTCATTGTCCGTTTGCGAGAGAATCCATCCTTCAGGGAGACGAAGTTTCCGCCAACTGGTGTTATTGCAGTGCGGGATTCGCCAAATTTCCGTTTGAACAGATTCTGGGACGCGAATTAAAGGTTAAACTGCTGGAATCCCCGTTAAAGGGGAATTTACTCTGCCGGTTTGAGATAGATATCAGTGAAAAAAACTGATATTTTATACAGCGTAATCCAATAATCATTAAAAACAGGAAGTATTTGTATCAGAACACAAATACTTCCTGTTTTATATCGTTTAATAATAATTTCAATTGACTAAAAAGTCAAGCGCATTCATTACACGTATTCCATCAAAATCTCTCTCGGGATCTTCATCCAATGTCAGTACAAATTTCGGATACGAATCCCTGAGTTTTTTTAACGGTTTCAATTCTCTTTCCAGAGTCCGGCTATCCCTTACTGTAGCAGAAACTTGGAAATAATGAAGTCCCTGCTGATTTTCAGCTACAAAATCAATTTCGAGATCCCCAATCTTCCCGACATAAACACGATAACCTCTTCTGATCAATTCAAGATAAACCACATTTTCCAGAATGTGGCCGAAATCGACATTTTTAAAACCGAGTAAGTTATATCTGAGACCGATATCCACCACATAATACTTCTCAAGTGTTTTTAAATACTGCTTTCCTTTGATATCATACCGCTTCGCCTGATACACAACAAAGGCATTCATCAAGGCGCTGATATAAGACTCAACCGTTCGAATATCTATCTTTCTTCCAGCGGATGTCATCGTATCAGCAATCTTCTTAGTCGAAAGAATATTACCTATATTATCGAACATAAAACGTATGACACTTTCAAGCATCATCGGATCTGAAATCCTGTTTCGACTTAAAATATCCTTCATAATGACCGTATTATAAACACCTTGAAGATAAGCATCAACCTGTTCCCTGGTCTTCATCTGCAAACTCATCGGAAATGAACTGTTTTGAAGATATTCAGAATAAAGTCTGTTGAGGTTTAAAGGATCATCTTTCGAACTGACATACTCTTTGAAAGACAAAGGCAACATCTGTACTTCTACATATCGACCGGATAGAAGAGTTGAAATCTCACTTGAAAGCATGTTGGCATTAGAGCCCGTCAGGTAAATATCCAGATTCGTCTTCAAAAAAAGGCTGTCAACTGCCTTCTGAAAATTCTCCACATTCTGAATCTCGTCAAGAAAGATGTAAAAACGTTCAGAGTCATTTATTTTAGACAAGATATATTGATAAAGTTCCTTATAATCCTGAAGATGCGCAAAGGCTAAGTCTTCAAAATTGATGGAAATGATGTTTTTCCGTTTAACGCCACTTTGTTTCAAAAACTCCTGAAACATTAAAAGAAAGGTGGATTTCCCACATCTTCTTATCCCTGTAATCACTTTAATAATCTGCATATCCTTAAAATCTTTAAGTTTCTGCATATATATCTGACGCTCTATCATCCTTTCACCTCCCGCTCTAATACTATTTTACTCTTTTCGAGAGGTGAAATCAACATTTTTTATACAATGGAATCCAAAAACTTATAATAATTCCTATTTTTGTGTATTCCAATGTATTAACTATTCAAAAACGCTTTTTATTTTTTTTATTATTTCATAGAAAAATACAACCCTTGTAATTCTGATAGTTATTGTTTTTTTCATAGCTTTTTAGAATATATTCGATATAACTATTCAATTCAAGAGATTTAATCTATTATGCTGTATAAACTGAATTAAAGAAAGTAACAATATTTTTGATGGTCCTTGTAAGGGTAATTCTTTAGACTCATAATCCTCTTTCATTGAAAATGCTTAAATTATTATAAAAATTTTACTTATCTCTTTTTTTCTGATCCTCAATTGATTTTCTTAAATCAAACAACGGTAAATTAATCGGTGGATATAAATTCATCAAAGAAGAAAAAGCCGATATGGTGCTTCGAGATGCCTGAAGTAAATTGGCAACACCACTAACCATACAAAATTTCTCAAATTTTTCTTTTCCCATCTCTTTAAAACCATCAAAAACACCAACAATCTCAAAGTTGACTTCTCTGAACTTCTCTTCTTCATATTCACCGACAATTGTCAACTTTAAACCAAAACTGGCATATTCATCCTGATAAACAATATCTGAAACTGCCGATTCAACGGAATAATCAAAATTATTCGCTTCCCTTGAACGTTTTAAAACCTTAATATCTATATTTCTCACTTCATAATGCAGAAAATTAAATTGACTTTTTTGAAGTTTCATGCTGCCAATACCTCTTCATCATCGTCTATATCAGAAATTTCTTCTTCATTCTTACAAAAGTAGAAAGAATAATCATCCTCAGAAAATTCATCATGTTCTCCAATGTCAAAAAAATTCTCATATTTTTCTATTTCAGCCTTGTAATCTGCAATTCCCAAACTAATCTGCAAATTGCCTTCCAATAAAACAGATATTTCTGACAATTTTTTTATAGTGAGATTATTCTCCCCACTTTCCAGCTTACTCACATAAGCCTGTTTTTTATTTAATTTTTTGGCAAGTTGTGCCTGACTCAAATTGTTCAAGGCTCTGTATGTTGTGATTTCGGCTGCGATATCCGAGAGAATACCAATATATTTTACCTCTTCATCTGATACAAGAAGTCCCATCGCTTCCAACATATCATAATTTTGTTCTTTACTCATTTTATTACCTCCTCATCTGAAAAGAATACCCAAGCTCTTCTTCATGTTCCTGCTTGCTCGGAAGTTTATCCTTTAACACCCTTTTCCAGGTTATTTTATTCTCTAAAAAAATATACAAAAAAACAATCCTCAGTCTGTCTTCTGAAACGGCAAAAGCCACTCTGTACGGATCAGGTTCGTTTGAATAATGAATCTCATACAAATACTTATTTTTATCTCCTTTAACCGGATCAAAATTGTTGTGTCTGAGAAAATTAGGTTTTAACTTCAACAAAAAATTGATATTTTTAATCAAGCTTTTTGCGAATTTCTGATTCTTTTTAGTGTTGTATGATGACACAACATCAAAAAAACTAATCGCAAAGCTTTCTGAATAGTCAAAATTATTATTAAACTCTGTTTGTTCAAAATATTTGTCAAAGAATTGTCTCGTCATCAATAACACTTTTTGTCGTTTTTGATTGTCTGAAGTTTGTTCCATCACTCACCTCATTATATTCCATATACGGAATATTGTCAATGCCTAAAATTAAAGGCTCGAAAATAATCGAGCCTTTAATTTTTTATTTTAAGTTTGAAATAATTTCTTCTATGTCTTTATAATCCCTTGATTTTTTTCGAACTTTCCAAGTTCCTTGAACTTTATCTGTTATAAGATTGACGATAAAGTCATAATTTGTATCCAAATCTTTAGTAACAAATAAAATCAAATCATCATTGGATGTTATTAGATCACCGTAGTAACTATTCAATTTGATTAAACTATTTTCATCAAGATAATAATACGTTGCCCTTGATCCCGTAACGGCATCCCCATCTTTTTCCCTACCGCTTAATGAGATCTGTTCAAAATCAAATCTGACTGCGCCTTTTTCTGTAATATCAGGATTTAGTCTGAAATAAATAAAACCAACGCCACTTGAATAATCCCCAATAAAATCAATTTGCCCCAAAGCTCTGCTAGGAATAAAAACTGCTTCTGCAAAAGTTATCCCAGTCTGAACCTCAAACAAATCTTCATAGAAAACGCCCTCTTCAATACAAATAGAAGCTACTTGTGTTATTTTCTCAACATCTTTTTTAAAATACCCTTCCTGAGCAAATGTTAAAACAGTCAAAACGATCAAACAAATCATAAGAACTTTTCTTTTCATTGTCCTCCTCCTTGTGAGTAATGTTGCTTCTGAAATAATTCTTATTTTTATTTACTAAGAACCGTATAAATAATTTTCAATCACATCTTCATCCCAATATCTTATATCTTTAAGTTTTAAATTCAAGTTTCCATTCACAAAACCCAATCTATGCAATCTCCATTTTATAGCTTCATTTGAAGTCTTAAAATGCATTCGCATCGACATACAGCATTTTTGCCAGTCGTTAATATTTGTGGGTTGATTATCCAGATAAAAAGAACCATGTTTTAATCTGTCTGTTATTTTTAAAGCTTCTTTTAC
>DAINPP010000029.1:0-34996 GCA_036743375.1 Thermotogae bacterium | reverse complement strand
ATTTTCCGATGATCTCATCGATGATCAGAGCGATATGGGTATAACCGGACTGAACGATGATCAGCATCTTCCTCTTCCCCGGATTGAAGCCGAGGAAGGAAGCGAGGTCAATGACGGGGATAAACGCATTCTGGAATTCTATGGTACTTCCGTTGTTGACATGATGAATAGCACTTTCGTCGAGCGGTAAAAACTTCACCACCGATTGTATGGGGATGATCAACCGGTTGAAGCCGGCCGTTATCAATATCCCGTCGATGATGGCCAGTGTCAGGGGAATATGGATGATGAATGTAGACCCTTTTCCCGGTTCGCTGCGAACCTCTATATCCCCGTGGATGAGGTTGATGTTGTCGTTGACGACATCCATGCCGACCCCACGGCCGGAAATATCCGTCACGACCTTCGCTGTCGAAAAACCCGGATTGAAGATCATCTTGTTGGCCTCTTCCTGCGTGAGTAACCGACCGGGTTCTATCAATCCCTTTTCGATCGCTTTTCCGGTGACGTTGACCGGATCTATCCCCTTTCCGTCATCCTGAATCCGAATCATCACCTCACCGTTCTGATGACTCGCCTCAAGCAGGATGTATCCGGCTTGAGGCTTGCCCACTCTCACTCGTTCCTCAGGTGATTCTATCCCATGATCGATAGAATTTCTCAACATGTGTTTCAACGGATCCTTTATCTTTTCCGTGATGGTCTTATCGAGTTCCGTACTCTCTCCCTTAATCTCAAAATTCACCAGTTTGTTCTCTTTTTTGGCGAGGTCTCTGACCAGCCGTCTGAAGGGCAGCAGGGTATCTTTGATGGCAACCATCCGTGTATCCATGACATCCTTCTGAAGGTGATTGATATATCGATCCAACTCGGTCAATGCCGCTTCTTCTTCGAGATCCATCCAGCCTTTTCTTTCCATGATCTGGCGAATCCTCGATTTGACGACGACAACTTCACCGATGGATTCCAATATGCGGTCTAATTTCTCGGTCTCTATTCTCAGCGTACTCGCCCGCTGTATCTTCCTGATCTCCTGCTGTTTCTGTGCGATGGAATCGACTACCTTTCTCGTGACCATTCCGTCCTTGACGAGTTCCTCTCCGATCTTCTGATGTTTGTCCAGTGTTTCTATGATCTCGGATTCCTCAAGGTATCCCTCTTTCACAAGGATCTCCCCGAATCTTGAATCATCCATGATCTTCATTTCATCTTTCGTTATCTCATCGACAATGATCTCGTTATCCATTGAGGCAAAGATGAAGACCTCATCGATGGCCTTCTTTCCATCCGGCGATTCGACGATGATCTTCCAGGAGAGGTTGTTGATAAAGGGATCCAATGTGGGCAGAGGGGGAACATCCTTGATCTTCATGACAGACTGCCTGATGATGCAATGAGCGGCAAGATCCTCTATGAGCAGCAGTGGATCCGTTCCCGTCTCGTAAACATCCTTTCTGAACGTCATTTCGATCCGGAAATATCTGTCCGCTTTCGTATCTATCTCGGGTGTTTTATCCTTTTCCCGTGTATTGGCCGTATCTTCTGGCGTCTGTCCCAGTTTTCCGATCAGATATTCCACCTCGTTGATCTTTTTCTGATCGGGAAAATCTCCCTGAGAAGAAACGGCCTTGACCATCTGATGGATGATATCCTTGGACTGGAACAACACCTCGATAATTTCCGGAGAATTACTGATCCGTTCATCCCTCAACGCACTCATCAATCCTTCAAGTTGATGCGTAAAAGATTCGATCTCCGTCAGGTTAACGAACCCCGCACTCCCCTTCAGGGTATGCATGCTTCTGAATATCGTCTTGATCGTTTCGGGATTTTCAGGATCGGACTCCAGATTCAGCAGTTCATTTTCCAAAATACTGAGATGTTCTTCCGCATCCGTAAGAAATACTTCGAGCATTTCTGAATCAAGGTTGGACATTTTATCACCACCAGAAAGTGTTATTTAATCACTTTTTTTACAATTCCCTGAAGCTGTTCCGGTTTGAACGGCTTGACCAGCCATCCCGTCGCCCCCGCTTTTTTCCCTTCCATCTTCATCGAATCCTGTGATTCCGTCGTCAGGACAAGAATAGGCGTAAACTTCGCATTCCTGTTCTGCTTTATCTCCTTTATAAATTCAATGCCACCCATAATCGGCATGTTGATATCTGTAATGATGAGATTGATCCGCTTCCCCTCGGCAAAATGTCTTTCCGCGACCGCGAGGGCATCTTTCCCGTTTTTCCCCTCGATAATCTCATATTCACTTTTTAAAGCCATCTTGACGGCTACCCTTACCGTAGCTGAATCGTCAACTATTAAAATCGTTTTTTCCATCACTCACCTCAAACTCAAGCACTTCAAGTGCTCCATATTTATGAAACAGTCTTTTTAATTCATTCGTTATCAGCATCCGGCAGTCCAATCCGTTGGCATCACTGAATTTCTGTACGGAAACCAGCAGCTGCAGACCGGCCGTATCAATATCCTCTATATTCGTCAGATCGAGAAGAAGTTGATTATCATCCGGTTCGGCCGTCGTCCCCTCTTTGATCTTCTGCATCACTTCTTCAACATTGTAAACGGTCAACTCTTTTTCTACTTTAAAATTCATCTCCGCCTCCCCATTAAAAAAGGGTGAATTCTCCCCCATCAGAGCCGATATCATCGATATCCATATGATCACTGGCCTTCAGTCGTTCGCGATACGTCGTGAATTTCTCACTGAGTGCCTTCAGTTCTTCATTCTGAAGGAATTCGCTGCTGTAGGCCGGTACGCTCTTCTCAAACTCCGTAATCTCCAAATAGATGGCCTCATTCTCAGATTCGATTCTCTGAACGTTCTTTTCAAACTGAAGCTGAACATCGTTGATGATGGCCATCGAAGCGTTAAACCGATCCATCATTTTCGTATAGGAGCTTTCTATGTTCTTCACGAGCTTCTCAAGACCGGTAAAGATGTCTCTCAATTCATCCTTCTGTATGAGCTCGGTAGAACAGGCCCTGAAATTCTCAAACGTATCCCGGTTCGATTTATAGGTGTTCAATATGTTTTTGGTAACACGGTCAAGACGCTGCGTCGTGGAGGTTACCTTATCGATCGCCTCGTCAAATTCAAGACGTATCCCCTCCGCCTTTTTCCCCATCTTATCCTCTATTCTCGACAATTCAGCCTTTATGAGGATATTCATGGTTTTAAAACGCTTCACGATGGTCATGGCATTGGAGACTTCGAGCCCGAGTGCCTTGATATTATCACCAAAATTATAAAGGCTCTCTCTCAAATTTGAAAGCCCTTCCAGAACATCTCCCATAAAGACGGTATTTTTCACGGTGATGATCATGACTTCCTGGATGGTCCGGTAAAGCGAAGACTCATTGGCCTCAAGAAAATACAGGGCAAATTCCCTCGACGGTTCCGAGATGGACGTCTCTATATTGTCCACAAACTGATCAAATTCCGTTACCACCCTCGAAAAGACCGAGGAAAACTCCATCCTGGAATCCTCTACGATGTCTTCCGTCACCTCGAGGACAAATTTGAGAAAGCTTAATTCATCCTTGGTGTTTTTTGTATAGTCAAACTGTCTGCTTTCCATATCGGTAAAAAAATCCATGATATGTTCCATCTGCTGTCTGAAGATATCCTGCCCCACCATGTGCGCCATGATATCCGGAAAGGATTTTGAAGCCGCATCGACTCCCTTTTTCATCCTCAGCTGAAGGATCTTCAAGGCATCCTCAACGCTTTCAAAGCGGTCCATCAACCTTGTAAAATTCCCACGCAGACTGGAGAATTCCGTAAAACGGTTTATCGTTTCCCTGAAAAAGACGATATTCGGGAAACTGCTGCTAATAATGTCATCGATGTTATGGAAATGCCTGACGAGCATCTGTGTCTGGCGTTCCACCTCTTTTGAAAGGACTGAAAAGGCACCACCCTCCACTCCAAGCTGAGAGGAGGTGATAGAAGAGTTCAAGGCGACGGAATTGAGATCCTCAAGTGATTCCTCCACCTTTCCGGCCTCTTTGATGATGATCTCAACGAAAGACTCATCCGACGAAACATCCTCGCTCTTGAACACCTTTCTGAAGATCTGCTCCACGGCGTCGATGAGTGTTGTCACATTCTTAAGAGAGCTGGTTACACCGGTTCTCAGCAGACCGAGGCGGGATATAAAAGAATCATCTTCATTCACAGCCTCGCTCTGCGTCAGCTGTTCCAGGAATTCGTTGATAAATTCCACCGACGTCAGAATCTCCTCTTCAAATTTCGGAAGAGATTCATATACCTGCTTAGCAAGCATCTCACTGTTTTCTATACTGGATTCGATATGTCCCTTTATTTCCTCTATCTTCTGCCTGTATGCTTCACTCAAGATAAAAACCTCGACTTCATTAAGATTTAGATTATTATACATCAACTAAGGTAAATTAATGGCCTGCAGTTCCCCCTATCATATGACTCAATTCGTTAACCAGCGATTCAAGTATCTCAGCCTGAGCGTTCAACTCTTCGGAAGAAGATGCGGTTTCCTCCGCATTCGCCGCATTCTGCTGAGTTACCTGTTCCATCTGATTCAGAGCCTGATTGATTTGATTGATGCCATGCACCTGCTCTTTTGCGGCGGTATTGATCTCTTCAATCAGACTGTTTAAAGCTTGGGAATTCCGGCCAATCTCACTTAACGATGTTTTGACCTTCTCGGCAACCAGCATACCATCCTTTGAAAGCACGATGTTTTTTTCTATGATATCCTTTGTATCATTTGCCGCCTTGGCACTTCTCTGGGCAAGATTTCGGACTTCCTCCGCCACCACGGCGAATCCCGCACCGGCCTCTCCCGCTCTTGCCGCTTCTACCGCCGCATTGAGAGAGAGGATATTCGTCTGGAAGGCGATATCATCGATGACTTTGATAATCTTCGAAATCTCCTGACTCGAATCGTTGAGTTTCTGCATGGAGGTCATCATGTCTTCCATCTCTATCCGTCCCTTTTCAGAAGATTCGGTGGCCGTTTCCGAAATCCTTGAGGCCTGCGTCGTATTTTCCGAGGTCCGCTGAAGCATGGAACTCGATTCATTCAGCGTTGCCGCCGTCTCTTCGAGCGATGAGGCCTGTTCGCTGCTGCCTTCGGCGAGTTGCTGACTGGCCCCGGAGAGCTCATTGGAGGCCTGTGCAACCTGTGTGGAAGATTCTTCGAGTCCTTTCATGACCTTTTTCAGGGACCTCGTAATACTCCTCGCGATGAGAAGGGCAATAAAGAGACCCAATGCGATAGCGATGATCGAGAAAATGATCAGAATCATCCGTGTCTGATTGGCAAGACCGATCATCACCTCATCCGACATCATATTCTCCCTTGTCGTATCGATAATATCGTTAAAATGTCCTTTAACGGTGTTTAACAGCGTTTTTGTCTCGGCGTTGTAGATCTCTACCGCCTTATCATGGGAAGCGATCAATTCATCTATTCTTTCCACGATTTTGTTCATCACCTGCTTGACTTCGAGTAATTTTGGTTGCGTATACGCGTTGAAATAATCCAACGCCCGCTCATGTCGGTCGTCGGTTCCCGAATCGAGAATAGCCTGAATTTCAGCTGCAGAATCGTGAAGCGCTTTGTGAGGGGCTTTAATTTCATCGAGATAAGCGGCCAGCTCCTGATCAACGGCCTTCAATTCCTTTATTTCACTCCCATAGAGAAATTTCCCGAAATTACACAGATGATCATCCATCTGTACCGTAAGGACCTCCTGTTCGGAGATCAGCTCGGTCATCAGATTGTTGATCCAGACATAATGATCATTTTCCTTTTCTAAAAAGAAGGCACTCCATGCCGGATCGATATTCACATAGTTTTCCTCTATTTTTATTGCACTCTCATGAAGTTTTTTATGAGGTTCCTCTATCTTCTGAAGAATGTCTTTGATCTGCGGGACCACCTGTTCGGCTTCCGTTCTTGCATCCGAGTAGAACCATTCTCCAAATTCACATTTCTCAGGATCCGTATTAACCGTTAACTCGTCTACCTCCGAATCAATGATGAAATCATTCAAACGAGCCGCCCATTCAAGATGATCGACCTTCTTTTCTATTATGGTTCCCGTTATCCTGTTGCCCGCAATGACCTCATCGGCATTGGAGACTATCTGTCCGATGTTAATGATCGCAAAAAGTGCAAGAATGACAAGTATCGCAAGAATCACAACAAATCCCAAAAGAATCTTTGTCCCAAGCGTCAAGTTTCTGAACACAAAATCACCTCTTTAAAGCCTTTGGTTGTCCTTTTTCCCGAAAACAAATAATGCATGACACCTACAGTAAAAACCAGATGATTAAATTCACTATGATACGTCGACTGTATTATAACATTTTTTTAATTATAAGTACAGCATATTTATATATAAAAAAACTATCAAAATACCACATAAAATAACACATTGTTAATATAATTCGAGCCTTGCTCCGAGCACTTATGAAAGATGCGTTCCTTTTTTGGCCAACCTATCTGCCATCTCATTATAGTGGTCGCCGGAATGAGCCGTCACTTTTTCCCAGACGATAATCACTTTGGATTGTCCAACCCTGTTCTTATACGCCTTTGTAAGCTCTTTATTCGCCTGCCAGTTATCGACCGCCCATTCTCTTACACCCGTGTAATCATAAAAGATCTTTATCTTTTCTATTTCGTTTTCTTCACAATAATCAAGCACTTCAAGCACCGCCTGAAGCTCCCCCGCAACCTGTCTGAGAGACTCGGCACCCCTCACCTGTCCACTGAACCGCTTCACAATCTCACCCTCACGAAGCAGAACGGCACCGTATCCAACAGCACCGTTCAGATAGCTCCCATCCGTATAGGCACAGTAGACCTCCTCTGGTTTAATGTCATCTTTTATTATTGACGATAATTTATCTTTATTATTTTCATCCAAAAAAAGTCTCCTGACATAGGATCCCATCATCCTGTCTGTTTCACTTTCCACCACGATCCTGAAAGAATTCTTCTTCGGACTGTAATACAGGTTAAAAATCATCAGACTGTCACCATATTCGTTGATCAACTCGATCTTCACCATATAGTCTCTGAACATACGGATCTGCAAATCAAGTTTCATCTCCCGCTTGATCTGATCCGTCAGTTCCTGCAGCTTTTTCTCAAGAATTTTCTGACACTTATACACGATTCACCCCTTTTTCATCCCCCCTGCCTCTCGGCAGTTAATCGGTTAAAATGCCTGTATTCACGTATCATCAGCCAGGCTGTTACCCCTGTGGAAATGACATCGGCCGTCACAAAAGCATACCATATTCCCGTTAATCCAAAAAGTGAGGACAGGAGATAGACCAGTGGAATCAGGAACAGGATTTGCCTCGAGAGTGAGAGAAACATTGCCGGTAACGCCTTCCCGATCGCCTGAAAAAAACCGGCACCAATAATTTGTATTCCTATGACGGGAAGCGTCAGAAAAACAATTCGTGTGGCTTCAATCCCCTGCTCAATCAACTGTCTATCCGTTGTGAAAATTCCAATGACCGGAGCCGTCCATATCATGACGATGATAAAAAGGAACGTTCCCGATAGGACCGAAAACAAGACTGAATAACTGACCGTCTTTTTTGCCCTGTCGACGAGTTTTGCCCCATAATTGTAGCCGAGTAAAGGCAGCATTCCCTGTGCAAAACCGGCTATTGACATCGTTGAAAAGGTCATCAGTTTTGTGATTATTCCATATACGGCTATGGAAAGATCTCCTCCATGAGTGGCAAGCAGGTTGTTGATTATCGCCGTTAGGACACTCAATGACGCATTCCTTACAAATGAAGGTGATCCAAGTGCAAATACCTCTCTTATAAGCTGCCCCTTCGGTTTAAAACGTTTCAATGACACTTTCAGAATACTCTTCCCGGTCATAAAATAATAAATCTGATAAAGGGCCGTAACGACCTGTGCTATGACAGTGGCGACCGCTGCTCCTCTTATCCCCATATTTAAGGCAAAGATAAAGATCGGATCCAGTGCAATGTTGATCAGGGCGGAAATCAGCATAGAATTCATGGCCACTTTCGCATTTCCTTCCGAGCGGATCACGTTGTTCATACACATGATAAAGGCCTGTACGGGAGTTCCAACGAGGATCACCCTCATATATTCACTGGCAAACGGCAGAATGGTATCCGTGGCACCAAAGATCCTCATAATATCATCGAGGAACACTTCACCGAATATCATCAGCGTCACACTGGTAATCAACAGCATCGAAATGATACTGCCGAAGGTGTTCTGCGCCTTCTCATGATCTTTTGCCCCCAAGGCCCTGGAGATGACCGAAGCCCCGCCAAGGCCAAACAACAGCCCGATCGACATGATAATGGACTGAACCGGAAAAGCAACGCCAAGGCCGGCTATTCCCAGCGAACCTACCCCGCGGCCGATGAATATCGTATCGACAATGTTGTAGGCCGCTCCCACGAGCATCCCTATCATCGCCGGAACGGAAAGCTTCAAAAGTGTCGGGACAATATTACCAATCTCAAGCATCTCGGTTCTCTTATTCATCTATACCTCCCCCATCTATCATTCGTTGCGAATTCGTTACCATTTGACTTAAAATTCGGTCAAATACCTGAATGTCCTCTTTGGAAATCCCTTCACATACCGCCTCAAGCCAGATTTTTCCCGCATCCTTGACCTTTGGAACACTCTCATCTGCCCGTTCGGTTGAAAAGACGATCTTCCTTCGCCGATCTGATTCATCAGACTTTCTCACAACATAAAGCTTTTTCTCAAGCGATTTTAGCTCCCTCGCCATTGTCGTTTTATCCAGTCCAAGTTCCCGGGCAATCTCCGTCTGATCCATTCCCTCCCTGTGATGGGAAAGTAATCCGAGAACAGCCCATTCGCCCAATCCAATATCGTATTTTTCAAGTTGACTTCTCACCGCCCTGTGTCTGTGTCTGAAAAGAATAGCCAGATTTTTCATAAAAAGTCTCTGAGTCATATCATCACCTCTTTCGTATTTTTATCATCATCCACAGTATAAATAAATATAGTTGCATATACAACTACTTTTTCATTACAACTCGTTGTATATACAACTATATTTTCAAATTTCTATTTGTCATCAGACCGTTTGGGCACAATCATCTTTCGTCCGGCTACAGGCATTCCCTGCATGTTTTTGCGCCTCGGGGACAAAGGCTTGACCGCTCCATCTTTCTCAGTCATTTGATCGGCAAGATATTTACTTCGCTATTCTAATCATTGAAAAAAATGTGTTAAAATAGATATCAGCAGGACTGAAAAAAGTCCAGGAGCGTTAGATTAAAACTCCAAAGGAGGGGTGAAAACTTTGATTCTTTTTAAGAACGGAACATTCTGGATTGAAGATGAATTGAAGAAATGTGATGTGCTTGTTGAAGACGGAAAGATAAAAGAGATACTTTCCGATTCTTCGGAAACGGAAGCGGAAGTGATCGTGGACCTTGAGGGAAAATATGTATACCCCGGTTTCATAGATGTGCATACGCATGTTGGAATCATGGAGGAAAAGACCGGAAATTTTGCGGGAAACGATGTGAACGAAACCTCATCCCCTGCGACTCCGGGTGTCAGAGCCATAGATGGGATAAACCCGTTTGATCCCGGGATACAGGAAGCAAGAAATGCAGGCTATACGACGGTATGTGTCATGCCCGGATCGGCAAACGTCATCGGTGGAGAAGGGGTGGTTCTCAAGACTGCCGGAACAGTCGTCGACCACATGGTCGTCGAGACACCCAAAAAGATCGTCAAGATGGCATTCGGAAGAAATCCTCAATGGGCCTGGGGAAATCAGAAAAAGGCCCCGTATACCAGACTTCAGATAGCCGCCATCGTCAGGGACAATCTCATGAAGGCAGGGGATTACATGGCAAAGGAGGAAAAGAAGTTCGATTACAACATGGAAGTGTTGTCAGGCCTCCTGAAAAAAGA
The DNA here is from genome assembly GCA_036743375.1 of Thermotogae bacterium. Lineage (GTDB taxonomy): Bacteria > Thermotogota > Thermotogae > MWEM01 > MWEM01 > DAINPP01. The sequence continues at coordinate 25,019 of DAINPP010000029.1, read as the reverse complement.
ATCCGTTGCCCGGGTCCATGTGGCCAACCTTGAGGATATCGAAACCATCAAACGAGTCATGGAGGAATTCGACGTCGACTACACACTCGAGCACGCCACGGCCCTGCATACGGATAAAGAGGTGGCCCTTTCGCTGAAGGATGTCCCGGTGGTACTCGGTCCCCTTAACGTCGCCGGCAAATCCTTCCAGTCCTATGACCTGACATTCAATTCCGTTAAAATACTGCACGACCTCGGATTTGAACTCGCTATCATGACCGATGCGCCGGTCATCCCGCTTCAGCTCGGGATCATCCAGATGTGGCTGATCGACAGACTGAGGCTCGACAGGGCGGAGGTCATCCGGATGTTTACCATCAACGGGGCAAAAATGCTGGGACTTGAAGACCGTATCGGCACGATAGAAGCCGGAAAAGATGCGGACTTCATGGTAAGAGACGGAGACATCTTCGATGCACAGAGTACGGTAACGGACACCTATATTGCAGGAACAAGGGTTGGAGGTGCATGCGCGTGAGCACATTAATCAAGAATGCACATATTCATCCGGTAACATCAAAGGATTTTATCGGTGATCTTTTAATAGAGGGCAGTAAGATTCTCGACTGTTCGCACAAGATCTTTGCCCAGGCGGATGCGGTATTCGATGCAACGGGTTTACACTGTTATCCGGGAATGGTAGAGGAGCATTGCCATATTGGAATACACGGTGAAAAGACTAACCAGAACAGCGATAACGACACAAACGAGTGGTCCTCCCCCATCACGGCCGAAGTCCGCGCACTTGACGGGATCAAACCGTTTGATCACGGCTTCATAGATGCCATCGGTGCGGGTGTAACGACACTCAACATCTATCCGGGCTCGGCCAACCCGATGGGCGGAGTCGGCATTACACTGAAAAACGACCTCAGCGTCCCTTATGAAGACAGGATCATGTTGGAAGAATCCGGATTCAAGATGGCAATGGGTGAAAATCCAAAACGGGTTCACTCACAGACAAAGACCATCATGACACGTATGGCAACGGCGGAAAAGATCCGAACCGCCTTCAAAGAGGCTCTCGATTATCAGGCGAAGAAGGAGAAAGAACCCGAGAAGACCCCGTTTGACATGAAACACGAGACCCTCTTAAAGGTCCTCAACGGTCAGCTCAACGCACACGTTCACGCCCATCAGGCCGACGATATCATGACCGTTCTCAGGATCTTCGATGAATTTGGCATCAAACCGATGTTCGAACACACCACGGAAGGACATCTTGTGGCCGATGAGCTGGCGCAGAGAGAGATCACCGTCGCCGTTGGACCGATGTTCACCGCCCGTTACAAGATGGAAGTGAACAACCGCACGATGAAGACCCCGGGGGTCCTTGAAAAGGCCGGTGTAAAACACATCACCCTTATCACGGACTGTCCGGTCATCCCGATTTACGATCTGCCGATACAGGCAACGATGGCCGTTAAGAACGGGCTCAGTCAAGAGGAAGCCATCAGAGCCATCACGATCAATCCGGCTATCAATCTCGGGATCGATGACCGAGTGGGAAGCCTCGAAGTTGGAAAGGACGCGGATTTCATCCTGACGGACAGAGAACTGCTCGATCCGACACACAGGGTGCTTTACACCTACGTAAACGGAAAATTGGCATACAATATGAAAGAAGAGGGGTTGACAATATGAAGACCTTAATCACAAACGTCGTTATCTATCCGATCACTTCCACACCTTTCAAGGGAGAGATGCTGGTAGAAGACGGGATCATCAGAGAGATGGCGTATAAGGTAAAAGACAGGGAAAAGGCAAACGAAATCATAGACGGAAAAGGCGGCCTGCTGATGCCCGGTTTCATTGACGGACACAGTCATATCGGATTAAATCCGGACGGAATGGGTTATGACTATGATGACGTCAACGAATATTCGGATCCGATCACATCAAACGTCAGAAGTCTCGACGGGTTCACGCCAACCGACATATCCATCCCCGAATCGGCGATGGGCGGTGTCATGATCTACTGCGTGCTTACCGGAAGTGCAAACCCGGTTGGCGGACTCAGTTTTATCGCACATTACTCGAAAGATAAAAACACGAAGGCCATGGTCATCGCTCAGGACAACGGTCTCAAGATGGCTACCGGGGAAAATCCAAAACGGGTCTACGCCGAACAGAAAAAGATGCCGGTCACGAGAATGGGAACGGCAGCCGTTATCCGGAAATTCTTCTTCGACGGAAGGGACTACATCGCCAAGAAGGCAAAGGCCGCAGAAGAGGGAAAACCCTTCACAGATCACGATTCAAAGCTTGAAGCGGCACAGATGGTCCTCGAAAAGAAGATACCGGCAAGAGTTCATTGCCACAGAGCCGAAGACATCCTCACGGCACTCAGGATTAAAAAGGAATTTGATATCGACATGGTCATCGAACATTGTACCGAATACATCAAGGTCAAGGATCAGGTCAGGGAAGCCGGTGTTCCCATACTGCTCGGCCCCATCCTCTCATCGAGATCCAAGGTAGAACTCAAGGATATGACTTATAAATCCTACAAGGTTGCCCTTGAAGAGGGGATAACCTTTGGCTGTATGAGCGATCACCCCGTATTTCCGTCGGAAGTCCTCAGACTTCAGGCCGGTATGGCCTGCAATTACGGGGCGGATGAAGACGGCATGCTCAGATCACTCACCATCATGCCGGCTCAGATCCTCGGCATCGATGCCGAATACGGTTCTCTCGAACCCGGCAAGAAGGCCACCATGTGCATCTGGGACGGACATCCGTTCGATGCCAGATCAAAGACTATCTGGAACAGTGTGGACGGCTTTATAAACTATTAAAAGGCATCAAAAAAGGGGACGGAAAATTTTTCCGTCCCCTTTTCTTTGTATCCGTCACATCGATAGGATACTTCTTTTGATAAACACACCGAGCAGTTCTTTTCTGTATTCGGCGGAAAGATCAAATCCATCTGAGACTTCAGCCCGTTCGGAACATTTTGCCATCACCTTTGCCTCCGCCTTCAGGTTCTCAACAGATTTCCCCTTCACCGCCTCCTCAAGTGCTCTGAATCTGACGGCAAGGCCGGGTCTCGCACCATAGGCAACACCGGCATCCTTTACCATACCCTCTTTGATCTCGGCCGCCAGGTAAAAATTCAACTGCGAGACATCGTAGTCCGTCTTCGTCATGTTCTGAAACACACCGATATTGAAACGGGTATCAAACAGGACGGAAAGGATAATCGACGGGAAACGCTCTTGCAGATACTCTTCAAGGGGGATCACATGCTCCTCTCCATCATATATCCTTAAGGAGGATTTCAAGGCGAGAAACAGGGTGATGACATCGGACCAGCCGTATTTCTGCGCGATAGACCCTGACAGGGTAGACATGTTTCGGATCTGATTGGTTCCCACCTTTTTGAGAACCTGTGAAAGATGATGTTCCTCCATATCATCGAGGATCTCATTCAGCCTCATTCCGCCACCGATCTCTATCGTCTGCTCTGTTTCCATGACAGAATCCGGCAGCAGCTTTTGTATATCGACAAGAATCTCAGTCTTCTCATCTTCTCTCAGGGCTGTGGACAACCCTCCGGAGCTAAACAGTGCCTTTTCTCTGTTATCGATGTAGATTTCCCATGCCTTTTCAAGGCTGTCCGGTCTGACATACTCTTTAAGATTCTGAAGCATCAAAATAACCCCCTTTTAATTCCACCTGATGATCCGGTATGTATTCATCAAGCATCTTTTTCAAATGCGTTCCGTCTCTGCAGGTACAGAGATCATACATCTCCTTCATGAGCCCTGCAATCTCTTCAGGACTCATGTGTTCTTCTTCAATGACCCTGTAAATCTTAGGATTTTTCGTGGGTAAAGCCCTTTCCTTATCCAGAAACAGCTCTTCGTACAGTTTTTCACCCGGGCGGACTCCCGTATAGGCAATCTCAATATCCTGTCCAGGGACAAGCCCGGTTAGTTTGATCATGTTATCCACGAGATCTTTGATATAGATCTGTTCTCCCATATCGAGGATGAACAGATCTCCGTTCTTCATAAAGCTCGAAGCCTGTATGACAAGCGAGGAGGCCTCCGGGATCGTCATGAAGAAACGCCTCATCGCCGGATCGGTGATCGTAACGGGACCGCCGTTCCGGATCTGTTCCTTGAACTTTGGGATGACACTTCCACGGCTGCCAAGAACATTTCCGAACCGCACGACCGAAAACACCGTCCCCGTCGCCTCCTTTGAAACCGCCCTCAGATACATCTCAGCGAGTCTTTTTGACGTCCCCATGACGGAAGTCGGGTTGACCGCCTTATCCGTCGAAATGAGGGTAAAGCGTTCAACACCGTGTCTGATAGCGGCGTCTACGAGTTTTTTTGTCCCCATGGAATTCACACGGAAGGCTTCAGAGGGATTTTCCTCCATCAGGGGAACGTGTTTATGGGCCGCACAGTGATAGACAACTTGCGGGTGATGTTCCCTGAACAGCCTGTCAACGGATTCCTCATCCGTTACATCCGCTATGACCCTGACAAATTCGATCTCATTGGCCTCCAGTAACGGTTTGAATTTTCCGGTTATCTGATAAATACTGTTTTCTCCCCGGCCCATGGCGATGATCTTTTCCGGTTTCATGCCGATCAGCTGTCTGGTAATCTCTCCGCCGATACTGCCTCCGGCACCCGTTATCAGGATGATCTTCCCCCTGTTGGCCGCTTCCACCTCATGAAGATCTATCCTGACGGGATCTCTGCCGAGCAGATCTTCTATGGCTACATCCCTCACATATTCCGTACGGATCTCCCCTTCGATTAATTCTGAAATAGAGGGAAGCACCTTAAGGTTAACCGTCTTCAGATCGATATGGGACATGATAATCTTCATCTGCGACGAATCCGCACTCGGGATGGCTACGATAATCTCATCTAAGTTCTTTTCCCGGATGATCTGATTGACATTCGCAATAGGCCCCATAACGGGAATTCCACGTACCTTTCGACTGATCTTTCGCCTTGAATCGTCGATAAAGACTTCGACCTTCATCCCACGATTTCTCTTCCGAATATCTTCAAGAAGCATGATGCCGGCTTCTCCAGCTCCGATAATACCCACCCTGCGTTCTATATCCCGACCTTTCGGCTGATATTTTCTTCTGACATACCAACTCCACCAGATACGGCTCAACAGAACGGCAAAGGCTCCGCCAAGAAACTGCATGATACCGACCGAACGCGGCATGACGAAGGGAAACATCATATCGAGAAAAAGATTCAGGAAATAGGCAACGGCTATGCTCTTGAAGATCTGAACGATCTCCTCGTTCCCCATATAGGCCCATACCGTCTTATACACGCCAAACAGGAAGAAGGACAAGCTCGAAATGCCCGCGGCGACGATGGTCGAGGGGAAATAAATCCCCATCGTGGCAAAATCCCATCCAAACCGGATAAACAACGAAAGGATCCCCGCTAAAAACATCACGGTGAAATCGACTATCACTAAACTGATTCTTCTCATCATCGTTCTTTCACTCACCACCTCGTGGTCAGTTCAAGACCATCTTTAAAATCAAGCAGCGCGTATTTATTCAGGAGATCCCTGATATCGCTCATGATGTATATACGGACGATCTGTACGAGCTGACCGGAAACGGACTGATAAAAGGCGCTGTTCTTCAGGAAGGTTTCAAAATCCACGAGTTCCGAATCGGTACGACCGGTCCGCAGATACACCTCATTCACGAGAAATTCCGCCGGATGTGCCAGCGTGAGTTTATAAGGCGTGTCGATCTTAAAATAGACCACCGGATTTTCGCAAATGGCCTCAAGTTCCTCCCTGTCCACTTCGGGAATATCCCCTTTCTTCAGCACTTTTCCGATATCCGCGATAATGGATTCTATCCTTTCCTCCCCGACACTCATGGCCACCCGTGTCGGATCCATTCCGGTGATACTGAAGGAGAGTTCTACGATACTCTTCCACAATCGTCTTTCCTTATAGTTCTGCATGATCTCGAAGGCCTCTTGAATGGCCGCGGCCTCTTTCCCGTCGTATTCGGACAGATGGGCATATCTTTCCCTGATCGAAAAATACAACCAGCCTTCGGTCAGTTCGCAGAAGCGATGAACATCCTCGATGTAGTCACCGATATGCAGAAAGTCATAGGCCAGCTCCAGCACACGCTGTATCATCAGATCGGCTGCCCTCGCCGTCTTGTGGAAATAGACATTCTTGTACATCATGAACCGTCCGAAAAGCACCCTGTATATACTGTCCATTATCTTTTCATTGTACGTCAGACGTTTGACCCCGTTCTTCTCGATGATCTTTGAACTTCTCACAATCCTCTGAAGATCAAGCGTCCCGTATTCCGGTGTCCCGCAGTAATGGGCATCTCTCAGGACAAAATCAATACGGTCTGCACCAAGTGGTCCCTGAACGATGTTAAAATCGGCCGTTCCGGCACTTTCACCATCAAAGATCTCACAGACACGCTTCATGACCGTGAAAAAGGCCTCCTGCAGGGAAAGCTCCACCACCTCATCGCCGATGATATCCCTCACATCCTCGATGACATTCTGCCGCCACTCTTCCTTCATGACCTCATCGTAGACCTTGATCATCTCTACGGGCATCAGTTCAAGAAGCAACCTTTCCCGCTGCTCATCGTGTCCGTCTTTCAGACCGGCCTTGGCATAGGCCACCTCGTCAAACTGATGACTGTACGGACCATGCCCAATGTCATGCAGCAGTCCCGCAAGCCTGAGCAGCCGACTCTTTCCCCTGTCAAAATTCAGATGCTGTGCATACATACCGGAAAGATGCATGACACCAAGCGAATGAAGAAACCGGGTATGCGTCGCTCCGGGATACACCCGCTCCGCTCCGCCAAGCTGCGATATCTCTCTGAGTCTCTGTATCGGTTTTGAGTCAATACAAAGTATTTCCAGAGGTGAAAGCAGGATCTCGCCATAAACCGGATCCCTTGATACTCTGTATTTCATTTTCTAACCCCCAATGGTTGTTATTCAACCCGTAAATCTTCCGAATATTCCAGGATATCGTTCTCAAGAATGGTCCGGATACTGACCTTATAAGTTCCCGTCTGCTGGAATTCTATCTGTTTCCATTCCGTAGAATCGAAGACCTTACGTTTTGAAAAGGCCGGGATGATAATATTGATCGTTCCCTCCTGATATTCGGTATATCTGTACAGTACCGTTCCGTTCATTCCTATCTCAAAGATAAACCCCTTTACCCTTTCATAAAGGTCTCCCTGTGTATCATTCGCCAGGTTGATCTCCGCGGTATAAGATTGCCCGACTCCCACACTCTTCAACGTGTACGGAAGGATCCGGATCATATGTGAACTGGATTCGGAATTGATTTCGTGCACCGCAACCTTGTATTCGTCCTCGTTCAACTCATCGTTCATGAAATAGGAGATATCGAGTGTATAGGTTCCCTGATCTACCGGAAAGGTTAATTCTCCGAGTATCAGATCCAGCTTTTCTCCCGGCTTCAGGACGATATCCCTGATTACATCCGAATTTTTAAAGATCTCGGATTTAACCGTGCTGCCATCTTTAAGCGAAACACGATAAGTCCCGAGATTGAAGTTCTGCACCTCGGGAGAATGGTTGACGATACTCAGATAAACCGGCAGGGTCTGTCCGGGCAGGGCATAATCGTTGAACAGTCTGATGGTCATATCCACATTTTCGTGGATGATCATGGTCTTCTTCAACGTCACATATTTATCATCGACATAAAAATCCGAATGGATGGTGTACGTTCCCGGATGAATATCAAAGTCCGGATTCTCCCGCTGGAAATCGAAGACATCTCTCGAGTCATACTCATTCATGCTCACGTTGAGGTCTGCCGGATAACTGAAGGCATAAACCTCTTGGCCCTTATCGGAGACGATGGAAAACCTGAAATCCTTGAACTGGAACGCCGAGACACTGCCCGTGATATTGGAAACCTTGACCTTTATGATATTTTCGTCACCGTATTCGGTTTCATCGGCTGAAAGGATCTTGAAGACAAACGGATCAAGCCGTTTGATATACGTTGAGGAGATGACGTCGTTACCGCCACCGAAGATAAGCCACACGAGGGCAAACAATGCGATAAAGATCGCACCGAAAGCCGTAAACAAAAAACCCCTTTTCCTGTCCCGGTTCTTCGTATAGCCGAGCCGTTTATTCTTTTCCTTCAGCTCATCGAGAAGTTTTTCCGGCGACCGGGAACGATAATTTATATTTCTGGATATTATTTTCTCTTCCTGTTTTTTTTTATCCTTCTTTTCATCAGGCATTAATCGCTACCCTCTTTATTTCATCGATGGTCGTTATGCCTTCCAGCGACTTGATGATCCCATCTTCATACATGGTCCGCATCCCCGCTTTTCTGGCACTTTCCTCGATGAGTCTTTCAGGTGCATTTTCGACCATGAGCTCACGCACTTTCTTATCCACGATCAGAACTTCATGTATTCCCGTTCTCCCTTTATATCCCGTTTTTCTGCAAACCTGACAACCATTCCCGGAATATTCGTAATATTCCTTCTGATTCGGCATCAGCAACTTGGCCATCTCCCGGTATTCATGATTGATCAGCGGTTTTTTGGTCTTACAACTCGGACAGATCGATCGAACCAGTCGCTGGCCGAGGATACCGAGTAAAGAAACCCCGAGCAGATCCGGTTCAACCCCAAGGTTCAACAATCGGCTGACGGCCGCGGAGGCGGTGTTGGTGTGCAGGGTGCTGAGCACAAGATGCCCGGTCATAGAGGCCTCGATGGCCAGTTGAGCCGTTTCCTTGTCTCTGATTTCCCCCACCATGATGATATCGGGATCCTGCCTGAGAATGGCACGGAGGAAACGGGCAAACGTCAGTCCGATTTCAGAATGCGTCTGACATTGATTAATCCCGGTAATGCTGTATTCAACCGGATCTTCCACCGTGACGATGTTGGATGTGATCCGTTTGAGATGATTGATGATACCGACCAACGATGTTGATTTACCGCTCCCGGTCGGACCGGTAACGAGTATGATCCCGTAGGGAAACTTGAGCAGATACTCCAGTCGCTGATAATTGTATTCAGAAAAACCGAGATCTACGAGACGCTTGCTGGAATTTGAAACCTTGAGCAACCTGAGAACCAGCTTCTCACCGTGAACCGTCGGCATCGTTGAGACTCGGAAATCGAATTGCTCCCCCTCGTTTTTCATGAAGAATTTCCCGTCCTGCGGCAGCCTTCGCTCCGCGATATCCAGATCCGACAGGATCTTGATCCTCGAAAGTACGCTGTTGTGAAGTTTGACGGGATATTCCGCCATCTTCCTGAGCAGCCCGTCTATCCTGTATCTGACCCGGACTTCCTTTTCATAGGGCTCGATGTGAATATCACTGGCATCCTGCTCGATGGCTTCCTTGATGATCTGATTGACTAAGGTGATGATGGGACCCGAATTGCCCGAGTTCTTATCTTCCGCCTTTACGGAAAGATCCGACAGGTCGACGACATTTTCCTCGGAATGATCTTCCACGGTCTCTATCTGTCCTTTAAAGACCTCATCAAGCTGGATATTGCTGCCGAAATACTCTTTCAGCAACAGATCGAGCTGCGGCTTCGGAATGATGATGAAATCCGGTTCCAACCCCGTCATAAATCGAATACTCTTCTGTATCTTGCTGATATCCGAAACCATATCCGTCAACAGCTGAATCTCTACACCGTCTTTCCTGTAAGGTACAACACGCCACTTTTCACAGTTCGATTTACCAAGCAGAGAAAGCAGATCCGAACTGAATTCGAGATCTGCCGTACTGTTCATATATTCCAATCCATATTGTTTGGAAAGCGCCTGACCGATCTGTTCCCAGGTCACGTACCCTTTCTCGACAAAAATCTGACCCAGGGGCTTTTTCTCCTGTTTCTGCAGGTCTATTGCCAGCTGAATATCCTTATCCGTGATATATCCCGCATCTTTTAAGATTTCACCTACACGTTTGTACTGAAATTTCCGCCCCTTAACCGCCAAATCTAATCACTCCTTAAAAATTCATTCAATCCCAGTCTGAATACCGCCGGTATGTCGTTATCAAGATCGAGGAGATGATCATCATCCTCAAATTTGGTGGCGATCAGCGTTACCCTGACTTCATCCTCCGGAAGATCCTCATCGATGATCAGTCCGAATTTCAGGTCAACATCCTCACTACACCGCTGACGGATGACCACGGCCGAAAGATTCATTTCCTTCATCGTGATGTTCTTGTTCGAGGAGATATTCAGAATAACTGCCGTTGCGTTGTCCACAGGTCTTTCAAGCAGTTTTGAATCCATCGCCTTCATGGCGGCTTCCTGTGCCCTGTTCTCGCCTTTTCCGATGCCAATGCCGAGGAAGGCCACACCGGCTTCCCGGACAACTGATTCGATATCCGCAAAGTCCTGATTGATGACCCCGCGTCTCGTGATGACTTCACTGATCCCCTTGATAGCCTGATGAAGTGCCTCATCGGCCTTAAGGAATCCGTCCATAACGGTGATATCCCCCGGATATTCCTCGAGCAGCTTGTTGTTCGAGATCTTGATCAGCGTATCCACGTTCTCTTTCAGTTTCTGAAGCCCCTGCTTGGCATTTTCCCATCGGCTGTTTCCCTCAAAATAAAACGGTGTGGTCACAACCCCTACCGTCAGGATTCCCATTTCTTTCGCTACCTTGGCCACCACAGGCGCCGAGCCCGTTCCGGTTCCACCGCCGAGACCGGCCGTTATGAAGAGCATATCCGTGTCTTCGAGGACGGAGATGATATCCTCCTTGCTCTCGTAAGTCGCCTTTTCACCGACTTCCGGATTGCCTCCCGCGCCAAGACCTCTCGTCAGTTCCTTTCCCAGCTGGATCTTCACATCCGCCTTTGAGTCCTCAAGAACCTGCAGATCGGTATTCCCCACGACAAACGTCACACCGTGGATACCACTTTCGATCATTCTGTTTACCGCGTTGTTTCCTGCCCCTCCAACCCCAAGGACTTTTAAAGTCGGATTTCTCTTAGGCTGCCTTCTGATTTCTGAACCGTCATCTATCTCAAAACTCATTGGGTGCCCCCCTTTATACTAATTTTTTTAAAAAGTTTGCAACCTTGTCCATCACACTCGGACCTTCTTTTTCTCTGTCTTTCTCTTTTTCCTTTTTCTTCTTAGTTCTGTTGATAATGGGCCTTCTCGTCTTCTCTTCGTAGTAATCCTCTTCATAATAATAATCCTCATCGAGTTCCGGAGAGACGATGAATAAATTTCCGATAGCTGCGGAATAGATGCAGGAATCCATATCTGAAGCGGCTTCTATGACGAATTTATCGTTATCCTCTACATTTCCGATCCGAACTGAAAGGTTGAACGTATCCCGGATAAATTCGATGATTCCATCGATCCTCGCCCCGCCGCCGGTCACGACAATTCCGCCGGGAATACTTGCATCACCGTCTTCGGCCATCTTTGTGAGAATGACCCGAATTTCCTTTTTGACATAATTCATGATTTCCTTGATCTTGGCATAAATGACGAGGGAAAGCTGTGAACGGGCGATCTGTTTGGTCGATTTTCCGTCCAGCATGACATAACTGATGGTATCCGTACTGGTATCCTTGAAAGCCACCTTTCCGTAATTCTTCACCATTCTTTCGGCTTCTGAGACCGAGGTGTTGAAGACCTTTGCCACATCCTTCATGACATTCTTCAACGATTGGTCGATCTGTTTAAAATAAATGATGGAATTGCTTCTGAAAGCGGTCACCGTGGTAAAGGAATGGCCCATATCGATAGAGATGACGCCGGCATCCATCTCCTTACTGTTCAGTACCGCGATGGATGAGACAAACGGACTGAGATGCAGATTGGGCTTCGGACCGCCAATCTGTGAGGTGAACATGTTGATGACGGATTCCTTTGCCGTGCTGTCTATAGAAAGGACGGAGGCCTCTACGGCAAGAATGGATGCCTCCATATCGACGGGATTTACCACGTATTTCGTCTCATCGAGTATATATTTCTTCGGCATCGCATGCAGCGTACTTCTTGAGTTGTTTAGGAAATCAAATCCCCCACCACTCGTCTCGGTTTCCTCCGTTTCTTTTCTACCGGAAGCAAAAAAGCGTAAAAGAAGATCCTGAACGTGATCATTCGTCACATACTCCCGTTCATCATCTTCCGTCAGGGCGATGGCCTTGACCTCATCGGTGAGAAAGGCACTCTTCTCGTTGATCGACAGCACGAAATTTGCCTGGACGTCATCGTCTATCTGAGCGGCAAGTGCATTCGAGAGTTCACCGAGAGAAGCCCTGAAAGAAACGGCATCCTTCAGCTCGCCCCCTTCAAACCCACTTGAGGGGATCTGTGAATAGGCAATGATCTCGATGACGTTATCTTCTCCCTTTCGGGCAACTACCCCCTTCAGGCAGTCTGAGCCGATATCTATCGAGGCCTCCGTCCGCTGTTCGATCTTGTACCCCTTATTCCCTTTGTTGCGTTTATTTCCTCTATAATTTGAAGAGTTTGGCATTGCATTCACCTCATTTTTTTATAGGGAAAAATCTTCCGGTACTGAACAAATCATAAATCTGGTTTTTTCCCATCTGATATATAAAACCGTCTTCATCAAATTCCTCAAGGTTCCTCCAGCTGTTCACAAGCAGGATATTGGCATTTCTCATATAAAAGACCGTCGCCTCGGCATCCACTGAAGACAGGTAGTTCCTGAACAAAACGGATTTGTTCGAAAGCCGGGAAATGATCTCCCTGGCCTGCTCAAAATTCTCTACGTTGTAAATCTCCGGAATCGCGTGATAATCAGACAGATCCATCTCATCGGAGAAGATCCAGATCATCTCACCCGATCCCGAGAAGAGATACTTTCTCCCATCCTTCATGCTGATCAGGAATTCGGCCCGCTTACGCTGTACGGATACTTCATAACAATCGTCCTTCTTCAGCATCGACTCTATCTCGAAACCATTCGGCTCATAATCCCTGATAAACCAGGCTTCGGGTTCCCAGAAATCGAGGTAGATATTTCTGACCGTCTGCGAGGGCTCCACACCCTCCTGCAAGAATACGACCCGGTCAGTATCCCTCATCCGGGAGCTTATCATAAGAAAAAGGGTTCTGGAGACAAAGATCAGTCCCACACAGAATATTAGGAACAGGACAACCAGCTCCCTTTCCCCACGATTTCCCCTCATTATATGTCAAGATTCGTAACCTGAAGTGCGTGATGAGTGATAAAGCGTCTTCTGTCTTCTACATCGTTTCCCATCAGCGTGCTGAGTATGGAATCAGCATATTTCGCATCATCAAGCGTAACCTTTGCCATCATCCTGGTTTCCGGATTCATGGTCGTATCCCAGAGCTGCTCGGCGTTCATCTCACCAAGCCCTTTGTATCTCTGCACGCCAACCTTTCGGCTTCCATCACCACGAAGCTCATCCATCACCTGTTTCTGTTCCTCTTCCGAATAAACATATCTGAAATCCTTTCCCACACTGAGCTTAAACAACGGTGGTATGGCGATATAGACCATTCCGTCGTTGATCAGTTCCTTGAAATGCCTGAAGAACAGCGTGAGGATCAACGTTCTGATATGGGCCCCATCAACATCCGCATCGGTCATGATGAAGATCTTGCCGTATCTGCTTTTGGAGATATCAAACTCATCATCGATACCCGTACCGAGTGCCGTGATGATATCCGAAATCGTATCACTCTTGAGAATCTTGTCAAGCGTACATTTTTCCACGTTGAGGATCTTACCCCTGAGCGGCAGGATGGCCTGAAATTCCCTGTCTCGTGCCTGTTTTGCCGAACCGCCCGCTGAGTCCCCTTCCACGATAAACAATTCGGAAAGGTCTCTCTTCTTCGTCGAACAGTCGGCGAGTTTTCCCGGCAGAGTGGAGGATTCCAGCGCACTCTTTCTCCTGACCATTTCCCTCGCCTTTTTCGCCGCAAGCCTTGCCCTCGCGGACTGAATGACCCGGTCAAGGATCAACTTCGTCTGATCCGCATGGATGTCAAAATACTCTGAAAGCAGGTCTTTAACGACCTTGTTGACGGCTTCCTGCGCTTCCTCGTTTCCGAGTTTTCCCTTGGTCTGTCCTTCAAACTGCGGTTCTCTCACCTTGACACTGAGAACACCGACGATCCCCTCACGGGCATCTTTCCCGATGATCTGTATCTCTTCCTTCTTCTTCTTCCCGTTTCCGAGCATGTCATACTTTTTGAGATAATCGTTGATACATTTCGTGAGGGCAATTCTGAATCCCGTGAGATGGGTTCCACCATCGACGGTGTTGATGTTGTTGACATACGAACGCATCTTTTCATCACCATTTTTGGTGTACTGAAGCGCGAGATCAACATCTATGTCATTGTAGCTTCCCGTAATCGTGATGGGCACAGGGAGCATCGGCTTCGTATTCTTGAGCAGATGGGTAACAAATTCCGCAAGCCCGCCTTCATAATGGTGGATGACCTCTTCTATCTCCTCATCCCGGTTATCCTTCAACCGAATGGTAACCTTCGGGTTGAGATATGCCTGCTCCATGAATCGCGTGTTCAGGATCCCAAAGTCAAAATCCGTTGATGAAAAGATCTCGTTATCGGGAAGAAACCGGACCGTCGTTCCATGCCCGTCCGTTTCACCGACGACTTCTACCTCCGTCTGAGGGATACCCCTGGCATATTTCTGAACGTAAATCTTTCCACCCTGATGCACTTCTACATAAAGCCATTCCGAAAGGGCGTTAACGACCGAAAGACCTACTCCGTGAAGTCCCCCACTGACCTGATAACTGTCCTTGTTAAACTTTCCCCCCGCATGAAGCTTCGTCAGAACGACTTCAAGCGCACTCTTCTTTTCCTCCGGATGAATATCACACGGAATTCCTCGACCATCATCGATGACCTCGACAGAACCGTCCTCCATGATCGTAACCGAAATCTCGTTACAGTATCCCCCGAGCACTTCATCTATACTGTTATCAACTATTTCGTAAACCAAATGATGAAGACCGGCGCTCGAAGTGGACCCGATATACATACCCGGTCTCATCCTTACAGGCTCCAGTCCTTTCAAAATCTTGATATTATTCGCTGTATATTTTCCTGGCAATGTCTTCTCTCCTCCTGATTATTCGAATGGATCTGACTTCTCTGATATCATCAAGTTCCTCTTTCAGTTTTTTCAACAGGTCCCTCGTATGAAATCTCAACTCCTGTGCCCACATGGGATCCTCACACAGAACGTAAAGGACTCCCTCCTTCAACGCTATGGGCTCTGTCCTCGAAGAGAGTGGTTGACCGACAATCCGGTCCCATTCATCAAGGATCAGGCGAACTTTAATCTCAGAAAAAACCCCGCTTTTTCTCGCGAGCTTGTCAATAACCCTCTGAAAAGTATTCATACTCATATTTTATCACAATTTTATGAATATCAAAACATTCCGGACGGGGATACTTTATCTGTGTCTTTATTAAATTGAACGGCTTTCTGGCGACGTTCGAAACGATTAACCGTTTTCATTTTCCCAGGGCAAACGAGGCCATCACCACACCGGCAATACCTATAACGATACCGCCGATGGTCGTCCATCGCAGTGCATTCATCTGTGATTCCATCTCCTCAAATTTGTCAAGCGTCATCTGCCGGTCGTTCGAGCGATCGTACTGCACCTGTTCAAATTCACTTCTGAGCCTCTGAATCTCCGTTTCATTTGTCAGTATGGCATCGGCATTCTTCTCCGTTCTCTTCTCCACAACAGTCACGGAATCCTCTATACGCTGAATCTCATCCTCGTATGAAATCAGTGAAGTCCCGGCGGAATACCCCTCCAGCCTCTCTTTGATATCCCGGTAATCCCGACCGGCGGATTCAACGGCGTTGAGGGCTCTGCGCATCAATTCTTCAAGTTCCCGAATGCGTATATCTGAAACCGTTGAAGTCCCGGCGGAGTTACCGGATTGAAGATAATCCACCAGTCTTTTCATCGCGACGGCGGACTGATAACGGGTCATCGGTTCGCTTCCGCTGAACGTTCCGTCGGGCAGTCCGCTGATGATTCCATTTTCAGCGAGAAACATCACGGATTCATAGGCCCAGTGCGATGAAGGCAGATCGGTAAAGCCCGGAGCCGCTGTCATCAGCGACCCCGTCGTGAGTATGATAAAGAACGCGGCGATCCATTTAAAGGTAGGCGCCTTATTTCCCCCTGACATAATCCGATCCGTCAATCCGCTCATTTTTCCACGCGGATGATCATACCCGGCGCCACGATGTCGTTTACCGAATTATACATCTCAAAGAGTTTGATTGGCGGAACGACAAACTCCCCGGCCGCGATGATCTTGTAATTGTTGATATAAACCGAGGACCCCTCGGACAGATAACTCATGAACGAGGTTGTCTTGTCATACCGGTTCTCCACATTATCCGTGTAATAACTCGAAAGATAGCTTCTTGTGGAATAATACTTACCGGCATAATAGTCATCCCCGTAATCTTCGTCCTGGACAAAACAGGCCGGTAGATTTTCTTCGAGTGCCGCCCATCGCCAGCTCGAAGGCAGGTTGATCCGGATGATGGACCGGATTTCATCACCGACGCTCAGCACCCTGTCATTCTTTCTGAACACGAGTGTCCAGGCCCCTTCATCATAGGTATACGGGTTCACATCAAACGTCAGTGAGGTCGCCGTCATGCCGATGAGATTTGTAGTGCTGCCGATCATGACACCGGTATCCATCCCGTTGACGATCAGTCTTCTGTAATAGCTGTTATCAGCAATGGACTCAAGCCTGAAGCCCGTTATCCTTTCAAAACCCGCATCAGATTCCACTTCAGTCCCCTGCGGAAACAGCCTATCCGGAATGATCCCGTTATCAAGCGGGACATAAACCGTTTCGTATGAGAGCAGGCCATCCTTTCCCAGCATCTTCAGCTGATTCTTGACGACGAGGTCTCTGCTCAGAAGATCTCCGGATGTGTTCACCGTTTCAGGATCACGGAATTCACTCGTACGGACCTTCCACATGAGTCCGGATTCGCCGTTGATCGTGAGATGAAGGAGTTCAGAAGCGGCAAGCGTAAAGGTCAGTTGCGTGGTTTCTCCCGTTCGCAGTTTACCGGTTGTCTCAAGCACTTCCTGATTTTCGTCAGAAATCTGAGAAGAAAGCAGATTGTTCTCCACTCTGTACTCCAGTTCACCGGCCGCACTGATATAACCGGAAAGGGCCATGACGACAAAAGCGGAATCCTTTGTGGAAGTCCAGTATTCCCCCGTCTTGTTGTTATACAGATAATTGAAGAGCCACACCATCTCGACGCCAGTGTAATCAACCTTATTCATCAGATCAAACAGAAGGGCATTCATCTGCAGATCGTTGATAAAATAAGTCGTGTTGTCAAAATTGACCTTGAACTGACCGTTGAAGGATGAACCTTCCGCCACGATCTCATCGAGGAGGTTCGAGGCCACTTCCCTCTGACCCCTTTCTATCATCAGCAAGGCCATGAAGAGTCTCGAGGTCGAAGAATTTCTGTCCGTCAGCAGCATGCTGTATGACGGATAGAGCAACGCCGTGACATACTCGGCAAACGGCAGCCGCTCCTCGCTGTTCTCCATCAGATTTTTCAGGGCTTCACTACCCCTTTCATAAGATGACTGGTTAACCTCATACCCAAGCTGTTGCAGCTTAAAATAGGTGTACATGACATAGGCCGTCATGAACTGGTCTGTCTGTCCACCTTTCCACCAACCCCAGGCCCCCTGATAATTCTGATAGGAATAGAGCTTCTTGAGTGCCGCCTGAGTGATGTCTGGAATTTCTGCAAAGACAGCCTCCTCCTCCGCATTCAGGACAATGTCTTTTCTGAGTTCCATGAAGGCAAGGGACGGAAGGAAACTACTTATCGTCTGTTCGGTACAGCCATACGGATATCTGATGAGATAGGCAAGCGTATCGATCAATTCACCCTCAAGATCGGCACTGATCGTGACTGTCACCGTGCTGTTCGATTCCATCTGACAGGAATAGTTGACATTCTCTCTCGTTATGATCCCGGCGGCCCCGGTATTGATCTCAAACGCCCTTCCGTTGACGATCAGTTCCTCCTCCATGGAATCACTGAAGTCTTCGATAACGGCATCATCCTTCATCGCATAAGCACTGAGTTTGAATTTGATCTTTTCCCCTTCATTTACCGACGGCACGGTATAATCAAACCAGTAAATCCCACTACTCTGATCCGCAAGATCTACGAACCGCGTCTCCCTGACCCCCTCGGACTCGAAGACGACTTCAAACGAAAGGGCCTCTCCGGAATAATTGCCGACGTTCATGCCAAGTGCGATCGTGTCTCCGGTGATCAGGAATTTTGGGAAAACGGAATTCACGGTAACCGGCAGGGTGGCGATAAACTGATCGGCCGAATAGGTTCGCCTGCCGTGTTCGCCGACGGCTATCGCCCTCGTTCGCCAGGTGGTCAGATTCTCCGGCAACTGCATGTCAAAGGAAGACTCTCCGTCTATCATGACACCGGGTATCCAGAGGGCCGAATCGGAAAAATCACTTCTGACCTTCACACCGGTTTTTGAAGCCGCACGTTTTGTCTGTGCAAGGGTTTCCGCATCCTCATATTCCAGTGCGGACGTACTCAGAAGCCTTGCAAAATTGTAATATTGATTGAAATAATCCACATAATAATTGTATGGCGGTCTTGAGAGATTTCCGAGAACCTCTTCCCATTCGTCGTCCCCATACAGATCGATCAACGCTTGATCGATGACGTTCAGGGTTACCACACCGCTTAACGGTTTTTCATCGGTATCGCTGAGTTTAACGCCTATGCTGACAGCCTCTCCGGGTCTGACCTTTTCAGGGACCGACAGCTCACAGTTCATGTCAAAGCGGTCAACGGTGACCGGAAGCTCATAATCCATCGAGATTTCCTCTCCGCCATACCATGAGAAGAGCTGTACCCGGACCGTTTCGCGACTGACATCCTGAGGGATCACGAAGGACATCTGAGCGGAATTATCCGTTATCTTCATTCTCTTTGTGATGAGTGTATTCCCGAAATCAACGATCACAAATGCATTCAGTTCTTTGAAAACAGACAAGAGATCCAATTCGACCAGTTCACCGGCCCTGTAAGTCTCCTTGTTCCTGATGACCTCGAGTTTTTCCGACGTGGAGTAGCTGTAATCGGAAGAATAGACGAAGAACATCTTTTCGATTTGGTTCTGCGGAAATCTGGAATCTACGATCCTGAGGGTGTAATACCCCGGGATGATCGGGTCAAAATCGAAGAAGAAATGCCCATCGGTATCGGTCTTCACCACATTACTGTAAACGGAATTCTTCTTCCTGATGACCTCGTATTCGATCTCCCTTCCGGATATCTCCGTATCGTCGAAGAGACCCTCGATGGAGAATTCGCCTCTCACACTGCCGCTGTTGAGATTATGCCAGTAACGCCACTCTTCAGTCTTCATCATGATATCCGAAGGAATATATTTGAAATAGACCTGCTCACTGACTTCCCTTCCGGTCTTGTCAACGACGTTGAATTCCACCGAGTAATTTTCCACACGCTGGGCATCGATCCTGACGGTATCCGTAGCCTGCCCGTCTAACATCTCCTTCGAGCGGATATCGATTGTCTTTGTCTCATACGTGCTGCTGTAATCGGGCAACATGTTGACCGTCGTATGAACGGTCCCGCGATCGATCGGCTGACCGTAATAATAAGTCGCGCTGACATCAAAAACCGGTGTTTCATCGATACCATAAACCGGTTTGATGTTGGATACATCCACCGTAAAGGTCGGCTTCTGATAATCCGACACCTCTATGTATCTGTAGAATGTCCTGTCGGCCGATTCAATCGTCATATCATAATGACCCCTGACGGCATCCTCCGAGGTGGCGTAGGAGAACTCAAAGCCCCCCCGTTCATCCGTTTCGATAGCCGTCGTCATCAGCTTTGTTCCCATCGGATCCGTCAGCGTAACCGTTACCGTGCCCGACTCACAGAATTCGGAAGTCTTGCGGTCGTACAGATATCCCTTGACGTTGATCACATCGCCCGGTCGGTAAATCGGCCGTTCGGAGAGAAAGACCATCTCCGTATTATAACTTTCTATATAATTTCCCGCATCCACCGTCACGATAGCCCGACCGGTAGGTGCATTCACGATGATGAGTTCATCGATGATATCCTTTTTTTCTATTCGCCTTGAATCCGGGTTGTTCAGACTTCCGAGATAGACATTCTCCTTGCCGGTGAAGATATCCCCGAATCCGGCTGTCTTCCCGCTCATGGAATCCCAGATCTCAAGCTGTACATAATCGCCGAAGTCTACCGCGATTCCCGTCGTGTTGGTTCTTTCAACACAGCAGTATTCATCGTCTCCGGCCAGCCAGAAAACGACGAGGTAACTGCCGATGGCCGGAAAGAAACTCGCGGGGATGCTCTCACGCTTCCAGCCCCTCTTCGCTTCTATCCGGTAAGAGAAGACAGGATCCGTCTTTACGACCTGATTGGCTTTTGCGATGGGCATGCCATCGGACACAAAAGAAAAGGCGTCTTCCATCTCATAGACGGAAACGGTGATCTGCTCGGTCGTATTGGCTGTGTCTTCATCGGAAGAATAATTCGAGATAGAAAAGCCCAATTCATCCGATGGACCGATGATATTAAGATCGTCCACATAAATCGTCAGGGAAAAGCCCTGAACGGCTATCAGAAAAAAAATCGAAAGCAAGAATAACAATCTGGTTTTACTCATAATCGTACCCCTTCCTCAATTAAAATAGTTAATCGTTAAGAAACCTGAATCTGTAAACACCGAGAAAACTCGGATTCTCTTTCACGGGAAGCCAGATCAGAGGAGCCGCATCAAAATACACGGCTTCCTTCCAGAGTCGTAACTCCCCCTCATCCTCATCACTCGGTCCCGTATGATAGACAAAGCCGTCATCCGTCAGCATCACGACATGATAGGGAAACACGTTATCCTGCGGATGATAGAAAAAAAGCAGATCTCCCATCTTCCCCTCCGTGTAATCATCCCCAATTCGCCGGCAGGAATACAACAGCAGGTTTCTGGCATCCGCAAAACCGTAAAACCCATCGGAGACCTGAAAGATCTGAGAGCCGAGCACGGGAACCTCCGGATAGTTGAAGGCCTTCACATCCTCGAGATTCGGCGCCTGTGATCCAAACGCCTCGTTCCATTGGCTGTCATGCCGTTTCAACGCCTCTACCGCACAGAAACGGATGAGACCCGAACAGTCAATCTGCTTCCAGTTGTCCGCATACCGGATCTTCTGTGCCTTTGCAATCCAGACCATCCATTCCCTGAAGCGTCTGCAGTCTTCACCGTACAATTCGGAGTCATCCGGATAACCATCGGAATCCCCATCGACGGCCGTTTCCACGACGGAAAATTCTACCGTTCCCTTCGACATGAAAAGCCCCGGTCTGAAATAAGTCAGCTTAAAAACGTTCTCCGTAAGTATAAAAGTCGTCAGCTCATCCTCAAGAAAGAGTTCGGCGCCTTCCACATCAACGATCTTTACAAACGGGGGTATAGAGACCTGAAAATAATCTCCCCTTGCGGAAGGAAAGTTGAGTATCTTCGGACGAAGCAGGAAAAAACCGGCAGTGGCAGCAACTGATAAAATAAGGATAAAAACAAATAATCTTTTCAACTTCCCCCCTCCACTTTCATCATAGATTATATCATGAAAACGGGGCTGGAAAATTCACCAGCATTGCTTTACAAAAGCTTATATGATAGAATGGAAACAGAACGATACCGGGTGGTGCAAGGTTTGAAAAAGGTACATTTTGTTGGAATAAGCGGGATAGGAATGAGTTCGGTTGCTCTTTTTGCCATGGACATGGGATACAGCGTAACCGGCAGTTGTGATGCCGCCACTCCGAGGACCGATCTTCTAATCAAAAATGGCGTAGAGGTACATATCGGACACGATGAAAAGAACATCGCGCCGGAAACGAAATACGTCGTCTTTACAACGGCTGTTTCTCCCGATAATCCCGAGATATGTGAAGCCCGAAAACAAGGCATCGAGATACTGCCGAGACTCTTCTTCCTGAAAGCACTGATCAAAGAAAGCAACAGAAAACTGACAGGCGTCACCGGGACGGACGGCAAGACATCAACGACCGCAATGATCGCGCATGTCGCCATAAAGGCCGCGCTGGATCCCACCATCATACTCGGTGGAATACACGAGGATCTATCGTTTGGGAATTACCGGAAGGGAACGGGCCCCATCATCGCCGAAATCGATGAGAGTGACGGCTATTTCAGAGACCTGAAGGTACAGAATGCCGTTCTGACCAACCTTCGCGGTGATCATTTAGAACATTACAAGCAGGACCTTGAACGGTACAAAGAGTACATGATGCAGTTTATACAAAACGCGGAGAGATCTCTCATCCCATCGGATATCGAACCGGTCCCGCCGAACGCCGTTCGCTTTTCCGAAGACGATTTTGCGTCCCTGCTTGAAAAACACGGCCGTTCGGGTGACAGGTACACAAAGATAAACATGATCTGTGCTACGCATGCCTGTGAGATGCTCGGAATCAATCCGGCCTATTCGATCGCGGCATTATCGGATTTCCACAACGTGGACAGGCGAATGAGTATCCGTTTTAACAGTAAGCGATTGATCATCATAGACGATTATGCCCATACCCCTTCGGAGATAGAATTCAGTCTGAAAAGCGCCGCTGAAAAATACGGCAATCGGCAACTTGTCCTCGTCTTTGAAGCACACCGTTATACACGGTTGAAAAGGGATATGAAGAGATTTGCACAGAAACTTTCTTCACCGCTCATAAACACGCTTATAATCATGCCTGTCTATTCCGCCTACGAAAAGGAAGAACCTGAGGTATTCGAGGATTTTAAGAAAACCCTGAAAGAGTATAAGGTAGATTTCCTTTTTGAAGGCCAGCCTGAAAATCTTGCTAACGCTTTATTTCACAAGGGCAGCGAAGATATGGCAGTTTTATTTACAGGAGCCGGTCACAGCTCAACCTTTTCAAAAAAAGTTTCCGAGATCTGCACACAAAAAAAAATATATTTTACATAAAAAAACTTGACAGCGCATTATCATATCCTTTATAATCTACATGGTGCTCGAAATAGCCGTTTCCAACGGCTTACAATGATATATAAGACTAACTTGAGGAGGGGATTTAATTGGCTACGGTTCAGATTACAGTTAACGGCCGTAACTACGATGTACCTGACAACATCACGGTTCTCGAAGCTGCAAAAGAAGTAGGTATTGAAATACCAACACTTTGTTATCATCCCAGATTGGAGGCAACAGGTGGATGCCGTATATGTGTTGTCGAAGTTGAAGGAGCAAGAAACCTCCAGCCGGCATGTGTAACGATGGTTCGTGACGGAATGGTAATAAAGACAAGTTCAGACAGAGTCTACAACGCCAGACAGATGAATCTTTCACTCATTCTTTCAAGACATCCGAACGACTGTATGACTTGTGAATCAAATGGAAAATGCGAATTACAGGACCTCATATACAGCTACGATGTTAAACAGATTTTCCCGAAGAACGAGGACAAACCACATATCTTTGATGCCAGTTCACCATCTATCGTCAGAGACCTTGACAAGTGTATCGCCTGTACAAGGTGTGTAAGAGCCTGTTCACAGCTTCAGGGAATGGACATCTACGGCATGGCGGACAGAGGATTCGAGACATTGCCACTCACGGCATTCAACCTGCCGATCAACGAAACGATGTGTATCAACTGCGGACAGTGTAGTGCATTCTGCCCGGTTGGAGCCATCACCGAAAATTCTGCCGTCAGAGAAGTTAACAGACAGCTGAAAAAACACGAAAAAGTGCTCGTTGTTCAAACGGCACCTGCAACAAGGGTAGCCATCAGTGAAGAATTCGGAATGGAACCGGGAGCCATTTCCACCGGAAACATGGTAGCCGCACTCAAGGCGCTCGGATTCGATTACGTATTCGATACAGATTTCTCCGCTGACCTCACCATCATGGAAGAAGGGTCAGAACTGCTCGGAAGGGTGAAGGAGGGTGGACCGTTCCCGATGTTCACTTCCTGCTGTCCGGCATGGATCAATCTGATGGAAAAGAAATACCCTCAATTCGCCAAAAACGTATCTTCCGCAAAATCACCACAGCAGATGCTCGGTCCGGTTATCAAGACCTACTTTGCAGAAAAGATAGGCGTAAGCGCGGAAGACATCTTCAGTGTCTCCATCATGCCATGTACCGCAAAGAAGGACGAAGCCGGCAGAGAACAGCATAAAGACGAAAACGGAAATCCGTATGTCGATCTCGTACTCACGACAAGAGAACTCGGAAGACTCATCAGACTCAACAAGATTCCATTCGCCTCCCTCGAAGAGAGAGAATACGACGATCCACTCGGTGAATCAACCGGTGCTGCCGTTATCTTCGGAGCCACAGGTGGAGTTATGGAAGCCGCACTTAGAACAGCTTACGAACTCGGAACCGGAAATCCGCTTCCAAAGATCGACTTCATGCCCGCAAGGGGACTCGAAGGAATCAAAGAGGCTTCTGTTGATTTCAACGGAATCGACTTCAAGATTGCCGTTGCCCATGGCGGAAAGAACGTTCAGGAACTCGTAGACAAGATCGCAAGCGGAGAGGCTTTCTACCATTTCGTAGAAATCATGGCCTGCCCGGGTGGATGTATCGGTGGTGGCGGAGAGCCCTACAGCAACGATGCACAGATTCTTGAGAAGAGAACAAAGGGAGTTTATGCGATTGATGAGGCGATGACGATCAGAAAGTCCCATGAAAATGAATCCATCAAGAAACTTTATGCGGACTTCCTCGAGAAGCCACTCAGCCACAAGGCACATCATCTGCTTCACACACATTA
>DAINPP010000028.1:0-35227 GCA_036743375.1 Thermotogae bacterium | reverse complement strand
GCTTTCATACCTCTGGCAACATCACTTCTTGCCGTTTGTGCCGTTTCTATGTTGATATACAGACATTTATATTTTCCGTTGTTGTTTATATCGTTCTGCAATGCGAGGAGTGAGGAAGTTTTTCCCGTTTGACGAGGTGCGTGTAAGACGAAGTATTTTTTTGTTCAATAAGTGTCATGATCTCGTCTTTGTTGATACGTTTTAGTGGATCAATCATATAATTGCTATCTTCTCTTACGGGCCCAGCCGTGTTAAAGAACTTTTCCATTCTCTCACTTCCTTTGTTTGCTATTCTATTTTATCATTTTGTAGAGGTTTAAACTAATCACCTTGAACCTTCTCCTGCCCAACGATGTTCCCCTCTTCATCCGTAATGAAGAGGCCTTTGCTACTGTCGAGGATGACATACTGATTGCCCCATGGGTCTTTGACAACGGCACATTTTCCGATCTGGATATCGAACGGTCCGAAGATGATTTCACCGCCGGCCTCTTCTATTTCTTTTACAGCTTCAACGACGGAATCCACTTTGATATCCGTATTCATGTCTGTTCTCTCGTTTTGGAGGACAAGTTCGGCCAGTCCTTCCGACATTCCGAGGCCGACAGCCGTTTCCGTTTTCCAGATGATTTTCAGCCCGAGGTGATTGCAGTAGTAGTTGATGCCGGCTTCAAGATCGGGGATGTATAATTCCAGGCAGTCTATGTGTTTGAAAAGTGATTTCATGTTTTCTCCTTTCTCTGTCGTTATTTTAATGGTAAATTCAGCAGTTTAAACGATCAGAGTATTTCTCGTTCCCGTTGCCAGGAGGTATTGACAAGACTATGGATTCGTGTTATAATTATTTTGATAAACAAATTAAGGAAGCTTGAAGAAGCTTCCTTTTTTTATTTAACGGCAACATCTGCTTAAAAATCTTTTAAAGGTTGATGCTCCCATTCGATTTCCCGATCCAGCAGGGCGATGAACCTTCTGCAGTAATCAACGTCCTTTAATCCGATAGAGATGTTCAAGTCTTTGTTTTTCTGTGTATACGCTTTGAATTTCATCAGGATCTGTTCTGAAGCCGTGTTTTCATAGGCTTGGATGGTTTTAATCCCCATACCGTGAATGGCCTGAGCGTAAACGATACCGATCCCGTTGACTCTGAGCAGGTCCGTATATTCCAGCGCTTTCAGGAGTTTATCCTCCGAAATGGCTGTTTTTTCACCGAGTGCTTTTCTGTCCTCATGTTTGAGGCAGGCATCGTAATAATGCCTTGTGTTTTTTATCTTTAAGGCCTCAAGGTGTCTGAGTTCTTCTTCCGTGAAGAGTTCAAGCTGGGCAAGACTGTATTCTTTTGACTTGTAGGCGTTTATTTCCCGGTTCAGTATCGTCAGATAGTCGGTATCCGCCTTAAACTTAACAGAGAGTGTTTCATAGTCTTTTTTCTTTTTCAGACATTTCTGAAGTTCCGAAAGGTTTTTGATTCCCGTCTCCTTTATCGCCGAAAAGATCTCGTCGAGATTGTTCAGTAACCGTCGTCTGCCGGGAAGCAGTTCAACCGTTTTCAACAGCTCCGAAAAATCATCGAGCGTTAGTCTTGTGAAATCCACCGAATACATTTTCTCTCACCTGCCCTTTTGAAGTTTTATTTTTTCCCTGCCACCACGGCAATATCATCGGATGAGGGATTGAATGCCGTTCCGGCCACATCCGAATAGACTTCTTTTATTTCCAGACCGTTTTGTGCAAATTCTTCTGTGAGTGATTCTATGCTGAAGCACTGAAGCCAGTTGTACACGAGTCTTGTCCGGTCTTTTTCCACGATGGTGTATTTGTCGAGCATCACCTTTTCGGGTTCGTATCTGTATGAATTGATAAAACAATAATAATTATCTTCGGCCCAGAAATGATCCAGATGGTTGAATTCATAACCGGTGTATTCCTCTTTTCTGTTGAACACGTTTACAGAATGGACATCCATCAGAATCCTGCCGTCTGGTTTCAGGAAGCTGTGAAATTTTCCGAGAAGTATCTTTCTCTGCTCGGGGCTCAAGGCGCAGAAATCACAGAATATCATGGTGATCAGGTCGAATTTCCGGTCGGTTTCAAATTCGAGGTAATTCCCATGTACATAATCTACAGTCAGATGGGCCTCATCTGCTGTTTTTGTCGCGTAATTCAGGCTTCTTTCTGAAAAGTCGATACCTGTAACGCTCGCACCGGTCTTTGCCAGTTTGCTTGTATAAAGGCCCGGTCCGCAACCGAAATCTGCGATGGATTTCGAGTCGTCGATGTTGAAATGGCCGATGATCCAGTCAACGGATCTTTTGATAAACGCCCCGTTCCTCGATGAAAGGTCGAGTGATTCGTTCAGATGGTACTCCAGCATCTTTTTGGATGTGTGTTCGTTCGTCCAGAGTTCTGCCGCTGTGTAATACTGAAACGGTTGTGGTCTTTCGTTGATTCTGTTCAGTTCTTCAAACATAGGTGCTCCTTTCATGTGATTCGGTTGATTTTAAAGATTTAATGGATGTATTCAGATGTGATATTTTCTCGTGTGCTTAAGATCTTCTGTATCTCTTCAGCGTTTTCAACAGCCGGGTTCATGTCAAAGGCTTCCCATTTTACCAGTTCATCGCCTTCATAGACACAATGATGATTGTAGCAGTTTTCATCGTTCAGCATTTTTTCCAGTATGCGTGGAATATTTTTTGCGATTCCACCGTTCTCGGGATGCATGATCCAGTCGATCTTCTTCCAGTCCAGCAGGCCTTCTTCCGTGGCAAGCGGAGTGCTGTATTCGTAAGTGTCTTCCACATCGGCGAGATAGATGTACATCCCGCCATGAGGCTGATCGTTCCACGTCCAGGTGACGACGCCTTTGAAATGCAGTGTGTACGCCTTAATTCCCGTTTCCTCATGGATTTCCCTTATCATGGCTTCTCTCGGTGTTTCTCCTTTTTCCGTTTTTCCGCCGATCCCGTTCCAGCATCCCATCCAGGGTGCTTTAATCCTGTTCAGCAGAAGTATTTCATCCTCTCTTCGGAAGAGGCATAGATTGTATTTAAACATGCTCGCTCCTTTTTTCTTCTGATGTTCTTTTCCCGTTTAATTATAGCTTATTTTTATAAAGAGATATAAATTCTGTTCTGAATCTTTTGATATTGACAACTCAGCCAATTCATGGTATAATAAAACATACAGACAAAAAAGGAAGCCGAAAAGGGCTTCTTTTTTTATTGTTTATTTAACCATTTATAAGATAATAGAAACAATAGAGAATCCCGAAAGAATGAATTGACTGAGGTGAGACAAATGAAACGGGCGGTCTTTTATTTTACCGGTACGGGTAATTCCTATCATATAGCGAGGCGGTTATCCGTTCTGCTTGAAGCCGAACTTATCCCCATTGCCGGGGTTATGAAGGGAAAGAAAGTGGCTAAGTCTTTTGATGTGATTGGTCTGGTATACCCTGTTTATTATGCGAATACACCGAACATCGTCCGGGAATTCTGCCGGACTTATGATTTCAGCACAGCCTCCTATGTCTTTGCAGTCAGTAATTATGGTGG
Source organism: Thermotogae bacterium (assembly GCA_036743375.1). Taxonomy (GTDB): domain Bacteria; phylum Thermotogota; class Thermotogae; order MWEM01; family MWEM01; genus DAINPP01. The sequence continues at coordinate 31,670 of DAINPP010000028.1, read as the reverse complement.
CGGGAAAGGGGAATCCGTCAAGACGGTAAGGGATATCCTCGAGAGTAGAAACCATTTCCTGTCTGCTTCTTTTGGGGTGCAGATGACCCAGAATGCCTTTGTAAAGAAATACGAAAACAAGGACAGGGTCTTTAATGCTTCAGAGGTGATGGTGAGGCGAATTGCTTCCGTTGTAAAGGAGGGAAGAAAGGGCTTTTTTTCTCAGAATCGTCTGCTTGATCTGATCGCCCATCTGATGCTGTTCATGATCAAACCGCTTTTTAAAAAGCATCTGATAAAGATGTCGGGTCTTGAAAAAGGTGCCTCTCTGGAGCAGGCGGTATACAGGCTCGACGGAAGTTTTACGGCCGGTTCAGGGTGTACCGGTTGCGGAACCTGTGCGGCGGTATGTCCGGTGGATAATATCATCATGGATAAGGGGAAACCCCAATGGCAGCACAGATGTGAAAACTGTCTCGCCTGTGTCAATTTCTGTCCTGAAAACGCCATTGAAAACGAAATCACAAATAATGGTTTCAACTATTTACACCCCGATTATTCCCTTCGGGAGGCACTTAATCAGAAAAGAATTAATACGCCGTTTGATTAAACCGTCTTGACGAGTACGGGGATTCATGGTATAATATTACTGATAAACAAAAAAAGGGAGCTGAAAAAGCTTCCTTTTTTTGTTTGTTATTCACACCGTTGTACTATTTTGTTCGTATTAAATTTCATATCAGTGTATCCAGCACCTTCTCAAATTTCTTTTCCGACATGAGTTCATGTGTCATGAACAGTCCATTATAATACAAGCCGAATGTCCCGAAGGGACTCCCGTATCTTCTTGCCTCTTCCGCCGATTCAATTTTGATCATTTCGCAGCTGAGTGCCCTTTTTTCACAGAGATCTGTCAGCAGATGAACGTATTCGTCCATGAAGGGACACTGATTGGCGTAAACGAACTGGAATCCTTCTTTATACCCGCTTGTTCCCATCTTACACCGTTCGCTGAACTGAGGAACGACTGCGGTGCGGTTGAATTTCAGTGCCATGAGTTCAAAATAGGGCTCAGCCGAATCGACAACTTCAAATCCCTTTTTCAGAAAGAATGATTTTTCAGTCAGGAAAGGCTTGTTCTTTTTACTCGTAACCACACATAAACCGTTCATCCCTCCTGTTCTTGAATCGTTAATGCAGTCTTCAAGGAGCTCCGTAGCTATTCCCCGCTTTTTGAACTTCCCCGAAACCCACAGACAGTTGATCATCGTGTATTTTGTACCTTCAACCGGTTTCCAGCATGTTTCAACGGGCATATACTCGATGAACATCTTTCCGCGGTCATCTAACCTCTTAAAGATCAGCCCGTTCTTAAACTGCCCTTTCATCCATTCTTTTTTTAACTCTGCACGGGCCCTGTTTGTTTTGTCGTTTCCTATGGCACAGCAGATATGCTCCTGATCGATATTCTCTTCCGTGATCTGTATGATAGACATCTTATCCCTCCTCTTCCGTTTTCAGTATAAAACAGAAAGGTGTCAGTTCCTGTCAGGTTTTATTTTTATTCACTCTTTCCAAGGTGATAAGTCCAGCTCAGGACGTTGTTGACGAGGTCCGTATGATAATTTGAAAGTGCAACAACGGCGATTTCCCTTTCAAGATCCACACAGAATCCCGTGTTGAAGCAGCCCGTTCCGCCGTTGTGAAAGATGGCGTTGATATCTGGAAAGACCATCCAGAAGGTTCCTATATACCTGTCGATACCGATGTTATCGATGTGTACTTTCGGTTTATGACTGTTGAGGATGTAAGTCGGTTCTCCATCAATCTGTGCCTGAGCGTATCGCAGCATATCATCCAGTGTGGAGGTCAGATAACCGGCGCTCTTCATCACACTGTTTTCATTCCACAGCCAGTGTCCGCCCCAGGAGCCGTCTTCTCTGATTCCATCGAGATTGTTTGGCGGATTCAGAGTGTACGTGTCACGCAGACCGATCTCATTGCATAAGTCGTCAATCAGCTCTTCATAGGACTTATCATAGATGTTTTCAAGGACAACACCGGTCACGGCGGCCCCAAAATTCGAATAACTGAATGGATAGTCCCTGTCTTCGAGCTTCGTTCGAGACATTTCATCGATCAGCTGTTTTTTTGTGAAATCCCTGTAATAGTTTTCGATTACGAGCCTGCCGTTTTCGTCGTATCTGTCCTCATCAGATCTGTATCCCGAAGTATGTGTGACCAGCCGTTTGATGCTGGGGTAGTATTTATCTCTACTGAGTTCGGGGATGTATTTCGCACAGGAGTCCGTCAGATTCAGGTTCTTTTCCATGACGGCTCTTTCTATCAGTATTCCGGTAAAAGTTTTTGTGATAGAACCGATCTCATAATAATATTTGATAAATTCATCTTCCAGACCGTTTTCGCCGACGAGATACTTTTCCATTACACCATTCTGAATAATGCCCAGTGAAAACCTGGCATCGTATTTCTGACAGACCTCTTTTTCTATCTGTTTGATAATTTCTTCTGTTGTCATCAGTCAAACCTCCGTATAAAGACTTTTTAAAAAGTTCTCTATCTTTTCCCAGCTTTCTCTGTTTGCCGTTGCCGCGTCTTCTACCGTTACGGAAACGTTATCGATTATCGGTGGGAAATTTGGTAAATAGAACGTATGTCCCATTTTATCAAAATTTATGTGTTCTGAAAGCGTTTTGGCATTGTTTTCCTTTATCTTTTTTAGGAGGCTCGATGCCATATGCTTTGAATTCCATGTGTTGTCCATCGTTCCTGAAATCAGAAGTACCGGGCAGTCGATGTTTTCCACTTTAATCCTTGCCCTTTCACGTGTTTCTGAATTTGCCTTTTCATATGCCAGATCATGTACTTCCCTCAGCTCTTCCGGTTTCATCGTCAGGGTGAACGGCCTATCCGGCGGATACGGAATAAACGGCAATTCTTGACCCCACAGGGTCCATGATGATTTGTTTTTGTGATTACCAAAGGATATCCCTTCATACACATGACTGGTCGGGACAAAGGCAACGACTGAACTCAAGGCTACCTCCGTATCTGATGCAAAAAGTAACGCCAGCTCTGAACCTTTTGAAATTCCCATCAAATGGATATGTTTTGTTTCCCCCTCCCTTTGCCGCAACCAGTCATAGGCCTTTCGGACAGATTCGAGTTCGATGCAGACCAGTTCATCCGGCAGAGTGTTACATTGCCGGTCAAAATAATTGAGAGCCAGTGTGTTGTATCCCAAACTGCTGATAAAGGCGGCAATTTGTTCCGACCATAAAAGGCCTCCCGATGAACCTCCGAGAACGAGGAGGGCTCCTTTGGCATGATCTGTTTTAAAATACCTACCGACAAAAACAGAGTTGACAGATTCCACTTTTGTATTTGGGCGTTTAAATAGCATGTGGACCTCTTTAACTTCGTGAATGCCTTCTTCGGTCATCAGTATTAGTTCAAATGGAATCTCATCAGAATCTGATTTGAAAAAGAATGGGGGATATGGAGCTGTGTCGGTATCCCTTTTCAGTCGTTCAAACAAATCAATATTCGTACTGAACACCCTTTTTTCACCACTTTTATCGGCTTGAAAACACTCTTGCATCCTCCACACTCTACCCATATCGTCTCTCGTTTTTATTTCAAGTTTGAACGGCTGATCTGATTCAAGTCGTTGTACCATTATCTTTAAGCCCTCTGCAAGCAGAAAATGGTCTTTCTCTATTATCAGATGACTCACTTCAGGCCTCTTCATTAGTATCCTCCCGTGATAGTTTAATCTTATACACCTGATCCTTCAGCAATGATTTCACCTTTTTTAAATAGTCAATATCGGCTTCAATGTGTTTTTCACCGTTGTCAAAGAGTATTTTCATGAAAGGGGAAAGTGGTGTACCCTGCCCTTTTTCCTTATCCATGCGATCCTGTTTCCAGTTTTTTAAGGCGCGTTCATAGTGTTTGATGTTCATTTCAACGGCTTCAGTCGCCTCTTCTTTTTCGAGTTCTCCGACAAAAGTCAATGTCGTATACAGTTCACTTGGGAGTCCTGTTTTGGTATGTTTCATCTTTTCAAGGAGCCTTTTCTGAAAGACTTCGACCCCTTTATCCGTTATGGAAAAGATGGTTTTAACTCGATTGCCCGTTTGCTCGGTTGTTTTTTGCCGGACGAGCCCCTCTTCCTCCATTTTTTTTAAAGCGTAGTAAATTGAACCGGTTTGTATGCCCGACCAGTTTTCAGCATCACTGATCTCAAGTATGCGTTTGATTTCATAACCCGATAAATCCCCCTGCTTGAGTAATCCGAGCAGCATCAATCTTGTCATACATTCCCCTCCTTGATAAAATACGAATATATAAATCTGTATATTCAAATTTGTATATAGAATATCAGAAACCATACGCCTTGTCAAGTATCAAATGATAATCAATCAGAAAAAGATTTGGGAAAGTTTGAGAAAAGCGGGTATTTGAAGACAATTTGACTTATTTTGACTATTTTGTTGTCACATGTATCAAAAAATTGACAAATGAATCCCTCCAATCGATAAATCTATTATTTAATAGTCATATTTATTTAGAAATTTCAAGGTCAGGTTACTGCTGAATCAATTTCAGATGAAACAAGTTTCATTGTATCATAGGGTGTTAGTCTTGACATTTTAAGGAGGACGATTATGAAGATCAGTATCAAGCTTTTTTTGGGTTTCTCTCTTATCGTATTGATGTTGTTCGGATTACTTTATACTTCATCCGTCAACAATTCAACGATTGCTGAAAACAGTAATAGAATCATCCTGCAGGTCGATGACTCCGAAAAGCGTTTCCTGAATTTTTCTGAAATTGATGAACTCGAAAGGGATATCGCCGCTTTGAGTCAGGAAGTGCTGAATTTCGGATATCTTATGAAAGAAGATCAGATCAATTCCTCCTTTCAGATTATCAACGATAAGATCACCTCTCTTGAGTCAAAATCTGAAAATCTGAGCCTGCATGAAGATATCAAGGCGTTGCTTAATGAACTGTCCGTTAATGTTTCAGGTGTCTATAGCTATAAAATCAGTGAGATGTCGGCGAGTACGGATTACAATAACGGTGTGATGGAACTGAACGGTATCATGCAGGAGCAGAATCTGCTGGAAAGTGATATCAACAAGCTCAAACGGGTTAACAGGTCTTCACTTAGCAAACTTGTCGATCAGTTTAACACCTATCTCATCGGCAATACGGAATGGGATTCGGAAGTTGTGGGAAAGAGTATAGGAAAGTTATCTGTATATGAAACAGAGCAACTGTGGAAAGAACTTGATCTGACCGGAGAGTTCGAGGGTGTTTCGAGAATAATCGTAGAAGCACGGGATGCCTTTTTTTCCATGAACAATTTTAAACAGATCGAAACGGCAGTCAACGAATTGAAAATGATAATAGAGGAAAAGACGGATATGATGCCATTTAAAAAGACTCTGTTGTTACTCACTTCAGAAAACTATCTTCAGAAGCTTAAGGAATTACAGGGTCTGTTATCCAGAAAATCGACACTGGATTCGGAGATTTCAGCTCTGAAGGCGGATAATGATTTTAATCTGATGATGCAGGAACAGTCAAACCTGTTAACGATGGGGATCATCAACGGCAGTGTCATTGGAAATATAGATCAGCTGAAGACGATGATTGCCGAATTTAAAAATACGGAAACTGAACGCGTGATGAGTGAATTTTCGGAGATCAGGACACAGAGTCAGAACAGTAAGACGGCGATAAATCAGAATAATCAGTCTGTTTTCCTTATCATTTCCATCATCATTCTCTTCAGTTGTACAGTTGGGTTGATCGTGTTTCTGAGTATCAGAAAGAGTATAAACAGCTTTATTGATGAGATAGAAAAACTCGAAGGACTCGATTTTTCGGGTGATATGTCTCAAGAGAAGAGACGCGATGAATTCTCGACACTCCAGACGGTTCTCAACCGAATCATCGCTGAAGTCCGTAATACGCTGAAAAGTGTCAGAAATGCCTCGGAGAAGATAGAGGATGGGACCATTCAACTTGATCGTATTACATTGGAAACGAAGAATGAGAGTAAGTTAATCAGCGCTCAAGTAGCACTGACCAATAAAAACGTGACGGATACCTCCGCCTCAATCGCACAGGTATCGGCCGAAATAGAAGAGATCAAATCCATTGCCGCACAGGTTTCATCTGTTTCAAAGAGTCTTTCTGAAAAATCACAGAATACCTTTGAATCGGCGAAGAACGGGACAAAAAAACTTTCAGAAATTGGACAGATAGTAGATCAGGCCAAATCAAAAGCGGGAAATACAAAGCAGATTGCCTCCTTGCTCGTTGATGAAACAAAAAGGGCCGGAACGGTCATCGCGACTATCGCAAGTATTTCAGAACAGACGAATCTCCTTGCCTTAAATGCGGCCATAGAAGCTGCCCGTGCAGGACAGTCCGGAAAGGGGTTCAGCGTGGTTGCCGATGAGATCAGGAAACTCGCTGAGGAGACAAAACGAGCCACGGATAATGTCGAATCGATCCTGAGCCAGATGGAAAAGGGAATAAAATCGGTTTCCAAGGCTTCCGATGATACCGAGGAAGTCATTGTCAAGGTGCAGGACAGATCGAGGGAATCGATATCCCAGTTCAACCGGATCATGTCTCATCTGAGTACAGTCAACGATGAAGTGGAACAACTCAGAATTTCAGTTGATCTGCAGGAAACTTCTGCAGAAGAAATGACGAAAGCCATGAATGATTCTTCCGGGTCGATGACGGCTGCATCTGTTCAGATGCAGAAGATAGTGGAGATCTTTGACAGTCAGTTATCCAGAATCGACAGGATAGATGAAAATTCAGGGAATCTCAACAACCTGAGGCAGAGCCTTGAAAAGGAAGTTAAGAAATTCAAGATCGGAGAAGCGGCCTGAGCATAGTGAAAAGCGTGGATTTGAAAAATTCTGAAACAATCACGACAAATGAGATGGTATGCATTTTATCGGGAGGATCATACGTATTTCTGCAGGGTGGTTTTTAATTTTTCAGCTGTGAAGGGTTTGGAGATATAATCATTCATGCCGTATTTAATACATTTGTTCCTTTCTTCAGTCATTTCCATCGCCGTAAAGGCTATGATCGGCAGCTTTGGATAGATTGTCCGGATGATTTTTGTCGTTTCGTAGCCATCGATACCCGGCATCTTCAGGTCCATCAGTATGATATCCGGCAGATCGGTGCGGACTTTCTTGATCGCCTCGGTCCCGTTGAATGCCTTGTGAATGACGATACTGCTGCTGAGCATGTATAACAGGCTTTCTGCAATCTTCATGTTGATGATGTTGTCTTCGACGATCATAATCTTTTTTTCATCCAGTGTTCCGGGTTCCCTTTTTTGCTCCCTTACCGGTTTATTTCCAATTCTGAAGCCAATTTCAAAATAGAAATGACTTCCCTTACCGGCTTCCGATTCGATCTGAAGTGTTGAGCCCATTTTTCTGAGGAGATTCTGCGTGATATTCAGTCCGAGACCGGTTCCCCCAAATCGTCTTGTTGCCGAATAGTCCTCCTGATTGAAGGGTTCCATGATTTTGGGAATGTTTTCCTCTTTGATCCCGATTCCGGTATCCGTTATAGAAAAGAACAGTTTTATCGTTTCTGAAACGGAGTCCTGTCGAATGGTTTCAATATTGAGTCTGATATCCCCTTTTTCTGTGAATTTGACGGCATTTGACAGAAGATTGATAAGAATCTGCTTGAAACGGACGGGATCCATGATCAGATAATCCGGTATCGTTTCATCGACGATAGCCGTAAACGTCAATCCCTTCTGTGAACTTTTAACGGTTATCATCCTGATAACACTGTCGATCACTTCTTTAAGATTCGTAAGTTCTTCCTGCAAGCGTAATTTTCCGGCTTCTATCTTTGAGAAGTCGAGTATATCGTTGATCAGTTCAAGAAGTGATGTGGCAGAATTCATGATTATTTCCGCGTATTCCTTCTGTGTGCTGTTCAGATCGGTATCTTTTAAAATCTGACTGAAGCCGATAACACCGTTGAGGGGTGTTCTCAATTCGTGACTCATGTTTGCGAGAAATTCGCTCTTTGCCTTGTTGGCGGCCTGTGCTCTTTCCCGTTCATCTTTTATCTCTTTCATATCCATATCGATACAGAAAAGTTCAGGTTCCCTGTTTTCAAATGTGATCAGCGTATGTGAGGAAAAGACATCAACGGGTTCATCCTGTCTGTTTCGCAGACACAGTTCCGAAGCGGGAATGATTTCTCCCGTCCGGTTCATGTTTTCGATGGCATCTATTACCTGCCCTTTCATGTCGCTGGGAATGATCAGATCTATCATATCTTTGCCGAGAGCTTCCTCTCTTTTGTAGCCGTATAGTCTTTCTGATGCCTTGTTCCAGTAGATGACCTTCCTTTCCGGGGTATATCCCTGTATGGCAAGCCCGGATGTGGTGTCAAACAGTTTTCTGAATCTTTCTTCACTGTCTTTCAACGCAATTTCTGCCTCGATTCGCTTTGTGATATCCTTGTGTATACCAAACATGATCAACGGTGAACCATCTTCGTCATATTCGATGACCTTGCCTTTTGAGGTCAGCCACACCCAGTGTCCGTCTTTATGCTTCATTCGAAAATTGCATTCATAAGAGTCCAGTTCACCGATGAAATGTCTTTTCAGTATTTTCTTTGCCTTGACGAGATCATCGGGATGTGTGTTGAGTTCCCAGTTTTCTATCTTCTGAGAAAAGTCATGGATATGATAGCCGATTAATTCCGCCCATTTTTCATTGACACGACATTCACCTGTCTTGATGTTCCACCTCCAGGTTCCAACATCGATCGCCTCTATTACAAATTGCATATCATCAGGAAGAAGTTCATTGCTCTCAGTCATATCAAACTCCTTATGATATTAAAAAATGAAACTTTTATACGTTGATTTTAAAAGAGTCATTTATTATAACATATTTTTCATAAAAAAATCCCCATAAAGGGGATTTAACGATTTGTTTCAGAGGCGTATGAAGCTTATTGGTCAAGGGCCTTTTTTATTACTTTCTTCAACGTCCTTCCGAGCGCATTGTATGAGAGTTTTTCCCTTGCAATCTCAAAGTTCTTTTCCACTATCGAATCATAAAGTTCCGGATCCTTCAGGATGTCTATGGATTCTTCAGCCGCCTTGATGATCCTGTTACGGTCGATCTCCACATAATCATTCGGGATCTCATTTTTTATCGTTCCCTCATCCGTCTGAACGAACTCTTCCTCTTCCCCTCTCTTTCTGAACGTGTGACCGAGCGATACGTTCTTAAATCCGTAGGGCATGATATCCGTTTTAAAGACGGGGTATTCAAAGATGATCATGGGCTTTTTTGCGAACAGTCCTTCAAGGTACTGATTCCCCCATCCCTCGAGGATAGAGGGGTAGGTGATCATATCGGCGATGACATAGGCATCCCAGAGCGAATATTTCTTCTCGTTTGTGTCGGGATCTTCACTTCGCTTTGCGGCAAACAGCCGATCTGCCCAGATGATTTCCACCTCTTCATCACGGGCAACCTTTTTCAGAAAATTGAGATAATCATCATCGGTTTCTATCAGACCGGGCATGAAAAGAAAGATTTTATCTTCGGGTCCAAATGGTCTGCCATCATAAAGTGTTCCGTAAAGCTGTTCCTTTCTTTTTTTGATTTCCCCTATCGTTTCGATTCCGAGTTCAATGGCCTTTCTTGCCGCTACCCTTGTGGCCTGCAGAAATACGATATCGTTTTCACCGATTCCGAGCTTTTCTCTCAGATCTGCGTTAAATTCGTCGCGTACCCACTCCTTTGCCTGGAAATCAAAGACGTTGGGGACGACGGTGGAATCCACATTCTTTCTTTTTAACAGGTCGGCCTGAGCGATCCTGTTGATAACAACCTGAGAAAAGTTGTCTCCAATCGGGGGATAGTATTTATCCAGCGTATCTCTGACAAACGTACAGGATGGCTTGGACATGTGAGGTCTCTCCCAGTAGAAATCATGATTGTGATTGATACTGATGAGATTCCTTTTAACGATCTCATTGGCAAAACCGATCGCACAGGGCAGACCGGTGCCAAGGGAGAAGATGTTGTTTGGTACGATGGCCTTGATATTCTCCTTTAGAACGATATCATCGAGTTTTTCCTCGATAACGGTTGCCGTTTTCAGGATGTCATCCTTAAAATCTTCACAATTTTCGTAATCACGGAAATCATTATAGCTGTTGTATTCCCAGTTTTTGAATCTATGGCTGTGAAGATCGAGTTCTTCGATGTAATAATCGCCATAATCCTTCGTACCCGAGATAAAGATCACTTCATGTCCCATCTGTTCAAAAACATGTCTCCATTTTTCCATTTCAAGTGAAACACCGTCTGTTTCACCCACTCTGAAATGCGCAAGAGCTATTTTCATTTTTATCACTCACCCGTTTTTTTAATTTAAGCAATTTATCTGATTCTCTTTTCAGTTTCAGGATCAAAGTACATGATTCGTTCATTTTCAAATGAAATATACACTTCCTCACCCGGCAGCACCTTCGGGAACGGATCCGCTATCATCTTGATGATCTTGTCGTTAAACTGTATGGCTACAATCTGATGCGATCCCTGTGGTTCGACGACGAGCACTTTACTCGAAAAGACCGTATCATTCTTCTTCTCTTTTGAAACGATCATGCTTTCTGGTCTGATTCCCATCACGACTTCCCTTTTGTCGTATCTGTTCAGAATTTCCACGTTTTTATCCTTTGGCTTATAGTTAAAAATGTTATTTTTCAGCATGAGAGATCCATCGGATGAAGAGAGCGTCATGGTGATGAAATTGGTCGGGGGTGTACCGATGAATCCGGCAACGAACATGTCTTCACAGTCAAAATAAACATCGTCGGATGTCCCGCACTGGACGATCGAGCCGTCCTTCATGACGACGATACGGTCTGCCATGCTCATGGCCTCCGCCTGATCATGCGTAACAAAGACGGTGGTTGCCTGAGTCTGTGCGTGTATCGCCTTGAGTTCCGTTCTCATCTTGACCCTCAGTTTGGCATCGAGGTTTGAAAGGGGTTCATCCATCAGGAATACCTTCGGTTCTACCACGAGTGCCCTCGCGAGTGCCACGCGCTGTCGCTGACCACCCGAAAGCTGTCTTGGAAATCTTCCGAGATATTCTTCTATCTTTGTCATCTCGGCCACCCGTTTAGCCTTTACTTCTATTTCCGATTTACTGGCCTTCTGTAATTTGAGCGGAAATGCGATGTTGTCATATACGGAAAGATGTGGCCAGACCGCATAACTCTGAAAGACCATGGAGATATCCCGCTTTCTTGGCGGCAGGATTGTGACATCCGTTTGATCGATCAGGATCTTTCCCTCCGTAACCTCTTCAAGTCCCGCAACCATCCTCATTGTGGTTGTCTTACCGCATCCGGACGGCCCGAGGAAGACGATAAATTCCTTGTCATCCACGACGAGATCGATATTCCTCGCCCCCCACACTTTATTTCCGTATCTTTTTCCTAAATTTATAAGTTCAAGCGTTGCCATATCATCACAACTCCTTTATATTATACTTTCACTCCGCCCCACATCTGCAGCATATACCTTCTAATAAGGATCGTGAAGGTGACTGCAGGAAGGGCCATAGCGACACCGCCGGCTGCTATCAGATTTACCATTCCCTTTGCCCCTACCATCGTCTGATACACAACAACCGGGAAGGTCGGGTTGAACTGTGTCAGAACGATAGCCTGCGCTGTTTCCGCCCAGCTGCCTATGAAGGCATACATCGCACTCGCTGCAAGGCCCGGAAGTGCAAGCGGAAGCGTTACATAGATGAATGCCCCGAACTTCGATCTTCCAAAGACCTGAGCCGCCTCTTCGAGTTCTACCGGGATTCCCATGAAGATACTCGCCGTAATCCAGATTGTCAGACCAATCTGACCTACCGAATAAACCAGTGAAAGGCCGAGTGGCTGATCGTAAAATCCCATTTCTGCGAGGATGATGACCATCGGCATGGCTATTGCGATTCCCGGGAACATCCTGACGAAGAGTGTAGAAAGCTTCAGCATGTTTTTTCCCTTGAACCTGTATCTTGCAAAGGCATATCCCGCCGTTCCGCCTATCGTCAATGAGATGAGAACGGTGAGCAGGGCAACCTGTATACTTCTGAAGAGTGCCGGAAGGGCATCTCGTGTAACTTTAAAGAACGTGACATAATTGGCAAACATGTCTTTTGTCACTCTGAATCTGACGGAATTGTACGGTTCGATCTCCTTTTCCAGTCTTTCAATCTCCGTTTCCGCTTCCGTCTTTGTCTTTTCATACTGTGCAAGATTGGCTATGAGTCCCTCTTCTATCGATTTCATCGATTCTTTGCCTTCAACGAGTTTCAGTTGTCTTTTGGCCTTGACGATATCCTGATTTACCTTCAGGAGTGTTTTATTGGATGATGCGAGTTCAGCAGTCAATACGGAAATCTTTTCGGAATTCTGAGAGACGAGCCGATCGACGTTTTCCGCTGCCTCCCTCAGTTTTTCTACAGGGACATCGCAGTTTGTCTTATCTTTCAGAAAATCACTGATCTCATCGAATTTCTTCCCCTGAATAAGCGTTGTATATTTTCCCTGTGTATTACTGTAAAAACTGACGATATATTCCCCTTCTTCTTCCGCCGGCTGGACACTGAAATTACCGAAAAAGTCTATGCCGAGTGGGAATGGCCAGTCATACGCCTCCTGATCCGACATGAATGAAATAGAAACGAGAAAATAGATCGGGGTCACGATGATAAATGCGACAAACAGGATGAGGATATAGAAAATGGTCTTATTGATGCCTTTTTTTACATTACGTTTTCTGAGATCGTCCATCATTCTTCCTCCTTGTCGAAGGCACCCGATACCTTCAGATAGAAGACGGCGACGATAGAGACGACTATCGCAACGATTACCGAATACGCGAGAGCCAGCTTGTATTCATTCTGCATCTGGTCCTGGAAGAAAACAACCTCTTCAAGCAGAACGGGGATTCTTCTGAACCCGAAGATCAGAACGATGATTAGCCATACCTGGATGGCAGAGATGATTCTCATGATCAGGGCGGTCTGTATGCTTGGCTTGAGCATCGGCATGGTGATCTTTCTGAGGACTGTCAGCTTGTTTCCACCGAAAACATAACCCGCTTCTATCGATTCCTTTGGAATACCCTGAAGTCCCGCAAGGAGTATCGTCATCATGAAGGGAATGACCTGCCAGGCATCGATGAGGATGATCAGCAGCAGCGAACTGATATCGTTTCCGGCGAGAAAGAGGATTTTTCCGTTTTCCGAGATGGCACCGATCTGTATCAGCAGGCTGTTCAGCCAACCGTAGGTAGAAAAACCGCTTGACCACATGGCACCGACGGCGACCTGCGGCAGGGCCATTGGGATCAGTGCGATCGCGAGAAGCAGACTCGATCCCTTGAATTTCTTGTTGATAAGGAGCGCCAATCCCAGTGCCACAACAAATTCCAGCGTAACAGAGAATATAACAAATATACCGGTATTCAGACAAGCCTGCCAGAAAACCGGGTCACTGAATATCTTTGAATAGTTGCCTAAGGTAAGACCTGTTCCCTCCTCCGGGGTGAAACTCAGGAACACGGATGTCAAAACAGGTCTTATCCAGAACACTATATAGTAAATAACGGTCGGTGCGATAAGTATATAGGGCACAGCCTTTTTCCAGGAAAACCTCTTCGGCTGCATTTGAATGCTGTCGTTTATCGTCATATGTCACCTTCTCCCAACTTTTTTCATGTTTATTTCTAATGCGAAGTAATTGGGGATGGCAAGATACCATCCCCCTGATAGTTCAAAAAATTATTTTCTCTCTTCGTCTACTCTGAACTGCATCAGTTCAAGATAATCCGGATCAAATGTCTTGTTCTCAAGAATCATTTCCTTGAAGATATCGTCGTAAACGAGTTTGACCTTACCCCAGTCTTTCCATATTGGTGCGATGTAGGAAAGAACGCCTTCCTGCATAACTTTGATAGCCTTGGCGATAACCATGTCCTGTTCATCCGTTTCCGTCTCAAGAAGGGCAAGTGCTTCATCAACTGGAGGAATGAATCCGCCGGTTCCCTTTGATGATTTGAGCATGATTTCAGGTCTTGTCATGTATTCGAGGAACTTTTCTGCGAGTTCTTTATGAGCGGTTCCCTTTACGATGGCATATCCGCTTGTCCCTGCGATAGAACCGATTCCTGCAGGTCCCTTCGGTGCCGGGGCAACGATGAAGTTTGTCGGGTCATTCTTGTAGATTTCTCCAACTCTTGCACAATGTGCAGTTGCCATCCAGGCTTCTCCTCTCTTCATAGGAGGTCTTACATCGTCGTATGTGAGAACGGTTGGTGTGTAAGCATCCGCCATCTTGCTCATGAGATAGAATGCAGCCATTGAACCCGGGTTGTCGAGATTTGGCCAGTCTGCTCCGTAGGAAAGACATACGCCACCGTACTGGTAGATCAGTGATTTCATAGGAACGCCTGTTACGGCATATTTTCCTTCGCCTTCCATTGTGGCGATGGCCGTTGCCCAGTCTACAACTTCTTCCCATGTGATATTCTGAATATCCACGCCTTCCGGCATGTATTTGAGTGCTTCCTTGTTGACGATGAAGAGATAAACATCAGCACCGATAGGAAGGAAATATCTCTTGCCGTCAAAGACGGTCATGGAGTCATAACCCTTTGAGAAATGTCTGTCATCCCAGCTGTTGGCGAGGTCTGTCAGATCGCATACCCAGTCTGGGTCTACCCAGTCCGGCATATTGGAAGCATAGGAAATGATAACGTCTGTTGTGATGTTTCCTGTCTTCTGCTGAAGTTCTACCTGATCAAGGATTGCCGTGTCATCGAGTGTTGAGAACTTAACCGTACAGTTATTTGCTTCCTCAAACGGCTTGATAACTTCATTGATGATAAATTCTTTTTCTGATGGTGCCGACCATAATCTTGAAGTAACAACGAGTGTTTCACCGAACACACATGCTACTGCGAGAACCAAAACAACAACTAACAAGGCTTTCTTCATAAAAATCCCTCCGTTTAAAATGTGGTTTGCTTTGCAAAACAAGACACGCTTATGTCCCGTATAGTTATGACAACGTTGTCATTAGTGATAAAAAATAACCTACACTAAAAAATTCTATCTTTTTTCTCCGATTTGGTCAAATCGATTGTGGGGTGATAAGCGGTGTTTATTACTGAATATTTATGTTTATGTATTTAAAATGAATGAATACGAACTATTTCACACTAATGTTAAAAAAATAAAGGTTTATTTGGCTGGCTGATTGTCAGCACGGTGAATTTGTGATATGATTATCTTGCATGATAATTTTTGGGGTATTTTTATTTTTGTCAACGTAGGACAAAAGGGAGTGTTAAGGGATGAAAAAAGTGACGATGTCCGACATTGCAGCACTGACCGGTTTTTCTATTAAGACCGTTTCGAGAGTCATCAACAATTCACCGGATGTCAAACCGGAAACGAGACGGCTCATTCTTGCCGCAATAGAGGAAAATAACTTCAGTGTCAACATTATGGCGAAGGCCTTAAAGACAAAGATAACCAAGACAATCATCCTGTTTATCGACAAGCATGGCGGGAGCTACTGGAATGCCTGGCACAGTCTGATCATGATGAACATCATCACCGATTTCAAGCAGAGAGGCTATAAGGTGATCATATCCCCTTCTTCCGGGAAAGGTGTTATCGATGATGATACTGATGGGTTCGTCCTTCTCAAGAGTGGTCTTGCGGATGGTGCGGTTCTCTTCGACAACCTCAGCGAAGATATCCGGATCAAATATCTGCGTAGTAACAATATTCCCTTTGTCATCCTCGGTCAAGATTTTGACAACAAAGACACATGCTCAATCGACCTCGACAACTATCACGTTGGAGAGCTTGGTGCCGAGCACCTGTATGAACATGGTTATGACAGGATCAGCTTTCTGCTTGGCAGTGATGAGTTCAACGTCAATCACAATCGAGTGGACGGGTTCACAAAAATATGTGAAGAAAAGGGAATAGACTACCATATCGAATATTGTGTGACGGATCTTGAGAAAACCTACAAGGCGGCAAAAAAGCATATCGAAAAATTTGACATCAACGCCTTTTTCATCTCCGGTGATGAAAAGGTACCGGCTGTCTATAAAGCCATTTATGAAACGGGAAAAACAATACCCCAGGACATTGGTGTTCTCGGGATAGATAATCTTCCGATGGGGAATTATATGCTTCCGACACTCAGTACCATTTCGCAGAATGTGGACCGGTTTGCCCGTAATGTCGTCAATTCACTGATCGAGACGATCCAGTCACAGAAAAGCAAACCGAAGGGGATGCTGATAAAACCCCTCCTGATCGAGAGGAATTCTACAAACAGGAAAATCTGATTTCCCCTTTCGCCACCGTCATCTTGAGGTTGAATGCATCATCATAAAAGATCAAGTTGGCGATACCGTTCTCCCTGACATGACCGTATCCTTCATCCGACAAGCCGAAAAACTCCGAGACGTTGGATGTGAAGATCTTGAGGGCGGTTTCAACGGCTATTCCCTTCTGAACGACCAACTCTCTGAAAACACTCTGGAGCGTATCTACCGGTGCGGTTTTGACGTCTATACAAACACCCTTTTCATCGAAGACGGGGAAGGACCCCCAGCCATCGGAAGAACAGGTGAGATGTTCTGCCTGGATGCCATCGCCGACCAATTTGGCAATGGCCGTTGCCGTCTTTTCGGAAGCGGTAAAATCGATATAGCCACCGTATTTTTGAACCCATTCGATCCCCTCACTGAGGGTTTGCTCATTTCTGGTGATATGTGTCGGCATGATCTGAAGCGGAGAGAGATCCCCGGGTTCTACCGCTTCACGGAGCAGTTTCAACCCTTCAGGGCTACCCCCGATATGTATGATGGCCTTTCCTTTTTTACCCGACAACATACCGGCTACCCTTGAATCCAGCAATATCCTCCTGAATTCTGTTGTGGTGATCCCGGATCCCCTGTGATCGGAGACGGCAATCTCTCCAATTCCGATGTATTCGGGGACGAAGCAGATATCATCCTTCATGCTGCCCGTCAGAGTTACGAGGGGAAGGGCATAATTTCCGGTCATCAGAAACGTCTTTAATCCGAAATGATCGAATTTTCTGGCCTGGCCGAGAAGATCCCGATGGGTTCTGGTAATCCCATCCGTACCGAGTACACCGATCACAGCTGTCGTTCCCGCGTTAAAGAAATCTTCATGACTTCCGGGGGTTGTTCGGGTGAAGAAACCGCCTTCCCCGCCACCACCGATGATATGAACATGGCCGTCTATGAATCCTGGAAAACACTTGAGTCCTGACATGTCAAATACCTCACAGCAGTCAGAAGGAAGAAAACTGATGTCATCCGCTATTTTTACGATTTTCGTGCCATGAATGAGAAGATCCCTTTTTCCGGCAAATTCCGGTTTATAAAGCTGTACCTTTTTAAACAGCCTGAATTCTTTCAATTTTATCACTCTTTTCTCACTATTTTATATGCGGCTCGATATAACTGTATCGAAAACCTCAACTTCCAATTCTGTGATGAATTCTGCTAATCTTCAGATGGAATTATAGAAGAAGGCAGGTGAGAACACCTGCCTTTTCAATTTTTATAAGGTTGGATATAGCCTGTTCTTTTCAGATCTGAATCTGATCTCCTCCGGATTGTCCAGCAGGAAACATGAATCGAGATCATGATAGGCGAAAGCCCCGGTTCCGCAGGCAAAATGAACACTCTGAGCGATTCCGATACCGGCCTCTCCCATACAACCGATCATGAGTTTCTTGTTTGCCGTTTCGGCGATTTCTACGATGGCGAGTGCATCGGAAATTCCCGATTTCATCAGCTTGATGTTGATAAAATCTACACAGTCTTCTCTGACAAGCCTCATGGCATCGTATTTTGTCTTGATGGTCTCATCGGCTCCGACAGGGTAGTGAACGCTGTTTCGAATCAGTCTCAGACCATCGAAGTCGTAAACACCGACGGGTTGCTCAAAGATCACGATATTGACCGAGTTTCTGTACATGATGTCGGCAAATTGTATGGCCTCTTTTGGTGTGTAGCCAAGATTGGCATCCACGATATATTTAGCCCCACGGGTTGCCTCGGAAACGGCGAGCACACGATCGATGTCCTCACGAAGGTTTTCGCCAACCTTTAATTTGATGACGCCAAAGCCTGAATCATAAGCCTCTTTTGCCCGCTGAACCGTGTTTTCCAGTGTATCTATGCTGACGGTGAGATCTGTCTCGATATAATCCCTTTTACCCCCGAGTATCTGATAAACGGGAAGTTTTATCGTCTGACTGAGTGCGTCGAGAACCGCGTATTGTACGGCTGCCTTAAGACTAGGTGCTGTTCTGGAGATCTTGTCGATCTGGTCAAAGATCCTCTTGTAATTTCTGACATCCATTCCGTTGATCAGTTCAAACAACTCATCCCTGTATAGCAGCAGGGCCTCGTAAATCTCACCGTTTACCCTGAAAGACCTTGATGCCTGACCGAGACCGACGATTCCGTTATCAAGCAGCAGGTTGACGGTGATGACCTTTGAACTGACGGCGACACTGTTTGTGATGTGAAACGGTACCTTGTACTTGTGTTCTTCCTTAATGAATTCAATCCCCTTAATAAGACTCATCGTTCATCATTCCTTTCGTTTATGTCGGATAAACTTGTAAATTCCAGTATCTCTTTCAGATGTATGGTCTCCTCTTCTTCTAACGCATATTTCTCCGTTTCCATTTCACCGGACTGATTGTCATACGGATCGTTTCTCATAAAGGCCTTTTCCGGGAAGAATGGCGCCATGAATCCGGTTGTTGTAATCATTCGGAAGGCGTCAAGGTTTCCAAAGTAAAATTCCCTGTAGGCCTCATTATCTCTTCTCGCACCTCCGAAGGAACAGTCAACCGGCAGCCATCCGTAAGGTTCGCAGTAGAAGAGGGCCCAGTCATGATTTCCCGGAGATACGGGATTGGCATACCAGCCGGACTGCCATCTCGCTGGAATTCGGCAGATACGGCACAATGTGATGAAAAGAAGTGCCTGTACACCGCAATCCCCTTTAAAATTCGTGGCGGCATATTCGGGAAGATTCCCGTAGAATTTGTATTCTTTCATGAAGGAATAGTTGATGTTCAACGTGATCCAATCGTAGATCCTCTTTGCCATGAGATAGGGATTTATCTCATCTCTGACGATTTCCGAGGCCAGTTTTTTTAGATAAGGGGTGAATACGATATGCGGATACTGTTCCTCCAGAAAGGTATCCATGTTTATCTTTGGCAATCTGACCATATCCGGGTCCACGTTGGAAATGATTTCCGTGATTCTGTATTCAAATTCAACACTGAAGGCGTTTTTAGAAGTAGGATCTACCGATTTCTGTGCAAAGAAGGTTCTCTGCGGATGGTTGTTTCTCGAAACCGTGAAATCACTGACGTCGGTCTTGATCCAGGCAGAAGCCCGCTGTTGAAGATCGGATTTGGGTAAAGGAAGCCAGCATTTCAGGATTCTTGACTCTTTTGGCGCAGTCTTCGGCATCTTTGTGATACGTCCCTTGACCCTGTAGGCCTTCGGAGAATCTCCCCTCAACAACTCATCAAGACGCTTGTGCAGAAGCTGTTTGCCTTCCTCACGCTTTTTATCCTCTATCTTTCTGTCTTTGTAGGCCTTATCCGAGAAGCAGAGATTATCGGCAAATCTTTTTTCAAAAAAAAGATGCCCGTTAAAAGAGAGGCAGTCCAATCTATTTTTCTCAAGCAGTGAATCGAATTCGTTGTCGGTCAGATCTTTTACCGTCTCTTTCAACAGTGCTCTGGCCTCAGCCGGACTGTAACAGTAATTCTTTTTTATCCTTGAAATCCTGTATAGCTCATATTCGAGCCTTTCTCTCATGATGGCCGGTAATTTTTTTTCCAGATAAGTGTTGATCAGTTCTTCCGCTTCAGTGTAATTTCCGGTGTGCTCTGCTTTCAAAACATCTTCCGGTATGCTGACACTCAAGAATTCCATTTCAATCATCCCCCCGTAAATTCATTTTTTTCACCTGATTATACCGCTTGAATGTTAAACGTGATGATGTTATAACTTTACTATTTTAGCCAATTTTACGACTCTTTTTTATTTAAAAATCTCAACTGCCGGGAGATAATAAGAGGGCAGGATTCTGAACCTGCCCTGTGTTTATACCAGCGGAAAATGACACTTAATTTCATGTCCGTTTTCTTTGATAGCAACTTTCGGTTCCTCTACAGAACAGATGTCTTTGGCATATCTGCACCTTGTGTGGAACCTACATCCTTTAGGCGGATTGATCGGGCTCGGTATTTCTCCCTTCGCGATGATCTTTTCCCTCTTCAGGAACGGATCCGGGATTGGGTTTGAATTGAGCAGCAATTCCGTGTAGGGATGTGCCGGATGATTGAACACATCACTCTTCCGGCCTTTTTCGATGATCTGTCCGAGATAGAGAACGGCCACATAATCTGCAAGGTAATCCACGACCGAGAGATCATGTGTGATGAACAGATAGGTCAGTTTTTCTTCGGCCTTTGTATCTTTCAACATCTTCAGGACCATCGCCTGAACGGAGACATCGAGTGCGGAAGTTGGTTCATCGAGCACGATGAATTCAGGATTCAAAACGATCGTTCTTGCAAAGGCGATTCGCTGTCTCTGTCCACCGGAAAATTCGTGAGGATATCTGAACATGTGCTCCTCTCTCAATCCCACACGTTCCAGAACGGATTTGATCTTCTCCCTGATCTCCTCCTCGCCGATACCTTTGAAATGTATCTTCATTCCCTCGCCGATAATTGTCTTCACCAGTTTTCTCGGATGAAGGGAATTGTACGGATCCTGAAAAACGATCTGCATCTTTCTTCTGTAATCCATGAAATCCCTGTTGCTGAGCTGAAGGATATTTACACCATCCATCATCACTTCGCCACCGGTTGGCTCTATCAGTTTCAGGAGTGTCCTGCCAAGTGTCGTCTTTCCGGAGCCCGATTCACCAACCACGGCATAGGTGGAATTTTTCGGGATATCGAAAGAGATATCGTCTACGGCGCGAACGTATCTTGCCTTTGAAAAGACACTCTTTTTCAGTTTGAAATGCTTTTCCAGGTTTTTTATTTCAAGGAGATTGTCAGACATATTAATTAACCCCCTTATCTGAGTATAGATGACAGGCCACAAAATGTTCAGGTTCTACCTCTATGAAACGTGGTCTCTCTTTTTTACAGATGTCCATGACCTTTGCACAGCGTTTATGGAATCGGCATCCTTCGGGCGGACTGACCAGATCCGGGACCGTTCCACTAATCGCCTTGAGTTCATCCGTTCTTCCAATCTGAGGCACGGCTTTCAGTAGTCCGGAGGTATAGGGATGCAGTGGCCGTTTAAAGAGAATCTCCGTCGAAGCGTATTCGGCTGAGTTTCCCGCGTACATGACGAGGATCTTATCGCAGAATTCCGCCACGACTCCCATGTCATGTGTGATGATCATGACGGCATTTCCCATCGTGTCAGTCAGATCATGAAGCAGTTTCAGGATCTGAGCCTGAATGGTAACATCGAGGGCCGATGTCGGTTCATCCGCAATCAGCAGTTTCGGTTTTGGTGCAAGCCCCATGGCGATCATGACCCTCTGTGCCATTCCACCGGAAAGCTCATGCGGATACATCGTCATGACCCGATCGGCGTCGAGGCCGACCAGTTCGAGCATCTCGGCTGCGGCCTTCATCTGTTTTTTGATCTTTGTCCCGTTCTGTTTGGCGAGGACTTCGGCTATCTGGAAACCGACGTTCAGCACCGGATTCAGCGAGGACTTCGGTTCCTGAAAGATCATGGAAATTTCATTCCCCCTTATCTGCTGAACCTGCGATTCTTTCATCTTTATGATATCTTTATTCTCAAAGATAACCTTTCCGTCGAGTATCTTTCCGGGTTCTTCTATCAGCCGCATAACCGCCCTCGAGGTAACCGATTTGCCGCAGCCGGTCTCCCCGACTATTCCGAGTTTTTCGCCTTTATTCATCCAGAGCTCTACCCCGTTCAGCGCCTTGATAACCCCTCTGTAGGTGTAGAAAACAACTCTGAGATCGGATACGTTGAGTAAATCTCCTCTCATCTGCATAACATCATCTCCTTAACCTTGGGTCAAGCATGTCTCTGACTCCGTCACCAAGCAGGTTAAATCCAAGCACAACGAGAGCTATTGCGATTCCGGGGAAGGTGGAAACCCACCATTGATCAATCAGATAACTTCTTCCGTCACTGACCATGACACCCCATTCGGGACTTGGCGGCTGAGCGCCGAGTCCGAGGAATCCGAGACTCGCTGCCGTGATGATGATCGTTCCCATTCTGAGTGTCAGCTGTACCATTACCGGCGATAACGTCATGGGAAGTACGTGGGAGAACATGATTCTGAGATGCCCAGCCCCCATTGACCGGATACTTTCGATATAAGGCTGTCCTTTTATCCTGAGTGCCTCTGCCCTCGAGATTCTGGCATAAGGTGTCCAGTTTACGAATGAGATGGCTATGATCATGTTGATGAGGTTGGGTCCGAGCATCGCGGCAAAGGCCATGGCGAGGATCAGACTCGGGAATGCGAGGAACATGTCCGTGATTCGCATGAGGATCTCATCTACCACACCGCCAAAATAACCGGCGATAATTCCTACGGAGACGCCGATAAATCCGCTGACCAGTGTGATAATCAAGACGATCTGAATTGCGATCCTTGAACCATAAAGGATTCGGCACAGAATGTCCCTTCCAAACTGATCGGTACCAAACGGATGTTCCCAGCTTGGTGCCTGAAGTTTGATGGAAAGGTTCTGAACGTCCGGTTCATATGATGTCAGGAGTGGTGCAAATATTGCCGTCAGGATGAAGAAGACGATTATAATCGTACCGGCGATGGCCAGTTTGTTCTTACGCCAGAGGTACATCGTATGTTTCCAGTCTTCAAAATAAGGCTTCATCATCTGAGCCCAGCTGCTCTTTGTTTTTGTAGTATTTGTAGTTGTAGTGTTTGCCATATCAATCACGTCCTCATCCTTGGGTCAAGAATTGCATAGATGATATCGACCGCAAGGTTAGCAAGAGAGTATACGAAGGTAATGTACAGTGTTCCACCCATTACCGAATTATAATCAAGGTTGAGTAAACCCTGAGTGATATATCTGCCGAGACCCGGCCATGAAAAAACCGTTTCAGTCAGAACGGCCCCTTCAAGCAATGACCCGAATGTCAGACCTATAATGGTAACCGTTGGAATGAGCGAATTTCTCAGTCCGTGTCTGTTGATCACCGTTCTCTTCTTTAATCCTTTTGCCTTTGCCGTGGTGATGTATTCCTGCTTCAACACGTCTAACATGCTTGCCCTTGTCGTTCTCGCGATAGAAGCGGTTGCAAGGTAACCGAGACAGAAGGCGGGAAGAATGATATGCCTCAATGCGTCCCAGAACACATCCCAGTTTCCGGTAAGCAATGAATCGAGCAGATACATACCCGTGATTCTGTCTGGTGGAAAGGTGAAGAAGTCGAGTCTCCCCGCGGCCGGAAGCCAATCCAGTTTGTAATAGAAAAGCAGCAGCAGCAATAATCCAGTCCAGAAGACAGGCATACTGACACCGATAATCGAGAAGATTCGTGAAAAATGGTCGATAAATTTATTCCGGTGAACGGCAGACAGCACCCCGAGCGTGATACCGAGTGCCGTGGAAATGATGATCGCGAATATTGTCAATTCAAGTGTAGCCGGAAAATAAGTGTTTATATCCTCCATTACGGGATTCTGTGTCCTGAGTGAAACTCCGAAATCTCCATGCACGGCTCCCGTCAGGAATGTGAAAAACTGTTCAACCAGAGGTTTGTCATAGCCAAGCTGTGCCTCTACTCGTTTGATAACCTCTTCAGGGGCATTCCCGCCGAGCATTGCGGATATCGGATCAGCAGGGATAACATGGGCGATAAAGAATACTATACATGCAACACCGAACAACACGATCAACATCAAAAAAAGTCTTTTTAGAATATAAGTCCATATATTCATCTATACACCCCGATTTTAAAACTCCCCGTGAGGCTTTACACGGGGAGAATCGAATTTTGATAACAAAATTAAATCTTGATTTTAACTCTTTTTATTTTGAAATTCCACCCCAGTCAAATGCCATGGAGTAACCGAAAGCCGAGTTGTAGAAATTCTTGACTTCTTCTCTGACACCCCAGAATTCAACGGACTGATAGAACATGGCAAAAGGACCATTTTCAAACCAGTAATGTGTGAGATCCGTGTAGATTTCCTGTCTCTTGACGGGATCCTTTTCAAATCTGCCTTTCTCAGCCATTTCAACGGCATAGGCATCATCCCAGGCACATCGGTAGGCGAGCTGTTGGGCTGCATAACTTGCCATTGCCATGGCAAGATTGTCTGCGTCGGCGTAGTCATTTCCCCAACCGGCGATGATCATCTGAATGCCCTGAGCCCTGTATTTCGTGTACATCTGTGAGGCTTGCATGATAACGATTTCGGCATCGATTCCGATCAACTTGAGATCTGCCTGAACCTTGGCGGCTTCATCCTGTCTTGTCTGGGATGTGTTTGTCAGCAGTTCGACTTCAAAACCGTCTTCGTAACCGGCTTCTGCCATCAGTTCCTTGGCCTTTTCAATATTCTGTGTGAACGGATTTTCGTCCACAAAACCGAAATAACCCCTGGGGATGAATCCCTGCGTTTCTATTGCATAACCGGCCATGATGACGTTTACGATTTCATCGTAATTGATGGCGTATTTGATGGCCTGTCTGACCTTTACATCCTGAAGAGGTCCCCATGTGGCATTCATGGCGAGATATTCGTTTGAATGTCCAGGTGTTGTAACGACCTCAACGCCGTCTACCTTCTTCAGTTCTTCGAGCATGACCGGGTCAAGATTCCATGCAACGTCGATATCTCCCTTTTCGAGAAGCAGTCTCTGGTTTGCAGGTTCCGGAACATCTCTGATCATGATTCTCTTGAGATTTGGTTTTGAAAGGTAATAATTCGGGTTGGCGGTCATCGTGATCATCGTGTTTCTTTCCCATGCGTCAAGTGTGTACTGTCCTGCACCGGCGCTGTGATCGTTGAGCCAGGCCTTACCCATGTCTCCGTCAACTTCATGCTGCAGGGCTACGTCTTTGTTGATGACACCACCCCAGCTGTTGTCGAGGATACCGAGTACGATATTTTCCGCATAAGGTGCATCGAATGTCAGAGAGATTGTCTTTCTGTCGAGTTCAAGGATCTTTTCATCCATGTTGTCCTTGTTGATACCGACACTTTCGAGCAGCCAGACGGAAGGGCTTTCCAATTGAAGGTATCTCTTATAGCTCCATACCACATCTTCTGCGAGTACTTCGCTGCCGTCTGTAAAGACAGCATTGTCTCTCAGTTTAAACGTGTATGTCTGTCCATCTGCGGAAATATCCCACTCTTCAGCGAGTTCGGGCTGAATGACGAGTGATTCATCAATATTCTTGAAGCCGACGAGTTTGTCATAAAGTGCACTGACAACCTGTCCAGGAAGAACTTCATAACATACTGCAGGATCTAATGATATAAAGATACCAGTATTTGCAGCCATTACGAGGGCATCCTTTGGTGTCTTTGATCTACCAAGGGCGGTACCAGCGAATAAGAGTGCCATGACCAAGACGATAACAACAGCAACGTTCAACTTTCTCATAAAAACACCTCCGTTATTTTTCCCCCTTTGGGGATTTAAGGAATACATCCAGATTTTTATAACCTTCTTCTTCCATTTCCATCACCTGTTTCACATTCTGCTCGGCACTTTCCTTTCTTTCTAATATGAGCATGTTTGTGATGATGTGTATGATGGTGAGTGGTGCAACATATGAATTGATCCTCAGTAATGAGGAAGTCTCACACAGGATGATGAGTGAGGCGAATTTTGAAACTGGACATGTAAGCGAGTCGGTTAATAGACAAATAGGTGTATTTCTTTTATGAGCAACACCGGCGATGAAATTGGATTCTCTCGAGTAAACTGGAAAGGTAATCATGAAAAGAACGTCGCCTTCGTTCATCAGGTTCGCTTCACTTGCAAAATCGGAAACCGATCCCTTCAAGACGTGTATCGGTTTTTCTATTACGGAAAAGAGTGAATATTCCATGATCTTTGCAAGGTTTGTACTCATTCCAAATCCTGAAATAAAAATTCTCTTGGCATCACTGATATACTTAACGGCCCTTATCATCTCTCTGGCATTCGTTTTATCGAGTGTTGCCTGTACGTTCATCAGTTCATGAGCCCCAAGTTCCTGAAGCTGTTTTTTCTTGGTATCTGTATCCAGAGTGGTCAGTTTGATCTTTTCATACGGACTCAGTTCCTTTTTGATATCTTTCTGGATCGCTTTTTTTAAATCGTTAAATCCCTTAAAATAAAGGACCCTGGAAAATCTTACTATCGAAGCCTTGCTGACGCCAACCCTTTCGCTCAACTGTCCTATGGTCATAAAGCCAATCTCAGATTTGTGATCGAGTACGAAATTGCCTATCTTCTGATTCACGGGTGTCATAGTGGGTATCATGTCAAGAAGTCTTTCGATTAGCATGGCTTACCTCCGGATGAAAACGTTATCGTTGATATGTTGTACTTATTTTCCGAATTATACCATGAAGAAACAATAATTTCAAGTGTAAAATGGTATAATGGTAATACATAACATTCTTAAGGGATAAATTGATGATTGAAATAGTGAACCCTAAATGATAAAATTAAGGGAATGAGGAGGGATACGATGAAAAAGATGATAGTGATTTTCATGTTGTCTATGATATTAAGTGCCGCTGTGTTGGCGTTTGAAGTTGCCTTGATGATTACCGGAGAAGTCAGCGGGACCCCGATCTATCAGATGATGGTTGATGGGGCTAAGAGAAGTGCCGAGGTAAACGGTTTTAATCTGAAAGTGGTAGAAGGCGGACATAATGCCGCAAAATGGGAGCAGACACTGATCAGTCTTGTAGCAACGATGAAATACGATGTTGTTGTAACTTTCACGGAGGGGATGCCAGCTTCCGTGGAAAAAACGGCAAAGATGTTTCCGAATCAGAAACTGATACTGATCGATGGAACGGCACCTGAGATGAGCAATGTCTATTCACTGGCCTTTAAGGATGAGGAAATGGCTTATCTGGCGGGAAGTTTTGCCGCCCTCGTCACCGAGAGTGATATGGAATATGCAAATCCAGAAAAGAGAGTGGCCCTCGTCGCCGGGGATGTCTATCCCGGTATGACCAATAAGATGAGACCGGCTTTTGAAAAAGGTGTGAAGGATATCGATGAAGAGATAGAGGCCGCTTTTGTCGTAGCGGGCAGCTGGGCCGATCCCAACAGGGGCAAGGATCTGGCAGCCGCCCTCTTTTCTCAGGGTGTGGATATCGTTTACGGGATAGCCGGCTATACTTCCGTGGGGATCATTCAGGAAGCCGATGATCAGAACAGATACTTTATCGGAACCGATTCAAACACGATTGCCATGAATCCGGATGTCATCCTGGCCTGTGCCTTGAAATCAGCAGATGTGGCAATCGAGAAGGTGTTGAACAATGCGTTCAAATCAAGACTGGAATACGGCACGTCCGACAGATGGGGAATTCGTGAAGGGGTCATTGGCTTTACTTTTGATGATCCGGTTTATCTGGAAAATGTCCCCGAAGCGGTTCGAACCAGGATGCTTGAAATTTATGAATCGTTGAATGAAGGAGAAATAAGCCCATTATAAATAAAGAAACTCCGGCTGTCGAGATGAGAAATATCTGGAAGACATTCCCCGTGAACAATGCCCATGCCCTGTCGGGGGCGGATTTTGTGATTGAGCGCGGGAAAATACACGGCCTTCTCGGGGAGAATGCCGCCGGTAAATCAACGATGATGAAAATACTCTGCGGATTACACAAGGCGGATCGGGGAGAAATCTTCTTCAACGGGGAACCGGTACGATTTAAAAATCCACGAGAGGCCTTTGATCACGGAATCGGCATGGTCTACCAGCATTTCAGACTAATAGATCAGTTCACAGTGCTTGAAAACATCATCCTCGGATCCGAGACCGAAGGATTAAAATTGATCAGGAGAGCCGAACAGAAAAAAAGAATCAAGGCCCTTCTCGATGAATACGGTTTTGACATCGATCTCGATAAAAGAGTCGGCAGGCTTTCCATCGGTGAAAAGCAGCTCGTTGAGATCATAAGGATTCTCTTCAGGAATGCCGACATACTCATCATGGATGAACCGACGGCGGTACTCAGTGATTTTGAAAAGGAAAAACTCTTTAACATCATGAGAAAATTGAAAAAGGCCGGTAAATCGATGGTACTGATCACGCATAATCTTACAGAGACTTTTGAGATGTGTGATGACATCAGGGTATTCAGACACGGTAAAACGGTTTATCATGCCGAACGAGGTCATTTCAGCAAGGATGACATCCTTAAGCACATGCTGGATTTTGATTTGCCCGAGTTTATTATCGAACCCTATCAGGGAGAAAAGAAGGTCATACTGCAGGTTAAAAATCTTACTCTGATTCATGGCGGCCGAACCCGTCTGAAAGATGTAACGATGCGGATCAGGAGTGGCGATGTGACGGGAATTGCCTCTCTTGCCGGGAATGGAGCCATGAAGCTGCTTGAGACCATCTTTGATCCATGCGGTGATTATGGGGGACAGATCCTGTTCAAGGGGCAGGAGATCGGTCATGTTTCCGTCGATGAAAAACGTGAGATGGGGATTGCCTATGTACCGGAAGACGGGTTGTATCAGGCTTCTGCGCTGACACTCCCATTGATGGTCAACCTGCTTGCCAACCGCTTTACGACGGGGGAGTATTCAAGGCATCACCTGCTTAAAAGAGACAGGATGAATAAAAAGGCGAAGGCCATGCTTGTGGCGTACGATATACACGCGGATTCGATCGAACAGCCGATCGGTATGCTTTCCGGGGGAAATATCCAGAAATCGATCATCGCAAGGGAAGTTGATACCAAACCCGAACTCTTCATGATCAACGAGCCGACCAGGGGACTGGATTCGGGGGCGGTTCATTTCACCTATGAGATACTCGAGGAACTGAGGGGAAGCGGCACCGGCATCATTGTGGTATCATCCGATGTTGATGGACTCATGGACATCTGTGATGAGATCTATGTCATGTTCAGAGGGGAATTTGTTTACAGGGCCGACCGGGAGGACTTTGACAAGAAGACGTTGAATGAGTACCTTGCCGGTATGAATAAAGGGGCAGTTCGTGGATAAAAAAGAGTTTATTGCACAAAGAATGATAGTGATTTTGATTGCCTTTGTAACCGGATTTGTCATCATCTTTCTGACGAGTACCGCGCCATTTGAAAGTATTAAGGCCTTTATGAGTGTACCTTTTTCAAACACCTATTTTTTTGGAAATCTGCTTGCGACCATGGTTCCTCTGATCCTGACCGGTCTTGCGGCATCTATCGCCTTCAAATCAAATGAATTTAATCTTGGAATAGAGGGACAGTTTTACTGGGGAGCACTGGCGGGAACCGCTATCCTACTTTTTATGAAAGAAAGTTCACCTGTTCTAACCGTACCTGTCGCTCTCGTTGTATCAGCCGCTGCCGGCGGGATGATGGCTTCCGTTTCCGCTCTGCTCAAAAGCAAATGGAATGTGTCCGAGCTGATTTCCTCACTGCTCATCGGCTACAGCCTGATCTACATAACGGATTTTTTCCTCGAAGGTCCGATGCTGGACAAGAACTCGGGACTTATCAGTTCACAGGCAATCCCGCAGAATTTTATGTTTGCCAGGATTCTTCCTCCATCCAATCTGAGTGCCGGACTCTTCATCGCACTTGGCCTGGTTCTCCTACTTCATCTCCTGCTGGAAAAAGGGACATACGGTCTTAAAATAGCTTTCTACGGTGAAAATTCAAGATTTGCAAAATATATAGGCATCAACGGGAAGCATGTGGTGTTCGTTTCCATGTTTCTCAGCGGAGCCTTGGCCGGAGTTGGTGGTATCGTCGAGATCCTTGGGACACAGGGGCGAATGATCAGAAGTTTTTCAGCCGGTTACGGATGGAATGGGATAGCGGTGGCGCTGATTGCCAGAAATCATCCCCTTTGGGTGATCCCTGCGGCCTTTCTCTTTGCCTTTCTCGAATCGGCGGCCTTTGCCTCCTCTATCTTTGCGGATATCACACCGGAGATCTCCAAAGTCATCCAGGCCGCTGTCTTCTTTCTCGTGACGGCAAGTCTGTGGAAAAATAAAAGGAAGAAGGGATAGTCGTGGAAGCATTGCTACATGAAACGATCACCTCTTCCTCCATCATCTTGCTCGCTGCTCTCGGGGGACTCTTTACCTCTCTTTCCGGAAAGATCAATATCGGGCTTGAGGGACTGATCCTGATGTCTGCATTCCTGACCCCGTATTTTTCACAGGTCTTTTCGAGTCTGTTTATCGGACTATGCCTGAGCATGGGGATCTGTACACTGCTCGCCGCTTTCATGTACTTTATGCATCAGAAGTACAAAGCGGATATCTTTGTCGTCGGCCTTGCCATGAACCTGCTCGCCACCGGACTCACCTCATTTTTATCAGCGGTGTTGATGAATACACAGGGAACGGCTACCTTTGTTCTTAAGCAGAGTGTTGAAGCGATAGATCTCCCGTTTTTATCAGATCTCCCGGTTATCGGTTTTTTCTTCCGATCGCAGAATATCTTTGACTACATAGCGATCATTGCAGTGATTTGCATCTTCATCCTTATCAGAAAGACCTGGTTCGGTCTTCACCTACAGGCCCTCGGCTACAATAAGAGAACAGCGGTGAGCACGGGATTAAAGGTGGCGGAACTCGGTTACGTCGCCTATGCCCTGTCCGGACTGATGTGTGCCTTGTCCGGTGCGGCCATGTCACTCCCCCTCAAGTCCTTCGTTGACGGGATGAGTAACGGCAGGGGATGGATTGCACTCGTGGCCGTGATCCTCGGGAGAAATAATCCCATCGGAATCCTGCTTGCGGCCCTGCTGCTTGGATTTGCTTCTACAACAGCCAATGTCCTGCAGATCAACACCCAGTTTCCGCCGAAACTTCTGATGACGATCCCATTTCTCGTGACACTGATCGCATTGGTGATCAGTTCTGCAAAGACAAAGAAAACAACATGATTTTTTACAATAATGGGGTAATTTGACTGTATTTGTTCCTTTTTTCTCATGCTATGTTATAATACTTGTGAAATGAATACACATTCAGTCTCTTCGAGAGCGTTCTTGAACGGACTGAATCGCAAAAGAAAGAACCTGACGGAAAAGTGTTTATTCGCTGATTTGAAAGGGACCGGAAAATAATTGACGATTGATCATCTGTTTGGATGATTTTCAATAATTTGGCGCTCCCTTTATGGGAGCGCCTTTCATTTATAAGGAGGAACTATGGCAAAGATAGCGGTAATCGGAGCAGTACTGGAAAAAC
>DAINPP010000027.1:0-38793 GCA_036743375.1 Thermotogae bacterium | reverse complement strand
CCCTCCATTTTCAAACTTTTATCTCTACAGTACTTCTTAATACGGTTTAAAGTCTTCTGTAACCAAACAAAAGGTAAATTCAGTTCGTTTAAAATCAGAACACCTCATAGAAAACAATTATTCACCATTGAATCTTAACATAAGAATTTGTATAGAAATTGTATATATTTTTAAAATAAGTAAATATAGGATAACATTGGGCGCCAAAAGAGAATAAAAGGAGGCTTTAAAGATGCAAAAGAATTATGACACTGAAAATGAAAAATCAAAAGGATAAAAGAGAAAACCCTGGTAATAGGGGTAGATATTGCAAAAGACTGAAAGAAGGGGAACCGTATCAGGATTTATCGAAAACGGTTGCGGTTAATCTATTGAATTATGATCTCATAGATGAAGAGACAAGATTCCATAACTGTTTTAGATTTATCGAAACAGAAACTCAAAAAGAGTTGACAGATATTGCCGAAATCCATTTTATGGAATTGCCTTCACTGAGACGATATATCGAAAAGAATAGAGGGAATATTACAAAAATCATCGGAAAAGAAAAATTATTGGACTGGCTTCTCTTTATTGATAATCCAAATAGTGATGATGACAAATTAGCAGAGAATGCCGATAAAGCTATTGGGAGGGCGAAAGAAATGCTGAGGAAATTAAGTGCCGATGAGCGGTTGCAGGAAGAATACGAAGCACGTTATAAAGCTGTTATGGACTATAATTCGGCGATTAAAACAGCCATTAATCTCTTTAAAATGGGAATGTCCGTTGAACAAATATCGGAAGCCACTAATCTTTCGGTTAAAGAATTGAATAAGATCTTTGAGTCGAATCGAAAAAGTTGAAAATATGATCACAGATTAATAAAGGCAGCTCAAGCGAGCTGCCTTTTCGTATTCTATCTCTATTATTTCAGGATAAACGTATAAATCTTAAACGGTTCATAGTCGATGGTGAAGGATTTGCCGCCGGTCATCGGAATCTCGGTTAGTTCCTCTTCGAGGATGTTGGACAGATAGACCTTTTCGATGTTCAGCGCTTCGAGTGAGAGGTTTACGCGGCCTCTCGAACCGAGTGTTTCGCAGAGTCTGAGGACCTTTCCGCCTTTCGCGGCCGTTTTCAGACACATGAGGTGAAGACTTGACTCTTCGAGGTCTATCGCCTCTTTTTCCAGTGTAGGCATGACGCCGTCGAAGATAGTGAGCGGGCGGTTGAGGTTTCTGGCTTCCTTCACCGTCTCTTCAAGATCGCAGGAATAATGGCCGAAGATCGAATAGGTGAAGACATGTCGTCCCTCGTCGGCAAAGACGGACGGGTTGATCGGTGAGCGGAGCAGGGTCAGTGAGAGACAGGAACCGTCGACACTGTAGCCGTATTTTCCGTCGTTGAGAATACTGACGCCGAAATCCCTTTCGGAGATGTCGACCCATCTGTGTCCGGGCATCTCGAATCTGGCCAGCTCAAAGTCCGTGTTCTTGTGTGTGGCCCTCTCGATATAGCCGGCTCCCAGGTCGAAAGCGGCTCTTCTCGAAAGGACGGTCGTGTCAAAGTCCGCCTTGAGCATGATTCGTCTGTGATGCCAGTCGATCTCGTTCTCGATGTCGATCCTGGCCTCTTCCTCTCTGAAGATGTATCTCTGAACGACGGTAGATTCCTCGAGTGTATAGGTTACTTCGACGATCTTCTTCACATGGGAGGATTCAACGACGTCTATGGAAACCGTTTCAAAGTCGAGTCCGTAATGCTCATAGTTCACCGCCGTGTCCCAGGCATCCCAGAACGTCGGGACATCCTCGTAGAGTCTGAGTACGTTGCCGGCCTCTCTGAACAGGTATCTTTCCGTTTCCTTGTTGTAAACCTGTATGGAACCGTCTTTCAGGATTTCTGCCCGGTAATAGAAGTTTTCAAACTCGAAACTTCTGTCGCCTTCCGCCGCCTTGAGCGTCATCTTCTTTTCCTTGAAGAATCGGAGTGTGGCAAACGGCGCCATGATTTCAGGATAATGATAGCCGGCCTGTCCGTCATGTGTGAGAGTCGGGATGAGCTTGTCACCGAATTCCGGCTGAAGGACCCAGGCCTCACCGTTTTCAACCGGCATCTCGAAGACACTGACCCTTTCGTGTTCGCTGCCGTTGAAGACACTCACATAATTTCTGCCGTCGGCCGCCTTTGTCTTCAGGAGTTCCGCTTTCATTCCGCAGATCTCCTTCAGCACACCGCCGAGTTCCCTCTCGGAATCGAGATAGACCTCGGGGATAGAGGAACCGGGGAGAATATCGTGGAATTCATTCCTGAGAACGGTCTTCCAGGCCCTGTCAAACTTCTCGTGCGGATAATCCGCCTCATCTTCGAGCAGGGTGTAGAGCAGCTCCGTTTCATAAAGGGCATCCTCACAGTCCTTGTGCAGCTTCTTCGTCCTCGCCTGTGTGGTGTAGGTCCCCCTGTGGAATTCGAGATAGAGTTCATCATCCCATACCGGGAGGGAATCCACATGATCACTGATCCAGTCGAAATGCTCCACGGCCTTTTCCAGCGTGACGTCCGGAACGCCGGGAATATCGTCGAGGATGTCGGCGTTTTCCATCTGCTGGTCAACAGGGCCGCCGCCGCCGTCTCCGTAGCCGTAAGTGATAAAGCTCAGCGGAATATTTGTCTTGTCGAGATATTTATCCCAGTTGGCGTAGAGGGTTTCCGGAACGAGATCCGCATTGTAGCCGAGAGGATTTTTAAAACTTCTGTAGATCACTTCGCTGCCGTCGATGCCCCTCCATCTCATGATGTCATGCGGCATCTCGTTCTTTTCGTTCCAGGTCAGCTTCTGCGTGAGGAAATAATCGATATGTGCCTCACGGCAGATCTGTGGAAGTATCCACGGGAATCCGAACACGTCGGGCAGCCAGGCCACCCGGCAGGTCTCTCCGAATTCCTTTCTGAAGAAGGTCTGACCGTAATAGAACTGTCTGACGAGTGATTCGGGAGAGGGCACGTTACAGTCGTTTTCAACCCATGAACCGCCTGTGAGTTCCCATTTTCCGGCCTCGACCTGTTCCCTGATGCGCTTGAAGATATCCGGATACATCTCCTTGATATCCGCATACATCTGTGCGGAGGACTGCGTGAAAACGAAGTCCGGGTAGCGTTCCATCATGGAAAGGGCGTTGGCGAACGTCCGTGGCAGTTTGCGCTTCGTCTCGGCTATCGGCCAGAGCCAGGCGTAGTCGATGTGTGCATGTCCCATGGCGGAAATCTCACCGCGTTTGGGATAATCCTCGAGCAGTTTTTTCATCTCCGTGGTGAGGTATTCCCAGGCCTCTTTCAGCATCCCCTTCTCTTCGCCTTCAAGTGTGTTGCCACCAGAGAAGGAGAGGGGTTCGGAGATATATTTCTTTGTGATATATTTTTCGATGGAAGGGTTATCCATGAGGGAGGCGGTGTAGCGGCCGGTGCTGCGTGGCAGCCGTATCATCATGAAGGTCTCCTCAAGCAGGACACAAAGCTGTTCCTGAAGCTGCGTGTCATCCGTGCTGACGGCTGTGTCGAGCGTCAGCTGCAGCGTGTCGGTCAGACGTTTGATGTCTTTGTCGACGATGAGTATATAGGCGTATTCCAGTTGCCTGTTGGTGGATTTTTCACCGAATAGAAGATGCGGGACGCTTTGTATGGAAAGCGTGTGGTTGTTGCCGTTGCAGAATTTATTCGCGTTGATGGCCCTGTGATACGGGTTGATCTCACCAAACGGCTTGCCGTCGACGAAAACGAGACTCTCGCCCCCGGTCCAGATGTTCATCAGACAATCCTGATGCGCTTCTATTCGCGGCAGGCTGATGATCGTTTCAAACCAGACGGGCATCTCGTTTTCCGTTTCCCATCTGAAACCGCTCTTCACATGTTCCCAGTCACCCACCGGCGGATAAAGGGCATCGCTGTGTGTAAACTTCCACCCCTCTATCCCCATCCTTTTCGTAATGACATAAGGTCTGATCTCTTCTATACGCTGCTCTATGCGTGTCTTAAAAGATTTTATCTTCTCGTACATTAGTCACCCCCAAGTATTTTATTCATTATACACCATTCTTTCACATCAGTTCATAGGACGTAGACGTTACAGGCGCCTTCAGAGAATCCAGAACCCTTTCCAGCAGAACCCCTTCCCGATGAGGAATCTCAAAGCCAAAAGTTGCCCTGATGGCGAGAGAGACAAAATGCTGTGCCCGGTCCAGTGCGATGGGCAGGCTGTCTCCCTGGATCAGACTTCCGAGCAGGACACTCGTGTACATGTCCCCCGTTCCCGGATACAGGGCGGGAATATAGTCGCAGGAGACCTTCCAGAATCGCTCATCCTTTGAATTGTAGGCCACCGTTGCCGTCCGTTTACCCTTTTCCACATTCGGTACGCTGGTGATCACCGTGTACTGAGGACCCATTGAAGCGAGTGCCTTCAGCCAGTCCTTGATAGCTGCATCCGAAATGTCCTCCGGAACTTCCCTGTCAAGCAGATAGGCCGCCTCCGTGATGTTGGGCGTGATCATGTCCGCATCTGCCACGAGTTCCTTCATCCCGTCTATCATGGCATCATTTATCGTCTGATACAGCTTCCCGTCATCCCCCATCACGGGATCGACCACCACGAGCTGATTTTCTGCCTTGAAATCATGGATAAACTGACGCACGATCTCTATCTGCCTCTCTGAGCCGAGAAAACCCGAATAGATGGAATCGAACTGAAGGGATAGAGATTTCCAGTGATTCATGTAATCCGTCAGATGATCCGTCAGATCGATGAACTTGAACCCTTCAAATCCGCCCGTATGAGTGGAGAGAACGGCCGTCGGCATCGGACAGACCTGAATCCCCATGTTTGACAGAATAGGCATGATGACCGTCAGAGAGGCCCTGCCAAATCCGGATATATCGTGTATCGCCGCAACCCGCGGAATGATGTTTTTCATTACCTCACTTCCTTTTCTTTTCTGATAAGGATTATAACATTAAGAGAAGTGACATCACAAAACGGTGGCGTCAATCCAAACAATAAACGGTCGCAAAAAATTAAAAAAATGATAAAATTTATAGCGTAGAATGGAGTCAACAAAGGATGAGGTGAAAACTACGATGATTGATCAGATAAAGGAAGCACTGAATTTTGTCAACCCGAAGCTGTCGAGGATATTCATCCCCTTCGTCATGAAGCATCCGAGATACCTGGCAAAGGCCCCGGCCATGATGAAGCAATTTTACCACTGTGAAGACAGGCGGAAGGAAGTGTTGGAACAAGAGGGGATCATGGTGCCGCCCATCATGATACTGAGCATTACCCACCTGTGCAACCTGAGATGCAAGGGATGCTTTGCCGCTGCACTCGGAAACGTCTCGGAGATGAACGAGAAGGCGACTCAGCCGCATATGACCATCGAGGACTGGGATCGTGTCATCACGGAGGCCGCCGAACTCGGTACCTACGCCTTTCTCATCGCCGGCGGGGAACCCTTCGTGTTCAAAGGGCTGTTAGACCTGTGTGCGAAGCATGAGGACAAACTCTTCCTCATCTTTACCAACGGAACGGCTGTCGGGGAAGCGGATTATCAGAAACTGAAAAAGATGACCAACACGGGGATTATCGTCAGTGTCGAAGGGTCAAAGGAAATCACCGATGAGAGAAGGGGTGAAGGCATACACGAACGGGCCGTCGGCACGGCAAAAAAACTCGGGAAAGCCGGGATACTGAGCGGTATCTCCGTGACGATCACGAACCGGAACTACGATTACTGGATGCGGGAGACCGCCGTGGATGAGTTCATCGACGAGGGGCTGCATCTCGCCTTTCTGACGGAATACATCCCCGTGGCCGCAACGGAAGACGACGGAATGAAAAAAGATTCTACCTGCTCGACGTCCGATCCGAAGATCAGCAAGGCACTCTGTCTCGACTCCGGTCAGCGGCAGCAGTTCAGGGAACAGGTGTTGAAATTCAAGGAAGAGAAACAGCTGTTCATCATCCATTCACCGGGAGACGAAGAGGTCTTCGGTGGCTGTGTCTCATCGGGTAAGGGCTTTGCACATATCAACTCGCTCGGAGACCTCACCCCCTGTCCCGTTTCGGATATCGCAACACATAACATGAGAAATTCGTCTTTCAAAGAGGGACTTGCGAGCCGTCTCTTCGTGGAGCTTCGGGAGAATGGACACGTGCTCGAAAATACCGACGGCCCCTGTGCCCTGTTTGAGCATCAGGCCGAAGTGGAGGAACTGAGAAAGAGGCTCGGTGCCTATAAAACGGGTGTATAATAACTCGGGAGCAAATTCCACGGCAAAGGTGTTTTAACAGCGAAAAGGAGAAAACTTGAAAAAGACAATCATCAGCGTACAGATGCGTAGTGAACCGTTCAAACTCGAACAGAACCTGAAGAAGGC
This sequence comes from Thermotogae bacterium, assembly GCA_036743375.1. Classification (GTDB taxonomy): domain Bacteria; phylum Thermotogota; class Thermotogae; order MWEM01; family MWEM01; genus DAINPP01. The sequence continues at coordinate 32,382 of DAINPP010000027.1, read as the reverse complement.
CCAGTCGCTCATCGATAAGATCTTCGTTCCCTTTGAGTACATCCTGTTTCCCGAACTCTTCGGAACGGGATATACATGGGATGAGAAGATTCTCGAATACATCGACGCCAATCAGAAGCTCATCGAAGACTGGCTGAAGGCCATCTCGAAAAAATACCTCTGTGCCGTCATAGCCGGTATCGGAAGGAAGAACGAAAAAGGGGAATACAAAAACGGGGTTACCCTCTTTGAAAAGGGAACTCATCTCGGCTACTACGACAAGACCCATCTCTTCCGGGGTGAGAAAGAACTCTTTTCACCGGGCAATCACCCCGGAAAGATCTTCAAGCTCGGGGGGATCAAATGTGGAATATCCATCTGTTACGAGATCGGCATGCCTGAAGTAACGAGGCAGGCGGCGCTCAATGGGGCTGAAATCCTGTTCATGCCCTTTGCCTTCGGGAGAAGCCGGTACCAGACCTATAACACCCTCACAAAGGCACGGGCCATCGAAAACGGTGCCTATGTAGTCTGTTCCTCTACTCCCGGGGGACATCAGGGACTTGAATTCCTCGGACACAGCCGCATCCTCGCTCCATCCGGGGAGATTCTCTGTGATGCGCTGGACAAGGAGACATGGATAGCCGCCGAATACGATTCGGAAGTCGTCAGCCGCTTCAGATACGAAGAGGATGACCTCTCGTCCGGCTATTACAAAAATTTCAGAAAGGAACTCTTCAAATGACATCAGATCAGATTAAACGGGAAATGAAAAAGGCGATCAGGAAGGCAAACCTCGAGATCAACCCGGAGGTGAAGCCGTACATAGACGCGTATGAGGGCACCTTTTCACAGGTGCTCAAAGAGAACTGCCGGGTGGCCGTAGAGAAAGGCATGCCACTGTGTCAGGACACGGGACTGCTGGAATTTTTCTGCTGGAAAGGCCGGGAGCTGATACTCGACAGAACGCTGCAGGACATCCTCGACGAGGCCGTTGCGGAAGTCTACACGGCGGAACCGTTCAGATACTCCAGCGTTGCAGACCCCCTGTTCGACAGAAAGAATCGGATGAACGACACCCCTGCGATGGTGCATCTCTTCGAGACGGAAGGGGATGGCCTGAAGATCAGATTCCTCGTCAAAGGCGGCGGAAGCGAGAACCTTTCACGGCTTTACATGATGACGCCTTCGTCCACCCCGGAAGAAATTCAGAATAAAATCGTCGAACATATAGGGGAGGCCGGTGCGAGAAGCTGCCCGCCGCTGAAGGTTGGCGTGGGGCTCGGAGGTACTTCGGAAAAGGCCATGCTGCTCTCGAAGATGGCATTGACCGAGAGTGTTCATTCGCATCATGCGGATGAAAGATATGCAACACTCGAGAGAGAGACAAAAGAGGCAATCAACGCACTTCAAGTGGGGTTTCAGGGGCTTGGAACGGGGATGACCTGTTACAGCGTGAGGATAATGGATTGTGCGACGCATATCGCAACCCTGCCGCTTGCCATTTCAGTAGACTGCTATATCTGCAGAACAGGAGAGGTGATATTCGAAAATGGATGACAAAAACGACATAATTTCATACGAAGCCGGGACACAGATCAATTATACGGGGGAGATCATCATCATGCGTGATGCCGCCCAGAAGAGGCTGCTCGAATATTTTTCAAGAACGGGGCAGCTGCCGCTTGATCTCAAGAACAAGATCATCTTCTATGCCGGTCCGGCCAAGACACCCGAGGGAGAGACGATAGGTGCCATAGGTCCGACTACGAGTCAGCGGATGGACAAATTCCTCGATCTGCTGTTCCAAAACGGTGTCATCGGAACCGTGGGAAAGGGAAAGCGAACGGAAACAGCCGTACAGGCCTGCAGTGAACACAAGACCTGCTACTTCCTGACCCCGAGCGGAGCCGCCGCCTCCCTCTCTTCGAGAGTCAAATCCCACGAGGTCATCCTGTTTGAAGACCTTCAGAGCGAAGCGATACAGCGTATAACCGTCGAGGACTTCCCACTCGTTGTCGCGATAGATGCGGAAGGAAAGACGATTTGGGAGAAATAAAAAAGGACGGATAGCATAATCCGTCCTTTTACCTGTATTTTATAACCGATTAAACCATGAACAATGGCTCAATAAAGAGAAAATAACTTCCAGGGTTTAGGTTTTTGAATAAATATTTGAAACATCCCTCTTTTTTATCGAAAACGGGATTTTCCACCATGACCATCTTACGATTATCCGTTTGTTCGGTCAAGTTCAGCAATGCCACCTTTGGCGACATTCCGAATTCATCCATGAACATCCTAACGACGACGGAATCCTCCTTCTCATCCAGGAATACCTCCACCTGCTGGGCAATCTTTTCAGAAGTCCTTACCTTCAGTAAATTGCGGATAACCTGTTTTTTTTCATCACCTCTCGATGTGTCTACGATAGGTTCATAAACAAACGGTCCGCCGGATTGTTTTATTTCAATCCGTGTTACCATTCTCGAGCCGGCTTCCTTTGATTTCAGATGTAGAATCAATCTGTTTTCGTCGTGTTCCTTCAAATACCTTTTAAGCGTATCGACTGAAAAAAGCGTATCTGTATTATCACTTGATTCTGCTGGGCACTCCATAAGATGATCCATATAAACCAAATCCTTGTTGAAAATTTTATGAAATAACTTTTCATATTTGATTATAACAGATAACAAATTCAAATAAAAGTTTGAGAAAAAAATAGCAAACAAAAAAGCCGATAATCCTTTTTCGATCTCGGCTTAAAAGACTTTTCTCTATTTCCAAAGACTGATATATACGCAATATCATTGCTTAATCGTCAATGTTTAAACTTGGCGGCAATCTTCGACTAACCCGATTCAGGTGAAAGATCAGTCATTTTCATCCTCATCGTCGTCAATCCGCTTTTTCAATTTCAACGTAGAATTTCTGTACCAGTCGCTTAAGGCGTGAGGTGGATTATTACCGAGGAATGTCCTTAAATGAGCCCGTTTAATCGGAAGGTCCATATCGCAATCTACAACATTTCTTGTAAAAGGATCATTTCTGAGTATTGTAACGTTAATAGACTTGTCAAGGGATTTTTCCAACGATTCGAATCTCTCCGAAATAAATCTCGAATCGAGACTGCTGGCTTTCATGAATTCAAGAAGCAGCATTTGATATAATTCCGATAACTGTATATCCAGAAATCGCTCAACGATCTCAGCGGGTTTGTATCCTAAAATTCTCAAGAGATAAACCATTTTCTTCCATGGATAGATCCCCTCATAGTCAAGCAGTTTCGTCAGAATTTCTTCTTCCGCCAACTGCTTGAAAAATAACACATCAGGTGAAGAGATGTCTTTTTCACCATCGCCGACAATCTCATCCATATAATCATCTTCGTCTTCTTTCCTAAGCCGGATAAGATATTGAAATTTAGTCTGTGAACGGAATTCGGAAATCGTGTCATATACAATCATCTGACCTATCCAGGTAGCTATTGTACCGCGTGTCGGATCGTAGACCTCACGTTTCAGCCAGAGTAATGTGAAGTAGTCCTGCGCTTTTTCAAGTACCATATCGTTGTTGAAAAAGGTTCTGGTCTTTGCAAACTCTTTTCTGACGGTCTTGATAAGGTAGCTCATATAAAGATCCATTAGTATCTTTATTGCCGTATCATCGCCATCGGAAGCCAATTGAAGGAGTACCTTGTCCCTGATTCGGAAATAAAGATTCTTTTTTGCAAGCGCAGTTTCAGAATACTTTTTAAGTTCTTCCTCAGAGAAGCCTTTTAAAGTTGCTGTTATTAACTCTTTAACGTCGTGGGTAGACTTGAGGATCTTTCCATAATTAATGGAAAATTCAACGTTGATACTTTCAATAAAATTGTTAATAATCATAACTTCTTTCCCCCTTTATTATACGATAAGAGATAAATACTTCATCCGGATATCTTGTACAGATAGTCTTTTGAGAAAAGTTGAATGGTTATGTATTTCTGATCAAAGAAATGGTTAAAATCATCGATGAAAAATAGTTTTTCAAAGAACATATACACATCTTTCATAACATCTATAGGGAAATAATAAAAACTGTGTAAACAGGGTATCAGAAAAAGAAAGTTTTTTCAACAAATTCTAAATAAATAAAATGTAAGAGAATTCGTATGTATATAAAATGACTCTCCGTCAGAATCAGAGAGTCATTGTTTTCAAGAAGTTTTTGTCAAATAAATTTAAACAATATTTTATAAACCGAAGAGGCAACGTTCTTGACTCTAAATTTGATGGGTTGTTTGCTTTTACCACCTCCGCTGGTGATTGTTAGAGAAAATTACCGAAATATCATTGGTCTTTACCCTTATCTCTTAATAAATCAACGTGTTACGTAGTAGATCTTTCTCCGTTGTGTAAAAAACAAAATGATTAAAAATCATCATAGATGGTTTTTAATTCGGTGCAAAAAAAATATGAACTTGTTTGACTTTAAACGATTTTTAAAGTTCGGGTTTTTTCAAATAATTTTCATCTTTTAGTAGCTCGGTTAATGATTCCCTGTCAAAGTCCTGATTTTTCGAGAAAAAATCTATAATAGCCGGTTGATTAAAATCAAAATTATCCGATAAAATTTCCCTTATAAGATTTTGCTGTTCCGTAGTCCATTCTTCAGATAGAGTATCTATGGTACGGAGATATTGAATAAAGTCATTGGCCTTGATGCTTATGTTATCCTGATCGATATCCCATTCTTCGATGGACTTAAATAAATTATATCTCTTTTGTATTTTCTCAAAACAGGCCTCACAACTGTAGAGATGTGATTCTATGTCGGTTAATTCTTCCGTATTTATTGTTTCAAGTTCTAAACCCAATAAATACTTTAAATATAATTGTATTTGGTCTTCACTTAAACACTTTTGCTTCATATCTGTTCCTCCTCATAGCCATCGTTCTCCTTTTTTAGTATACATCAGGTGGAATAAATATCGACCGCTTGAATTTTTGACCCTATGTAAAAGAGATAGCCGCATAAAAGATCATCCTAGTACCCCCTTTCAATTTTTTTAAAACTTCCATATCCGTTCTCACAATTAAATATACGAATGAAAATAAAAAAAACGTAAGCTCTGAAGTAAAATTATGGTAAATTTTATGTTAATATCTCGCGTTTTACGGAGATAGAAAAGGCCCTGCCTACAAGACAGGGCCTTTTTGAGTCCGTTCAGTATCTTTTACAGAGGAGGGTCGTGAGGGCAAATGAAACGCTCTTGATCCATTTCTGAATTTCTCCGATTCGCTCAGGTGTCGTTTCAAAGCCTTCCATAAAATCCTGGAGGGTGAGGTCTCCGAGCCTCTGATCTCTGATTTTCTGGCTGATCAGAGACTCGGCCTGAAGCGTAGTGGATGCCGATTTGTCAAATTGTTTCTGAAATTTGGCGTAAAGTTCCCTGTATTTTACGGCATGACTTCTCAAAGAGTCGGCAAAAAAAAGCCGGCCGAGTTCGTCGGAAAGACAGAACAGCGTTTTCTCTGAAAATTCAGAGACGATCTTTTTTTCTTCGACGTGTAATTTCTTGAGCATAAAACAACCGACTTTCCATGGGGGTGAATCAATTTCACTGCCAAAGGCAGTTTCCAACAGATCATCTCCCAGAATTAATTTTTTTTCAATACCTTCAATACCTTCAGTACCTTTTATTTCCTCTTTGGCTTCTGTTTTGATTTGTTCCTTCAAGTTCCTTCCGAACTCCGATTCTGACAGTGATGACTGATGGTACAATCCCTTTTTGTTGTCCTTTTCGTTTTTCATTTTCAGCCCTCCTGGAAAGATTAATTTATCAAATGAATGATGCTAATCTTATGCTGTAAATCGTTGTTTGGTTCTGAGGTGCTTCCTGCTAATATATATATATATTCTTGAAAGTTAGAATCCGTAAGGGAATATTCCTCTAAAAGTAACAATATTATGAAAAACACAACTCGAATTATTAAATGTTTCGAGTTGTGTTTTTGTCGCTTGAAGGCATTCGATTCCGTTATTCCCTGCTGTCAAATAATTTCATGAGGGCCCTTACGATGCTCTTGACCCAATCGGATATATTTGATGCCGGTTTGGATGAATAAAAGTCCTGCAGCAATAAGTCCCCTACGATACAATTCAGTTTATCCTTCAGTAAATTTCTGGTTGACATATCCGTTTTGAGGACGACCTGGTCCACTTCTCTTTCTATCTGATCCTGAAGATTTTCGAAAATATGGTCAAGAAATGACTGACTGCGAAAAGACGTTTCACAGAATTCATCTTTCATCAGGAAGAACAAATCACGGATGGTCTTTTCAGAGAATTGTCTGATGATTTCACTTGGCTTATAATTCATCTTTCTCAGCCCGAAGCAAATCAGTTTATGAGGGAGACCTATAGGTTCCTGAAAACAGCTCTCAAGAATGATCCGTCCCCTTTCCGTTCTGAAAAAGACTTCATCGGGTGGTAGATATTGAAAATCGTACGGGAGATCTCCGTGTGAATCAAAAAAGTCCTCATCTGTATCCTCTTCGCCGTTGGTCGGATACGTTATCTTGTCGCTCTTTTTTGCATAGTCTATCAGTTCATGATCTAAAACTGCCCCGTACCAGGTTATAAAGGCATGCCCCTTCCTGGGATTGAATGATTTGGCCTTTTTGGGGAGCTGATTCAGTTCATCGTCAATGAACTCTATGATTCTCATTTTGTTGAATGATAATCTTCTGATGCGGGCTCTGTTGTATACGAAGCCGTATAATTTGATCCCGTATTTTCGTTTAAGAAATTCGATTGAGGTTAAATCCCCTCGGATGATTCCGTTCAGAATAGCCGCATCGATGATCAGATGGGTTATTTTGGTACGTTTTGTGGAACTGAACAGCGCGTGTTGGATTTCTTCTTCACTCAAGGTGTTGACATAGGCTTCAATATACTTTTTCCAGATCGAATAAGAAGGATGACGTCTCATGTCTCTCATGAAAAGGTTTCCGGAGATAATTCTCAATTGTACAATGAGCATTTCTAAAAAGGTTTTGTGAAGTAAATTCTTTTCTGACATAATCTTTTCTCCTCTCATTTAAGCAACTGTCGTAAAAAAATATTCTTGATATATTTCTGAATGCGTGTTTTAGCAGTTTTAAATTTTGGGGAAAATGCTTTATGTCATTGTTGGTGTCTGGGTTTCTCAATGAATGAAAATAGTTGTTATGCATCTATACCACCCTAATGATAAAATTTGACATGGTTTTTCCCATACCGGCAATCTTTGATACGTTTTTCACCATATAAATAAAAGTAGGTTTTATTCAGAGTGTTTTTATTACCCACGATGAGGTTTGATCCTCCCTTCCACATGACATACGGCTGCCTATTTCATGAGTTCCATAAAAGAAGCGAACAGAGGTTTTATATCTTCATTTTCAAAAATTTTAAGTAGATTTTCTTCATTGAAATGCCCCCCTTTTTCAAAGTAAGAAAAAAATTCTCTCATTTCTACTGTGTTGTAATCACATTGATTCGACAGAAAAAAGTTGATGAGATTTTTCTGATAATTGGATAGCTTCTCAGAATCAATGTGCCTCAAAACAGTGATAAAATCAGAAATGATTAAAGACTCATTATCCGTTTCAACAGTCCAGGATTCGATAGCCATCAGGAGATCGTACCGTTTTTGAATCTCGTTAAAACAACTCTCGCATAGATACAGATGAGATTCAATGTCCTGTAATTCGATCGGATCTATGTCCTCGATGCCTACTCCTGTTAAATACTGTAAATACAAATTTTTCTGATAGTCGTTCAGACACTTGTCTTTCATCATACCCCTCCCTAAGAAATTCATAGCGTTCCGCCGCTTCGTACTTATTTGCATAAGCGTGAAATGCGGAAAAATTTGGACTGCAAAATAGTTAACGTGTGCCATTTTCAAATGCAACCGTCAGAAGAATTGTGGGAATGCAGTTAGTCATTGGGATCCTCCTTTTTGACAATTGTCGCTGATACGGCGACATCTACGGTTTTCTGAATGATAGCCGGCTCTGAACGCTTTTCGTTGAAGTTCAGAGCCGGTTCCAGGGATCAACTTTCTTCTACTACAAGGCCGGTGAGTCTCAGCATGATCTTCACGTTATTTGTCCTGATCCTGTCCGCCGGTTTTTCTCCAAGCAGGGGCGTGAGCAGGATCTCACCGGTTTTATACTTTAAGAAAGGGATCAGGTGCTTGTGTTCTGAAGACAGATTCAAGATTATTTCCCCCACCGGCTTTTCAAGTTCATCCTTGAGATTTGAGAAAAGTATGTTGCTGTGTAAACGAATGGCTCTTGCGGAACGTGAGTAAAATTTACTTTCAAGTTCCAGGTAGGCGTTGTTCAATTGCTTTTGAGAATAATACTTGATGACCTCCTCAATCGAATAACCCAATTTGATAAACCCAAACGGAATGATCTGCCACGGTGTCCCGAGTGTCTTCTGAAACCCGTATTTCATAATGCTTTTACCGATGGCATCGTTTAAGTTGTGGTATTTGGCGTTCATCAGTTCCATTTTCCTGGTCAGTATGGCGTACAATCTCAATTCCACACCTTGTATGATCCGATCTTCGAGTTCTCGTTTCCTTCCGACATCTTCCAAAATAGATTTGAGTATTTCTAAAGTGAAGCCGGCCGTTTCCTTCCTGCATTCTTCAGTCACCAGATCTCCGATCAAAGAAGCGTCGTTGACGTTCTGGAGAAAATTCTGTCTGTCTTTCAATTGCATCTGAAGTAGGACACTTTTACTCACCTTTTCCTGACATGCCTGCATGAGAAGCAACCCCTTTCTTTTGGATTTTATAGTGTTCAGATTTTTCGTTTCAAATAAGTACAAGCATATATAGGGCTGTCAAATGAAAAATCCGTAAGCCAAACGAATAGCGGCAAAAAATCCCCTCCATCTGATATGGAGGGGAAGAGTGGAAAGGGAAAAATGAAAGAGAACCTCGTAACGTTTAAACTTTCTTCCTGTGATATAATGGTCCCGTCACGGAATCACCTTTCCGGAGCCTACGCCAATAGAACTCCGGAAGACGGAAACGGTTTAAACGGTTTTTGGATCACTTAAAGCCAGCCTTGGTCGTCCTCACCGCCTGGCCCGCCTGTGCTGGTGGGGACTTCCGTGTCCGTTGCCATAGCCGTGAGCGGCATGAGTGTCCAGTCCTGCTCGGTCATCTCGATCCGGATGTCGAACCACGTTTCGTCAGTTTCCCCGAGGAAGAAGGAGAGACCCTCCGTGTAGTCGAATGCGGTTCCCGCATGGAGTGTAACCGGTGCGGCTGCGACGATTGATACAAAAACGACTGATAATACTGCAAGTGTGGTTAAAAATTGTCTCATAAAGACACCTCCAAAGTTTTTTACAGAATGTGAAACTTCCCGTCTGAATGGTTCTAACTTCGAGGTTCCCCCACATCTCTTCCCTTTAAATTTAATTGCTTTGTCAACCTAATATAGGGTTGGAATTCGGTTTTTCGGAGAGCCTGAAAATCTGAATCCGAAGAGGACATCGGAAGACGAAACGCCTGAGTTCCGGTTGTTTCGTTCCCCGTTCAGTAAGATATAGGGGGAATGATGATTTTTTCGGAAAGGGTGCTGTGGAAAGTTTTAAAAACTTCTTGAAAGGCAGACATAACCACCCCAGAGACAGGGATCGGCATGACCGAGTTCTTTGTAGGATTTGTCGATCAACTTGAGTTTGGCCGTTCTCAGCGCCGCTTCGGCGTCTCGATGCGCGATGTATTCGGAATAGAAGGCTTCCATGAGTTCGGAACTGTAATGATCGGAGACATCCCAAAGCGTCATGAGCAGCTTCCGGACTCCGGCGAGCAAGACGGCCCGCTGAAACCCGAGTACCCCGTTTCCCGTTTCGATCTGTCCGAGTCCGGTCCGGCAGGCGGAGAGGACGAGAAGTTCCGTGTGTGTCAGGTTCATGAACGTGAGATCGTAAGCGGTGAGAATTCCGCTTCCGATGACCTTCTTTTCCCCTTCGTCGAGGAGTTCCGGGTAATTCAGGAGGCTGTTAATGCCGGTGAAGACGAGTCCGCAGTCTTTAAGTGGATTCGTGTGATAGTTGTCGTTGTCGTGAAAGAACCCGTGACTGACGATATGAAGGACGCTTGACTTCCCGATCTTTCTGATATTCGGGCCGCTCGCCGTCTTTCCCTTGAACGCATATTCGACCTTCCAGCCATGCGCCCTGAAAAGTCCTTCGACAATCGTCCCCTCCCGCTTGATGCCGCTCAAGCGTTGATAGCGTTCGGTTTTCATGCCGCTGTTTCCACGGTAAAGCCGCTCACAACGCTCTGCTTCAAACGGGTAGTCAAAATCCGGATCGGAAACGATGGAGACGGTGTTCCCACTCCCGGAAGGGGCATCGCCGATGACATCCTTCACGGATGCGATGTATTTGATAAAGCTCTTTTCGATGAGGAAATAGCCCTCGGCGTCCATGAGCGTTTCAAACGGCAGCTTTGAGATGTCGTTGACCGGTGAGACGACGATCTTCTCCGGCCAGGGTACGTTCGTGAACGGGAGCAGCAGCGGGAGAAGCTTTGCGGAGAGTGATTGATGCCGCCCCCTTTTTGATGTCTCCGTGATGCTGTTCCGGTACTCTTCGATGAGGGCGTTGAGTTCGGTGGCGCTTCCAACGTCATAGACCTCTATTTCGGAATCTGCGGAGAGGATGAACAGGACGTATCTTTCAGTCTCGTCGAGATAGTAAAAGTCGAGAAAGACGCTTCCCCGTGGCAGGCGTTCAATCAGCCCCTCATAATCGATATGCAGCAATTTGGCGAGGTATTGTTCCTTAAACACCTCGAGGGTCAAGGCCTTCTCCTCGTTTCCCTCATCCTCGCGCCTGAGTATGATATTCTGTATCATCGTCATCTCGAGTATGATGCTCTTTCGCAGGAGGATGTTGACATAGGTTTCCCTGACCTTTTCTCTGTCCGTGTAGAAATCGGACAGGAGCAGTTGCAACAGGGCGTTGTATTCTCCGTTGATCCGTCTCAGAAAGAGTAACGCCTCACTCTCTTCAAAGTTGAAGGCGGTGTTGGTGAATATCGCGTTCTGGATTTGCACAGCCTCAAGCAGCCGTTGAAAGCTCGCTTCCTTTTTGCCGTTCTCCGTGAGCAGTGTCGCCTTTTCCGCGAGGAGTTCGGTGAACAGCAGGGTGTTTCGCTGATCATGAAGTTCCGCAATGTCCATGGCCTTGTTCAGAAATTTCAAGGCGGCTAACGCATGGTTGAGTTTGCGTTCCAGTCTGGCGTGAGCTAACAGGAGATTCGAATAATCTTCCGTGTACTTTACCTCATGTAGAATGTTGCTCGCCTCTATTTTTTTTAAGGAGTCTTCCGCCCCGTTGTAGTCTCCGGTCTCCATGAGCACTCGACACTGGTTTCCGAGCGCCTTGATATAATGGCTGTTTTCGGTGAATCCGATCTCCTCCATGAGTGTAACAGTTTCGGCGTAATAATCCGAGGCCTTTTGAAAATCTCCCTTTTGGTTTGAGAGGACTGCCAGATTGTTCACGGCCTGTATGTATTTTATCGTCCGTTTCCCTGTGGCTTGTTCCTTGATATGCTTTGCCTTCAGGAGACACGTTTCCGCCTTTCGATAAAGCCCCATTTTAAAATAATGAATACCGAGGTTGTTCAGTCGGAGGGCGTACATCTCGGAGTCCTCGCCAAAGATCGTTCTTGACAAGCTTAGAATTTCTGTGTATAACCTTTCCGCCTCAAGATACTCCCCCTTGACTTCGAGCAGCATGGCTATATTGTTTAAGGTATAAATATACCCTTCATATTGTTTAGCCTCATTTTTCTCATAGATAGCGAGTGCTTCGGCGTATTTCTTTTCGGCTTCCTTGTAAAGTCCCATCCGTTTATAAGCCACACCGGTATCGTTGCAGATCACGGCTCGCTGAATCTCAGTCGCCGAACGGAGGTCGATCATCTCATAGATGGTCAGCGCCTCTACGGGCCTTTCTTCCTTGAGTAATCTCAAGGCCTTTTCCATCTGCTCATCGATATAGGGATTTTCCATGACACGCCTCCTGTTGGTCTATCCTGTCTGCAGCGATATTATACAACAGGAATCGACGGAAGGACAGTTTATGGACATTTTTTATCCGCTGAAAATAGCGGGCGATATTCTGATAAAAATCACAAAAAAAGCCCTCCCGAAGGAGGGCCGGTAACCTTCTTAATCACTCCACAAGAATCCGCATGCAGACGGTGTCCCCGTTGATCGCTACGTCCACATTCTCTACATAGATGTTTATCGTGCGTCTCAGCTCTTCCACCCGCAGCTCTTCCGGCAGCGTCCCGCCGTAATATACGGTGTAAAGCAGTTTATCCCCTATCTCTTCCACGCTGATGCGGAAATCCTTCAGCAGTTCCGTATCCAGTTTGTACAGATAGTCAAGCTCATCGAGCATATTCGGGATGTTCAGGTCCTCTCCGTAAAAGGAATAATAATCGTAGTGATCGAGGATAGACAACATGATCCGATAATAGATATCGGCTATCCGTGAGAGGGTCTCCGTCTGTCTTCCGTCCTTTTGCGTTTCTTCGATGGCGGACAGCTCATAATTGGTTGGATCCGGGCCGTTAAACGCAAATCCGGTGATGAAAAGAAGCATTAAAGTGATAAACACGGTTATTTTTCTCATTTGGCCCCCTTCAAATAATGAGTGATAAGGTGTTCGGGTAATTATACACCCAACGGAATTGTTGCGAGAAGGTTTCTCGAAAGGTGAAGCAACCTCAATAAATTATAAAAATTTAATGGTATAATTTAAAAGGATTTGAACGTTCTTATTTTATCTGTGAAGGAGAGAGGTGTTTCTATGGAAAAAAGTGATGAATTTTTCAGAAAGATTGAAAACAACGCCTGTTACACAGATTTTTTTCTGCAGGCACCTTTTCCGGCCTTTCTTGTTTTATCCGATACGGGGCGGGTTGTTCATGTCAACACCATCTTTGAGGCAGAAACCGGCTTTTCGGAAGAGGAGGTTCGGTTGATCGGAAAGAGTCAGCTGTTCTTCAGTGAAACGGAGGGGGAAGAACTTCGGAGGCGGATAAAGGAGCGGGAAAGATTCGATGATTTGAAACTGACGCTTCGGACAAAAGTGGGAAAGGACCGTTTGTATCTCATCTCCGGCAGACATTTTGCCATCGAGGGAGAGGAGGTCATGCTCTGCTTCATGAAGGATATCACCGATCAGGTGAGGCTCTTTAAGAACCTTGAACATCATCTCGCGATGGAAAAGATCATCTTGTCTTTTGCCTCGCAATATATCAACCTGCCATTAGAAAAAGCGGATGAGATGCTGAAAAAGGCACTGATAAAGCTGGCCGTCTTTTTTGATGCGGACAGGGCCTATATCTTCACCTATGATTCTGAAAAGAAGAAGATCAACAACACGTTTGAATGGTGTGCGCGGGGAATAACACCCGTTATGGCACCGATTCAGGATTATCCGGTTGAGCGGATTAACCATTGGGTCGAGAGGCATAAAGCCGGTGAGGTGCTTGCCATCCCGGATGTATCGAAGCTGAAGGATGATGTGTTCAAGACCATGCTGCAGCCCTATCATATCAGGAGTAATCTGACGGCACCCATTCTCAACGGCCGGGACTGTCTCGGTTTCATCGGGTTTGACTCGATCCGGAAAAGGCATCGGTATACCGGCAAGGAGATCAAACTGCTCAGACTCTTTGCGAGTATACAGGAAAACATAGAGATCAGAAAAGATCTCGTGGCGGCTGAAAAAGAGGCGAAGATACTGAGTCATGCAAAGAGCGAATTCCTGTCCAATCTCAGCCACGAGATCCGAACCCCTATTTCGGGGATCACCTCGGTCCTGGAAACCATGATGGACATGGTGGAAAAGGACGATGTTCGGGATTTGATTCATATGGCCCATCAGTCGGCCGTACAACTTGAAACCATCTTTAACGATCTTTACGATATCGTCAGACTGAGCAAGGAGGCTTCGGCTCCCGTTGAAGAGGCTGTCCGGGTAAGGGAAATGACAACGGAGATATTCGATCTCTTCAAGATCAGCGCGAAAGAAAAGAATCTTTCCTTCGAGATAAAGGCCTTCGATGAACCGGAAGTCATTCTGAGCGACAGAAAGCGCCTGAAGCAGATCATCTCCAAGTTGCTTGACAATGCGATTAAATTCACCTTTCAGGGGGAAGTGAGCGTTACACTGTGGTACAAGGCGCTGAATACACAAAACGGTATCCTGGAAATCGCCGTGAGTGATACGGGGATCGGAATGGATGAGTTGACGAGGGAAAAGATCTTTGAGATCTTCTATCAGAAGGATCTGAGTCTCACCAAGGAATTCAAGGGGCTGGGTCTCGGTCTGCCACGTGTCAGCGCCATCGTGAAAAAGATGAAGGGCAGTATCTCGCTGACCAGCCTACAGGACGCAGGATCCACCTTCACCTGTCTCATTCCGGTAAAAAACGGATAAAAGGAGACGAAAAGGAGATTGTAATCACCGTACCGCGCAAAAAGGCCGGCGATGTCCATCGGTCATTGTATTTCGCGAAGCCTTTACAACAGAAACAGCGGCTCGATAAAGAGATAATAACTCCCCTGTTCGACGTTGTCGAAGGTGTATTCGTAGACCTTCTCGGCTTCCCGGTAGACGGGTGTCCTGGCCTGTACCCTGTCGATGACGTAAGCGGGAGCATCGATGTCGATCAATGCGATTCGCGGATAATCTTCATACCTCTCGCGCCGCATCCTCACGATGATCTTCCGTTCTTCCTCGAGGAGAGAAACCTCGGTCCGGTGGACGATTTGTCCTGAGGTGATAACCTTCATCATTGTGGGAATCTTCTTTTTACCGTCATCACTCCGTGTGCCAAACGAGAGACAGGCGTAGTCAAAGACGGAATCGGCTGAATTCCGTTCGATACAGCTCAGAAGTCTTGAGCCCGTTTTTTTTGATTTCATATGGATGATGAGCGTATTTGGATCCTTCCGATAATCTGAAAAAGTCTGTAAGGTCTCTTTTTTTTCCATCAAGGTCTCTTTTCCCCATGTTTTTTTGCACGCAACACCAGACCTTTTTGAGAAACACTTCCAATACGTTGTCAGGTTATCCGGCAGCCCTTGATTATAACACAAATTGTAGGAAAAGAGTCAGAGAAGAACTCCGGCCATTTATGTCAGCGCCGGAGTTTTTTCGGGTATTGCAGGGGCTGCTATTTATTTCTGAATTCGGCGAGGATCTCTTCGAAGACCTCTTCATCGTTCAGAATGTCATATCCCGTACAGGCCAGTATGAGGGCGGCCTTGTAGAGTTCGTCTTTGCCGTTCGCTGAGACGGTTGCCTCGGCAAGCTCTATTGAATGCGGACGGACGGAATCTTTCGGCGCAAGCGGGAGATACGGGTGAATGGCGGGGACGACATGGCTGACGTTTCCCATATCCGTTGAGCCCTTACCTTCCTGTGGCGGTTCGATATCCGTGATGCCCTGTTCGATGAGGTTTGCCTCGAAGAGTTCGGCAAGTCTTCTATTCGGTGCGAGGTTGTCGTTGGAGAGTTCGTAGTTTCGCCACTCCATCTTGGCCCCTGTCATGAGAGCCGCCCCTTCGGCTATCTTCAGTATCTTCTGGAACATCTCGTTGAGATATTTTCTGTCCTTTGCCCTGAAATAGAATCGCGCCGACGCCAGATCCGGGACGACATTCGGGGTCTTTCCGCCGTCACTGATGATCCCGTGTATCCGGACATCATCCTTCAGGTGCTGCCTGAGCGCGTTGATCCCGTTGAAGAGTTGAATGACCGCATCCAGCGCGTTGATCCCAAGTTCCGGTGCCGCTGCGGCGTGTGAGGTCTGTCCGTGATAGGTGAATTCGATGGCGTCGATGGCGTATGAGGTGGTATAGACCTGGGTGCGTGTTGCCGGATGAACCATCATGGCGACATCCACCTCGTCAAAGAGACCCTTCTCGACGAGGATGACCTTGGCCCCTCCCGTTTCTTCCGCCGGGCAGCCGAGGACGGTGATCTTTCCGGAAAGCCCTCCCACTTTCGACAGGGCGATAGCCGCGCCGAGGCTTGAGGGACCGATGAGGTTGTGACCGCAGCCGTGTCCGATTCCCGGCAGGGCATCGTATTCACACAGGAAGGCGATGTTCGGCCCTTTTCCACCAAGATCGTATTCCGCACTGAAGGCGGTCTCAAGTCCGGCAATTTCCCTTTTGACCTCAAAACCCTCTTTTTCCAGTTTTTCCGTCAGCCATTGAGCGGCCTTGAACTCTTTAAAACCCATTTCGGGGTTTTCGTACATCTTTTTTGCGATGCCGAACAGTTCATCGAGATGCTCTTTTATGGTCTGCTTTATTTCAAGTTTAGCGTTTGTCATAACGACCTCCTTTTTGATTACACAACGGTATGATAGCATATCTTCTTGTTCGGAATGTGAAGAAAAAAAGGGCAGCTCGTGATGAACTGCCCCTGTATGGTTCTTTATCGGTGTGGGTGGCCGTGAATCAGAAACTCCACTTGTCGATGTTGGCGATCGGTGTGAGGAAGATGTTGAAGAGATCTTCCGGGATCTTGATCTCATCGTTGTAAACAACGCCTTCGATGGGCCAGTAAAGGGGATAGCAGGCAACGTCTTCCATGGCGATCTTCTGGACTTCCCTGTAGAGTTCCCATCTCTTCGTTTCATCCGTCTCCCTTGTGATCTGTTCGATTAATGCGTCCACTTCCGGGTTGGAATAGGTTCCGAAGATCTCGTTCCAGCTGGATTCCGTCCACCAGTTCTCGACGAAGCTGAACGGGGACGGTGAGTCGGCGGACCATCTTTCCCTGAACATCGGGGCCTCTCCCTCAGCGGTTACGTCGAGGTATGTTCCCCATTCGATGGCAACGACTTCGCAGTCGATGCCGATCTTTGAAAGCTGTCTCTGTATCTGCGTGACTTCGAGGACCCTTTCCGGGTGATCGGACGGTGCGTAGATCTGTGTCTTGAAGCCGTTCGGATAGCCAGCTTCTGCGAGCAGCTGCTTGGCCTTCTCGAAATCCTGTTCGTAAACCGGTGCGTCGTAGGCGAAGGCCTCGTGGAAGTAAGGCACCCTTCCCTGTGCGGGAATGGCGAGGTCGCCCCTTGTGAGGGCGATGAGCTCGTCTCTGCTGATGGCGTAGGCAACGGCCTGCCTGACCCTCTTGTCCGCAAAGACACTGCCTTCACGCTTGTTGAAGCAGATTCTGTGATCTTCAAATTTGGAATAGGTTCCGGAGGCGATTCCCGGCATATCCTTGAGCATGTTGTATTCCTCGGCCGGAATTTCTATGATGTAATCGATTTGCTTGGCCTGAAGGGACATGACGGCCGTGGTCATCTCCGGGAAGAATCTGAATTCTACCGTCTGAATGCTTGCCGGATCATCCCAGTAGTTTTCGTTCTTCTTCAGGACGATCTTCTGTCCGGGGATGTGTTCGACAAATTCGTAGGGGCCCGTTCCGATCGGATGCTGTTCAAAGGCTTCCCATCCGTTTTCTTCGATGTAGTCTTTCGGAAGGATTCTTCCGCTGAGTCTCGCCGTTGTGAGGAAGGTGACGTTTCTGTTGCTGAGATGGACCTCGACGGTGTAATCATCGACGGCGATTACCTCTTCGATGTCCTTGTAATACTGTGAACGGGGGGAGCCGAGTTCGGCATTCATAAAGCACTCGTAGGTGAATTTGACATCTTCGGCGTTCATGACTTCCCCGTTGTGGAAGGTGATGCCCTTTTTGATCTTGAAGGTGTAGGTCTTCCCGTCGTCTGAAAGACTGTAGCTTTCTATGACGGCACCTTCCGACGTGTATTCGCCGCCGGCCGTGAGTTCGACGAGCGGGTCACTGAGCGCAGTAAGTACGAGGTCTGTTTCTGTGTCCTGATAGGTGAGCGGGTTCAGTTTTGAAGGTTCACCCTTCATTGCGATGATAACGCTGTCTCTCTGTGCGAAGGAGAAGCTGACGACGAGTGAGAGTAGCACAACGGTTAACACGATAAATTTTACATTTTTCACAAAAATCCCTCCTGATTGTTATTTTAATATGTAGGGGCAATTCACGAATTGCCCTCGTGACCTGTGTGATCCTGATTTTATTGGGAATAAATAGCTATATAGTGTGTATTTAACGGTTATACAAATGACAGGCAATCTGTCTGCCGTCCTCAGTTGTTTTTAATTCCGGTTCCTCTTTTCGGCATATATCCATCGCGTGCGGGCATCTCGGGTTGAAATTGCATCCCTGAGGCGGGTTGACCGGGCTCGGGACTTCCCCCTGCAGGGACATCTCCCCGATCTTCCTGTCCGGGTCCGGTATCGGAACGGATTTGAAGAGTCCCACCGTGTACGGATGTTGTGGCTCTCCGAAGATCAGAGGCGTCTTTCCGATCTCGACGATCTTTCCGAGATACATCACCGCAATCCTGTCCGATACGACACGGATGAGGTTGATGTCATGCGAGATGTAGAAATAAGTCAGCTGCCGCTCCTCTTTTGTGGCCTCAAGCAGTTTCAGGATCTTCGTCTGAACGGAGACGTCGAGTGCGGACGTCGGTTCGTCGAGGAAGATGACATCCGGTTCGACCGCGAGGGCACGGGCGACTGCAATTCGCTGTTTCTGCCCGCCGCTGAGTTCATGCGGAAAACGGATCATGTGTTCGGCCTGAAGTCCCATCGTCTTGAGTACCTTGACGATCTCGATGGTGGTCTCCTCTTTCGTCTTCGTGATCCCGTGTATCCTGAACGGTCTTGCGAGGGTGTCGTACACCGTCATCCTCGGATTCAGTGAGGAATGCGGGTTCTGAAAGACGAGACTCATCTCCTTTCTGAGCGGTTTCAGGTCTCTTTTCCGGTGTAGGGGGGCGATGTCCCTTCCGTTGAACCAGATCTCGCCCGAGGTCGGCGGCAGCAGCCGGAGGATGGTCCGGATCAGCGTGGATTTCCCGCAACCGGATTCACCGACGAGGCCGAACGTTTCTCCCCGGTATATGTCGAAGGAGATGTCATCGACGGCCCTTACACTGCCCTGTGGTGTTTCAAAATGTTTTTTCAGATTCTTTATCTCGATGATCTTTTCCTTATAATCCGTCATATTTCTCACCCGCCGTATACAGATGACAGGCAACACTGTGTCCGTCTTCTACCGTGATCGTATCCGGAACGGCTTTGTCGCAGATCGTCAGCCTCTTGTCACATCTCGGATGGAAACGGCATCCCTTAGGCGGATGGATCAGTTTCGGAACGCTGCCCGGTATCTCCTCAAGATCCTCCAGCGAGTTCTCCACACCGAGTACCGAATGGATCAGCTTGTAGGTGTACGGATGCTGCGGATTTCTGAACAGCCTGCCTACCGGAGCCGTCTCGACGATACGGCCGGCGTACATCACGGAGACGACGTCGCAGATCTCACTGACGACGGCGAGGTTATGCGTGATGTACATCACCGTCATCCTGAACGCCTCCTTCAATTCCCGCAGGACCTTCAGAAACTGTGCCTGGATGGAGACATCGAGTGCCGTTGTCGGTTCGTCGGCGATCAGCAGGGATGGTTTGCAGGCGAGCATCATGGCGATCATGACACGCTGCTTCATCCCACCCGACAGCTGATGCGGATACTTGTAGATCAGCGTTTCCGGATCGGGAAGTTTGACATCCTTCAGATGGCCGATGACGATCTCCCTGTATTCCGACCTTGCCGCCTTCGCGTACATCTTAACGACTTCCTCAATCTGATTTTCGATGGTGAACACCGGATTCAGCGAGGAGGCGGGATCCTGAAAGATCATCGCTATCTCGTTGCCGCGTATGTCCTTCTGGAACTGTTTTTCCGTCAGGTGCAGCAGATCTTTTCCCTTGTACCGGATTTCTCCGGCTTCGATGAGGGCGTTGGCATCTATCAGTCCCATGACGGCCTTTCCGGTGATGCTTTTTCCGCAGCCGGTTTCTCCGATGAGTCCGTGAAAGGTGCCTTCCCTGATGCCGAGGGTGATACCGTCCAGTGCCTCGACTTTTCCCTCTTCTGTATCAAATGAAAGTTTCAGATTGTCTATTTCTATCAGATTTGTCATGTCATACACCTCAATTTCTCTTTGTTGTCGGGTCGAGTGCGTCCCTGAGTCCGTCTCCGATGAAGTTGAAACCGAGTACCGTGATCATGATGGCGAGTCCGGCGGATGTGGAGATCCACGGCGCCTTGAGCAGATAGCCCCTTCCTGCCGCGATCATGGCCCCCCACGCCGGTGTCGGCGGTTGTACCCCGACGCCGAGAAAGCTCAGTGTGGCGCTGGCGATGAGGGCGGTCGGCATCATGATACAGATCATGATGATGGCCGTCGGCAGGGCATTCGGCAGGACATATCTCGCGATAACGGAGGCCGTCGATTCACCGATCGAATAGGCGGCTTCAACGTAATCCGCCTCTTTGATGGTCAGGATTTTCGAGCGGACCATGCGCGTGTATGTCGTCCATCCGACGATTCCGAGGGCAATGACGACGTTCCAGACGCCCTGTCCCATGATGCCCGCGATGGCCATCGCGAGGATGATGACCGGGAAGGAACGCAGGATATCCACGATACGCATGATGATGGCATCGATCCATCCGCCGAAATAGCCGGAGATCACCCCGAGGAAGATGCCTATGACCCCTTCAAAGAGGATGATGAGGACGCCTATTTCCAATGCAATTCTTGAACCGTGGAACAGCCTCGTGAGGACGTCTCTGCCGAGTTCATCCGTCCCGAGCCAGTGTTCGGCGGACGGTGCCTTCAGTCTGTTGAACGGATCCGTTTCAAGTGGATCGTAGGACGTCAGAAAATCCGCAAAGACGGCGATGAAGACGACGATGCTGACGATGACGAAACCGGCAAGAGCCAGTTTGTTCTTCCTGAATCTTGACCAAACGAGAGACATCTGTGAGGACTTTTTTCGCCTCAGATTAGCGATGTCCTGACGGATCTGTTCGTGACTCAGTTCGTTGTTCTGATTGTCCGTCATCCGCCTCACCCCGCTGTCCTGATCCTCGGATCGACGACCGAGTAGATGATATCCGCGAGCAGATTGGCGATGACGACCGCCGCGGCGATGATCAGCAGAATTGCCTGTACGACGGGAAAATCCCTCGACAGAACGCTGTTGACCAGTAATGACCCCATTCCGCCCCATGAGAAGACGACCTCCACGACGACCGAGCCGCCGATGATCCACGGCAGTCTGAGTGCCAGCATGGTGATGATGGGGATGAGTGCGTTTCGGAACGCGTGTTTCCAGACGACGACGGAGTATTTCAGTCCCTTGGCCTTGGCCGTCTTGATATAGTCCTGACTGAGGACCTCAAGCATCTCGGCGCGCATCGGGCGGGCAAACCAGGCCTCCTGCTGCAGTCCGATCGTCAGGATCGGCAGGATCACGGAGGCGAATCCCGTCATCCCGGCAATCGGCAGCCATCTCAACTGTAGTCCGAAGATGTACAGCAGCAGGATTCCCAGCCAGAACGTGGGAATCGAGAGCCAGAACATCGCCTGAAAGGTAGAAAAATAATCCATGAAGGAGTTACGTCTCAATGCCGCACTGATTCCGAGCAATACGCCGAAACCAAGTGCGATAACCAATCCTCCCCCCGTTAATATCAATGTCGGTCCGATTCTTTCTGCGATGAGTTCGTTAACAGAACGGTTATAGCGGATAGAGGTACCGAGATCGCCCTTCAGCACGTTTCCCACCCAGGTCAGGTACTGAATATACAGCGGTTCATCCAGCTTGTACTTCGCGCGAAGTGCCGCGATGTTCTCTTCGCTGGCGTAGGGTCCGAGCATGATTCTGACCGGATCTCCCTTGGTGAGATGCAGGATCAGGAAGGCGATGAGGGTTACCCCAAAGGCCGTGATGATCGTACGGATGATTCTGTTAACCCAATAATTCTTCTTCTTAGACATAGACTGCCTCCTTAAGAAAAACAGGATATGGATAAAATAATCAGCACAGTTATGAAATTGTGGTATAAGGATTTTGCGTCCTGATCATTATATCATTAAGTCCCGATCAGGTCAACGACCGCTGAATATGAGAGTTTTAAAAAATAGTGGATTTAAAGTGATGGAATATTTATGTGGTATGGTGAACAAGCATCCCCCTGCTTGGAGGAATTTTATCACAAATAACTTTGAAAAAGAAATATTAATTTTAAAGATATGATTGATGGAATATAAATTTCTTGTTGACGGAAACAGACAATGTACAGACGTTGTGTGCATACGAGGTGTTGAATGACGCGGCACTATCAGAGGTCAGCGGCTTTTATGGCTGTTAAGCGCCTCGGTTACTGTATGATGAGGGGCTTTCTCTTGATGTCCATGAGGGCATCGGGCAGGAAACCGCACTGGAGCGTCGTGTAATAATCCGCGCATCTGAAGTCGAATGCCAGCTGTTTTTTGAACATCTCGTAATGTGAGTAATAGGGTTTCTCGCCGGGTGTCTCTTCTTCCCTCGTTTCATATCGCCGCTCGTATTTTGAGTAGGTCTTGTTGTAGATGGAGGGGGTGGAGATGACGGGGATCGTTGCCCGGTCCCTCATCGCCGAAAGGAGTTCCTGACCCTTTTCGTCGAAACCGAGTATTCTGATGTATTGTGGGCCGAATTCTTCACTATCGGCTATATCCGCCTTTGTGATCTCAAACAGAAAATACAGCAGGAGTCGCTGCAGTCTCGTGTAGGTGAAGCGCTTTGACTTTACCCTCTGTAACAGCTCTTCAAGGTTTCTTGAGATCATCGCCGCCTTGAGAAAACGCAGATCGAGTCCCTCCGTGAAACCGTAGAACTGTTGCAGATGATCCCTTGTCAGGGCCCTCAGCTTGTTGATGAGTGTGATTTCAAAGTTTTCGAGGTTCGGCAGTTTCAGCTTTTCCTCCAATGTCAGGAGGGTTTCCCAGACATGAGGGGGGACGTTGTTCTTTATCTCTTCGGCCTTTTTCATCTGAAAGGCCTTCCGGATGGCGGTGGCGCTCGAGAAATTCTCTATGAGGCTTGCGTTGTTATAATCGCTTCCCGTCCTTCCTATGCAGTCCGGTTCTATCTCCGAGCGGATGATCTTCAATGCCTTCAGGTATTCGAGCCCGAGTATGTCGTTTGATCTGGCGAGAATCTCTATGATATGTTGCCGTTGGTCATCATCCATGCTTCTGTTGTTCAGAAAATCCCTGAAGGCATATTTTCTGGCATTCGGATGGGAAAAGCCCTCTTTCACATATTTTTCCTCCATCTCCGAAAGGGCGTATTCATTTTCCACCATCACCTTGGCGAGGTATTTCAGCGCCCCTATATCGTTCGATTCGCTGCCGAATACCAGGTTTGTACAGATTCGCGTCCGGTCAAGCAGTTTCACCGAACCGGTCGCGAATCCGCCGGCATCCTGCATGGCGTATATGGCCGGCAGTTCGACGACGAGATTGACCCCCGCATCGAGTGCCATCTTCGTTCTGACCCATTTATCCGTAAAAGCCGGTGTCCCCCTCTGAACAAAGTCTCCGCTCATCACCGCGAGCGTATGTGTTGCGTTCACCTTTTTTATGGATTGCGTCAGGTGATACAGATGACCGTTGTGGAATGGATTGTATTCGACTACTATACCGAGCGTGTTCATGACAGAGACCTCCAGTGATTATTTTACCCTTGATTTTAACACAGTTGATAATGTATAATACACGTCGGTATTATTTATTAAGGGAGGAATTACAGTGGAAATAATCAAGGTATTGGTTTACATACTGCATACGGCAGTTGCATTTGGTCTCATTGTGACGGTTACGATGAGCATGGCAAAACATTCATCACTTGGAGGGGCATTCGGGGCTGGTGGAGCAAACACGGTCTTCGGAAGAGAGAAGGGACTTTCCGGACTCAGCAAGGTGACGCTTTACCTTGCAATCGCCTTCATGGTTATGAGTTTTGTGACTTCATACGTTATGTCCCTGTAATTGCGGAAGCAGTATTATGGATTTAAAAAGACAAGTCGAAATAATCAAAAATAATACCTTTGACCTCGTGTCAGAGGTCGAGCTCGTGGCAAAACTCAAAAAGGGAAAGCCCCTTAGAGTCAAGCTCGGTGTGGACCCATCGAGACCGGATCTGCATCTCGGTCATGCCGTGGTTCTGAAAAAGCTCAAGGAGTTCCAGGATCTCGGTCATCAGGTCGTCCTCATCATAGGCGACTTCACCGCAAGAATCGGAGACCCTTCCGGAAGATCCGCCACACGCCCGATGCTGTCGATGGAAGAGGTTAGGGAGAATGCCATTTCCTATCAGGAGCAGGCGTTTACGATCCTCGACAGGGAAAAGACGGAGGTTCGCTACAACGGCGAATGGCTCGACAAGATGAATTTTGAGGATGTCATCAGACTCGCCGCAAAGTACACCGTTGCGAGGATGCTTGAGAGAGATGATTTCGACAAGAGATATAAGGACAATCAGCCGATCAGTGTTGCGGAGTTCATGTACCCGCTCGCTCAGGCCTACGACAGTGTTGCCATCCGTTCCGATGTGGAGATCGGTGGAACGGATCAGCTCTTCAACCTGCTTGTCGGAAGAAAGATTCAGGCGGATCACGGACTCGAGCCTCAGATCGTTCTGACGATGCCGATCATCGAGGGAACGGATGGTAATCTCAAGATGAGCAAGAGCTATGACAATTATATCGCCTTTACCGATGAGCCGAAGAACGTTTACGGAAAGGTCATGTCTATCCCGGATACGCTGATGATGAAGTACTATCGCCTGCTCACCGAAATGGAAAAGACCGAGTTGGATGCCGTCGAAAAGGGTCTTGCCGACGGGAGTGTGAATCCGAGGGACTGCAAGATGAGACTTGGAAGGAAGATGGTCGAACTCCTTTACGATGAGGAGAAGGCGTCGGAAGCCGAGGCCGAATTCGTGAAGGTCTTCCAGCAGAAGGATGTCCCGACGGATATTCCGGTCCTCGAACTAAACTCTGAGACGATCAAGCTTGCCGACCTGCTCGTCGCTTCCGGTGTGCAGAGCAAGAGCGAGGCGAAGCGTCTGATCGGCCAGGGTGGCGTGAAGATCAACGATGTAAAATTCGAGGATCCCTTCGAAGAGATAAAACTTAATACGGATGATATTCTCAGGATTGGCAAACGGAGATTCTTTAAGGTTGTGTTGAAATAAGTTTTTGTAAAAGAATTTATTTTTTTCTAAAACAAAAATAAAATGTTCGCAAGTTTATTTAATTTGTGAACCGAAGTTGTTATCAATCCCCCTTGTTTTAAAGAGGGGGATTTGTTTTTGGTGTGATGCCTCTGATGAGTGTCGTTCCGTAGAGGTAAATCGGGGTGTTGGCTCGGCGGGAAACCGCATTTAACGTTGTTTTTGGGTAATTCTATAATAATAACCATTTAAGGCCAACACCAAAAAGAAGTAAGTCTTTAACAAAAACCGAAAACAAAATATTATTTGCAAATCAGGTGTGCAAATGATATAATCAATGCAAATAAATCCAAGGGAAGGTATTTGGAAGGGGGAACTTTTGCATGAAAAAATTCATGGTATCGGCTATCATCCTGTTATTGACTCTATCTGTGGTTATGATGGCTGAAAGTGCTACCCAGGAGGACATGAAGGCTGTTGAATCACTGGTGGATGTCATGAGTGGTAAATTGGGGGACTACAGTGACAGACTCGGTGTGACGGAGCGAGGGTTGGACGTACTTGGCAAAGAAGTGAGGGAACTCGAAGATAAGGTGGAAGGACTCGATACGAACGATAAACTTCTCATGAACAAGGTGGGGGAGTCAACTGTTGAAGGGACCATCGACGTTAGAATTGATGCCTTGAGGAAAGAAATGGAGGCTTATAACTCCGAATTCAGGGATCTGCTTGACAGGCTTGCCGATAAGGCCGCGCTTGAAACGCTTGGCAGTGAGTTTACCGAACAGATTTCATCGGCGATGGCAAAGATAAATAAGCTGACCGGAGAACTCGAATTGCTTGATGGAAAAGTCAAGACGAATGAGACCGAAGATGCACAGCTTGAATCGTCCGTAACGGATATGCAGGCGCTTCTGAATACGAAAAATGAGGCAATGGCGAACCGTGTTGAGGAGCTTGAAGCCTATGCACAGCAGCTCAAAAAGGAATATAACGAGGCGCTTGACGCGCTGTCTGCTGGATTGAAAGCGGAGATCGCCACCATCGAACAGGCGTCGGATACTTCGGAGACGTATTCCAAGATCATCGCACTGGAAAAGTCGATAGAAACGCTTCAGACGGAGATGCGTGGAATGATTCCGGGGACCGACCTGAATGAAAGACTTTCCGCTCTTGAAGCACAGCTTGAAACACTCAAGACTGATGTGTCGGACAACGGTGTAGATGTATCTACGAAGATTTTTGTCCTTGAGACGGAACTTAAAAACGTTGAGAGCAGTATACAGAGCAGTGTTGAAACGAATGCGAAGAATATTTCAGAACTTAAAATGGTAAGTGGTACACTCGATTCAGCGATAGATGAAGTCAAAGAAGATATGGAAATGAATAGGAACGAGACCAAGGCAACGGCTGAAGAGAGCAGAGTGGCCATTCTTCAGGAAGTGGATTCCAAGCTTATCGAAACGAAGACGTCACTCAACATGAGACTGAAATGGATCGATATCAACATCAAGGGGCTTAAGGACGATATAGCGGCGAACGCCCTCGAGGATGAAAAGAAGTACACGGCACTCGAAGCGAGGCTTGATACATTTACGACGGAGACCGAAAGAAAACTCGGTGAAATAGATGAAACACTCAGGAGTCAGTCAGCACAGGGAACGGCCGGTTATGAGGAAGTAGCGGCGAGTCTGACGGAGATTCAGGAGGCCTTTGACAAGAAACTTGGTGATAGTCTGTGGTCCATTAACAAGCGAATGAACTGGATGGATATCGCGTCCGGTAAGATCAAGGCGGACCTCGGGGATGCGGAAGAGGAACTGAACGCGAAACTCATCCTCACGGATTCGAAGGTGGAGACACTTGGTTCGGATCTGAAGAAACTCACCGAATACGATAATGAAAGATTTAAGCTGACCTACCTGTCCATTGCCGATCTCAGGGCGGATATACAGGAGAGCCTCGAGTTACTCGATGCGTTGGAGCAGGGAACGACAGCTGGTATTGAAGCGGTTAAGGCTGACCTTGAGAAGAGCGGCGCTTACAACAACGATCGATTCAAACTCATCTACATGACGCTTGCCGATCTTTCTTCGGATATCAGCGAGAACGGAAAGGCCTCTGACGGGAAGATCGAGACACTGAAGCAGGAGCTCACCGATGAACTCGCGTCGAAGATTGCCTCACTGAACCTGAGACTGAAGTGGATGGATATTTCCGCATCCAAGTTGAAGAAAACGGTAGAGGAACAGGCAAAGACGATCGAAGCGGTGTCTGTAGCGATGAAGAGTGAACTCGGTCAGGAAATGGTTCTTGTTAATCAGAAGCTGATGATCGTGGATTCACAGATCGAGAGACTCGATACGGAAAAAGCAGCTCAGACAGATGTGGCACAGCTCAGAAAGGAATTTGACGTGGTTGTTGACAGACTCAACTCGCTGGCGTTCTCACTCGCCTTTGAGCAGGGGATGACACAGAAGATCCTCTCCGAAATAGCAGCCATCAAGGAAGCGGCAGATCTTCTGAATACGAGAGTGGCCATCCTTTACGCGGAATATGCCACGAAGGAGATGCTTGAAGCCGAGATTGCACAGGTGAACGCATCCCTTTCGGAACTCGAGGAACTCACCTACACGCTGAACGAAAAGACGGAGCAGCTTGTGGCCGATAAGGTGTGGGCCTTGAACCAGAGACTGAAATGGGTTGATATGACGATTAAGAGGGCAAAGGATGAAAGAGCGGAACTGAAGGACTATGTCCTTGATCTTGAGACAAGACTTGAAGAGGAAATCAATTCAAAGGTCGCCTATATCAATATGAGACTGAAGTGGACGGATATCAGTATTACGAAACTCAAGGAAACAAAGGTGGAAAAGACGGAGTACAATGAGACGGTCACGAGACTCGATACGGTCAAGGTAGACAAGGAGACATTTGCTCGGGAAATAAACTCAATCGACATGCGTTTTATCGCTCTTGAAAACAGCATGGAAGACTTTAAAAAAGAAACGAACACCTTGCTGATGGCGCATAAGGAAATGCTTGAGGCGAAGATCGATGGTAATACGGAATTAATCAAGGAGAACAAGGCGTTAATAGAGAACAATGGCAGTGAAATCGAGAAACTTGAAGCAAGAATTTCAGAGCTTGAAAAAGAGGTATTCCCTGAAGAAAAGAACACAAGTGCGTTTGGTGTACTTGTCGGTTTTGGACTCGTTGTAGGACTCGGAATGATCCTTGCATCGGCTAAATGATTTGTTGGTATCTGAGAACATCCTTTATACGTAATAATGATGGTGCAGTAAAGAAACCGGTAAAAAGAAGTTTAGTTAGTGGATGATGAGTTTAAAGTTTGGTGAAAATATAGTACCAAATCAGAAAAACGAGAACAAAATTGAAAGGGGGTTGCAAAAGACGGAAAAATTAGTGTATAATTCTGACTGTATGATTACAAGCCAAAAGACCTCGAAACAAAAACAAAATTCAAGAGGGAGGGGTATTTTTATGAAGAAAAGCTTAGTTTTAGTCATGGTTTTAGCTTTAGTAGCAGCATTCGCGTTTGCGGATGAAATCGGAACAGCTGCACTTAGCACAGACAAAGGTGTAGTTACTGCAGGAGAAGCTGTAAATGTAGAATTCTCACTTACAGTTGAAGACAATGCCGACGATGTTACAACTATCGAAGTTATGGGTGACGAGGTCTCCGATAACGTATTCGTTATGTTGATCAAAGACGCTCCAAACGATGCAACTTACGAAGCACAGAAAGTTGTTGACCAGGATGCAAAAAAGACAACATACTTCATCAAGGCAAAAGAACTCATGGGAACAATGGGTAAAGTTTATGCAAAGCTCGTTAACTGGAAGAACGAAACAGTTGCTGAAGCTTCCGAAGATTTCGAATGGAAGAACAACACACTGACAAAGACACTTTCACTCGTACCACCAGTTGAAGGTCTCTACACAGTTATGGCTTACATCGAATTTGCCGACGGAACAAGAATGGAACTTAAGGGTTGGGACGGATACGCACAGCTCGTAGCACTTGACAACTACGTTAAGTCAACACTTCCAGGACTCACAGCATCACTTAGTGATGATGCCGTATACGGTTCAGCAAACACATTAACAGTTAGTGCTGGTGTTGAATTTATGTATGCAGCAACTGATACAACTAACACTGACGTGGATCCTTACACATACTTTGGTGTATACGGTGAAGGTTCACAGTCAGATGCACCATCAGTAGTATGGACATACAACACAACTGACAGACCTGAATATGCTGAAGTTGAACTTAAGTATGCTGTAAACGGGAAAAAAGATACTGGAAAGCTTGAAGGTGCTTCATCACCACTTAACACAGATACTGCTTACATCAAGTTCAAAGTTATGCAGGAATCATTTGAAGAAGGCGACTGCTGCGCAACAGCAGGAGATCCAAAATGGGCGATTTGGTTCGCAATTGGTACTGGTCAGTTCCACAAAGGTTCCGGAGACGTTCTTGAACAGGATCTTGAATTCCACGTTCTTGGTGCGGAAATTGATGAAAGTTACGCATGGAAAGTTGCAAAGGGAGCAGAGTGTAAAGGATGGGTAAAGGCTATATTCTACCTCGACCCAAGTGATGTTGAACTTTGGGTAACAGTAGTTCTTGGTACACAGTTCGAAGGAAATGTTGCTGGAAAATCATTTGAAAACACTACAGTACTTGATGATGAAAATTACGATCAGAACTTCCTTAAGGCAGCAGAACTTAACGTATTCCTTAAGACAAAGATTAAAGATGTTATTACTGCAGAATTCGGACTTCTTGATATCGCTGTAACTAAAGATGCTGAGACAACACCTGTACAGGCATTCGCAGCTGGAAATATTTATCTTGAAGGCGACGCAGCTAACATTGATTTTGGTGGACAGTACTACATCACAAACGTTGCTTCAATCAGTTCTGATGATGGAGAATACTACTGGCAGGCACATGCAGTATTAAGCGGAATTGATATTGATCTTAAGGACTTCCTTATGGAATCACTTAATAACGTAAGATTCGGACTTGTTGCTTCAGGTAACCAGAGTGGACTTAGCGACGTTGATATTTACGCTTGTTTCGAACCAGGTGCAGTATGTTGCTTCCCATCATTCAAGATTGGAATGCAGATGGCTTATGAAAGTGAAGAATTCTCAATTGATAACATCTTTGCTTCATACACACACAATCTTGGTGAATACGGTCCTGTTACACTTGATGGTAAACTTGGAGTTATCTACTCAATGGGTTCAGCTATTGATGCTGGAGCATATGGACAGCAGACAGTTCATGGTTCAGGCGCGTATAGCTACGCTCTTGGTGTAGGTTACGAAGTAACAGGAACAATGACTTGGTAATAGTTTAATACAATCAGTCATACATTGTATATAAACGAACCCGCTCTTGAAAAAGGGCGGGTTTTTTTTTGAACAAAAGAGAGATGAACACGTAGGGGCAATTCACGAATTGCCCATTCATAAAACAAACTGGAAACGCGATTTCAAGTTCTTATTACGCATACAATGGTGTTGGGAGCAATTCATGAATTGTTCCTACGAAAAGGAAAACTAAGGAGATAGATGTTGAAATGAAAAAAATAGTTTTGAGTTTAATGATAATGGTATTAACTTTAACGGCCTTCACAGCCGGTATCATGCTTCCAAAGACATATATCTATGAAACAAAATCGGATGATTCCATTAGATGGATGGAAGATACCGGATCTTCATTGTTGCTTGCCGGTTTTTCAAATTCTAAAGATGGGAATGGAAGTAATGATTTCCTTTTGATGAATGTCACTTATGAAGGCAATATTCTGTGGCAGAAATATTACGGTGGTAGCGGAGATGACAGGGGATATGTCGTCAAGAAGGTGAGTGATGGCCTGATCTACGGCGGAGCGATGCTCACAAGGTCATACGATGATCTTACAAACAACGGTGGCTGGGATGCCCTGCTTTTAAAGTTAAACGATACCGGTGATGTTCAGTGGAAGAAGAACTACGGACGGCATGGCAGCGAGACGATAAGAGATGTTATTGAAACAACAGACAATTGTTATATTTTCTGTGGTTATACCTTCTCAGAAGATTTTGAAGATCATCATGGAGGTAAGGATTTTTGGGTTGTCAAAGTGGATAACAAAGGTGACATCATCTGGGAAAAGGTCATGGGTGGCAGCAATTACGATATGCCTTATTCAATCGTTGAAACGAAAGACGGTGGGTATGTGGTTGCCGGATATTCGTTCTCCAAGAACGGAGATCTTGCCGGTATGGAAAATCATGGCGGTGGCGATTTCTGGATCGTTAAGTTTGATTATTTCGGAAACGTCGTTTGGTCCAAGTTGTACGGTGGGTCCAGCTGGGAAGAGGTTAGACAGTTGAAAGAAACGAGAGACAGGGGTTTTATCCTTGCCGGAGTTGGTAGTTCTCTGGATGGTGATATCGAAGAGGGACACGGTCACTGGGATGCCTGGCTGGTAAAACTCGATAGTACGGGCAATCTTCAATGGGAACAGGCGTACGGCGGTAGTTCATACGATAAAGTGTTCTCCGTTTACGAACTCAGAGACAGGGGGTTTATCGCAGCGGGAATGACGAAGTCCGATGATGGTGACGTGGAGGAACAAAACGGAAACTCTGATGTATGGATTATTCGAACGGATCGCTACGGCACACTCATTTGGGAAGATGTCATCGGTGGTGAAGAATCCGAAAGTGCAGAGTATATACTCAGAAGAAATGATGGCCAATTCGTTGTTGCCTGGGGAGAATTCGAAGGAAGTGAATCTTTTGCAGGGGATAACGGTAGACGTTATAAGGATTTCCAGATAACGGTATTTACTGCGAATTGATAAAGTTTAGGGTCTACAGAAATGCCCCTACAAAAAGAATTTTAAAGGAGAGAAAATGAAAAAAACACTCGTATTTGCAATACTCTTAATAATGGCGACATCCATGTTCAGTTATATCCATATCTTCTCTTATCAGGATTTTGCTGATTTTGAGCCGGGCGATGTTTTGGATATGACTATACTCCCCTCCAACGATGATGGCACGCACGGTAGTAACGACAGATGGGGGGATAATCTTGAACACACCTGGCCGGATGTTCCAGGTGATACCAACATTTATCTCGATTGTA
>DAINPP010000026.1:15095-40232 GCA_036743375.1 Thermotogae bacterium | reverse complement strand
AATTCGGAATATTAGAAGCATACGGTTCTTCATCCGGTGTATTTCCTCCATAATAGGAGTCATCATCATCTTCACCGATGAGATTTGACAATCCATCCGTCTTCCACCAGTAATCTGCCTGTGTCTGATCATCTTCAGGCATTCCCGGAATTACACCATGGAAAACATCGAACCATCTTATGTTTGCATGGTCTGTAACCGCATTACTTACCATATAGTCAATCCCATCATCCACAAGACCGCTTGCATATGTGGTATCTTCAAGATCCATTTTAACCTTTACATGGTATCTGAGAGCAAACTGATAATCTGCTTCAGCAGGAACAGATGTGTTGAGTCTGTCAATCGCATCTTCAAGTGGCTCCCAACCTGACTGTCCGATGTTGACCTGTACGCCAAGATCCGTGATTGCTTCAAGCAGTTCGTCTGTTGCCGCTGCTTCAAAATAAAGTGGAACCCCTTCATCAAAGTCTGATGAGGATTCTACGATATCGAATATTGGGCTTGCCGTATCTCCTCTTGCGGTGATGTTCCATACGTATCTTATAACAGGTGTTGCTCCTCCATTATGGAACACAGAAAGAACGAGCCATTTGGCTTCGTCTACATCTGCCTGTCTCCAGAAATTCGGCACTTCGATGTAGGCTCTCCTTTCTGAATTAACGGTGGTTTCTGCTCTGAATGCATATTCATTTCCTGAGAATATGTCCGTTGAATTGGTATATACATAAGCTTTGATTGTGTCGTTTATGCTGACATCATCATCATGGAAAGCCACCCACATTTTGGAAAGTCCAAATGGCACAGAAAGTCTGTCTGCTTCCGGCATCTGTACGATATCTCCTGCTACTGCAGGTGGTATTTTATAATGTGATGTTTTTGGCAGCTGATTGTCTTCACTACCCCTTACGCTATCAAGCGTTTCAATGACAGCTATATCCTGTTTCCTTGCCACGAGATCAATATCTTCACTTTTCACAGTTCCGTTACTGTCCTTTGCTGAAACATGAAGTGTCATCGTCGCCTGAAGATTTCCGTCAAGGTCAGGTGCAATCCCATTTTCTGTTATTGTAAGTGAAGCAACCCCTTGAGAAGTTTCAGTTTTATCGAGAAGCGTTTCTGTATTCGACTGGAGAACCACTTTGAGTTCTACAAGATCTGAGTCCGGATCTGTTGCCACTACCTGAAGATTGAATATTTCAGGTACAACCGTATACCTTCCTTCACTATAATGTGAAGTGGACGGATAACTGATTGCTACCGACGGGCCGGATGGTGTAGCTCCCTGTACGTGGAGAGCACCAGAAGGCTGTACTTCGATCGCCGTTGAGGTGTTCCCGTTTACATCAGAAGCCGTCATTTCTGCTTTGAAAACATAATCCCCACCTGTCTGGAAGTTTGTTCCAGCCACCTCGAAGGCGTTTGTCTTCGTATCTTCTTTTGATGCGGCAAAAGATACTGTTGCCGTTGCTATCTGGGTAAAAGTTGTTTCCCCCGGTTTCTTGAGGAACAATTTCATCACCGTTTCCTTCAAATTACTGCGCTTATCCTTTGCAGTAACAGAAACGGTAACGGTAACCGGGTCTCCCTGGTCTATCTGCGTCGCTGATAACTGAGCACTCTGCGCGGTGATTTCCGGTGGTGTCTTGTCCGGTGTAACTTCAGGCAAACAACCGACCATTGCAAATACTGCAATAATGACCGCCGTGAATAAAAGCCATACTTTTCTTCTTTGCATCTCAATCCTGATTCCCTCTCTTCAGGGTAATCAGGGCACCCCCTTTCAAAGTTTTATTAATGAGCGTAAATACCCCTGTTGATATTCCTGCGATATTATATCATTTAGAAAATTACGGTCAAAGTAAAACGTAATTTTGTCTCAATTCAGGATATTCTTTTCTTCCACAACATCTTACATTATACCATTTTTCCCTCGTTGACCGCCGTTATTTCTCAGATCCATTTTTTCTTCTTAAACCAGAAGATGACCACAATCGCGGCAATCAAAGACCAACTAATGACATAGACATAGGCAAAGACGTCGTTCTGGAAAGGCAATCCGACGTTCATTCCATAAAAGCCCGTCAGTATAGTCGGAATTTGCATGATAATTGTTACAATGGTCAGCACCTTCATGACCACGTTCAGGTTGTTCGAGATGACCGAGGCAAAGGCATCCATCATTCCGGTTAAAATATCACTGTAGATGTGTGCCATTTCCAGCGCCTGTTTGTTCTCAACGATGGTATCTTCGAGCAGCTCCTTGTCATCCTCGTAGATCTCGATGATCGTCCCTCTTAGTATCCGTTCCATGACAATTTCGTTTGATCTGAGAGATGTCGTGAAATAGACTAGACTCTTTTCAAGATACATGAGGATTTCCAGTTCTTTGTTCAACGTGGATTCATGCAGCTTTTCCTCGGTTGCATCCGAAATCTTGTTGATTTCCTTCAGATAACTCAGGAACAGGATGGCATTTCGGTAGAAGATCTGAAAGATCATCCGACTCTTTTTCATCGGATCCAATTGAGACCGTTCGATCATCGATTCCAGAAAGGGAACCCTGTGTCTTGAGACAAACAGCACAAAATTTTCCCCTATGACAATACCAAGTGGCATCGTCTTATAGGTGATCTTCTGATCTTCCTCATCCTTGTAGGGAACTTTTATGATTATTTCCGTTGCATTATCATCAAAGTCAATACGCGCCCTTTCATCCATGTCGAGAGGATCGGTAATAAAATCCGAAGTAAAATTGAGAAGACCGGAAAGCATCCGCGTTTCGTCCTGATTGGGATTGGATACGTAGATTATCCCGTTTTCAGAGAATCCACTCGTCTCTTTTAAACCTTTTTCATCGCTTTTGAAAAACTGTACCATTTTTTCAACCTCCTATCGGGAGTATATATATTTTATTTTGTATTATGAGCTCAGGGGTTTTCTCCAAGCGGGCTGTATTGATTCTCCCAGTCCTGCGGCTGTATGGGAAACGGGAACAGAAAACTGATTCCTATTCCGACCGTGTGTGTATTAAACGAAGTAAAGCCGGTTTTTGTGGTCACGTTGATCGAATAACCCGCTGTTGTTTTCATGGTAAAATTCTCTGTGTCGAGGACGTATTCCCCGCCGATACTGAATATATTATCCGTCCCCTCCGGATCAGAGGCTGACAGTTCATAGCGCATACCTTCCGAACCATAACTGATGATAGAACCAAGCTGATAACGATATTCTCCATAAACACGTGCATAGGGATTAATCTGCCACTCGAGTCCAAGTCCCAGATACTCCTTCCCTACCGTTGTGCTGGTCGATTCCTCCGAATCCATATCATACCGGTTCGAAAACAGGAGATTATGTCCCGCTGAAAACCTTACCGGTGGAAGTGTCTTCTTTATAATGTTGTTTAAATTGATGGCTGCACCGGAAGAACCGAGATCACTCCCGAAAGAGATGGGAATATTCAGAGACATATCGAATTCGGGAACAAACTGACCCTCATCGGTTGAAAGATAAAGCCCCAGCCACGGCCAAGTCCCCACCAGGACAATGTCCCCGGGAAGTCCGAATTTCAGGCCGATCTGCCCAGAATTGAACATGGTTCCGGTCCCCTGATCCGTGAAACTCGATATATCCAGAGAGGTTCCCGTCAGCACTTCTACCTGCCATTCCCTTGGTGTTCGGTACTCATACGTAAAAGAAAAGGGTACCAGCGGACTCAGATTGGCAAGCGGATCAATCACTGAAAAAGCTATGGATACTGCCATTAAAAGTAAAACAAACGTTAAATATCTTCTATTCATCTTCATCATTATATATTCTATCATGTTTGATACACATTTACCACATTACTTTATTTCATGCAGAACCCAGACGTTGGGCTCCGTATATTGGCCAAGATTCTTTTCAAGATCAATCTCAACAGGGTTCAAGGCCCCTTCAACGACATATTCACCGGATTCAAAGAATTTCAGACCCGTCCATTTCTCCCATTCCTCTACCCTTCCGGGAATCCACATGGCCCGATGACAGGGTTTGATCACCCTGCCGCCAAACCTCGCGTGTACACGCAACCACGGATCAACCGGTAAATCATCTTCCCTTTTCCATTTTAAGTAATCATCAATAGATGTTAAGGGATATTTCGACTTTAGA
Organism: Thermotogae bacterium; assembly: GCA_036743375.1. Classification (GTDB taxonomy): domain Bacteria; phylum Thermotogota; class Thermotogae; order MWEM01; family MWEM01; genus DAINPP01. The sequence goes on along the minus strand of DAINPP010000026.1, from coordinate 36,077 downwards.
CTTGGTCTGACGGGAATCGTCACATAATTCAATCCATTCAACCTCGCTATCTCCGCCATCTCCGAGAGGATCATCGTACTGACTCCCTTGCCCTGCCAACCTGAGCTAACCGCTATCTGAAGGCCATTCAGCACGTTTGGTTCGATTCCCTCTTCATAATCGGCAACACCCCTTTCAAGAACCCAGTCCCATCCCTCTTCCGGCAAACCCTCAAAGGAATTGTCCCAGAAAAAAGGCAGACAATTTCCCACACCGATTATTTCATCATCATATTGCAGGGAAAACTGATACTCGGGAAAATATTCAAACAATTTCTTCCAGTTCCTGTTGGAAACCGGATCGTGAAACATGAATTCCGGCCACAGCTCGTCAGTGATTGAATTCTGCAGTTCATTATGCTCCGGAATGTTTTTAAGTACCTTATAGTCCATCACGAACCTCCTCATATCTGTGAAAAAATACCCTTTCCTTAATTATTATATAAGTTGAAGTAAAGAATTTATCAAAAAATATTGTCACTCTCTTTAGTTCAGCTTATATTAAATCTGTGAAGAATCATCCCAGATGAGATGATTCTTCTAAAGACTTTTAGTCCGACGGACTAAAAGTCTTATGCATCAGAACAAAATAATGCAGACTCGTCTTCTTCGTCTTCTCATCAAACTCGAGAAAGTCTTCGATCTGCCGCATATTGACGACCTCAAACTGCTCAAAGAGTTTCGGAATCTCTTGATACCCGACAAAATAATGTGGCAGGAAGCGGCCATCCTGTTCCTCTTTGAGCCGGACGTTTTCATCGACATAAATAATCTTCTCATTCAGATTTTTATAGGAATAAGTATCTTTTGAAATGAAGGTAATATACAATTCGCCGCCGGGTCTGATAATCCGGCTGATCTGATCAACAACTTTCTTCATCCCCTCCGTATCGACATGATAAACGGAGTGATAAGCGAGGGCACAGTCAAACGAATTGTCTTCAAACGGAAGGTCGACAACATCTCCATGTACGGCCCGGACCTCGAGATGCCTTTCACGGGCGGTTTTTTCCATGTGTTTTAAGCCGTATTCCGACAGATCAAATCCCGTTGCGTCGAACCCATTTTCGGCAAAGAAAATCGTATGCCTGCCCATGCCTGAACCGAGATCGATAAATTTCCTGAATCCGGCGTTCTTCCATCTATGCATTAAATAATAGGTATCTTCAGATGGTTTGAGCCAGAAATCATCCTTCACCTTTTCCCAATCCCACGGTTTATTCTGTACCATATGAAAACCCCCTTATATTTTAAAAAATATAAGGGGATTATATCATTTTTTTAATTCTTTCACTGAAAGGGGAAATTTACACTAAGGTCTCGGAGCTTTTAAGACAAGGAATTCAAGCGCCTCTTCTCCTACATTCGTCACTGCATGAAGGATATCCCTCGGTGACATCACGGCCTGAAGCTTTTCGGCTATGAGATGATCTTTCCCGACCATGAAGTCCCCTTTGCCTTCCAGCACCACAAAAACAACATCAACGGGAGTTGTATGGGCCTTAAGATGGCCACCTGGCTGAATTTTAAGGTGTACCGCCTCAAGATCTTCACTCGAAAAAAACTTTCTACCTGTAAATTCTTCTGTATCCAGCACCGGTGGCGTTTTTCTTATATCAATCAATGCCATTCTGATCACTCCTTTCGGATTATTTCCCGGCCATCATGGCCTCTATATCCGATTTTACCGCGTTGATTCCTTTGATGTCAAACTTATCGACAAGTACATTCAATACGTTGGGAGAGACAAATGCCGGTAAGACCGGTCCGAGTCTGATCCCCTTAACACCAAGGAACAGGAGGGCAAGCAGAACGGTGACGGCCTTCTGCTCATACCAGGCAATGTCATAGGAAATCGGAAGATCGTTGATGTCATCAAGACCGAAGGCCTCTTTGAGTGCCAGTGCTGTCACAACGAGTGAATAGGAGTCATTGCACTGTCCGGCATCTATCACCCTCGGAATTCCTCCAATGTCTCCGAGATCCAGCATGTTGTATCTGTATTTTGCACAACCGGCCGTCAGAATAACCGTATCTTCCGGAAGATTCTTCGCAACCTCCGTGTAGTATTCCCTTGAAGGGGCATGTCCATCGCAACCGGCCATAACGATAAATCGCTTAATTGCGCCGCTCTTTACGGCATCAACAATCTTGTCCGCAAGCTGTCCCACCTGTGCATGGGCAAATCCTACCGGTATCCTGATACCTTCCACCGCTTCAAGAGAACCGAGTTCCCTGGCCTTGGCGATGGCGGCAGAAAAATCCTTACTGCCGTGAGCCGTTCGGTTCGGAATGTGTCTGACACCGGGCCATCCCACAAGTCCTGTGGTAAACAGTCTGTCTTTATAGCTGTCCAGCGGTTTCTGAATACAGTTGGTCGTCATGACGATCGCCCCGTTGAATTGGTCAAATTCCTTCTGTTGATTGAACCACGATGTCCCGAAATTACCGATCAGGTGATCATACTTTTTCAGCAGCGGATAGCCGTGTGCGGGGAGCATTTCACCGTGCGTATAGACATTGATCCCCAACCCGTCAGTCTGTTTCAGGATCTCTTCAAGATCGAGCAGGTCATGCCCGCTGACCAGAATTCCGGGTCCTTCTTTCGTTCCCGTATAGACCTCGGTGATTTCAGGATTTCCAAATGTGGAGGTATTCGCCTCATCGAGAAGCTGCATCACCTTTACGGCCGTCTCACCTGTCTTCATGACATTGGCAATCAGTTCATCCACCGTCAGTGAGTCATCCAGTGTTGAGGCAAGGGCCTCCTGAAGGAAATCAAAGACCTCCTTATTTTTCTTTTTAAGGACCCAGGCATGATCCGCATAGGCTGCGATCCCCTTTACGCCGTATGTCATCAGTTCTCTGAGCGATCTGACATCCTCATTTTCAGTCAGAAGGACACCGACCTCATGTCCTTTCTTTTCCATCTCGTCAATTCCGCCATCGGTGGTCCAGCTTGCGGCCTCTGGAACCTTATCCTCATGAACCGCTTTACCAAGCCTTCCGGTAACTTTTCCCCTGAGCTCGTCCCGGATAACTAGTGTCCGGCGAATCAGATTGGCTATCTCTTCCTTGTCAAAATTGACATTCGTGATGGTTGTAAAGAGGCCTTCCGCTACGAAGACATCCACTTCATCCGTTTTGATCCCAAGCGTTCTCGCCTTAACGCCCCAGTATGAAACACCTTTAAGCAGCCACACCAAGAGATCCTGAAGAACGGCAACATCACTTTCCTTGCCACAGATTCCCTTTAACGCGCAACCTCTCCCATTCATTGTCTCGCTGCACTGAAAACAAAACATACTCATATGACATACACCTCCGTTTTTTTTCACTTCTATCATCTTTACCAAATGAGTCTCCCAACACGGAAATAATTCATCAAGACTGATACCTTCGGTGACAAGTTGATTCTCAAGCTCATAAATCTCCAATGGCGTCATCTGTTTCATCAGAGATAAAATCATTCCCGACAGTGAAAAGGCTGTTTTGTCAGACTTTTTCGATAAAGCTCTGATTAATGTCTTTACAAAATCATAATATTCACGATCTTTCATCTTCATCATCTCTTTTCATCTTCAAAATTATGATAGAATATTTAATAAGAGATTTCAGTAACATAGGTTACATAAAAAAACAAAGTGGAAGTGAAAAACATGAATAAACTCATGCTGAACCTTTCCAAATCAGCCCTTTTTACAAATCTAACCGTTGAAGAACTTGAGGAAATTTCAAACAGTCTGCGTATAAATACCACACAATATTACGAAGAAGAACTCATCGAGGCACATGATGAAAAGGAAAACCGGGTATTCGTTCTACTTGAAGGAAAGATCAAAGGCGTTATGGAGGATATAAACGGGCATATTTTCCAGGTGGAGGAATTCAGCGAATCAGATGTAGTGGCTCCGGCTAACCTGTTTGCCTCCGAAATCTTTCTCCCCATATCCCTGATCGCTAAAACGGATTGTAAGCTGATTTCTTTCGATTGCAAACAGATTTTATTCATGTTCTCTATCAGTCAGCAGTTAGAAAAAAACTTTCTTGGAATCCTTTCGGACAAGGTCATGTTTCTCGCCGAAAGGCTCTGGGAAAATCAGTTTTTTTCTATAGAGGAAAAACTCTACAAGTTCATCTACACCAGATATCTTGACTGTCAAAAAGAAGAATTTGAGATTGAGCAGACACACGAAGAACTCGCCCATCGCTTTGGTGTCTCACGCCCTTCCCTTTCCCGTTCACTGGTCAGAATCAATCAGATGGGGATCATCAACTCTAAGGGGAAAAAGATAAAGATCCTCAACATGGATAAATTGCTCAGAAAAATAGAATAACAAGCTGATAGACAATCCGGTCCTCACTCTGTTAAAATACACTGTAAATAAAAACGGGGGAGAGATTTTATGTGGATTGAATTTGTTACAAACCATCCTATCTGGTCGGCGATGCTGCAGTTTGCCGTACTCGGAACGGTGGGGGAAATCGTCGGGGCAACCGTAAAGAACCGTAAATTCAAGCTGTTTTCGGCCGGTATCTTTCTCGGCAAGATGCTCATCTGGGCAATCCTTGCGGTGATGATCAAGTATGCCTTTACCGGATTCGGCGGATTTGTGGAAGCACTCACGACTCATCAGATGCTGCCGGAGTGGGGACATCCGTTCTTCATATCGGCCTTTATGAACATCCTTTTCGGACCTGTCATGATCATGAGTCACAGATTCATGGACAACATCCTGGAACAGAATCCCGGAAACTGGAAGGGGATCAAAGGAGCGCTGCTCACACTGTTATGGTTCTGGATTCCAGCTCATACCGTCACCTTCATGCTGCCCGCCGTCTGGCGAATCACACTCGCAGCCGTCTGGTCCGTCGTATTAGGGGCCATCATGGGCTTTTTCAAGAGGGAAAAGTGATACATACCGCACGGATAAGCTGTAAGCGGTAACTTTAAACGTCTGTGTTATAATGCGCCGTCTGTAAAAAACAAAAAAAGCGGACGGCATTTTTTACGGGTGGAGGTTGATGCTTATCAACAGAACTAAAAAAATAGTACTTACGGCCTTATTGACAGCACTTACCGCGATTGGCGCACAGATCGTGATACCGATCGGAACCGTGCCGGTAACCCTGCAGATCTTTGTGGTGTTTCTTTCCGGTATGATACTGGGTCCAATATGGGGATTCATTTCGCAGGCCGCTTATCTGATGCTCGGAGCGATCGGACTTCCCGTGTTCGCACAGTTTGCAGGTGGACTCGGGATCATCGCGGGACCAACAGGCGGATTTCTGCTCGCCTTCCCATTCGCTGCCATGATTGCAGGGTTTGCAAGGGAGAAGGGGCGGAAGATCTCGGTAGTCATCATACTAACCTCACTTGCAGTGGTTTATCTCGTCGGCTGGCTCAGGCTGTCACTGTTCTTCGGTGATTTCCAGAAGGGATTCATGGCGGGAGTTCTGCCGTTTATCGGATTTGATTTTCTCAAGCTTTGGGGAGCCTATGCCGTTTATATCGGGCTGAAGAAGAGAATCTTATTGCCTGAATAATACTGTAAGGTCAATAACTCCTCACCAGTCTTTTAACGTTATATCCCCGGCCCTGTAAACAACCTCTTCATCCTCTATGAAGAGCCTTATCTCATCTATCGGATGTTCTAAAACCTTACCCGTCATAATCCGCTCGTCTTCAAACCGCTTGACCGTTACTTCCGATCCCGGTCTTATAATAGAGTAATCCCTGTAACGATTAAGAAATTCATTTTCATCATAATCGACTAATCCCCTCTCCACATCAATGAGGATAGTGTCAAGGATTTCAGAACAATTAAAGGCCTTCCCGGCGATCTGCTTCAGTGAAATTCCCTTACCGGAAAGCTCCGCAGGTATCTCATTGTTGATGTTGATGCCCGTCCCTACGATACAGGCACTTTCACCCCCCGAAAAGATATTTTTCTGCAGACAACCGGAGATCTTCCTATCCCTGTAATAGATGTCATTTGGCCACTTGAGACCAAATTCCCTCTTTTCCGTCAGTCTCATCAGAACTTCAACGGACACAATCGAACAGATACGCTGAAGTGTTGCCGGAGAAAGTTCCGGGTTTCTGAACAGGATGGAAAACCACAATCCCCCTTTACCGGAATTCCATTCCCTGTTCAACCGACCTCTTCCGGCCGTCTGAACATCGGCCGACACAACCGTTAAATCCGGAAAATTCATATAATTTCTTTCAAGGTATGCATTTGTCGAATCGATCTCATCAAAATGTATTTTTCTCATCGATCGATCATATCATTTTTTAGGATTAAGAAAAAGGATTATAGAATAATCAATTGAAGGAGGAGATATCGATGAGTTCATTTTTCAACACTAATTTCAAGACGCTTCCGGCGGCAATGGATGCGGCGGTTGTGAGAAATACGACGATAGCCCAGAATATTGCCAACGTTGAAACCCCCGGCTATAAAAGAAAAGAGGTAGATTTCGAATTTTATCTCCAGAAGGCCATGGGGGATCAGGAAGACACCATCGGTCTTAAAACAGACAACGAGAAGCATTTTTCCCTCTATCCTTCTTCGATTGACGATGTGCAGGCAAGGGTCAGAACGGTGACGGACACCTCCATCACGAACGACGGGAACAACGTTGATATCGATCAACAGGAAGCCCTGCAGGCAGAGAATACGATCAATTATCAGACACTCGCCAGGTTGCTGAATCTGGCAATCGAAAGGTATAACACCGTTCTCAAGGGGGTTAAATGATGCTTGATATTTTCAACACGATGAACGTCTCCGCCTCGGGGATGACGGCTAACAGACTCCGCCTCGATGTCATTGCGGATAATATTGCCAACGCCGAGACAACCCGAACGGATGAAGGGGGGCCATACAGGAGGAAGACCGTGGCATTCAGCGAGATTCTCAAGCAGCAGATGAGTTTTGCCGGTGAAATCGAACCGTCCACCGCCTCATTCGGTGGTGTCGAAGTCTCGGAGATCGTTGAGGATCAGCGACCCTTTAAGATGGTATACGACCCGGCCCATCCGGATGCAAATGAAGAGGGTTACGTTCAGATGCCAAACGTCAATGTATTGAGAGAAATGGTCGATTTAATAAATGCACAGAGGGCTTACGAGGCTAATGTTTCATCCATAAATGCAACGAAGGCCTTTGCAAGTGCCGCTCTTGGAATAGGAAGAGGGTGAGTTAAATGAGTGATTCAATCAGCGGTATCAGTGGGATTAACAGTCTTGATCCGATCAAGAGAATCGAACAGATTACAAGACAGCAATCACAGAAGATTCAGGAAAAGGATGCGGATGCTCCCGATTTCCAGAAGATCCTGAACGATGCCATCAAGAATGTCAACACGCAAATTACAAGCGCAAATCAGGCAGCGGATGATTTTGCCGCCGGAAAGATCAGTAACATCCATGATGTCATCATCATGGCGGAAAAGGCTTCTATGTCTCTGACACTCACAATGGAAGTCAGAAATAAGATCGTTGATGCCTACAAAGAAATCATGAGAATGCAATTGTAGAGATGCGGCATTTTCTCTTTATGATTTCTCTTTTTGTCAGCATCAGTGTCTTTTCCCTTGAAGTCCGACTTAAGGATGACATTGTACTCAACCCTGAGCAGAATCAGATGTTGCTGTCTGATTTTGTGGAAGATGCGGATGCCTTCAGTCTAACCGGTATGGGGGGAATTATATTTGGCTACGCGCCCCTTCCCGGAAAAACGCTGAAAATCGACGTGGAATATGTTATCAACAAGTTTAAACGGTATCTGAGTGATACCGATTTTGTTTTACCGGGGAAGGATGTCATCACGGTCTACCGCTGTGTAAATGTCCCTGAGACACAGCGTGCGACGTTTACTGAAGATCCTGCAAAGGCGTTTGATGAACGGGGATTCACCACCTACAGCGGAGAAGATGTCGAACGGTTGATCTTATCGGCCCTTGAAGAAAGATTTGGAATAAAGTTCGATGACAAATTAAACGTTGATTTTATCGATATTGAACAGGATTCCTTTGAAGGGGTCTTTAAGCAGATTAAACTGTACAGCCAGAGCAGAAACCGGTTCATGGCAAAGATCGATTATGCCGACGCTTCGGATCAGTTGAAATATCTCAGGATCGTATTCGATTGTTCCTGGATCACGGATATTGCAGTTTCCACGCAGGAGATCAAGCATGGCGTACTCATCAGCGATGAATATGTTAGATTCGAGCAGCTCGAGTATTTTGACTACGATAAACCGGTCCGTTTTGCCGACTTCCCGGATGATCAGATAACGAAATACGTGATAAAGAAGGATGATATAATCGAGTGGCGTATGCTGGCCAGGCGTTCATACGTTCTGAAGGGCCAGATCATAACGGCGGTTTTTGATACGGGCAGCGTCGTGGTAACATCACAAGTTGAGGTTCTTTCAAATGCCGAATTGGGTCAACTTGTAAAGGCCAGGAATCTTGATTCAGATCTTACGGTAACCGGAATAGTGGAATCCGGTCCGATCTTAAGAATCGGCTATTAATACTTCCTCGGGAGGATTTATGAAAAACAGACTGACATTTTTGATTTTAATTTCCCTGATATTATTCAGTTCCTGCTTCTCCACATCACTGTGGAACAATTCCCAGAAAGACAATTTCAAATCGCTTTACACGGATAACAAGGCCTATCAGATAGGCGACATACTGACCATACTGGTTTCCGAAACCGTTTCATTAACCCAGAACGACTCCTCGGATGATAAAAAAAAGGGACTGATCACGAGTGCCGTATCGTTCATCGGAAGTGTCGGCAACCTGGCACTTGAAACTTTCATTCCCATCAACGCCGATGCCGATCAAAGGGTTCAGACGGAGAATTCGGCGGAATCACAGGTCATCACCAAGATAGCCGCGACCATAGTGGATGTGGACCAGAATGGAAATCTGCTGATTCAGGGGAAAAAAGAGACCAAAGTGGGCCAGGACAAAAGGGAACTGCTCGTTCAGGGAAGAGTGAGGCCGACGGACATCACGGCGGATAATACAATTGATTCATTTAAGATAGCGGATGCAAAGATATGGTACAACGGGGATGTCGTGTTTGAACAGGATCCTTCCGAACAGAGTTGGATCGGCTATATCCTCTCCGGCATTTCCGGAGTAATCTTTTAAAGAAGGGTGATTAAATTGAAAAAAACAGTTCTGATTATTCTGATCACAATACTCGCATTTTCGGTCATATTTTCAGCCCGCGTCAGGCTCAAGGACATCGCAAGATTCAGAGGGGCCAGGGACAATCAGCTGTTTGGCGTGGGGCTCGTCGTCGGACTGAGCGGGACCGGTGATTCAGGTACCGTTCCATCCTCATTGATGAGCAACATGCTCAGTAATTTTGGCATCACGGCGGATGCAAACCAGCTACAATCAAGCAACAACGCGCTTGTCATGGTAACAGCGGATATCCCCGCTTATTACAAAAGCGGGATGAGACTGGATATCACCGTATCTGCCATCGGAGATGCCGTTTCGCTCTCAAACGGTGTTCTTGTACAGACCCCACTTTACGGAGCCGATGGGGTAGTGTATGCCGTTGCCCAGGGGCAGATCAGTACGGGTGGCGGTGAAGTGGGATCTACCATCAACCTTCAGAGGCGATTCACGACCGTGGGAACGATACCCAATGGAGCCATCATCGAAAAGGAGATTCCAACACAGATCGTTGATTCAAATACACTGACATTGCTGCTTTTAAATCCGGATTTCACGACTGCAGCGAGAACGGCTCAGGCCGTCAACACCAAATTTGATGAAAGTATCGCACATGCCGTTGATTCCTCATCTGTCAAGATAGGGATCCCGGATGTGTTCAAAGATGATCTCATCACCTTCCTCTCCATTATCGAAGAAGTGGAAGTCATCCCGGATGTTGTGGCAAAGGTTGTCGTCAATGAAAGAACCGGAACGGTCGTCATGGGCGGAGACGTAAAAGTTGATGATTTTACGGTATCCTACGGGGGATTCTCCGTAACCATCAGTAATGGTAAGGTGACCGAAGGGGACAATCCGGCGGATGACAGTTCGATCAGAAATCTGGTCTCCGGACTCAAATCTATCGGGGCCAAACCACAGGATATCATCGCGATTCTCACGGCCATGAAAGATGCCGGTGTCCTTCATGCAGAACTCGTCATCATGTAAGGGGGAAAATCATGGATTTCAGCGTAAAACCCATTGATACGGCAGCCGTTCAGAAATCTGCCGTGTTGAAGAAAATCGAAAAAGTTACCGAGAACACGGAAAACGAAGAACTGAGAGAGGCCTGCAACGAATTTGTTTCCGTCTTGCTCTCACAGATATTCAAGGATATGGACAATTCCATTCAGCGATCCGAGTTGACCGAGGATTCCTATGGGGGAAAATGGTACAGGGAAATGATGTACGATGAATTTTCCAAATCCGCGGCAAAACAGAGCATGAAAACACTCTCAGATTCTCTCTATAATGACATCGTAAGGAGCCAGGACAGGTAGAAGCGGGTTAAACAAATATAGATTGTTTTGAAGGCGGACAAAGTGTCCGCCTTTTTTCAGGTTTGTATTTATGAATGCGTTCTCATATTCGTTCGTCGATCCCCATCTCAAGGAGAGATTCAACGGTTTTACCTCGATCTTTTTCTCACACCCGCTCTGTTATATTCCCCCTCTTTTCTGTTAAAATAGAAGTATGAGAAAACTTGAGTTCACTGAATTTTTCGGGCTGAATATCATCGCCTCGGAAAAAAGAGAGATAGAGAAAGCAATCAAGGAAGCATTAAATAACGGAGAAAATATAAAAATAACCACCATGAACGCACAGATCGCCTATTTTTATCTGAACTTTGAGGATGCAAGAGAGGCCATAGGGGCTTCATATGTCATTCCGGACGGAACTGGACTGTCATGGGCGTTGAGAAGGCTGAATGGGGTGAACATCGCACGTTATCCGGGTGTTGAATTGTTGTTGGAAATATGCAGGAGTGCTTCCGAGTTAAGTAAAAAGGCCTATATTCTCGGCGGAAAACCCGGAGTCGCCGAAAAGGCGGCAGAAAATCTGAACGAAAAAACAGGGATAAACATCTGTGGGACACATGATGGCTATTTTGATACAGAAACGGAAACCGACAGAATCTGCGAGGAAATCCGTTCAAAAGCACCTTCCGTACTCTTTGTCGGCCTCGGTGCCCCCAAACAGGAAAAGTGGATCTACAGAAACTTTGAAAAAACAGGATGCAGCCTGGCAATCGGGGTAGGCGGTTCACTGGATATCTACGCTCAGACGGCAAAAAGGGCTCCTTTGTGGATTCAGAAGGCAAATCTTGAATGGCTTTACAGAATACTGCAGCATCCGGTCACAAAGGCGAAGGTCATCCTTCAGATAGCCTCTTTTGTGATGGATGTTTTACGTGAAAAGGGTAAATCCTGACGGAATATTTCGGGATTTTTTTGTGTCTTATACTTTAAGAGGTGATACATATGAGTGCGGAAATTTTTTGGATGATTCTCGGTTTTGCATTTTTAATAATGGAAATCTTTACAACATCGTTTTTCATCATGTGGTTTGGTCTTGCCGGTCTCATAACGGCACTTGTCGCATGGTTATGGGTAGATTCCTTTATCATTCAGCTTGTTGTCTTTGCAGTCAGTTCTTTTATCCTTGTTCTTTACACGAGAAAGATGGCCAATCATATTTCAAAGGATTCACCCCGCAAGATTACGCAGGACAACATCATCGGTAAGGAGGGAACCGTTGTTGAACCGATAACCTCAGATGGTTCAAAGGGAATTGTAAAGGTACTCGGACAGGAGTGGCGCGCAATCCCGGAAGACGAGAGAGACATAGGAAAGGGCAGCAAAGTAGAAATTATCAGTCTTACAGGTGTAAAACTGACGGTAAGGAAAATTTAGAGAGCCTAAACACTACAGGGAGGTAGACATTATGATATACGCTTTGATTGTAATCATTATTTTTGTGTTCATTTTTGCCATGTCAGGAATCAAGATTATCAGACCCTATCAGAAAGGGGTTATCGAACGGCTCGGTAAATTCAACAGGATAGGTGAACCGGGACTACAGTTCATCGTACCTCTCTTTGAACGAATGACGAAGGTGGACATGCGCGAACAGGTCATCGATGTTCCACCACAGGAAGTCATCACAAACGACAACGTTGTGGTATCCGTCGACGCGGTCATCTACTATCAGGTGACGGATGCCTACATGGTACTCTACAACATCTCCATGTTCCAGGAGGCCGCCGTAAAGCTGGCTCAGACAAATCTCAGAAACGTCATCGGTGAACTGGAGCTTGATCAGACACTCACCTCAAGGGAGATGATCAACACGAAACTCAGAGAAGTCCTCGACGATGCAACGGACAACTGGGGAGTCAAGGTCTCCAGAGTTGAGATCAAGAGAATAGATCCGCCACAGGATATTACGGACGCGATGAGCCGCCAGATGAAATCCGAAAGAATCAAGAGGGCCGTTATCCTTGAGGCGCAGGGAATCAAAGAATCACAGATCACAAAGGCGGAAGGGGCCAAACAATCGAAAATTCTTGAGGCGCAGGGTAAGGCCGAGGCCATCAAGCTTGAGGCGGAAGCTACGAAATACAGACTGAGCACGGAAGCTCAGGGACAGGCTGAGGCCATTTATAAGGTATTTGATTCCATCCACAAGGGAAATCCGACAAATGACGTCATCGCCATCAAATATCTTGAGGCGTTGAAGGATATCGCTAACGGGACGGCTTCCAAAGTATTTCTTCCGTTGGAAACCTCCGGAATCCTTGGAAGCATCGGCGCTGTAAAAGAATTGTTTGTTGAAGATAAAAAAGATAATGAAGTGAAATAATTTCAGAACATCTTCCGTCAAATCATCGAACGTACCCTGAGGGGGTATATCGATAAAATTACTGGAGGTAGACATGGGACTTTTAAAGGAAAAAGCTCAGGAAGTTATGCTGAAGAGGTTTGAAAAAGAATTGAAGGATAAAGTAAGGGTTGTACTTTTCACAACGAATGATCCGGCAAGATGTCAGTATTGTCAGACGACAAAAGATGTCCTTGAAGAAGTAGCCGCACTCTCAAACGGGTTGATAGAGATCGAACATCACAGCTACGAGCAGGACAGGGAACTTGCCGGCAAATACGGTGTGGATCAGGTCCCCGGCTTTGTCATTCTCGATAAGGATCTGAACAATTACAACGTCATCTTCCACGGCGCACCTTTTGGTCACGAATTTGCCACTCTGCTTGAAGATCTTGTTGTCATTTCAAATGGGGCAAATCCACCGGTAAGTGCCGATGTGGTGGAAAAACTCAAGGCCATCAACAAGCCCGTAAAGATTCAGGCATTCGTTACACCCACTTGTCCGTACTGCCCACCGGCCGTTCTGACAGCACATTTTTTCTCAATGATCAATCCTGAATTTATCAAGGGAGAAATGGTGGAGGCTTCAGAATTCCCAGAACTCTCGGCAAAATACGGTGTTTCGTCCGTCCCCCAGATGGTCATCAACGACGGGGCAAATTCCTTCGTAGGGGCTATCCCCGAAAAGGACTACCTCGCTGAAGTTCTGAAGGTATTATAAATAGTTTTTCGAAGGAAGGCTTCGGGAGTTTCGGAGAAACTCCTACATTTTAATGATTTCGGGGTGATTGAATGGTATTTTTTGATCTCGGCGGCAGCGGTGCAGGAGATTCAACACTTGATAACAGCTACGATATGATCATAATAGGTGGTGGGCCGGCCGGCCTCACCGCCGCAATATATGCCGCAAGAGGCGGGTTAAAGACACTCGTACTCGAAAAGAGCACCGAAGGCGGGCAGATAACGGTTACTCAGAAAGTGGAAAACTATCCCGGTTTCATCTCGATAGAGGGAATGGAACTTGCCGAAAGACTCGCAGAACATGCAAGGCATTTTGGTGCGGATATCTCGACAAACGGTGTGGCCAACCTTTCCTTCTGCTGTGATAAAAAGAGTGTGACACTCGAAAATGGCCGGCAGATAGATGCAAAGACACTATTGATTGCAACAGGCGCAAAGCACAGAAGACTTGGCGTTCCAGGTGAAAGTACCTTTGATGGAAAAGGCGTTTCATACTGTGCCGTATGCGATGGGGCATTCTTCGCCAACAAGCATGTTGCGGTAATCGGTGGCGGAAATTCGGCCATAGAAGAGGGGCTTTATCTCGCACAGCTCGCAGAAAAGGTAACCGTCATTCACAGAAGGGATCAGCTGAGAGCGGATAAGATTCTCCAGGACAGGGCCTTTGAAAATCAAAAGATGGAATTTATCTGGGATACGGTCGTTGAAAAGATAGAAGGTGACAAATTCGTCAGCAATCTCGTATTGAAGAATGTCAAAGACGGCAGCAAAGAAGATCTGCCCGTCGACGGAATTTTCATCTACATCGGACTCGTCCCGAATTCAGACCTGTTCAGGAATCTTCTGAAAATGACCCCTGAAGGCTTTATCATTACGGATCACAAGAGTCTTGAAACATCCATGCCTGGCGTTTACGCGGCCGGTGATGTCATCGACAAGGAACTCAGACAGATTATCAATGCAGCTGCGGACGGTGCGACCGCAGTATCCAGTGCAATAAAGACGTACTTCTGAGCAATAAAAAAACAACTCCTTTTCCCCGCTTTCTCCTGAAAGCGGGGTTTCCATTTATCAGTATTCTTCCACAACCCTTTCCTTCCAGTTCCCGATCTTGAGAAAGACATAGGCGATAATCATCGCGCTGATATTACTGATAATCATCGCATAGAATATTCCGTAGAACCCAAACAGTTCTGAAAACCACATCACAAGGGGGATTCTCACGGCCCATAATCGCAGCATATCAGCGGTGGTAGCCAGCGTAGTGTGTCCTGTTCCCCTGAGTGCCCCCTGAAAGACCGACATCGTTGCAAAGAACGGCAGTGAAAAGGCCACAAGTCTGAAATAGAGATACCCAAGATCGATGACTTCCGGATCGTTGATGAAGAACTTGGTTACGTACTGGCCAAAGAAGAAGAGAAGAGTGGAGATGACCAAAACCACGAGAAAGGTGATTATCGCCGATTTTCTCACGGTTTCTTCCGCCTTTTCGGGTTTATCCGCTCCGACAAACTGTCCGGCCATGGTGGCCGTCGCGAGTGACATTCCAACGGCAAACATGGTCACCATCGAAAGTACCCGGTTACCGATCCCGTATATACTGATAACAGCAGCTCCGAACTGTGTCACAACCCCCATGATAAACGTAAATCCGACGGCCGTGACGGATTGACCGATAGACCCCGGGAGCCCTATCGAAAGAATCTTTCTTATCATCCTGAAATCCGGTTTAAAGTCCTTCAGGTGAACGGTGAAACCGGTCCGGTTTTTAAGGAGGACATAAAGAAAATAGACAACTGAAACACCTCTCGCGATAAGGGTTGCGAGTGCAGCCCCTTCAACCCCCAATCCAAGGGCAAAGATAAAGAGCGGATCGAGTGCTATATTTAAACCAACCGTCAGAAACATGATCTGTAATGTGATTACGGAATTTCCCCAGCCTCTGAAAATACTCGAAAACAGTTCACTGAAAAACATAAACGGAATGGCAAAGATCATGACCCTCAGATAGCTTAGCGACTTGTCAAAGAGTTCTCCTTCTACATTTATCAGTTTCAGAATAGATGGTGCAAAATAATAACCAAGCGTCATGACAAAGACGGAAAGTACGAGCAGCGTCAGCATCACCTGTGCAGCCGACTTCTCCGCCATTTTCTTATTTTTCATCCCGATATACTGTGCGATCATCGATGTGGCCGCATGCGAAAAGCCGGTTGCAAGGGATATCAAAATGAATACGATAGAAAAGGTTACCGTGGGGGCGGAGAACTCAACGGTACCGAGTTTTCCGAGAAAATAGGCGTCTGTCAGATTGTAGAGTGTCTGAAGGAGATTCGTGAGAACGATGGGCCAGGCCAGCATAAAAAGCCCTTTATAAATCGGCAGATGAAAGATATCTACCTTCTGATTCATTCTGCCGCTTAATGTCTTAAAAAAATTCATAACGAGATCAGCTCCGTAATAAAGTTAGCATTCCGAAATATTATACCATACTTACGGGACTATCACAAGATCGTTCTGTTTCAGAGGAAAGGTCAGATTGAAAGCCATCCCAACCGGGCGAAAGGAATCTATTCTCAGATTATATAGTCAGTTATTGCCGTTTCGAATTCGCGTATACTCTTTTCAACCTCAGCGGTATCCCTCTCGGAAGAACTAAGCTGAATCCTGTAAAGGGTTTCCGCCAGATTGTTAAATTTCAGATTTCTCGTGACACCTTTCAGCTCATGTGATTTATCTTCCAGCATCTCAAACTCTCCCGCCTCAAGTTTTTCTGAAAGCATCTGCATAAACTCCCTGATCTCATTGAGAAATTCCGTGTAAAGAAATAATTTATCCTCGTCTCTCAACTTCAGTTCGTTTAAAAAATTGACCGATTTCCTCAGCTCTTCACTTAAAACAAAACCGATATCCGTTAATTTACCGATAAACTCTGTGTCTGAAATAATTATCACCT
This sequence comes from Thermotogae bacterium, assembly GCA_036743375.1. GTDB lineage: Bacteria > Thermotogota > Thermotogae > MWEM01 > MWEM01 > DAINPP01. The sequence continues at coordinate 19,427 of DAINPP010000026.1, read as the reverse complement.
TTTTTACAATTTTTCATTTCCCTTCACATTATAACATTTTTTCTCTATTATGTTATGATTTAAGCTGATACGAACTTTTTATATCAGGAGGGAAAAGATGAGCTCAGTAAAGATTGGAATTATAGGTGCGGGAAGTGCAGTATTTTCAATGAGACTGGTCAGCGATTTGTGCAAGACGCCGAGTCTCAGGGGAAGCGAAGTCATCCTCATGGATGTGGACGAAGAAAGACTCAATGCGGTCTCTTTCATGGCCAAAAAACTCAGTGATGAATTTGATGCGGACATCACCTTTGAAACAACACTCGATCTCGATAAAACGATCATCGATTCAAATTTTGTCATCAATTCCGCACTCGTCGGCGGACACAAATTCCTGGAAGATACCCGGGCAATTGGTGAAAAACACGGTTATTTCAGGGGGATAGATACTCAGGAATTCAATATGGTTTCGGATTACTACACCTTCACAAACTGGAATCAGCTTTCCTATTTCGTAGAAATAGCAAGGAAAGTCGGCAGCAACAATCAGAAGGATGCCTGGCTACTACAGGCTGCAAACCCCGTTTTTGAAGGGACAACACTGATCCATCGTGAGACGGACACCAACATGGTCGGCTTCTGTCACGGACATTATCACGTAGAACATCTCGCAAATGTCCTGGGATTACATATGAACGAAGTCGACTGGCAGGTCGCCGGTGTGAATCACGGAATCTGGCTGAACAAATTTGAAAAAGACGGGGAGGACCTTTACCCGAGACTCGAGGAATATTTCAACACCCGAAAGGAATGGGCGCCAAAGAATCCCACGGATGATCAATTGGCCCCGGTTGCCTGGGATGATTATAAATTCTACGGCATGTTCCCGATAGGTGACACACCGAGAAATTCCTCATGGAAATATCATTTTTCCATGGATGAGAAGAAAAAATGGTACGGTGAACCCTGGGGCGGTTTTGACTCGCCAAGCGGATGGAAATGGTACGGAAACAGACTCGTAGCCACAACAGCCACCGTTCAGGGCATGATGAAAAAGATCATGGAGAATCCCGAAGCCGATACCAAAGAACTTCTGCTTGCGGACATGAGCCAGTATCCGGAAGAACTCAGGGAACAGGTAGAGATCCTTTATGATCCGAACAGACTCAGCGGTGAACAACACATTCCGTTCATCGACGCCATCGCGAACGACAATGCGTCGAGACTGGTTGTCAACACACTGAACAACGGTGTCGTCAAGGGGGTTGCCGATGACGTTGCCTGTGAATTCTGTGCACTCGTTGACAAAGACGGGATTCACGCGGAAGAGGTCGTCCCACAGCTGACCGACCGGATCATCAACTGGTACCTTACGCCGCGGATCATGCGAATGGAATGGGCGCTTGAGGCCTTCCTGAAACGGGATAAGTCTCTCGTGGTCGAAATGCTGATGAGAGATCGTAGAACGACCTCCTTTGAACAGGCTCAGGCCGTGGTAGACGAGATATTCAAGATGTACGAATAAACGGATGGAAGCGGATCGGTAAGGAACTCATCCGCTTCCACCCTATACAACAGCCTGTTAGTTGGTAGAATCCATTTTGATCAGGAACTATTTCCTTCTCCGTTTTATAAATTTTATGATCTTCTGCGCATAATCAAAATCCGAGAAGAAATTCTTCAAAATGGTAACCGCACCCCCATAGGCAAGATTTTTTAATCCATCATGATCAATCTGAATAAAATTCTCATCGATGACCTGCTCTTTTTTGCGAAAAGGCAAGCCACGGAATATCTCTGTCTTCAAATAGTCGATGACCGAATCCGAAAAATCGGTAATATCCCCACCGAGTACGATTCTGTCGGGATCAAGCAGTGTGGTAACAACGGTAATCCTGTTGATCAGGTTGTCGGCCATATCCTTGAACAGTTCTGGAAAATCATCCGAAGGCCACTCGTATCTTCCAAGATCCATTGCATGCAGTTCAAGTTCTTTCGAGTATTTCCAGCTGTTGTCAAGGATGATCTCTCCCGCCGCCATCCTCGACCCCTTGTAGATCTTCCCGTCTATCACTATTCCGGCACCGACCCCGCCATAAGTCCTGAATCCCGATGGAAAGGAAAACATATAATAGATGAGATTTCTGTCGACAAGCGAAGATTCATGGAGATAGGATGCCGCACCGGCATTTGCATCGTTTTCAACATAGGTGAAAATCCCCGTCTTCTTTTCTATCACCCTTTTCAGTTCAAGATCTCTGATCTGAAGATCGAACGAATAGTCTATAACTCCCTTTTCCGAATCGACAATACCGGGGATAGAAATCGCCACGGCCATGATATGATCAAACTGTTCTTTCAGCTTTTTGACACAGGCCTCTATGACATCAACGATATTCCCGTTGTTTATTTTCACCTCAAATGTATCTTCATGTAAAAGATGTCCCCTGAAATTTGTCAGAACACAGAACAGCCTGTCATTGACCACCGTAATTCCTATAACGGACGCCTTTTTTTCGTTCAATTTCAGAACTTCCGTCTTTCTTCCACCCGTTTCACCCGGATTCTGGACACCGTCCCGAATGATGATCTCCTGCTCAAGCAACCCTTCCATCGCCCTTGAAACTGTCGATCGATTGACATTCATCTCATTGCTGATCAGCTGTCTCGTGAAAGAATCCCTGATCCATATTCTGTTTAAAATCTGATGTTGTGTTGGATTTTTTAGATTAAGCATATTTCAACCGCTCCTTTATTCTGGTTGCAGGCCTGCCGCAACCCCTAGCATTATAGCCCGGATGTCTTTATTTTCAAAATGCTTATCTCCCCTCACTCTTATCCATAATACCTTTTCTTCTGAGTGGAAAATCGGAAAAATCTCATCATCTATTTTTAGATTTTTTTTATTATTCCGATAATTCCATAAGCTCCATTGAATTAAATTAAAACGGAAAGGTGTGAAATTATGAAAAAGAAGAACCGCGTCTTATGTTTAGCCTGTATGGTTGCCCTGTTATTTGCCGGATGTGCCATCTCGGTTTCAATCGCCATCCCCGCTCTGAATTTGAATTTTACCGTCCAGCCACTTCCTCAGCTCCCAATCTCATCCTTAAGAGCAGAGCTTCCCGGTGAAGTAACGGCCAATATGCACTGGGATGAAGTGGACACACAGGGAAGAAGACTGAGAAACCTTCATCTGAACATGGAAGTTTCACTGACAGCGGAAGCAACGCTCGATTTTGATACATTTGACTTTGAGCTTTACATGAAGGAACAGGAGGCCACGGATACGGAGTTTTTCTTTAACGCAGGAACCATCAGTCCCGCAACGGATACATACACATGGACACTCGACAAGGATAACAGTCCGGCGGTCAACGAGCTTTTAAATTTCATCAACGATCATAAGGCAACAGACCTCGTCTTCACCTTCCGGCATGATTACGGTGCCGACGGTCAGCAGGGTTCTGGAACGGCTTATGAGGATATTCAGATAAGGATCCGGATTACGGGGACAGCTGAAGTAATTATTATTTAAAAGACACAGATCTCTGACAGTGACAGACACTGTGACTATCACTGTCAGGGATCTATTCATCCACCATTCACACACAATCGTTCCAGGTTATTCCCCTCTCATCTGTGATATAATAAAATATCCTGGAGGTATCTTTATATTGGATCAATTAAATAATGAAGAATCACTGAAGAAGATACGAAGTGAAATTAAACATAGAAAAAATATAGAAGAAGTCCTCAACAGTGCTTCCGTTTCTCTGCTGAGTAAAGATGCTATACCGCTGGATCTGAAGATAGAAAAAATTCTGGAAAAGATGGGCAGACTGGCCAAGATTGACAGGAGCTACATCTTCCTCTTTTCCGAGGATGGATCCACGATGAGTAATACCCATGAATGGGCGGCAGACGGCATTTCAAAGGAAAAGAAAAACCTTCAGAATATTCCCGTCGATATCTTCCCCTGGTGGACCAAGCAGGTAAAAAACAACCTGATTATCAACATACAGACCGTCTCGGAAATGGAAAGCTTTGCACCCGCCGAGAAGGAAATTCTGGAATCACAGGATATCAAATCATTGTACGTTACCCCCCTGTATATCGAGAACAAAACGATCGGATTTATCGGTTTTGATTCCGTCAGGGAGGAAAAGATCTGGACCGAAAAGGAAATCACCTTTCTCGAAACGGTAAAAAACATCATAAGCAGCGCGATAGAAAGGGAAAAGTACGAGATGGAGATCCTCGAAAGGAAAAATTATTATCAGACACTTTTTGAAAATTCGAATGATGGAATCTTCATCATTGATAAAAAGGGAAACCATGTTCAGGTAAACC